>JAJDEW010000151.1 GCA_029259595.1 Planctomycetota bacterium | reverse complement strand
CTCCATGGACTGCACCGACCACGGATTGTTGAAGACGTAGAGGTCGTCGAGGATCAACGCCTTCTTGATCCACTCGCGCGACATGTCGTACCAGTGCGTCAGCCTGTCGATGACCAGGTCGTACTTCGCCGGCCGGCGCAGGTCGAAGGGCTCGATGCGGACACGCTCGACCTCGAACCCGACGTCCTTGCCGGCGAACGGGATCGAGAGCTTCAGATCCGAGACGATGTCCTCGAAACAGATCGGCCAACAGGCGTCGGCACCGAGGGACAGACCGATCTTGCGGGTCGCGTCAACCAAACGTGGGCCTGGGAGGGGGTGGGCGGGGGCTCCGGAGGGGGCGGGGAAGGCGCGCCCAGTGTACCCGCGGCCCCGAGGTCAGGAAACCGGAGCGCGGCCGAGCCCGTGCGGCGCTCCCGAGACGGGCCGTCGTGCGTCGTGCGTGTCCGCCGCCGTTGCTGCGTTCACGGCCCTGCCGGAGCGAAAGTGGGCCGCTACGCCCCGTCGTCGGTACGAAGGCGCAGCGGCCCAAGAGGAGAGAGGGGGGTAGGGGGAGAGATTCGTGTCGAGCGCGGAGCGATCGTTGATCAGCCGCGACGTTGGGCCTCCTCCTGCAGAGCAAGGGGGAGCGGCAGCTTGTAGAAGGCGTAGATGCCTTCCAGGACGCTCCTGTTCTCGAGGTACATCGTGTCGCCCCGTTCGAGTCGGGGTCCTTCCATCAGCTCATCCGCTCCGATGGGAAGGGTGATGATCCCTTCGATCGTTTCGTCTTGCACTTTCCAAGTGAGAGCCCGCCATGGAATGACATAGGGGTGCTCCTCGATGTTGTCGGTGCTCGCCAGGACGAAGGCGATCGTTCCGCGCTTGGGCTCGAGCACGAGCTCCGTGACTTCCGCGAATGCGTCCCGCATGGCCAGGATCCGACTGCCGCGGACGACGCTCGTGGAGAGACTCGTCCGGACTCTACGGGCCCCCGCTTCGAGGGTCTCGGTCAGAGGTCGTCCCTCTGGACTCGCGTCGCCACCGCCGCTCGCCAAGCCGTGCTCGTCGAGCGGCGGAATGTTGTCGGGGTCGTACACGGGCAAGGCCTCGAGGGCTTCCAGGGTCATGGGCAGCCGCAGCCTGCGCTCCTCGGCGCTCCAAGCGAAGCGGCCGTAAGGGACGAGGTGTCCGGTCGCCGCCTCGTCCTGAGCCGGGCCGACGGCGATGAACAGGATCTTGCCGGTTTGACGATCCAGGATGTGGTCGCGAACGACACCCAGACGTTGTCCGTTGTCATTCTCGACGTGAGCCCGGGGACCGGTCGTCGCCTTGGCGAAGACCGGGACAGCGGCTCGGTTGAAGAGCGGCTCCTCGTCGTGCTTGCCGTCCTGTCCGAGCAGGGCGGGTGCTGTGAGAAGCGCGAAGGTCGGGATCAGCAGAGAAAGCTCGGTGGGTTTCATGTCGTTTGTCTCGATCGGGAAAGAGGAATCAGGATGCTCGTTGCAGGGCTTCGTGAGCGGACGGTCAGCCATCCGTCTCCGGACTCTGGGACGTGGCCTCGACCGCCGTTCCCGGGTCATCGGTGCTCGCACCGTCGTTCGCCGGGCAGGCCGCCAGGGTCAGGGCACAGAGGGCCGCACAAAGGGGCAGGGCCGCTTTCATCGCTTTCTGCATGGTCATTTCCGTTGTCACGGGTTCGAAGGCCACCTCGAGCGGCCTCCACTCACTAGAGCCGGTCGACCTTGAGCCAGGCCTGAAATCGGGATGAAGGCCGACTCATCCTCTCGAGGGGTCACACGCTCCTGCGGTGGGGCGGTGTCTTAGAATGGACGGTGGCTGTGGACAGCCTCCCTCACGCGATGCGGATCCTCGTCATCGAAGACAACCCGGACATGGCCTCTGCTCTTCGGCAGGGCCTCAAGGAAAACGGCTACAGCGTCGACGTCGCCCACAAGGGCTACGAGGGCGAAGAGCTGGCGGCGTCGGAGCCCTACGATCTCGTGCTGCTGGACGTCATGTTGCCCGACCGGGACGGAGTGGACCTGTGCCGCAACCTCCGTCGCCGGGGAGTGAGCTCCTACGTCCTGATGCTCACGGCCTTGTCGAGTACGGCGCACAAGGTCTCGGGACTCGACGCGGGCGCGGACGACTACCTCGCCAAGCCCTTCGACTTCGAAGAGTTGCTGGCGCGCATCCGTGCCCTGCTCCGTCGTGGGACGGCCTCCGAGGCGACGCGGTTGGTGTTCGCCGGGTTGGAGCTCGACCTGATCCGACGCCGCGTGCTGCGGGACGGAAGCAAGGTCAAGCTCTCGGCCAAGGAGTTCGCACTGCTCGAGTTCCTGATGAGGAACCGGGATCGCGTGGTCGATCGCATGACGATCGCGCAGAAGGTTTGGGACATCAACTTCGAGCCCTCGAGCAACGTCATCGACGTCTGCATTTCGTCCCTGCGCAAGAAGGTCGACAAGGGCTACGCTAGCCTCCTGATCCACACGGTCCCCGGCATGGGATACCGCTTCGGGGAGCCGGAAGGCGAGGGCTCCTAGCAGGCTGATGGAAAAGTGCTTCGGATGCGATGCATGTGACCGGGAGGCCCGGCAGGTGCGCGAGAACGCAGGCGAGTCTGTAGATTCGGCGAGGCTCTCGTGTGCCGGCCGGGCTTTCCGGACGCGTGCAGCGCGCCGGATGACTTTTTCATCAGGCTGCTAGGCCTGTTCGCAAGGGTCAACGGACTTCTGACGCTCATGCCCCTGCGCACTCGATCGCTGCGCCTGAAGCTCGCGGCCTGGTTCGTGCTGGTCTTCTTCCTGATCCAGGCGACGTTGGTCGGCGGGGTCGTCTATTTCCGTCGCGAGATGATCCAGACCTCGCTCGACAGCGACCTGGGCCTTTCCGCCGAGGCGATGGTCGACAACATCCTCGCGGCCGAGGTGGCGTGGGACGAAGAGCACGTCCAAGCCCTCGTTCCGATCGGGGCCGACTTCGTGCTGTACGCCCTTCGGGATCGCACCGGAGCCGTACTCGTCTCCGGTGGCGTGGCCGTTCCCGACAGCCTGCCGTTCTCGGCCTGGGAGGTCGTGCCCGCCGGCCCGGTCGGTGGCGTTCATACGGTCGTCGGGGCGAAGCGGGCGCAGGAGCTGACCGGGCGCGCGCAGCCCCTGCGGCTCGTCACCTTGCCCTTCCGCCACGACGGCGAGTTGTTCTTCTTCCAGGCCGCCGTACGCGATCCGATTCTCGAGCGCTTGCTGGGCCCGTTCTTCGACCTGGTGGCCCTGGGAGTCCCGGTTGGCCTCGTCGCGGCGATGATCGCGGCTTGGATCATCGCAGGACGCGCCGTTCACCCCATCCAACAGTTGTCGCGGGCCGCACAGGACGTGTCACCGCGGAACCTGGGCGAGCGCTTCGAGGTTCCCACGAGCGACGAAGAGGTCGCGCGGCTGGAGGACGAATTGAACTCGGCGCTCGAACGGATCGAAGCCGCCTACCGGGCCCAGGATCAGTTCATCAGCAACGTTTCGCACGAGCTCAGGACCCCGGTAGCGGTCCTCTTGGCGAGTGCACAGGTCGCCAAGATGGGGGAGCGGAGCCTCGAGAAGGGCTACGGTTTCGTCGACAAGGCGGAGCTCCTGTTGAAGCAGCTCGGACGCGTCGTCGACTGCGTTCTGGTCCTCGCTCGCGCCGAGCTCAAGCAGCCCGTGCGGGATCAGGTTGCGGTGCTCGAGCTCGTTCTCGATTGCCTGCGGAGCTGCGCGGACCTGGCCGAGCAGAGCGGGGTGCACCTGATCTCCACCCTGCAGGATGTGAAGGAGCTCGAACCCGGCCTCGTGCTCGAGGGAGATGCCGAGCTGCTTCGTACGTTGGTCGAGAACCTCGTCCGCAACGCGATCAGCCACTCGCCGGCGGGTGCCAACGTCGTCCTCGCGGCCGATCGCTACGGGCCCTCGATTCGCATCATCGTTCGTGATCGTGGGCCCGGGATTCCTCCCGAGTATCTCGAGCGCGTCTTCGAGCGCTTCGTCCAGGTTCCGAGCGACAGCGCCCGTCGCGACGGTATGGGACTGGGGCTCGCGATCGCGAACGGGATCGCGAAGCTCCACGGAGGCACGATCATGGTCGAGAACAACGAAGGTGGAGGGTGCTCGTTCGTCGTCCAGCTTCCGGCGCGGAGGCCGGATCCGGCCGGGGCGGCGTCAGGGATCGACGCGCTCACCGGCGAGCGAGGCGGCCGGTAGCGCGGACAGGGAGGCCTGGTCGAGGGCGACGGTCCAGACCCCGCCGGCGCCTCGTTCGACCTCGGCCCACGGCAGCACGCGTTCGACACCCTCGACCACAACGTGTACGGACACGATCGCGCCGAGTACCCGGTCCAGGACAAGCCCGCGGACGTTCAGACTCGATCCATCCTTCGAACGAATGATCCGGTCGTCGACCTCCCGCGCGGAAGGAAGATCGCGCAACAGAGTCTCCCAGGCGATCGCACCCGACGAATCCCTGAGTGACAGGCGCTTGCCATCCTGGGCCAGGACGCTCGCGACCAGGAGTTTCCCCGTCGAGTCGCGCGTCAGAACGCCCTCGGCCTGCACGTTTTGCCCCAGGTTCAGGGGCGCGAACGTACGCGCGACGAGCTCAGCCGGCTCGACGAGCACGCGATGCAGGATGTTGCCTTGATCGCGGATCTTGAGGATCACGGCCCGCGTGGCGCGCGCATGCAGCGACTCGATGTCGGTGATCTCTCCTGCGACGACCGAGCTGCCCTGTCCGTAGAACACACCGGCATGGTCGTCGCTGCGCGCCAGCTCGCTCCGCGGGCAGCCCAGCGCGAACACCGGACCCTCGCTCGTCCAGGCCACCGAGGCGTACTCGAGAATTCTGGTGAGGGTCCTCCCCTCCGGCAGCGCGATCGAAGCGACCAAGCCGAAGATCTTCCCCGTGCTCGGCTCGAAGAGAACGTCCTCGATCGTGCCGACCCACAGGCCGTCCGCATCCTCGACCGCGACCCCGAGTAGCGACTCCCCCGCCTGGAGCCGGGCAGGCTCCGGCTGCGGTTGCACGTCCTCCGGCGCGGCCGCCTCGGAGATGGCCGAGGCGGATTCGACCGGCGCCGCGACGCGCGGCGGCGCCTCCAACGACTGGCGTGGCTCGAAGGCGCAAGCGGCGGCCCAGGCGAGCGCGAGGCTCGGCACGAGGAGAGTCCTTTTCGTGTACATCGGTCCTTCGCTATCGCGCTGAGCGCACGCAAGGCCGAGACGATCGCTTCTTCGCCACGAAGGGATCGTCACCGACGCCCGACGCCGATCAAGAGGCTCGCTTCACGTTCGCGAGGGTCGGGGATCGAGGCCGCTCGAGCCCATCGAGTGGATCACGGCGCCGCCCTCCGTGCAACCTACTCGTAGACCATCCACAACGGCCCCGGGAAGAGCCAGGACAGGCCTTCGCGCAGCCGGTCGCGCCAGTTCTCCCAGTTGTGGCCGTCGCGGGCTTCGACGAAGCGGACGTCCATGCCGGTGGACTGGAAGAGCGGCACCATCGAGCGGTTGTAGTAGATCATCGACTCGTAGGTGCCGCAGCTCTGGAACAGCTTCTCGGACGGCCTGCCCGGGTCTTCGCGGAAGGTGTTCATGAACTCGACGACCGGATCGAAGAGCGGGCCGCGGTCGTGGTCACCGATGTCGGTGAAGGCGAACGAGCCGGACTGGAGCAGCAGGCGTCCGAAGAAGCCGGGGTTGCGCCAAGCCGCGTGCAGGCTCGCGATCGCGCCGAAGCTCGCGCCCAGGAGACCGCGCGCGCTGGGCTCGGCGACCAGGGGATAGGTCTCTTCGAGCAGCGGAACCAGTTCCTTGTTCAAGAAGTCCGCGTGCCGGTCGTCGGCCGCGTACTCCTGCAGGCGCGCGGGCGAATCGATGAAGGCCACGATCATGGCCGGGATCTCGAGCCGCTCGATGAGGTTGTCGAGCGTGTCCTTCAGGCGTGAGAAGCGGATGTAGTCTGAGCCGTCGTGCACGACCAACAGCGGATACCGGCGATTCTCGCGGAAGCGCGCCGGCAGGTAGACCGACACGGGTCGCTTGTCGCCGAACACATCGCTCGCGATCACGTGCTCGCGCAACTTGCCGCGCCGCACGTCCTGGTGCTCGAAGGACCACTCCGGCACCTCGTAGCCGTGCGCGTGGACGACGGAGTTGGCGCCATACGGGTCCCGCGCGACGTTGGGGTTCAGGGGGTCGCGGATCAGCCGGTGCTGGTCGCCGATCACGACCTCGAGCTTGTACTCGACGCGCGACTCCTCGGGGATCTCGAAGACGAGGTACCAGAGGTTCGTCCCGGAGATGCGCTCGAAGGCCTGTGTCGAGCCCAGGCCGTAGATCCAGTGCCGCAGGTGCACCTCGTCCGCCTCGCCCTGGAAGGCGAACGTCACCGTGCGCCCCTCGATCAGCGGGAACTCGTGCGCCCCCAGGAAACCCTCGATCTCCGCCGGTCGCGGCGGTCCGTTCTTCTCGAGCCTTCGTATCGCGAGCATCAGCGCTTCCTCGCCGGGTCCAGAGTGCCGTCGACCGTCAAAATCTCGGTGCCCGCGCGCCCGATCCAGCGCTTGCCGTTCCAGGTCACGCCGGTCTCGTCGTCGAGCGCGATGCAGGCGTGCGGCGCGAAGCGGCGCGCGAAGAGCTTCACGCGCAGCGGGTCGTCGAGCTTCAAGCGCTTGCGCGCGTGCGGCAGCGGGATCACGCCGTGGAAGGCCCCGAGCCCGACCTCGAGCACCTCGGCGTTGCCGGGGCCCTGCGGCGGCGTGTCGTGGAAGACGACCGTGCGGTCGGCGAGAATCATGGCGCCCGCCGACCAGGCGAACAGGGGCCGATCGGGCCACAGCTCGAGCAGGTCGAACAGCCGCACGCGGTTCAAGAGCACCGCCACGTGCCCGCCCGCGATGCACAGCCCGGCCGCGTCGCCGAGGATCGTCCGCAGCTCTTCCTTGTGATGGACGATGCTCTTGCGATCGGGGATGCGGTGGTTCTCCCGGAAGCGCGCGTGAACCCCTGCGATGGCCGCGAGATGCTGCTCGTCGAGCCGCCGGATCGCGCCCATGGCGTCCTCACGCTGCTCGTCGAGCAAGAGCTTCTCACCCTCGTCCTCGGGGTCCTCCAGACGCATGAACTCGCGCGCCGAATCCAGCATATGGCCGAGCCGACGCCGGTACAGATCCTGCAGGTAGCGCAGGCGATGGTGGCGCCGCTGCATGGCCTCGAACAGCTTCGGATCGCGCTCGAAGATCTGCTCGACGCGCGCGTGGATGCGCAGATTGCGGACACGACCCCCCAGGTGATCGGATAGCTCCTGGTCCTCGTCCTCGCGCTCCTCCCACCCTGCGGTGATCGCAGCGAGCATTCCCCGGGGCCCGATGTGCTCCGCGACCGCCTCGGCCAACGTCGGCTTGCGCCGCTGCGGCCCGAGCAGCACGATCCGGTTCCAACCGCCTGGGTTCGTTTTCGCCTTCGTCACCATGTCGCTCGTCACGGAAGTGGGAGTCGTGGGTCCAGAACCCACGAACGGGCGACCAGGCTAGCCTCGCGAGGAGGCGAAGTCAGCTTGCAAGGCACCGAGATGAGCTCCCGGGCGCCGCCTCCGCTCCACGGCCCCCGCGTGATGTCGATCGGACCGGGGGCCTACAGAGCGTCCGGCAGGGAACGGGGCTCGAATCCGAAGGGCCGGATTCGGGTCGTCGTCACCCCGCCACGATCCGAAAGTCCGCCACCAGTTTGTTGGCGATCTCGAGCGTCGTTTCCAGGTTCGGGTGACGCACCACGAGCCAGCCGTCGCCGACGACGACCTTGCGCCAGTCGCGACGCGGGTGGCCGATGGGGACGAGTTCGATGTTGCAGACGTGCTCGCCGTGCTGGGCGAGGATGGCGTCGAGACCCTCGTAGCGCTGGATCGTGCCCTCGCCGATGGCGCGCTTGAAGATGAGCCCCGTGTTGTAGCGCTTGGTCGTGTCCTGCGAGAGGCTGCCGAAGCAGACGGCCTCGGCCCAGCCGGCGAACAGGTCCAGGTCGCAGGAGTAGTTCATGGCGTGCACCAGACGCGCGCCCGGCGCGCGAGCACCGATCTCGCCGAAGACGGCCTCGCCGCTCGGCGTCCGGAACCACTCCATGTGGGTGAAGCCCGTTTCGAAGCCGAGCGCTTGCAGCACGGACTCGCCGAGCGCACGCCCGGCCTTCATCTCGGGCGCTTCGGCGTCGCGCAGGCAGATCGCCTGGGAGCTGATCCAAGGGTTCAGGCGCGCGACGAGCGGCTTCGGGCGGTACCAGGCGACGTTGTGGAACAGGATCTCGCCGCGGCTGCAGACGGTGTCGTAGGTGTACTCCTCGCCCTCGATGAACTCCTCGACGCTGACCTCGGGCACGTGGCGGGTGAGCTCGAGCGCCTCCTCGAGGTCGGAGTCGTTGCGCACAGGGTAGGTGTCGGCCGAGCCCGCGCCCGCGATCGGCTTGACGATCAACGGATAGCCCAGCTCCTCGGCCGCAGCGCGGCACTCCTCGACGGTGCGGCCGCGGCGGTGCTTCGGCGTGCGCACGCCGGCGCGGTCGAGCACCTGCTTCATGACCTCCTTGTCGCGGAAGGCGGTCGCCTGTTCGACACGCATACCGGGCACGTCGAGCGCCTCGCGCAGCCGCGCCGCCAGCACGACACCGGGCTCCCACAGGCACTCGACGCGCTCGATGCCGTGCCCGCGCACCCACTCGCGCACCTCGCGCACGACCGCGTCCTCGTCCCACAGGTTCTCGACCCGCAGATAGCCGCTGAGGCTGGTGCGCGCGCGTTCGGGCAGTCCCGCGAGCGGTCCGTCGCCGATTCCGTAGACACGCGCGCCGACCTCGGCGAGCCCGCGCGTGAAGAGCGGCATTTCGGCCGGGAAGCCCGGCGAGATCATCAGGACGTTCATGGCGCTTCAGTCGAGGGGGGTGGGGCGTCGGGACCTGCTCCGGTGAGGGAGCAGGAAGCGCAGGCGAAGCGGTGGATTCGGCGAGGCTTGCAGGTGCCGCAGCGCCGTGGAGGATGACGTCCTGGCGCCGAACGACTTGTTCATGGGCCAGGAGTCGCCTCGAAGGACTTGTTCCATGGGCTCCTAGCCGAGCTCGACTCGGATCAACGAGAAGAGCTTCTTGAGCGCGGCCTCGACAGTCGCGGTTTCGGGATGGCGGAGGATGACGTAGCCCTCGCCTTCGTACGTGCCGGACTGGGCCTGGCCGGGCTTGGGCAGCTTGGCTTGCACGACCAGCTCGCCGAGCTCGCGCTGGGCCTCTTCGATTCCGGTGACGGCGGCGATGCGCTGGCCCGTGCCCTGGCCGCGCAGGAACAGGGCGCCGACGGCAAAGCGTCGCTCGGGCGGCTCGAAGCGCTCGTGCACGACCAGGTTGGCCCAGGCGGCGTAGAAGTCGCGGTCGTGGGCGAAGGACAGAAGGCTCGTGAACTGCGCACCGGGGGGACGCGCGGCGACCTCGGAGATCGCGAGCGTGCCGTCCGGCCGCCGGAACCACTCCATGTGCGTGAGGCCCGTATCCATGCCCAGGACGTCGAGCGCGCGCGAGCCGGCCTGATGGATGTCTTCGTACTCGGGACCGTCGATCGCGCGCGGCAGCACGACGCACCACTGGATCCACGGGTTCTCCATGACCTCGAGCGGCGTCGGGTGGTAGTGCGAGATCGAATGGAACAGGTGCTGGCCTCCGAGCGAGACGCTGTCGAACGAGTGCTCCTCGCCCACGATGAACTCCTCGAGCAGGAGCGGCGAGGCGGGCGTCGGCGGGATCGTGCGCAGGTAGCCGGCCAGGTCGCGCTTCTTCTCGACGCGCATCGTGTTGCGCGCGCCGGCGCCCGACGGCGGCTTGACGACGACCGGCAGGCACGTCTCGACGAAGGCCATGGCCTCTTCGGCGTTGCGCGCCAGAGCGTGCCGCGCGCAGGGCAGACCGTTCGCGCGGAACAGGTCCTTCATGCGCGCCTTGTCGCGGAAGTTCTTGGCCGTCTCGAGCTTCATGCCGGCGACGCCGAGCCGTTCGCGCACTTCGGCCAGCGGCTCTTGCAGTTGCTCGAGCACACCGATCAAGCGGTCGAGCCTGCCGCCGAGGCTCTTGGCCGCGCGTCGCACCGCCGCCTCGAGTTGGGAGGCGTCGAGCGGGTCGCCCACGCGCTCGTGCCCGACCAGCGCCGCGCGCACGTCGTCGGGCAGACGCTCGGGCGGTTCCTGGGACACCACGGCCACGCGGACGTCGGACAGCCGGAGAGCCGCGCGCACGAACCGCAGCGTGGTCTCCATCGCGTAGGGGACGACGAAGACGACGTGTTTCACGGCGCCGAGTCTAGTGGGGTGATTCAAGAGTTCGTGTCATATCTTTCGCATCCTTGCGCCCGTGGCTTCGTTGCAGCTCCTCCGAGTATCCACAAGATACGCGTCGTCACTGCGCTTTGCCACGAACACAAGGCCACGAAACATCTGACACGAATTCTTGAATCACTCCACTAGACCGCGAGCCTCACGAGCTCCCGCGCCATTCCGACCAATCGCCCGACTCCGATGCCCGGCGCGACGGCGCCGACGCCAGCGCCGTCGACTCGCGTCGCGGGCCGCGGGCGGACGCGGTGGGGCGCTCCCGGATCGCGATCGGGGGGGCTCGGACCGTACACTCGGCACGCCATGACTCCCCAACGCATCCTGCTCGTCGCCTCCGAGGTGGCGCCCTTCGCGAAGAGCGGGGGCCTCGCCGACGTCTCGTCCGCTTTGGCACGCTACCTCGGCGGGGCCGGATTGGACGTCCGCATCGTCATGCCGCTCTATGCGCGCGTGCGCTCGGTCATGATCGGTGATGAGCCGCTGGTGCTCGAGCCGCGGGCCGACATGCAGGGCGTCGAGGCCCGGCTCGGGGACCGCACGCTCTCGTTTTCGGTGTTCGAGGCGCCGCTGCCGAAGAGCGAACAAAAGGTGCTCTTCATCGACTGCCCCGAGCTCTACGGCGGCGACGCGATTTACACCTCGGGTCCGGACGAACCCCTGCGCTTCGCGTTCCTGTGTCGCGCGGCCCTCGCGAGCTGTCAGTGGACGCGCTGGAAGCCGGACATCGTGCACTGCAACGACTGGCACACGGGGCTCCTGCCGTTCTACATGAAGACGGAGTTCGCCTGGGACCGGATGTTCGAGGGTGCGAAGACCGTGCTTTCGATCCACAACATCGGGTATCAGGGTGTCTTCGGTGGCGACGTCCTGGGGCGGCTCGCGCTGGCCGCTTCCTGGGCTTCCATGCACCCTCACGATCCACGCCCCGCGCGCGTCAACTTTCTCGAGGCGGGCATCCGCCACGCCGACGTCGTCACGACCGTCAGCGAGACGTACGCGCGCGAGATTCAGACGCCCGAGCTGGGCATGGGGCTGGACGGGCTCCTGCGCATGCGCTCGGCGGATCTCGTCGGGATCACGAACGGGGTCGACTACGGAGAGTGGAATCCGGCGACCGATCCGCACATCCCCGCGCCCTACGGACCGGGTGACATGGACGGCAAGCGCAAGGCGAAGGAGAAGCTCGTGCGCGGCTTCGACCTGGGCTTCGAGCCGGACGTGCCGGTGTACGGCGTCGTCTCGCGCTTGACGGGGCAGAAGGGCTTCGAGCTCTTTCCCGACGCGCTCGGCAAGCTGTTCGAGGAAGCCGATCTGCGCCTGGTCGTGCTCGGAACCGGCGAGCCCGGACACGAGCACTACTTCCAGACGCTGCGCGACCGGCGTCCGCATCAGGTCGGCTTCTATGCCGGCTACTACGAAGATCTCGCGCACCTGATCGAGGCCGGCAGCGACGCCTTCCTCATGCCCTCGCGCTACGAGCCCTGCGGCCTGAACCAGATGTACAGCTTGAAGTACGGCACGCTCCCGATCGTGCGCAAGACAGGGGGCCTGGCGGACACGGTCGTCCCCTTCGATGCGGCGAGCGAGACGGGCACCGGCTTCGTCTTCGAAGCCTTCCGCTCGGACGCCTTGCTCGCCGCCGTGCGCCAGAGCCTCTCCGTCTGGAAGGATCGGCCGCGTTGGGACGCGATGGTGCAACGCGCCATGGCGCAGGACTTTTCGTGGGACCGCCAGGGTCCGAAGTACGTCGCTCTCTACAAGCGGCTCATGAGCTGAGCACGACGATGTCCGAACGCCTCGAACGGATGAAGGCGGACGCCCAGGCCTTCTACGACCTCATGTTCAACCAGTGCCGGCCGCGCGCAGCGGTCGAGCGCTTCGTCGGCGCGACCTACACCCAGCACAACCCTGCCGTGGGCGACGGCAAGGACGCGTTCGTGGCCTACTTCGAGCGCATGGCAGCCGAGTACCCCGGGAAGCGCGTCGAGTTCCGGCGCGTCATCGCCGAAGGCGACTACGTGGTCCTGCACTGCTTCCAGCACTGGCCGGGCGACGCGGACTGGGCCGGCATCGACATCTTCCGCTTCGACGCCGCCGGTCGCGTGGTCGAACACTGGGACGTGTTGCAGGTCGTTCCGGACACGGCCGCGCACGAAAACGGCATGTTCTGAGCGCGGCGGGGCGGCTCGCGGCCGGTCAAAAAGCGCCGATTCCTGGATCACTTCGGTCGCGGCCGGTGCCCAGGGGGTCGTTCCCTCGACCCTGACTACCGACGCTCTCATGGAAAGCCATCTGACCCCCGAGATCCTGATCCGACACGGGCGCTTCGTGCGCTCGCTCTCCGAACGGCTCCTGCGCGACGCGCACCTGGCGGAGGACGTGGCCCAGGAAGTCTGGGTCCAGTGGGCGCGGCACGGAGCCCGCGTCGAGCGCCCCGAGAGCTGGCTGCGCACGGCCGTGCGACACGCGGCCACGAACCTCTTGCGCCGGCGCGCGCGCCGCTTGCAGCACGAAGCGCTCGGAGCTCCCCTCGAGCGGAGCGTGACGCCCGAAGCCCAGGGCGAACAGGCCGAGCTGGTGCGCTCGATTTCGGAAACGGTCTTCGCGCTCGAGGAGCCGCTGCGTTCGACGATCCTCGCGCGCTACGTCCAAGGCAGGAGTGCGCGCGAGCTGGCCCGGGACGAAGGCCTGTCGGTCGCGACCGTGCGCTCGCGTGAGCGGCGCGCCCTCGAGCGCCTGCGCGAGCGCCTGGATCGCGACTTCGGCGAGCGACGCACGTGGGCGCTCGGCCTCGCGGGCCTTCTGCGCCCCGTGCGACTCGCCTCGGGCAGTCCGGGCTTGGTCGTCGCCAAGGCCGTTGCGCTCATGGCGGCGCTGCTGGGAGCCGGGTGGGTGCTCTGGCCCTCGAACGAGCGCGTCGAGCGCACCAGGCACCGCGGCGAGGCGGCGCTGGCGACCCCGAGCGAAGCGGCTCGGGCGACGCGCGAGCTGGTCGCGGCCGACGACGAGCCCGCGCCCGACCGCCGCGCGACCGTCGCGGGCGCGGAGTCCGTGCCTGTGGCGAGCGCTCCGGTTTCGAGGGGCGCGACACGCGTCGGTCGCACCGTCGAGCCTTCGGGCGCGGCGGTGGCCGGCGCAACGGTCCGCCTCTTCCAGCGGGGCACGGCCGTACCCGAGATCGTCGTCTCGGACGCGGAGGGGCACTTTCGCTTCGAGACGGTCGACGTTCGGCGCATCGAGGCCGCGTGCACAGGCTTCGCCTTTCTCGGGGCCTCGAATTCGAGCGCCGCTGCCGCCGACGCTTCCGAGCGCCTGAGCGTCGTTCTCGCACCGCTGGCGAGCGTCCTCCTGACGGTGCTCGATGCTTCGAACCGCCCGCTCGCGGACATCGACGTGACCCTGCGCGTGGAGAGCTCGGACCGCGTCGAGCCCTGGCGCGGCGGGTCGCTCCAGCGCGCCGACGTCGAGCGCAAATCCCGCACGACCGCCGCCGGAACCGTCCGGTTCGACGACGTCTGGGCCGGAGTCAAGCTCGAGTTCGGCTTCGAGGCCCGCGGCCCCGGCGTGGCGATCGCCTACACGACCGCGCGACGCGACGGCCGACGGCTCGTCCTCGACACGACGCGCTCCGGTCAGCCGATCGTGGCCGCACACGGGGAGGTGCTCGAGCTCGAGTCGCACTGGCTCGGCGACGTTCGCCTGCGCGGTCGACTCGTGAGCAGCGACGGAAGGCCGCCTGTCGACAGCACGCTGCGGGTCACCGATCTGGGACGCGACGCGCGCGACTGGACGCGCGGACTGCTCCCGCGCGAGTCGGTCGCCGGCGAGCACTTCGACGTGTCCTTTCGTACGCCGTGGATCGCGGGTCCGCTGTTGCTCGAAGCCTGGAGCGGGAGCCATTCCGACGAGAGCTTCACGTCACCCGACGGCTCCAGTTCGGTCAGCGTGACGCCGCTGGCGCTGCGCGGACGCCTCGAGCTCGAGGCAGAGCGTTGGCGAAGCGACGACGAGCTGGTGATCGAGCTCGCGCCCGCCGCGGAGCGCACGATCGGGATCCAGCTCATCGCTTCGGACAGAGCGCCGATCTTCGACGGCTACGCTGCCCACGCCTTCCAGGGTGCGAGCGATCCGCTCGCCCGGGCCAGCTATGGCATCACGAGCGCCTTTCTCGGCGGGGGACCGCTCCTGTTGATGGGCCTGCGCGACGGCGCCTTCGACCTGGCGGTCGCGCTCGACGAGCCTGACCCGCGGGCCGGGCGCTACCTGCGCTTTTCCGACGTGCCGGTCGGCAGCGGCGTGACCGAACAGCGTCTGCCCGGCTCGTGCGACGTTCGTGTTCGTCTGCAAGTGCAGAGAGTGGAGGGCGCGCACTGGTCGAGCCTGACCCACGTCCGCTTCCCTCGCGATCCCGTCGGCGCGGAGCGCAACCTCGCCTCCGAGCGTCAGCTCGTCACGGGCGGAGCCTGGCCCGCCGGGGTTCGGCGCACCGCGTCGACGCCGGCGCGCGAGTCCAAAACGGGTTGGACGCTCGCTCACGTCGATGCCGTGCCGATGGGAGAGCACGCCGTCGACCTCGCCGTCGGCAGCGCCGGCTGGTACGCCTTCGGCGCGCTCGCTTTCGACGACGACGGCGAGCTGCGCGCGTCGGCGTGCAGCGCGCTCGCCTACTACCCGCCGGGCACCTACACGATCGAGTTCGAGCTGCCGGAAACCGGTTCGCTCCGCGGCCGCGTCGTGACCGACGGGACGAGCGAGTTCCTGGGGATCTCCCTGTTCGATGCTCGGGGCCGAGCCCTCGCTCTCCCGGTGCTCGATCCCAAGGCACCGCCCGAGACCGTGCTGCCGCTCTCCACGGCGGGGTACTTTCGGCTCGACGAGGTTCCCGTCGGCGTCTGGAGAATCGCGGTCGGTCGGATCGCGGACCTGCAGGCGGGCAAGGTTCTGCGGGAACGACGGATCGAGGTGCACGCAGGTCCGAATCCCACGCTCGAGCTCCGGATGTGAGGTACATGGACCCCTCGCGCTCGCCGGGGGTAGAACACGTCGCCAGCGTTCGTTGCAGGGTCGCCCTCGGCAGCGGCTTCGCGTTCCCGAGGTTGTGCGCTCGACCGGCGCGCGGATACCTTGGGCTCCCTTCCAGCTCCGGAGCCCCCTATGCACGTCCTTTTCCTCGAGCCCGCCTTCCCGCGCAACCAACAGAAGTTCGTGCACGCCCTGCGTCGCGTGGGGGCTCGGGTGACCGCGATCGGCGAGTCGCCGCTGGAGGGCTTGCCCCGCGAATTGCGCGAGAGCCTCTATGGCTACGAGCGCGTGCCGTCGGTCGTCGACGAGGGGGCACTGCTCGAGGTCGTCAAACGCGTTCAAGGGCGCGAGTGGGTCGATCGCCTGGAGGCGACCGTCGAAGCGCACATCATGGCGGCGGCGCACGTACGCGAGGCGTGCGACATTCCGGGGACGACCTCACGCACCGCGTGGTTGTGTCGTGACAAGCCGGCCATGAAGGACGTGCTGCGAGAGGCGGGTGTGCCGTGCGCGCAGTCGACGGGGACGAAGGACGCCGAGGAGGTGCGTGCCTTCGCACGACGCGTGGGCTATCCGGTGATCCTCAAGCCCCGTGACAGCGCTGGGGCGGCAGGGACGTATCGCGCCGCGAACGACGAAGAGCTCGAGGCGGCGATCCGTTCCAGCCACGTCGATCAAGGCGCTGCCGTGGCCGTCGAGGAGTTCGTCGAGGGGCACGAGGGCTTCTACGACACGATCTCGATCGGTGGGGAGGTCGTGCACGACTTCGCCTGCCACTACTACCCCAACGTGCTGGAGGCGATGCGCAACCGCTGGATCTCCCCGCAGATCCTCGTGACGAATCGCGTCGACGATCCGTCCTACGACGAGGTCAAGGCGCTCGCGAAGAAGGTGAACGCCGCGCTTGGCATCGAGACGAGTGCGACGCACATGGAGTGGTTCTTCGGCGAGAAGGGGTTGAAGTTCTCCGAGATCGGCTGCCGGCCGCCGGGGGTCATGGTCTGGGACATCTACGGCGAGGGCAACGGGCTCGACCTCTACGAGGAATGGGCGAAGGCGATCGTCCACGGTCGCACGGACGCGAAGGCGACGCGCGCCTATACGACGGGAATGATCGCCCTGAGGCCGGATCGCGACGGGCGGATCACGGGCTACGAGGGGCGGGACGAGATGAAGGCGCGTTTCGGCGAGCACCTGATCGACGCGCACTTCCCGCCGCCGGGGACGCAGACGCAGGGTGTCGAGGCGGGCTACATGGCGAACGCCTGGGTTCGCGCCCGGCACGCCGACTACGACACGCTGCGCGAGATCCTCACCGCGATCGGTGAGCTCGTGCACGTCCGCGCAGGCTGAGACGGACTGCGCGACTCAGCGGACGGGCAGGTGGGGATGGAGCCCGATGACGGTGAACTCGTCGACCCGAAAGGCGATGGACCCGCTCTTGTCGACCACGCCGGTCACGAGGTTCCAGACCCCGGTCGTGAACTCGAAATCCTCGACATAGATGGTGTACAGCTCGCCGCCTGTGCGCGGAAGGTTCACGCGGCCCAGGTGGGTGCCGTCCGGACGGAAGAAGTGCATGACGACGCTCGCGATGTCGAACCAGCCGTCCGGATCGTCGACGCGAACCTGGATCGCGAACGGCCCCTCTCTGGTGTACGTCTTCGGATCGGGCTCGACCGACAGGATCGAGGGCCGCCGATTCGTGGTGTTCTGCACGATCGCGAGCCAGTCGCCGCCCGTAGGTGAGTTGCCGATCGAGACGACGCCGGGTCCGGTCACCTGCGTGACGCTTCCGAATTCGAGCGCGCCACCGAAGCGCGGCAGGAACCACCTGACGGAGAACGTGTCGGTCGTCGGGCCCAGATCCAGGGTCGTCGCGCCTCCGCTGGGACGATACACGGCGTAGATCTGACCTTCCTCGGCCAGCACGTAGTCGTTGACATCGGGCGTCAAGGCGTCGATCGACTCCATGCGCCAGAAGGGCAGATACGTGCGGAAGGAGTCGAGCGCGTAGCGGGTCAACTCCCACATGTGGTCGCGCGTGCGCCAGTCCTCACAGTCGAGGTCGTCGTGGACGTTGCCGAACCCGAAGTAGTATTCGACGCCGCCGCCCTGGGCCATCAGGTTGCCCCACAGGGCCTTTTGGCGCATTTCGTCGTGCCAGAAGTCCACGGCGTCGGGAACGAGCCCGAGGTTCGCGGGGTTCTGCTCGTCGTAGCACACGACCCACGGGCGTTCGGCGGCATTCGACTCCGCGACCATCTGGATCGTGCGCGAGTGGACGTCGTTCAGTCCGAGCTGCAGCGAGGGCCCCTCCATCATCTCGAACCCGAAGAGCGGGTCGAAGACCTGGTCGACGAGCGAGGGGTGCGAGTGCACCGTGATCGGGTGGTCGTAGGGGTCGAGCGCGCGGATGTAGCGCGCGTAGGAGCGCACTTGCAGCTCGGTGTTCGAGTTCTCCTCGCCCAGGTTCCACGTCAACGCGAGGTGATGCGAGAAGCGCGCCACGAGCTCGCGGTAGTAGAGCATGCGTTGCGGCCCGAGATTGCCCGCGTTCAAGATCTGGTCGTTCTCGGTCTCCTGGGTGACGAGGTGCATCCCGACGCCCTTGCGCATCATGTGCTCGAAGACGCGATTCCACTGCTCCAGCTTGCTGACGTCGTACGCGGAGCGCTGCTGTGGCGAGGTCCAGGGAAAGACCTCGCGCCCGTCCCCGCCATCGGTGTTGTAGGTCAGGAAGTAGGCGCTGTTCATTCCCGTCGACCCGAGGTAGCTGATCGCGCCGAAGATGCGCCGGCCCTTGCCGTTCTGCCACAAGAGATCGTCCGAGTCGTTCGCGTAGTCGGCCAGGTGAGCGTCGTAGTGGTGCAGGCCGTCGGCATACACGCTCTGGTTCAACGAGTTCGTGTTTCCGCCGTCGTCGAACGTGTTGTCGAACTCGTAGTAGCCGAGGAAGTTCTCGGGACTGTCGGCCCCACCCTTGAGATAGAACTCCTTGGTCTCGGCGAACCGCAGGTGTTGCCCGTCGACGTACTGCAGCAAGCCCTGGGGATAGAAGCCGCCGGCGGACGGATTCGTCGGGTGGATGCGGAAGCCGCCCGTGTGGCCATCGAAGCCCGTGGGGGTTCCGGCGATCGAGCTCAGGTTGACGGCCACGTCGGTGCCCGTGCGGAAGCTCGCGCTGTAGAACCAGCGCCCCGTGTGCGGGGGGCTGAAGTGAACGCGCCAGACGTTGCCCGAATCGGCACCGGTGTTCGCCGCGTCGCCGTCGGCCGCGAAGAAGCCCGGAACCTCGTACGTGTCACCCGAGCGCGGGTGGTGGAAGGCCACCTGCAAGCGGTAGTTGCGAAAGGCGCTGTTCGTGCCGACCTCCGCCAGGTCGAAGTCGTTGTGGAAGTCGATCGTCAGCGGTCGCCACTTCTGATGCGTTCCCGTCACGAGGTCGCCGTTCTCCTGCAGCTCGTAGACGTAGACCGTGACGTCGTCCACTGCGCGGCTCTGCGGGGTCCGCCAGGCGGAAAAGCGGATCACGTAGCGGCCCGCGACCGAGGGCAGGAACTCCGTTGTCAGCCCGTGCGGTGTGGTGAACGAGCCCTCTGGGCCGTCCAGAATGCTCCACTCGTAGGCCACGAGCTCACCGGGCGAGGCCGAGGTCTCCGCGGAAAGCTCGGCGCGCTGCTTCCCCGGAATCAGGGAGACGATCGCTTCGAGGGTCGAGACCTCGAGCCCGTCTTGAACGGAGGCGGCTGGCCGCGCCGTGCCCAGGGGAACGAGGACGAGAGAACAGGCTGCGACCCGTAGGGCTGCCGCCAGGGCTTCCAGGCGTGTCATGCGAATTTGCACAGGGTCCAATCTCCTCCGGATTGGGCGCCGGCCTCGACGCGAGCAAGTCGAGACCCGAGTGGGGAGAGGCTGAGGGAGGGGGACGCGCCGTCGGACAGGCGGCGCGGATGGGCCCGAGTCGGAATCGAGGGGTGAGGAGGGGGGCTAAGTCGAGCGCTCTCGGGCCGAGCAACGCGCAACCGGGTCTTTTCTGGTGGGGGGGCCGGGAACTCCGGCGATCCCGAGTGTATCCGGTCTGTCTACATCGGGGGGGCGAGCCAGGGGAAATCGGCCGCGCGCGCCTGTCCCACGACGATCCGCGCGGAGCCCGGCTTTCCGACGGTCACCTTTTTCGGTCCCGAGCCGCCCCGGGATGGCCCTCGAGAGGTCGCAACCCCTGTTTCCGAGGCCGGAGTCGCCCCATGACCCTCCTGGGGCCCGAGTTCGGCTTGCGCAGATTCCCGGCCCGGCGAATCCGTTCGGGGCGGTTTCCGGCGATCGGGCTCCATCCGGACCGGGTCGACAGCCGTCAAGAACCGGAGGCCGCGACGCCCGCTCCTTTCTAGCCCAGTACCCGTTCGTCTCACCCGTCCCCTTCTATGAGGAAGCCCACGACCGTCCCGCCGGGCAGAGCGCCCTTCTGCGCCAAGCTGCTCGTCGGTCTCGGCGGGCTCCTTGGCGGCACGCTCACCAGCCTCTCCGCCCAGGTCGAAGTCGGTGGAACTCCGTTGTCGGCCTCCCGCGCGCTGCGTCCGCCGCGCACGCAGGTCCTTCCTGCGCCGGCGCTCTCCTTCCTCGCGCTGGAGGACCGCCTCGCGCCCAAGGGCCGGCCCCACCGTTTCGGATTCGAGCACGAGGTCGAGCTGTCGCTCGCGCGCGATGGGGTCTGGGAGGCGTTGCCGGACGGCGGTCGTGTCGGACGTTTGCGCGTGAGCTGCCCCGGGGCGCGGTCGGTGTCCTTCGTCTTTTCGCGCTGGCAACTGCCGCGCGGGGCCGACCTCTACGTCTACGACGACGCGCGCGAGCACGTGCTCGGTGGCTTCTCATGGCTCAACAACAAGCCCAACGGGCGCATGGCCATCCGGCCCGTGCCCGCGGACGCCGTGACCCTGGAGTACTGGGAGCCGGCCGGAGTCGATGCGCCGGCCGAGCTGGTCATCGAGCGGGTCGTGCACGGCTACCGTGAGCTCGATGCGCTCGCGAAGTCCGCGAGCACCGCTTCGGCCGCGGATTGTGTGATCGATGTCGTCTGCCCGCTCGGTGACGGGTTCGAGGACGTGAGCGCCGCGACGGTCCAGGTCGTCGTCGGAGGTCTCCTGTGCACCGGGTCGTTCCTGAACAACACCGCCGAGGACGGGGCACAACTCCTCATGTGCGCGGACCACTGCGGCGACCTCGACGATGCGATCTTCCGCTTTGGCTTCGAGCGGTCCGCATGCGGCAACGGGCCCGCGCCGCTCGACTTCACCGTGCAAGGCTCCGTGCGGCTCGCCCATGACGCCGCACGCGACTTCAATCTGGTGCGCGTGCTCGCGCCGATCCCGCCGGCCTACGGTGTCTTCCTCGCGGGTTGGGACCGCCGTGGAGTCGCGCCCGCGGCCACGCTCTGCGTGCACCATCCGCTCGGGCTTCCGAAGGCGATCAGCTTCGACGACGATCCTCCCGCGAAGAGCGGCGTCTTCTGGAACGTCCTCGCCTGGGACGACGGCGTGACGGAGCAGGGCTCGTCAGGCGCTCCGCTCTACACGCGCGACGGCCGCTTCCTGGGGCAGCTCTGCTGTGGCCAGGCGACCTGCGGCAACGACTTCGACGACTCCTTCGGGGCGCTCGTCGACGCCTGGCCCGACGTGTCCGCGCATCTTGACCCGCTCGGTTCGGGCGCGTCGACGCTCGACGGCTTCGACCCGAACCCGGTTCCGACGGCACCGCCCCGCCTGACGGCGCTCTCGGTCGATCCGCTGCCCTGCCTCGAGCCGGGGACCGCACAGTCGGTCCGGCTCACGGGCGCGAACTTCGCAGCCGACGACCAGCTCCTGTTCGACGGCCGCCTGCACACGAAGGGGTCGACCTGGATCGATCGCGAGACCTGGGCCTTCGATGCACCCGAGCTCGGCAGCGGGCGTCACGAGCTCGAGCTGCGTTCCGTGCGCGGTTCGGCGACGTTGTCCTTCGCCGTCGAGCCGTCGGACGCCCCCCGCTTGCAAGTGGCGAACGGCGACGCGGGCGATCCGTTCTTCTCGAGCTTCGGGCCGGTCGTTTGCAGCGGCACTGGAGGCGCCGTTCACCTGTTGCTCGGCTCGCTCTCTCCGCTCCCGAGCTCGCTCCCCGGTCGCGTCGAGCTCGCGCTCGGCTACGCCTTCACGCAGCTGCACACGCTGGCGGTGATCGGAATCGGACCCGACGGCCTGGGACGCTTCGAACTGTTGCTACCGGGCGGCCCGGGCCTGCGCGGGCGGACGATCTGGCTGCAGACGATCGAGGTCGCGCGCCCCCTCCGGTTCCCGTTGCCGACCTCGAATCGTCAGGCGCCGGTCTTCCAGTTCTGAGCACGGCGCGCGCCGAGTCCGAACGCATGCTCCGCCGTCGCGTCGCTCTCGGACGCGGCCTCGTGACGGTCGTGTCCTGCCGGGTGGGTGGGGTAGGATCCTGGCTCGAAGCCCGCACGTGTGCGACGCCGCGGGCGAGTCCACCGAACCCTCCAGGCCGTCATGTCGAAGCTCTTCGCCCTCACTGCTCCGCCCGCTCTCCTGGTCGTCCTCGTGCTCGCTCCGCAGGGGGTCGGGTACGACGACACGCCTCGGTTGCCCGCCTCGCAGTGGCGCGTGCACGACAAGGCGCGGCCCGTGCCGGACGTCGTCGTCGCGGGCCGAGGTGCGGCCCCGCCGAGCGACGCCATCGTGCTCTTCGACGGCACCGACCTGTCCGCCTGGCAGGGGCGGGAGGGTGAGGCCGCCGGCTGGCGTGTCGATGGGGGCGTGATGGAGGTGAACGGCAGCGGCGACATCCGCACGCGCCAGAGCTTCGGCGATGTGCAACTCCATCTCGAATGGTCGTCCCCAACCGAGATCCAGTCCGAGTCGCAGGGGCGCGGCAACAGCGGCGTCTTCCTGATGGGTCGTTACGAGATTCAGATCCTCGACTCCTTCGAGAACCGCTCCTACGCCGATGGTCAGGCCGCCGCCCTCTACGGTCAGCGTCCGCCGGACGTGAACGTGACGCGCGCGCCGGGCTCGTGGAACACCTACGACATCCTCTTCCGCGCGCCGCGCTTCGAGGGCGACGAGCTCGTGAGCCCGGGTATCGTCACCGTGCTGCACAACGGAGTCGCCGTGCACCATGCGGAGCCCTTCCTCGGCGCGACGCGCCATCGCGAGGTCGCGACGTACGCTCCGCACGAACCGCAGGGACCGATTCAGCTCCAGGATCACGGCAACCCCGTGCGCTTTCGCAACGTCTGGGTGCGCGAGCTCTGAGAGCGGAAGAGGCGGGCGAGGTCAGGGCGCGAGCGACGGTTCGGCCGCGCCCAGAAAGCGTGCTGGCAGGGGTTCGCTCGGGCTCGCGTAGTGCGTCGTGAACGAGACGAGGCGCCAGCCCGCCGGCGATCGCACGAGTTGAATGGCGTCGAGCCCACGCGTCTGCGCGCGCCCTGTCGCCGGCACGAATCCCTCGAACGCGACCCAGGCCTGGGCGATGTGTCCGAAGAGCTCGATGCGCCGGCCCAGGATGCGCTCGTGCAGCCCGGAGGCGACCTCGGGCGACGTGCGCACCCACTCCCGGAAGTTGGCGACGAAGCGCCGCGCGTCGACGGCCCGCGGGGTCTGGCCGGCTCGGATCGGCGCCACGAAGGCGGCGCCCTCGAGAAACAGCGCCTCCATCGCTTCCCAGTCCGCCTCGCCGCCGGCCTCGAAGGCGAAGCTCGCGTAGAGGGCCTCGAGCACGGCATCGACCGCGGCCACGTCGCCGGGCGGTGGCGGGGGAAGCGCTTGCGGGGCCCGACAGGCGCCGACGAAGGGGAAGGCGAGGAGCAGGGCGAAGAGCATCACGAGCGGACGTGGCATGAAGGACTGATGTGCTTGACTGGTGTCCGGTTCGTTGCGACGTCCTCTTTCACGTCGCTCCGGGGCGAGGGGGGGCCTTCGGGGTCGGGCGCGCGTGAGCCCGGCTGGCCACGGTACCCGCTCCTTTGGCCCGTGGGCCCCCGCGGAACCGGATCCCGCGCGCTCGCAGGCGGATTGGAACATCGATCAACGCCCCTCGAAAGGCCCTGCGGGGGCCTTCGCAAGGGAAGACCGACGTGAACTCCCGTGGTGACGGAACGATCCGAAACTCCCTGCACCACGGAAGTGCTGCTGTTCCTTGGAAGAGACGGTCGAGTCGTGTGGCCGCCGTCCGTCGACACTTCAGAAGCCCTTCCACCCTGTCCCGTACCAACATTCGCCATGAAGATCGCGACGCTCGTGTTGTCGGCCCTCGTTCCCTTCCCCTTCCTCCTGCAACAAGCCGCGGAACCCGCGCCCGCTCCTGAATTCGCCTTCGCCTGGTTGGAGGGGCACTGGCTCGGCGAGGGCTTTGGTGGTGTGGTCGAGGAGGTGTGGCTGGGGGAGCGCGGGGGGGCGATGTCGGGGCTGTTCCGGCTGGTCGTCGAGGACGAGGTCGTCCTGTACGAGATCGTGACGCTGGCGGAGACTCCGGACGGGCCGCAGATGCGCCTGCGCCATTTCGGTGCGGACCTGACCGCCTGGGAGGACAAGGCGGAGCCGCTCGTCTGGCCCGCGCTGGAGAGCGACACCCGGAGCGCGCGCTTCGGTCCCGTGCTCTACGAGCGGCGCGGGGAGGACGAGCTCGTCGCCTGGGTCGAGGTGTCGCGCGGCGAGACGACGGAGACGGAGAAGCTCGTCTTCCGCCGCGTGCCGTAGGGCGACGTCACTCGGGTGTGAGCAGCCAGGTTTGGTTGGTCGCCAAGTTCGAGAACGAGCGCGTGCGACCGCCCGGCCAGGTCACCGCGACTTCGTCGACGACCCTGGCCGTGCCCGCTCCGAAGTGAACCGTGAGCATGTGCTGGGCCTTGAAGCTGTTGCCGCCCGTCAGGATCTCACGGTGCTGCCAACGGTTGCCGATGCGAATGGACACGTGGGCGCCGATCGCGAAGACGTTGGCGCCTTCGCCGACGACCCGCAGCTTGATCCAGTTGCGCCTCTGCCCCTCGTTGTTGACGTAGAGCCGGATCGCCTTGGTGGTGTTCTGCACGACGAAGTCCAAGTCCCCGTCGTCGTCGATGTCTCCCATGGCACAGACGTAGGACAGGTCCGGGTCGTCCACGTCGAGCTTCGAGGCGATGTCCTGGGACGGATAGCTGCCTGCGTGGGAATAGAGCGCGTTCGGTTCGCCGATGTTGCAGACGTAGAGGTCCTGGTGCGCGTCGTTGTCGAAGTCGAAGAACATGGCACCCCAGGCGGAGCGGAAGGACTCGACGCCGGCCAGCGCATGGGCCTCCTCGAACACGCCCGCGCCGAGGTTGTGGAAGAGATAATTGGGCTCGTAGCGCAGGTTCGTGCAGTACAGGTCCTGGTAGCCGTTACCGTCGTAATCGCCGACGCCGATGCCCATCGAGTAGATGTTGCAGTCGGTTCCCGACGCGGCCGAGACGTCGACGAAGGTGCCCCCGACGTTCTCGTAGAGATGGTTGGTCATCGTCGTGTCGGCGGCGACCTTCTTGTCGTTCGAGACGTAGAGGTCCGCGTCGCCATCCCAATCCATGTCGAAGAACGTGGACTGCCAACCGCGCGACGCGTCATCGAGTCCCAGCGAAGCGGCGACCTCGAGGAAGGTCCCGTCCCCTTGGTTGTGGAAGACGCGGTCGGTGAAGTTGTAGCTCGGCACGTGCAGGTCGATCCAACCGTCGCCATCGAAGTCGCCGGCGCTCGCGCCCGTCGAGAGAGCGGGTGCATCGAGTCCCGCGGCCGCCGCCACGTCGACGAACGAGAACGCACCTTGGTTCTCGGCCAGGATGCTCCCGACACCGGCCTGGGTGAAGAAGAGGTCGAGGTCACCGTCCGCGTCGTAGTCCAGGGCGACGACCCCCGACGGCCACGGCGTCTTCGGAAGCGTGTGCAGGTTCGAGCGATCGTCGAAGAAACCCGTCCCGCTGTTCTCGAAGGTGCCGATCCGGCCGGTCGAGGCGCCCATCAGCGCCGCGTCGACGTCCTGATCCCCGTCGAGATCGCAGAGCGCGACGCCCGTTCCGATCCAGGCGACGCCGTTGGACGGTGCGTGCGGTGTCGTGTAGCGCAACCCGCGCGCGAAGGCTTCCTCCGTGAACGGTAGGAAGTTGCGATTTTCGAACTGGGAGGCTTGGACCGCTTCCTGTGCGAAGGACGCGGTCGAGGACGTGAGGCCGAGCAGGGCGGCCCCCATGAGTTGACGCATCCGATTCATACCCCTCTCCTGTAAGCGTATTGCAATTCGAGCCAGGCTACCCCCGGCCCGGCGAGCCGTCCAGATGCCAGGGTCGCGGCAAATCGTCGACCGCCCCCCGAGCTGCCAGGGGCCCGCTCACGAGCAAGCGGCGCTCGACCCCCGAGGGTCGAGCGCCGCCCGCCTGGACCGCCCGCCGCGAACCTCAGCGCGCCGCCAAGCCCGGCTCGCAGTAGCAGGACGAGGTGGGGATGACCTCGGCGCGTCGCCAGGCGGCCGAGCGAGCGGAGGCCAGCTCGCGGGCGGCCGCGACCTTGCCCTGAGCGGTCAGGGCCTGCTCGAGCCCGAGCAGGGACCAACCGTTCTTCGGATTGCGCTCGAGGTCCTCGCGGTAGACGCGCTCGGCTTCCGGGAAGCGTTTGGCGGACATCAACAGCGCGCCCCAGGCGTGGCGCACCGGCTGCATCCAGCCGGGAGGCTCGTCGTAGACGAGGTCATCCTCGAGCTGGGCTCCCTTGGCGAGGGCGGCGAAGGCGGCTTCCAGGTCCCCTTCGCGGAAGAGGATCTCGCCGAGCATCATCTGACGCGCGAGGGACAGGACTTCGTCGGACGTGTTGTTGCCGACCTTCCAGTCCTGCGGCACACGGAGGGCCAGCTCTTCGAAGCGCGCCATCTCCGCGCGGGCCTGGCTCGGGCGTCCGAGGGCGGCCTGTGCGACCGCGCGGGCGTAGAAACGCTGGGCGCGCGACAGCAGCCGGAACTCGGGCGCCTCGGGCTCCTTCAGGATGTCATCCCAGCGGCCGAAGCGGATCATGACGTGCAGCGGCGTCGCCATCAGGCCGTCGGCGACGTGCACGTAGGTCTTCAGGAACTCCTTCGGGATCTCGTCCTCGAGGCGGCGTGCGGCCGCGATCGCCGTCTCGTAGCGCCCCTCCATCATCGCCGCGTAGGCCAGGAAGTGGACGTTGTGCACGTAGTACAGGCTGTAGAAGTCCGGCTTGGGAGCCAGCTGGAAGTAGGCCTGGTCGGCGGCGATCGCGCGCTCGTTGGCATCGGCGGCGTCGGCATAGCGACCAACCCGCGTGTAGACGTGCGAAGGCATGTGCACCAGGTGACCCGCGCCGGGGATGAGCGCGACGAGCCGATCGGCCGCAGCCACGGCGCGACCGGGGTCGTCCGAAGCTTCGACCGTGTGGATGTAGAAGTGGTTGGCGCCGGGATGGTCGGGACGGATCGCGAGCACCTGCTCGAGCGCCGCGACGATCTCCAGCGTGCGGCCCTTGGGTTGGGCGTCCTTGGTCCAAAGGTCCCAAGGTTGCAGGTTCATCAGCGACTCGGCGAAGAGCGCGCCGACGTCGGGATCCTCGGGATGACGCTTCCAGGCGGCCTGCATGGCGTCCGCGTAGGCGAGGTCCAGGGCGGTCCGGTCCGCGGGCGCTGGCCAGGCATAGCGCGTGGCGACGGCTTGCATGAGCGTACGCTCGACCGGCGTGCCGTTCTCGAGGTGGCGCAGCCCGGACTGGGCTGCTTCCCAGGCGGCACGGTTCTGGTCCGCGCTCATCGTGGTGTTGTTGATGTGGAAGCCGTTCGCGTAGGCGATGCCCCACCAGGCCATCACGCACGTCGGGTCGAGCGCGGCCGCGGCCTCGAAGGACCGGATGGCCTCGTCGTGGTTGTAGCCGTACAGCAGCTGGATGCCCTGATCGAACTGCCGCTGGGCCGCGGGCGACGTGGTCGTGACCGTGCGCCGGTAGCCGTCGAAGCCGGGGTAGACGGCCGCGGTGTCGGTCGCCGCCGGCCCGGTACAACCTCCGGCGAGCGTCAGGGCCAAAAGGAGCGTGGAAAAGGGGAGCGGGGAGCGTCGGATGGACATGGATCTCTTGCGCATGGTTGGACGGAGCCGGAGCTCGTTGGCGAGCGGGCTCCGGTCAACGTACGCCGAACCCCGCTTGGCCCGGAGAGGAATCGGCCCGGGACATCCCCCTTGGCGAAGGAGCGCTGCGGGCCCTGCCAAGAAAAAGCGGTCGAACGAGATTGCCGGAGCCCTTCGTGCCTTCTGACCCCTCCACGAGTCCGCGGACGGCGCGAGCCTCGTGTCCTCGCGCCGGATGACCGTCCTACGCCGCGGACGAGGGCGCCGGTTCCAGCGAGGCACGCAGCATGGTCACGTTGACCGGCTTCTTCAGGAACAGGTCGCAGCCGGATTCGAGGGCTCGCCGACGCTGCTCGGGGAGGACCGCCGCAGAGACGGCCAGGATCTTGCCGCCGAAGCCACCGTCGCGCAGGCGGGAGGTCGCCTCGTAGCCGTCCATGACGGGCATTTGCAGGTCCATCAGGATGGCGTCGAAGGGCTCGCCGCGCCCCAGGGCGGCGTGGAAGATGGACAGGGCCTCGCGGCCGTTCTCGGCCTCCTCGACCTCGAATTCCATCCGCTGGAGGATGCGACGCAGGAGGAGTCGGTTGGTCGGGACGTCGTCCACGAGTAAGGCACGCCGCCGTTCCGAGACGTCGCTGGCTTCGTCGACGCCGGGGATGAGGCTCTTCGGATTCACGTAGGCCTCGGCGGCGAGGCTCAAGCGGAAGGTCGTGCCCACGTTCGGCGTGCTCTTCACGGTGAGGTCGCCCTTCATCATGCGTGCGAGTCGCAGGCTCAGCGGAAGGCCCAAGCCCGATCCTCCGTACTCGCGCGTGTCCGACGTGTCGACCTGCTCGAACTCCTCGAAGATCGTCTCGAGCTTGTTCGAGGGGATCCCGACGCCGGTGTCCTGGACCTCGATCCGAAGCTCGTTCTCCGACCAGCCGGCTTCGAGGCGGACGCGTCCGCGCGGCGTGAACTTGATGGCGTTGCTCACGAGATTGATCAAGACCTGGCGGATTCGAACGGAGTCGCCTGTCGCGAAGTCCGGCACGCTCGGCTCGACCCGGACCTGCATGGTCAGGCCCTTTTCGCGTACGGCTCCCGCAAGGATGCGAACCACCTCTGCAATCAACTCCCGCGGGGAGTACGGCGCGAGCTCGAGCCGCATCTGACCGGCATCGATCTGAGACAGGTCGAGCAGGTCCTCGATCAGGGACATGAGGTGTCGCCCGCTCGCCTGGATTTGGGTGAGACACTCCTTCTCCTGGGCATCGTCGACTCCACCCTCGGCGAGGAGGTCCGCGAACCCGAGCAGGGAGTTCATCGGGGTGCGGAGCTCATGGCTCGTGATGGCCAAGAAGGCGGAGCGCGCCTTCAAGGCCTGGTTCAGTTCGCGGGTCCGCTCGTTGACGGTGTCCTCGAGGCCGTCGCGTGCGCGCTCGAGGTTCGTCACCAGCTCGGCGAACGTCGCCGCGAGCTCGAGCACCTCGCGTGGCCCGGAGCCGTCCGGCTCGAACGGATCGCCTTCCGCGCTCGCGCGCACGCGTTGCGCGAGACTGCGCAAGGGGGAAGCCGTGGCGTGCTGCAGGTACAGCCACGAGCCCAGAATGACCGCCAGGAAGACGAGCAAGGCGCTCACGGAGGCGGTCTGCGCGGACGCGACCCGTTCTTCGGCGCGCTCACTGCGCTCGCGGGCGTCGATCGTCAGGGCGACCTTGAGGTCCTCGGTCCGTGCGGTCATGTCCTCCGAGCGCACGTCGAAGCGGTCGAGCAGGGGGAACAGCGCGTCGTGGCGGTCCGCGCCTTCGATGGAGAGCGCCGACTCGATCAAGGCCGCGAGAACGGAGACGTCGGACTTCAGCTCGGCGCACTCGACGATGTGCTCCGCGAACAAGGGGCTCGACGTGAAGCCGTCGAGCAGCCCGTTCAGGGACTCGGCTTGCTCCAGGGCGACCGCGACGAGATAGGTCGACCCGCCCGAGAGAACCAGGTCTCCGTTGAGCAAGAGGTGCCCGACCCCCTCGGTGAAGCGCTCCAGGGACTCGAGGTCGCGGGAGTCGTTCTGCACCTGTTCCCGCGCGTCGAGCGCCGAGGTGACGTACCCCGAGCTCAGGTGCGCCAGGATCGCGCCCGCCGACACCAACGCGGCCGTGTGCAAGGCGATGTGGGTCGAAATGCGCATGCGTTCAGCGCGCCGGGGACTCCGGCGCGGGGCGTTCCAAGGTGAGCAGGACTTCGTGCACCAAGAGCTCCACGGACCCCGCGCACTCGAAGTGCGCCCCGAGGTTGGCACCGACGTTGGACTCGATGGCCAGGCGAAGGTCCGGGTCGGGCCAGGCTCCCTGGACCTCGACCGCCGTCAGCGTGCCGTGCTCGTCGCTCACCCAGTAGAGTTCTAGGTCGTACGGGGAGTGCTGCCAGCGCGTGACGAGCAGGCGACCGACCCACGCCTTGCGTTCATCGAGGAGCTCCCAGCCGCGCGACTCCGCGCGAACGACACCGCTTCCGTTCGGTCCGATGGCGCTCGTCAGCGCCTCGCGGACTTCGGGTCCGTACAGTCGTCGAAGCGCGACGACCTCGCGTATCGTCGCGTTGGCGCGTCGCGCGACGGATTCCGCGCGCAGCTGCCAGATGTCGTCGGCCCATGCACTCTCGGTCGTGGCGATCGTCTTCAGACCGTTGCGCACCAGAGCGGTGCCGAGGGCGAGCCCTCGTTCGGGCAGGGGCAAGGCCTCGGCTCGCAGAGCCATGCCGTCGGGCTCGAGCAGCTCTTCCAGTTCGGCGAAGTTCTTCCCGTTCACGCGGCTGCGGACTTCGCTGAGTTCGAAGAGCGGCTTCGAGCGGTCGCGGCAGCGTTGGAAGAGGAAGCCGTGCACGCGGAGGTCCAGATCGAAGGCCCAGGCCACCTCGACGAGACCCCAGCGGCTGGCCTCCGAACGGACGTGGACCAATCCGAGCGTCTGTCCTTCCTTCTGGGCGACATAGACCGTGTGACGTCCGAGTTCGTTGAAGTGCAACGTGAACGGGAGGCGCTCCGCGACATCTTGTCGCGTGGCTTCTCCGATCGTGCGCACGATGGAACGGAACGAATCCGCTTGTGGGAAGAGCTCGAAGATCTGCCGGTTGGGATCGCGGAGCGCGCAGTACGCCTGAGCGTCCACCCGGTGCGAGAGCGAGAGCAACGTGAGGAGCGCGACAAGGGTCTTCATGGGATCAAAAGCGGTAGCGGAGCTGGAAGGCGACCGACCCGGCTCCATCGGCCTGACCTTCTCCTTGGAGGTTCTTCGTGTACTGCACTCCCATCGTCCAACCCTTTGCCGGGTCCCAGCGCACGCCCAGGCGAGAGTCCAGCGTGTCCGCCCCTGCGCCGGACCCGTCGAAGTCGCTTCCGACGAGCTGCACCCAACCGAGCACGGTCTCCTCGGGGTTGCGACAGTTGGCCTCGACCAGCGCGCGGTGGATGTCGACGTCCGGGCCGTTCGAGCCGGTCGAGAGCTCGGTGAAGAGCCCGAGGTTGCGGCGATAGAACATGGCGTCGACTCCGACGCGCTGTCGCTCGACGACGCCCATCGGGGTCAAGACCTCACCATCCGCCACGGACAGCCCGAAGATCCGGTCGGAGTAGCGTGACGTCCCGATCCTGCCGCTGATCAAGCCGGGCTCGCCGTCGTCGCGGTAGTGGTTGCCCGAGCCCCGCGTCCAGGCCAGCTCGTACTCCACGTCGTCCGTCTCGCCGTTCAGGGAGAGGCCCCAGTCGGCCTTGAATCCGAAGTCGGGTGCGAGCTGGTACTGGCGCAGCGTGCCGTTCGTATCGAGCACGGTCTCGAGTCCGAAGGGCAGTTCGAGGTGCCCGACCCGCAGATTGAGGGCGCCGTCTTGGCGCAGCTTGATGTTGGCGTTGAAGATGCGCCAGACGACCTCCCAATCGTCCGGGCCGTCGTAGATCGGCGGGGTCGGGACGAGGCTGTCGACGCGCGCCAAGGTGGGCTGCAGGACGAGCGTGGCGATGTCCCCGTTCTTCGTGCTGATCACCTTGTGAATGTCGAGTCCGAAGAACGCCAACGTCGCCACGTCGCCGTCGCCGTCGACCACGACGCGGACGCTCTCGTCGATCGTCCAGCGCGAGTTTTCGAGCCAGGAGGCGAACCAACCCGCGTCCGTGGACTGGAGTCCGCTTGCGAGGAGCGCGCCGCCGAGCAACGTCAAGTTCGTGAAGATCATGGAAGGGGACTCAGTTTCGTAGCCTTCTGAGATCGGGGCATCCGGTCGGCGGCCTTGACCGGTGGAGAGGGTCTCCGTGCATCGATTCCAACCAGCGGGACGGGTGTCATTCGAGACAGCTTCCTGACGGCGCCGACAGACGATCACGACGGCCCTGACCGCCGTGTTTTGACGAAGGCCGACGTTCGTGCGACGCTGCCGCGACTCTCGCCCTTCCTCCGGCGCCATGACGATGTCTTCCACCGCCGCGCGGCACCCCCGAGCCGAACCGAAGCCGCCCCCGCGCCTGCACGGCCAGCGCGCCTGGTCGCGTCGAAGCCGAGGCCCGCGCTCGGGCGCGCTGTGGCGTGGCCTGGTCCTCGCCGTGTTCGCAGCCTGCGGGACACGCGTCGATCAGGCCTCCTCCGAGGAGGGTGCTCGGCGCCTGCTCGTCGTCGGCTGGGACGGGGCCAGCTTCCGGATGCTCGATCGTCTGCTCGCGGAGGGACGCTTGCCGAGCGTGGGCGCCCTGCTCGAGCGAGGTGTGCAGGCGCGCTTCGAGTCGACCTTGATCCCGATCTCGGCGGGGGCCTGGACGTCGGCGGTGACCGGCAAGGGGCCCGGTGAGACGGGCGTGTACTCGTTCTTCGAGCCGGTGCCGGATTCCTACGACGTGCGGCTCACGAGCTCGTTGTCCGTACGCGCCGCGCCCCTGTGGCGCATCCTCACACAGCGCGGCCGACGTTCGGTCGTCTTCGGTGTTCCCTTGACCTGGCCGCCCGAGCCGATCGCGGGCACCCTCGTCGCCGGGATGCTCAGTCCGTTCGACGCCGCCTATGCCTGGCCGCCCGAGTTCACCGACGAGCTGCGCGCGCGCGGGTTCGTGCCGGACCTCGACGAATGGACGGAGGTTCGGCCGGTCGACTGGAACGATCTCGAGCGCCAGCTGCGCATCAAGCGCGAGGTCGTCGGTGAGCTCCTCGCGGCGGACGACTGGGCCTTCGCGATGGTCGTCTTCAAGAGCCTCGACGTGGTCTCGCACCTGGGCTACGGCGTCGACTTTGCGTCCCACGTCGGTCCGCTCTACGAGCGCTTGGACGAGATCCTCGGTCAGCTCGTGGCGTCCGTCGGCCCGGAGACGGACGTTCTCCTGATCTCCGACCACGGCTTTCGCCTCTACGACCGTGGCTTCAACCTGCACGCTTGGCTGCTCGCGCGCGGCTTCTCCGTGGCGTCGCCGAGCGCCGCGCGTCTCGCCGTCGACGAACGCGCGCCCTTCGGCAAACGCGCGCGCCAGATCCTGCTGCAGCTCCGCGGTGAGCTCGACTGGTCGCGCACCGTCGCCTTCGCGGGCGAGACCGAGGGCAACTGCGGCGGGATCCGCCTGAACGTCCGCGGTCGCGAGCCCGCGGGGATCGTCGCGCCGGACGAGGTCGCGGCCCTGATCACGCGGCTCGAGACGGAGCTCGCGGGGGTCGTCGACGCGGACGGCGCGCCGCTCGTCAGCCGCGTACTCCGCGGAGCCGAGCTCTATCCCGGTCCGCACGACAGGGTGGTCCCCGATCTCCTGTTCGAGCTCGCCGACGGTTGCCAAGCCTTCTCCGACGTCGAACAAGCGCGCGTCTTCGGAGCCTACGAGCTGCCCTTTCCCGAACACGAGCGCGAGGGGATCCTCATCGCCGCCGGTCCGTCGTTCGTGCATGTCCGTGAACGAGGCGACGCGCGCATCGCCGACCTCGCGCCCACCGTCCTGCATCTCCTGGGAGAGTCCGTTCCGGCCGACATGACCGGAGCCGTGCTGTTGCCCTTGCTCACAGGGAAGCGGGACGTGTCGCGTCGGGTCGAGGCCCCGCTACCGCGCCCAGCGGGGGGCGTCCCCGCCGATCCCGCCCCGCGCAACGATGCCCGGGACGCGCTCGAGCGGCGCCTGCGACGGACCGGCTACGGGGACTGAGATTTCGGCGCGCGCGCCGAGTCAGGGCCGTTCGCCGTACTCCGGACGCCAGAGCAAGAGCTCGTGGTCGGGGTCGAGCAGGACCTCGGTCACCGAGCCGGGCGAGGACAGCTCGATCTCCAGGCGCTCATCGGTCAGCGGGACGACGTGGCGGGTCGTGCGCGAGCCGCTGACGACGTCGACGTCGAGCCACAGATCGAAGGGGCCCCCTGCTTGGGTCTGCACGATCTCGACACGCACCGTCTCGGCATCCAGCGCCTCCCACGTGACGTCCAGGATCGGAGCGCCCTCGCGATCGAGCCACTGCCGGAAGAAGGCAGGAAGACCGGCGTCGGGCGCGAGCGCCACGAAGTGCGCGCGCACATCGGACAGCGCGAGGTCGCGCCCCGACCAGGCCTCGATCAGCTCGCGCAGGCCGCCGAAGAAGCGCTCGTCCCCGACCCGCCGGCGAAGCATGTGGAACACCCAATGGCCCTTCGCGTCCGATAGCGTGTGGTGATCGCCGCCGGAGCCCAGGCGCGAGAGCGGCACGTCCCTCCCACCCCGGACCAGCTCGAAGTAACCGCGCGCGCACTGCTGTGGCGAGTAGCCCTCGCGGGAGAACTCCAGGAACTCGGTCGCCGCCGCCGACCCTTCGATGGTCTCGATCGCGACGACGGCTCCATACTGAGCGAGGGACTCCGAGCACAGGATCCCGCCCGGACCCCGCGTTCCGACGCGGTTGCCCCACCAACCGTGTGCCATCTCGTGGCCCCACAGCGGCAGGTTGCCGTGCGCGTAGCCGAAGGCGCTCGACTTCGCCATCAAGAAGCCCTGTTCCGACGAGGCGTAGAAGTCGCCGCTCTCCTCGGGCAGCTCGGCGATGGCGTAGCTCGCGTACGGGTAGGGACCGAAGCGTTCCTCCTGCGCGGCGAGGGCGGCGGCGAGCAGCTCGGCCTGTTTGCGCGCATCCGTTTCCGTTCCGGGTAGGAGGTAAACGCCGATCTCGCGCTGACCGACGGCGTGACGCGCGGCGCGGTAGGGACCGGCGGCGAACGAGCGCGCGTGGGGCTCGCTCGTGCGGTAGACGACCGTGCGCTCGTCCTCCGTGCGCTCGTTCAGGATCAGCATGCCGTTCGAGACGGCGTCCCAATCGGGCGGGAGGTGGAAGCGTGTCGAGCCCGGCACGCCCATCGTGCTCGCGAGCGAGCGTCCGAGCGGGGGCAGGAACGGGTACCACGCTTCGACCCAGGAAGCGAAGACGATGTCCGGGTCGATCTGGAGCTGCTTGGCTTCGCCCCGCGCCTCGACGACGAAGTCGACCTCGATGCGCGTACCGGCCGTCACGGGCACGTCGAAGACGAGCCGCGCGACACGCAGGCTGGGCTGGCCCTCGAGGTGGACGTTCAGCTCGGCTTCGGTTCCGCCCGGCCCGTCGAGCGCGACGAAATGCAGGACGTCATGCCGCCCGTTCACGGCCACGAGCAGCTCGCGGCTGCCGTCCGTCGTCGCCTCGAGTTCGAGCGTGCCCTCGATCGCGATGCAGCGGTCCTCGATCAAAGGGGTGACGACAAGGTCGAGGCGCACGGCCTGCCAGTCTTCGGACGGGAGCTCGCCTGCGAACGGGCTCGAGAAGCAGAGCGAGGCGAGGAGGAAGGGCAGCATGGCTTCAGCTCGTGGTGGAAAGGGCTCCCGCGAGCCCGAGCTTCGCCCCCAGGGCATCGAGCTCGGCGGGATCGAAGACGTACGTCAAGAGGTGCGCCCGCGGGTCCTCGCGCTCGGCGGGGGACAGGCGACTCCACAGGCGCGGCGGGAAGAGGATCGGGGCGCGCCGGCCCGAGCGAAGCAGTTCGGCCGGCCGGCGGACACGCACGGGGTCGATCCGGAAGCGTTCCACGGGGAGGACGGCGGCGACGTCGGCGTGCACGGCGTCGAGCGTCGGCGCATCGAGTTCGGCCAGGACCACCGTCCGGCGGCGGTCGGGGGAGCCGCCCAGGTGTCGGATGATGTTGCGATCGGGTCGGATCGTGACGAAGTGCGCGGAGGCGAGTCGGTGGGGCCAGCGGACGCGAAGCTCGTTGTAGTGGAAGAAGGTCGCGACGACGGCACTTCCTTGCGGCTCGCCCGGATTCGTGAGCGGAAAGGGCCGCGCGTCGACGTCCCAGCGCGCGCGCAACGACGCGGCGAGCTCTTCGCACTGCAGCGCGCTGCACTCGACCACCCACACCACCGAGCGCTCCGCGCGTTCCGCGGCCAGGCGAGCGCCGAGGCGAGCATGCAGCTCGCGCGGCGAGATCCCGAGCTCGACGCAGGTCCGTTCGATGCGCTCGTCGAAGTGCGCCGGATCGCCGGGGTCGAGGGGTGTCCGCACGACGCGCGTTCCGAGCGCCCGGCGACTCTCCACGAGACCGGCGCGCGCGAGCTCCGCGTAGGCGTGCCGGACCGTGTGGAGGTTCACGCCGAGACGCGCGGCGGCAGCGCGCACGGGTTCGAGCACTTCGCCGGGTGCGAGCTCGCCCAGCTCGATCCGTTGACGGAGCTCTTCGGCGATCCGGTGATACAGCGGGGGCGGGCTCGTCACCGCCTTGTTATAGAACAAGGCGCCCCGTCGCTCGGCAAAGTCCACGCAAGGACTGCGTAGCGGCCGGCGGCGGCTCGCCGGTCGGACGAACGTGTGGAATGCGAGCCCTCAGGGCCAGGCCGAGAGCGCACAGCGGAAGCCGGTCGCCATGCAGACCGACGAGCGCTCGGTCCCGACGGCGTCGTAGGCGTCGCGCAGGTCCCGCCCGCCCGCGCCAGCGGTCGCTGCACGGACCCCGGCGCCGGCCTCCCAGGCGGAGGCCGCTCGAAAGCGCAGCTCGGTACGCGTCTCGAAGCCGTCGTCGGCGGGGAGCGCGTAGACCGTTTCCAGGAGCTCGGCGACGTTGCCGAACATGTGGTAGAGCCCCTCGGGAGTTCTGGCCTCCGGCTCGGAGACGACCGGGCCGGCCTGGGACAGGTACGTCGCGAGCGTGCGCTCGCGGAAGGGGCGCCCACAGTTGCCGCGCAGGAGTTCGGGATCGGCCGCGGGCCAGGGGTAGAGACGTTGTTCGCGACCGCGCGCGGCCCAGATCCACTCGGCGAGCCCGGGCAGCCGGCGTCCGCGCCATTCGGCGTACCTCGCGGCGTCCGAGTGACTGACACCGACGACGGGCAGCTCGTCGTGCGACGCGTCGAGTGCGCTCCAGTGCTGCGGGGGTGCGTGGCCCGTCGCGTCCAAGAACGCGCGGTACATTCGGTTGGAGACCTCGCACGTCTCCAGCCAGAACGGCTCGATCTCGACTTCGCGGCCCTCCAGGGGCAAGCGTTGCGTCGGTCCGTCCCGTACCGCGAGCACGCCGCCCGCGATCCACACCATCCCTTCGGTGGGATCGTGGGGCTCGCGTAGGACGGTGCGCAGCTCGAGTGGCGCGTCGACCGCGAGCTGACGCGTGAACTCGTGCGCGTAGCCCTCGCCCGCGAGCAGCAAGATGCGCCACGCTCCGGGTTCGAGCGCGGCGCTCGCCAGCGGTGTCCGACCGAGCCTCTGGGCGGGGCCGGGCGCTCCGGTCAACGGATCGAGCGGACGCGCGTACACCTCCGCCGCGAGCGGCTCGAGCGCTGCGTCCAACACCTCCACGAGCACCCGTGCTCGCCCTTCCGGCGTTCCGAGATCTCCGGCTGGTCTGCTGGCTGCGATCAGGCCGACGCCGACGAGCAACACGACGCCGGCCACGAGGCCACGACGCTGCCCGGCGATCTGCGACCGCCCGCGCGGGCGCGCGGTTCCGCGCTCACGATCCATGGGAGCCCCGGGCTCCCACCCCGTCTCTCCTTTCATCGACCGGACTCCCTCCGTTCGGATGATGGCGTTGGTCGGCGGTTCCGAGCTCCGCGAGCCGCGGAGCCTCTCGGGCGCCGGCCCGGAGGATACACGATCTTTACGGATCCGTGTGAAGTCCTCTTCTCGACCCCGTCAGGAGCCCTGCCCCGGGCTTCAGCCCGCCCTGCGGCCCCCTGGCCGGGCGGGCTCAGTCGTCGTCTTCGTCGAAGAAATCGAGCATGTCGAGCGGCATGACGAGCGCCGTCGCGACGTTGGCCGTGTGGCTGACGACGCGCTTGAAGTAGCGGTAGGCGAGCGCGTCCGCCGAGGCGTTGTGGTCGGCCGCGAGGGCGCGGCGCATGCCTTCGTCGCACTCGTCCTCGAGCTTGTCGCACTCGCCGAGCAGCTCGCGCGCCGCTTGCTCGTCCTCCTGTTCGTACAGGTAGCGAGCGCGCACGAGCAGCTTGCTGATCCGGTCCTTCAAGCTGACCAGGCGCGGGTGCTCGTCCTTGCCCAGTCGCGCGCGGTCCGCGGCGAGGTCGAAGATGTTCTTGGCGTAGTCTCCGATCCGTTCGGCGTCCTTGGCCACGCTCATCGTGACGAGCAAGGACGGGAAGTTCTGCGCTCCGTGGACCGTGCCGTTGATCACGATCATGCGCCGGATCTCTTGCTCGGTCGAATTGATCCTGCGGTCGGTCGCGAAGAGGTCCTTGCGAATCACTTCCGGATCCGTGCCGCCGACCAGCGCGTTGGCGGCCGCGTCGAAGATGTGACGGCCGTCCTCGAGCATTTGGGCGAAGCGGCGCTGGATCTCGTCGAAACCGCCGTCGTAAGCAGTAGAGGGCTTTTTCATCGCATGGTTCCTGCGAGGATCAGGCCCCCCGCCAGGCGAACCAGCCCAGGAGGGGGAGGAAAACAAACGTGCCGAAGACGTAGGCGACGACCCACCAGCGGGAGCGCGTTGCGAGGATCGCGAGCGTGCGGGCCATCCGGATCGGAAGGCGTCGGAGCGTGGGGAACGGATAGACGGCCGCCACGCCGATCGAATTGAACAGGAGGTGGACCAGCGCGATGGTAAGGGCTTCGGGCCGTTCCTGGGCCATGCTGGCCAGGAGAGCGGTCACCGTCGTGCCGATGTTGGCTCCGAGCATGATCGGGAAGGCCCGACCGAGCGACATGACGCCGGCCGCACACACCGGCACGAGGAGTGAGGTCGTGATGCTCGAGGACTGCACGGCGATCGTCAGGCCGATGCCGATGAACAGAGGGACGAAGCCGCTGGCTCCCAGGGCCTTGTTCATGGCCGCTTCGATGCGCCCGGCGATCACGCGACGCATGTTGCGCGTGATGAAGTAGAGGCACGCGAAGGTCAGGGCGATTCCGAGGACCAGCGCCGCGACCCCGAGCGCCTTCCCGTCGAGGCCAGCCGCTTCCAGCAAGGAGAGGATCTCCTTGTGGATGAGCTTGATGCACTTCTTGACCGGGCTCTTGTACGCCGACCCGGATCCGCCCGCGAGGAAGCTCGCCAGATACGACGCCGTCTTCGACAAGAAGCCCGTCATCAGCTCGAGCGGCAACATCACCGCCACGGCCATGAGGTTGAAGAAGTCGTGTACCGTCGCTGCCGCGAAGGCGCGCCGGAAGTCGCTCGTCCGGCCGATATGGCCGATGGAGACGATCGTGTTCGTGACCGTCGTCCCGATGTTCGCCCCGAGAATCATCGGGACCGCGTGCTCGACCGACAACGCGCCGCTGCCGACGACCGCGACGATGGTCGCCGTGGTCGTCGACGAACTCTGCACGAGCACGGTGAACAAGACGCCCAGCGCCAGGCCGGCGAAGGGGTTCCCGACGCCCGCGAACAACTCGTTCTCGTCGCCACCGCCGAGCATGCCCGTGTCCGCCAGCGCCTTGATGGCCTTGCTCATCGTCTCGATCGAGACGAGGAAGCCGAACAAGAGCACGAACAGGAGCACCGTTCGCAGGGCCAGCTCGATGCGCGAGGGGCCGGGCGGGGGGTGGACCTGGGGCGCGAGAAGGGAAGGGGGGTGCTCCAAGGTGAAGGGATCTTTACCGCCTGCCCTGGTCGCATCCACCTACCCACCGGATTTTCCTGAGCGGATCGGCGCTGGCGTTGGAAGCGACTCTGCGGGCGTGCAACGCGATCGGGCCCGCTGCACGCTTCCAGCCGGCGCTGCCGCGCCGGACGATCAGGGCAAGGTTGCGCCCGAGAGCTCGGCCACCGTGCCCGTCGTCATGCGAACGGCGTCGAAGCCGAGCCGAAAGTCCGCTTCGTCGTAGGTCGCGAAGACGTCCGTCGCCTGGTGACGGTGGGGGTTCGCGCCTTGGCCGATCTCGGACTGCCGGCGGTTTTCCCGCACGCTGATCGCAGCCGTGTACGGGATGAACGGCGCGGAGTCGGTGCAGCACATCCCAGCGCTCGACTCCGCAGGGTAGCGCACGGCGAATTCGAGGTTGCCCGCCACGAAGTGGCCGGCCAATTGCAAGCTCGCCTGCTCGAACTCTCCCGGGCCGAAAGGGGACGCATTCGCGTGGTATTCGACGTCCAGATCCGCCTCCTGGATCTGAAGCGGCCCGGGCGGGAGACCGTGATCGAACAGGAGCATGTCGTGCTGGATGATCCCAAGCCAGTTGGGCTCCGGATACAGCCCCGATCCGGGCGGAGACTCGACGCCACGCAAGGCCTGCCGGTCGCCGACATAGCGTGTGCTGCCGTAGACCGGCCCCACTTCCTCGCTGCTCCAGAAGACGAAGCGAACCGAGACCTCCGTCTCGAGATCGGGCCGAGCGAAGGCCCGGGCCGCCTCGAGGACCAGCGAGCTCCCCGAGGCATCGTCGTCCGCGGCTCCGCCCCCTCCTCTTCCGTCCAGATGGGCGGACACGATGTACATCAGGTCGGGGCGACGTGTTCCGACCTTGGTGACGTAGAGGTTTCTCTGCGGCGAGTCGTAAGGCACGAGGATGTAGTCGTGAAACTCGACCGTGTAGCCCATCTGACCGAGTTCGGCCTCGACCCAGGCCGCCGCGTCGGCATAGCTCGCGGTCGGGGCAAAACGATCCCCGAAGGCCGCCAGGGTCTCGATGTTCTGCTTGAACCTCACGAAGCCCAGCGAGTTGACGAGGGTCGTCGCCGCACTCGTCCGAAACGCGGGAGGCGCGTCATGGACGTTGCCCTGGGCTCCGGTTGTCTTGGCCGCGACGGAGGCGAGCGCGAGCGCGACGAGCAGCGCGGAACGGGCAACGTGGGAGACGGGGGCCTGTTTCATGGTGCGCTGGAACCAAGGAGGGCGCGAATGCAGTGCCTTGCGAGCGTCGTATCGTCTTGCGGTGGGGTCAGCCCCGCAGGCCTGAGAGGTACGCGACCGTGTCGGGCTGGCGCGGGTTCGCGAAGACCGCTTCCGCCTCGCCCGCCTCGATCACGCAGCCGGAGTCGTCGTGGTTCCAGAATACGACCACGTCGTCGGCGACGCGTCGCGCCTGGGCGAGGTTGTGCGTGACGATGACGATGCTGACCGTCCCGCGCAGGTCCAAGATCAGGCGTTCGATGACCTCGGTCGAGAGCGGGTCGAGGGCGCTGCACGGCTCGTCCATCAGGAGCAGGCGCGGCCTCAGGGTCAGAGCTCGGGCGATGCACAGCCGCTGCTGCTGACCGCCGGAAAGCGACAGCGCGGGTTGGTCGAGGCGCTCCTTGACCTCGTTCCAGAGGCCGACTTGCGTCAGGACTTCTTCGGTCCGCGCCGCGAGCTCCGAGTGCTTGCAGCCGTGCTCCTTCAGCGGCAGCCAGATGTTGTCCCGGATCGAGAGCGGAAACGGGTTCGGGCGCTGGAAGACCATGCCGACGCTACGACGCAGCCAACCCGTGTCCTGCTCGGTCGCGACGTCGCGGCCGTCGAAACGAATCGAACCGCTGACGGTGCATCCAGGGACCAGATCGGTCATGCGGTTCAAGCACGAGAGCAAGCTCGTCTTTCCGCAGCCCGAGGGGCCGATCAGGGCCGTGACGCGGTCCTGGTAAACGTCGAGGTCGACGGCCTCGAGGGCGACCTTCGTCCCGTAGCGAACGGAGACGTCCCGGACGGAGAGCAAGGCCCCCGCCGGCGGGGGTCCGAGACGCTGGGCGGTGCAGCCCGGCGTGTCGCAGCCGAGCTCGAGGATCTCGGCGCGGACCTCGCGCAGGGACGAGACGGGCCCACAGGCCACTTGTCGGACGGCCGCGCGTTCGAGTGCCGAGGGCGGCGAGCAGCAGTCGTCAGCGACCACCGGCTCGGAAGGACAGCAGGATCCGTTGACGCTGGGAGGCGCTTCGGCCTTTGCTGCGAGGTCCTCCGCGGAAAAGGGCGGTCGGCGGTCGTGGTCAGGCACTTTGGATTCTCCCGGAGACGAACCTTTCGACGAGGTGCGTCGCGACGAAGTTGATGACAAGGAGCAAGCCGACCAGCACGAGCGCCGTCCCGTAGGCGTTCGCCTCGCCTCCGGGGACGTTCATCGCGAGGTCGTAGATGTGGATCGAGAGCGCGCGGCCCGAGTCGAAGACGCTCTCGGGCATGCGGTCGACGTAGCCGCTCGTGAAGATGAGCGCCGCCGTCTCCGCCGTCGCGCGGCCGATGCCGAGCAGGAGTCCGGCGATGAGTCCCGGCGCCGCGGCTGGCAAGAGCACGCGAACGATCATGCGCGACTTGGAAAGATCCAGGGCCGCCGCCGCGACCCGGTAATCGTTCGGAACGGCACGCAGGCCGAGCTCGATCGAGCGGATCAGGATCGGCAGGACCATGCACGCCAGCGTCAGTCCGCCCGAGAGGATCGAGAAGCCGAAGCCCAGCGCGACGCAGAAGAAGGCGTTGCCGAAGAGGCCGAAGACGATCGACGGTACGCCGGCCAGGACGTCGAGGCTCGCGCGGACGAAGCGCCCCATCCGATTCTCGCCCTGCGAGAACTCCGACAGAAAGAGCGCCGTGCCGAGCCCGAGCGGGATCGAGACGGCGAGGCAGATTCCGAGGATGCCCAGCGTCGCCACGAGAATGGTCGAGATGCCGCCCGCGCGTCCGGAGCTCGCGGGTTCGCTCGTCAGGAACTCCCACGAGATCGCTCCGAAGCCGCTGACGACGATCTCGCCGACGAGCCACAGGAAGCCAGCGGTCACGGCCAGGGCGCTGCCCCAGACGAGCACACCGAAGACGGTGTCGGCCAGGTTGTTCTGGCTCGCGCCATGCCTTCCCGCGCCAAGGGTGGCACCGGAGACGAGGGGTCGGGTCGGTTCAGGCAAGACGCGCCCTCCGTTGCAGTCGCTCCTGCACGAAGACGAGCAGCACGATCATGATCATGAGCGCGAGTCCGGAGACGAACAGCACCGCGCGGTGCTCCTGCGTCGCGTACCCGAGCTCGAGGGCGATGTTCGCGGTCAGGGTGCGGACCGGATCGAAGAGGCTCGACGGCACTTTGGTGATGTTGCCGCACACCATCAGGACGGCCATCGTCTCACCGATCGCGCGCATCGTCCCGAGGACGATGGCGACACCGAGACCCGAAGCCGCCGAGGGAAAGACGACCTTCACGATCGTCGTCCAACGCGACAGGCCCAAGGCGGTGGCGCCCTCGAGGTGTCCCGGCGGGACGTTCTTCAGCGCGGCAAAGGCGAGCAGCGCGACCGTCGGAACGATCATCATCGCGAGGACCAGGATACCCGCGAGGAGGCTCGCGCCCGGCGGCGCGAGTTCGCGAACCAGCGGAACCAGCGTCACGAGGCCCCAGAAGCCGTAGACGACCGAGGGAATGCCCGCGAGCAGCTCGACGATGCTGCGGAAGGCGCGCGCGAGCTTCGGTGGTGCGTAGAAGCGGCAGAAGACGGCCGCGAGGACGCCCACCGGTCCCGCCAGCAGAATGGCGCCGATCGTGCTCGCGATCGTCGCCGCGATCATGGGGACGAGGCTGAACTCGCTCTCAGCGCCCTGGCTGGGGTGCCAGCCCGGATCGTTCAGGAAGCGGCCGGCACCGACCCGCGTGATTCCTTCGACGGACTCGAGGACGAGGAAGCACAGGATCAAGAGCACGAGCGAACCCGCGGTGGCGCTGGCCGCCCGCAGGCTCCAGACCAGGATGCGATCCGTGCTCTTGACCTTCATGGTGAGTTGCTTCGGGCCCGCGCGGTGGCTACTGGGCCGTGCGGACCGGGACGAAGTACAGGCCGGTCACGAGATCGTGAACCTCCGCCGAGCGGCAGAAGTCGATGTAGGCTCGCTGGAGCTTGCTGACCTCGCCGAACGTCACCAAGTTCAGCGGGCGTCCGATCGGGAAACTGCCCGAGCCGACGCTGGCCGTCGACGCCGTGATGCCGTTCGCGGGCAAGAGCTTGATCGCAACGTCGCTGCCGGCGCTGTACTCGGCCGTCCCGATCGAGACGTAGCCGATCGAGTCCGGATTGCCGGCGACGGTCTTGATGCCTTGTTCGTTGTCCCCGACGATGACGTCCGCCTGGATCTCCTTCTCGTCGAGCCCGAAGTGCTTGGTGAAGACCTCGAGAGTCGCACGGCCCGCCGCCTTGTTCACGACGGTGATCGGCGCGTCTTCCCCACCGACCTCGCTCCAGTTCTCGATCTCGCCGAGATAGATCGCGCGAACCTGATCGTCGGTGAGGGAAGCGACGACATTCGAAGCGTGCAGGATCATGCAGACGCCGTCCTGGGCGATCGCATGAGCGGTGAGTTCGATCTCGCCGTCCTTCAGCCTGCGTGAGGCCATGCCGATGTCGGCAAGGCCCGACCTGGCGTCCGAGATGCCGCGCGAGGAGCCGCCGGTCTGCACGTCGATGCGGACGTCGGGATGACGCTCCTCGAAGCGCTTCGCGATCTCGAGTGCGAGGGGAGCGATGGTGCTCGACCCGGTCAGAGTCAGCTTGCCGGAAAGGCCTCCGTCGGTCGTCGTCCCGGCCTCGCTCGGAGCGCAGGCGACGAGGGCGACGGGCAAGACGGCCGCGAGGAGCAGGCTGGAAAGGGAGTGCTTCATGTTCTGAGGGAGGATTCGGCTCAGCGGAAGGTCAGCCGACAACACCCGAGGTTGATACCGGACTCGTCCAGGCTCGTGACGTGGGGCGACAGCGCGTAGCGCATGGCCTTGCCGTCCCGATTCGAGTAGACGATGCCCGTTTCGCGCAGGGCTCTGAGGTGGTGGGAAAGGAGGCTCTGTTCGATGTCGAGCGTCGCGTTGATCTCGAAGACCCGCCGCGGGCCGTCCATGAGGACCCGGACGATCGCGAGCCGCGTCTCGTCGGCGAGCGCCTTGAGGAGCTCGGCGCAGGACGGCGGTTCGCGGTGGATGGCATCGCTGTTGTCGGTTTCGGGCTGGGACATAGGATCCAGGCTTCAAGCCTGAGCCGTGCGCGAAAGTCGCCTCCCGCCGCGGCCGGGGGGAGAAGTGCAACCGGTGTGCCAATGGGAAATCCCTCTTCCCAGGGTCGTGGGGCGGCTTGAGAGCCTAGGGGTCCAATTTTTGGACGACAAGCCCGGGCCTTGGAATTTGCATTTTCCGACCGGCGTCCACGGGCTGGAGCCTGCCGGCGGCCCAGTCCGCGCGTCGCCCGGGCCCCCGCGTGGCCTGGAGCCGCCCCCGGACGGGGCCGAAACCGTGGCCTGCTCCGTCGGTTCGAAGCGCCGCCCGGAGCACAGTTCGCAACGCCTCGCGCCGCGCTCCTCGCCTCCACGCCGGCGGGCCGCGGGCGAGCGCCGCGGCGCGAAAGCCCGCGCGATCGGCGATCGTGGTCGACGGAGCTCCCCGTAGAATCCGCCCGCCCATGACAGCCCGAATCGCCACCCTGGGCGCTCTTCTCTTCGGAGCCTTCGCGAGCCTTCCGGTCGCGGCCCAAGAGCTTGGCTGGGACGCTCGGATCGAGGGTCGGGGAGGAGAGCGCGTCACCACCGTCTTCGAGCACGCGGCCTTCGTCCTCGGCGCCAAGGAGAGCCTGAATCCCGTCATGCCGGCCGCGGATCTGACGCTGGATCTCTCGACCGCGCTCGTGATCCGGCCCGGCGGTCGCTATCGCTTCGAGCTGACCGTGCGCGGCGGTTCGGCGGTCTTCGACGTGCCCGAGCGCGCGGACGCGGGCTGCGCGGCGACGCCCGCGGCGGTGGGGCGTTCGGACTGGCTCGAGCTCGAACGCGGGGAGCTCGGCGTGCGCGTCCGATTCCAGCGCGACGGCGACGGACCCGCCTCGCTCCAACTCCGCTGGGAGCTCGAGAACACGAAGGCGGCCGGCTTTCCACGCGAGCCCGTGCCCGCCCGCTTCACGCATCGAACCAGCGGAACGCGCGACGTCGGCCTCGTCGGGCGAGCCTTGCTGGGAGAGGCTGGTTGCGTGAGCTGCCACGCCCTGACGGGTGCGGCTGCCGAGGCGGTGCGCAGGCTCCCGGCACCGCGCCTCGCCGCGGCCGGCCAGCGCTATGCGAGCGCCTGGCTCGAGCGCTGGATCGTCGACCCACGCGCCGTCGATCCCGGCGCGCGCATGCCGGCCTTGCTCGCCGGACGCGAGAGCGCGGCCGAGGATGCGCGCGCCCTGGCGGCCTTTCTGATCGGAGCGGACACCGCGGGCGACGGGGCGCAGGACGAGGGCTCGGCCGAAAACGGGGACGCCGCGCTGGGACGCTCGCTCTTCCACACCTTGGGTTGCGTCGCCTGTCACGGCGCGTTGTCGTCCCCCGGCGACGTGTTCGGTGATCCCTTGTGGGGCGCAGAGATCCCGGACGTCGGTCGCTTTGCCTTGCGTGGGCTGGAGAACAAGTGGCGTCCGGCCGCGCTCGCCGCGTTCCTGCGCGAGCCGCACGTCGTGCGACCGGATGGACGGATGCCGTCGCTCGCGCTCGACGACCACGAGGCCGCCTCGATCGCGTCCTATCTGACGGAGCACTTCGGCCCGGCGCCCGCGAACGCGGAGCCGCCCGCCGAGCTCGTCGCGCGCGGTGAGCGGCTCTTCTCCGAGCTGGCCTGCTCGTCCTGTCACGACGACCTCGGCGTGCAGGCTCCCGCGGCCCGTGCGCCTTTGGCGACGCTGACCGCGGAACGGGGCTGTCTCGATCCCGAGGACGCCGCGACACCGCGCTACGGCTTCGACGCGGCCGAGCGCGAGGCGTTGGCCGCCGGGCTGCGCGACGTCGCGGCGACCGTCAGCTCCGCCCCCCGCGATCGGGCCGAGCGCACGCTGGAGGCCTTCGCCTGCCGAGCCTGCCACACGCTCGCGGGACCCGCGTCGGGCCGCGGAGCAGGCGGCGTCCACGACGAACTCGACGTCTACTTCGTCTCGAACGACGACAAGGTCGACCTCGGCGACGAGGGGCGCCTTCCGCCGGATCTCTCGGGCGTCGGCTTCAAGCTGCGGACGAGCTGGTTGAACGAGGTGCTGACCGGCGCTGGCCGCGCGCGGCCGTACCTCGCGGCGCGCATGCCCTCCTATCGCGCGGAAGACCTCGGCGAGCTGGCCGTCGAGCTCGCGCACCGCGCCGGCGTCGAGGCGCACGCCGACGCGCTCGAACCCCGGGCGTCGGACGAGCTCGTGCTCGCCGGGCGACGTCTGCTCGCACACGAAAACCTGGGCTGCATGGAGTGCCACGTGTTCGGCGACTATCCGCCGACCGGCACACCGGGTGCCGACATCACGCGCTTCGCGGAGCGCCTCCGGTATGCCTGGTACGAGGTCTTCCTGCAGAACCCGCAGCGCTACAAGCCCGGGAGCCGCATGCCCGACTTCGGCACCGGCGGTCTCAGCAGTCTGCGGACGTTTTTCGAGGGCGACATGCACCGTCAGGCTGAAGCGATGTGGAGCTACTTCGGCCTCGGCGACGGCATGCTCGCGCCCGAAGGGGTCGAGCCTGGCGGAGGACTTCCGATCCTCGTGGGCGAGCGCCCGATCGTCTTCCGTTCGTTTCTGGAGGAGGCCGGCACGCGCGGGATCGCCGTCGGGCTTCCGGTCGGAGTCCACTTCGGCTACGACGGCCGGTCCGCCCGGCTCGTGAACGCCTGGCGCGGCGACTTTCTCGAGGCTTCGGGGTCGTGGGCGGGTCGCGGTGGCAACGAGGTCGGCGGGCAGGGAGCCGGCTTCTGGAAGGCCCCGCCGGGCCCCACGCTGTGGATCGCGGACACCTTCGACGAGGCCTTCGCGGAACGGGCGCTCGACTACCGCGGCTACCGCCTCGACGCGTCGGGCCATCCGAGCTTTCTCGCACGTTGTGAAGGCGCCGGCGTCACCGAGACGTTCACCGCGCGCGTCGCGCCCGAACTGGTGCTCGTACGGCGGCTCGAGCTCGCGGGGCTCGCCGGGCGGAAGGTGTTCGTCGATCCGGGAACTTCCGACGAGGCGCGCGTCGCCTGGCGCCGGCAGGAGGGCCTCGAGTGGGCGGGGGTCCACCGCACAGAGGACAAGCTATGGCAGGAGTTTCAGCCGATCGGCGAGCGCGAGACCGTCGTCCTCGAGTGGGATGTGACGCCGTGATCGCACGTCGAGCACGAGTCGTTCGCGCCCCGCGTCGTCGCCTGCTCACGCGGAGTCTCTCGCTCTTTTTGGCATGGGGCCTGCCGGGTGTGCTGGCCGCGGCCCAGGAAACGGCCCGGGAAACGACCCGGGAGACCATCGGAAGCGTGCCCTACCAAAGGCTCGCGACGCGCGCGGCGACGCTCGAGCGGATGCTCGGCCTCCTCCAGCCGCAGCCGGCGCGCTTCGGTTCGTGGCACCTGCTCTCACCGTTTCCCTTCGAGGGGCATGGTCAAGGCGACCTCGCCACGGTGCAGGCGCCCGAGGCCGAGCTGGCTCGGATGGTTGCCGGAGGTCCGGGACCGGACCTGACGGCGACGTACGTCGGCAAGAAGGACGTCGCGGTGGCCTGGCGCGAACTGGGGCGCGTCTACGACGAGCGCATCGACTTGCACGTGCACGAGGACGCCGAGCTGAACGACCTCGCCCGTTGCTTCTTGTACGCGCGCGTCGACTCTGAGCGCGCGGTGCGCGTCGAGGTCACTTGCGGCAGCGACGACGGGATGCGGCTGTGGTTGAACGGCGCGCTCCTGGTCGACAAGGACGTACCGCGCGGTCTGAATCCCGAGGACGAGCAGCTCGTGCTGGACCTCGAGACCGGGCCGAACCACCTCTTCGTCGAGATCGTCGAGGGTTTCGGTGGGTGGGACTTCCAGATGAACGTCTCGAAACCGCTGCCCTATGACGTCGATGCGCATCTGCAGTACGCCCTCGACCGCGACTTTCCGCGCACGCCCGAGCGCGAACACTACCGCGCCCTGACCGTACCCGTCCCGGACGACATCGTGCTCGAGGTCGGCGGCCTGGACTTCTTGTCGGACGGCACGCCCGTCGTGGCGACCCGGCGCGGGGACGTGTTCTTCGTGCGCGACGCCTACGCGGATCCGCCGCTCGAGGCCAGCTTCGAACGCTTCGCGAGCGGGCTGCACGAACCGCTCGGAATCGGCGTGCGGCGCGAGGCGGCCGGCGAGGCGATCTACACCGTCCAGCGCGGTGAGTTGACCCGACTCGTCGACGAGGACGGCGATGCTCGCGCCGACCTGTACGAGGCGGTGACGAACGGGTGGGGCATCAGCGGCAACTACCACGAATTCGCCTTCGGACCCGAGTTCGATGACGAGGGCAACGCCTGGGTCTCGCTGAACGTGGGGTTCTGTGGCGGACTCGGCAAGTCGACGACGCCGTGGCGTGGCTGGGCGCTGAAGGTCACGCCGGCGGGCGAGATCGTGCCCGTGTGCGATGGCATGCGCTCCCCGAACGGGATCGGCTTCTATGAACCCGGCGTCGTCTTCTACGTCGACAACCAGGGGGACTACGTCGGAACGAACCGCTTGAGCGTCTTGACCCCCGGCGCGTGGCACGGCCATCCCGCGAGCCTGCGCTGGCGTGACGATCTCGAACGGCCCGACGCGCGTCCGCCGCGGCAACCGGCGAGCGTCTGGTTTCCCTACGGCAAGATGGGGCAATCGGCGGCGGACGTGGCGGTCGACCGTACCCAGGGCGCGTTCGGTCCGTTCGAGGGGCAGCTCTTCATCGGGGACCAGACGCGCGCGCTCGTGATGCGTGCCTTCGTCGAGGAGGTCGAGGGACACTGGCAGGGCGCCTGCTTCCCGTTCTTGGCCGAGCTCGATTGCGGTGTGAATCGCGTCGCCTTCGCGCCCGACGGCTCGATGTTCGTCGGCGAGACGGACCGCGGCTGGGCCTCGACCGGGCGCAAGACCAACGGGCTCGAGCACATCGTCTACACGGGCGTGCTGCCCTTCGAGATCCGCACGATGCGCGCGACCGAGGACGGCTTCGAACTGGTCTTCACGCAGGCTGTCGAGCCCGGGTCTGCGCTCGCGGCCGACTCCTACACGCTGTCGAGCTACACCTACGAGTACCACGCCGCCTACGGCTCGCCCGAGATCGACGAGCGCTCGCTCACGATCGCGTCTCTCGAGCTGACGGCCCCGGATACAGTGCGGATGCGCGTCGAGGGCCTGCGCGAGGGCTACGTGCACGAGCTCGAGGCGCGCGGCGTGCGCTCCGCCGGGGAAGGGCGCGCGCTGCTGCATCCCGAAGCCTACTACACCTTGATTCGCATCCCGGGGCGTTCGTACGCGGCCGCGGAGAGCGCGGACGACCTGCCGCGCGTGCTCTTCCTGACCCACTCGGCGGGCTTCGTGCATGACGTCGTGAAGCGTCCCGACCCCTTCGTTCTGTCGCACGCCGAAGAGCGCCTGGTCGAAGCCGCGCGCGGCCGCTTCCGGGTCGAGGCCACGCAGGACTGCGGTCGGATCACGAAGGAGACGCTGGCGGACACCGACGCGGTCGTCTTCTACACCACGGGCGAGTTGCCGATTCCGGACGAAGGGCGGCGCGCGCTCCTGGATTGGATGAACGCCGGCGGAGCCTTCGTCGGAATCCACTCCGCGACCGATACCCTCTACGAGTACCCGCCCTACGTCGATCTGATCGGTGGGCTCTTCGACGGACACCCGTGGCACACGCAGGTCGGAGTGCGCGTCACGGACGGCTCGCATCCCGCGCTGCGGGGACTGCCCCCTTCTTTCGAGCTCACCGACGAGATCTACCAGTTCAAGGACCTGCAGGCAGAGCCGTTGCGCACGCTCCTGGACCTCGAGCCGACGTCGGTCGACCTCGGACTCGGCAACCGCACGGACGGGCGCTATCCACTCGCGTGGTGGAAGGACTACGGCGAGGGGCGGCTCTTCTACACGGCGCTGGGCCACCGGCGCGAAGTCTGGGAGGACGAGCGCTTCCTTTCGTTGGTGCTGGAGGGCCTCGGCTGGGCGCTTCGGGGTCCGGATGTCCCCGCGCCGGCGCCCAAGGGAGCCGTGGAACTTTTTTCGCGTGGCCTCGAGGACTGGCGTGGCCCCGATGGCGAGCCCGCCACCTGGCGCGGCCTCGACGGCGTATACCTGCCCGGGGAAGTGGGCGAAGAGCTCGTCTCGGCAGCCGAGTTCCTCGGTGGGCGCTTTCACATCGAGTTCCAGGATGACCCCGAGGCGACGGAGCCGACCGTGATGTTCTTGAACGGAAGCTACGCGCTCACGCTCGGGACCGCTGGTGCATCAGAAGAGAGCCCGGCCTCGCTCGCCGGTCGCCCGCCCGCCGTCTCGGCCGCGCGTCCCGCGGGGCGCTGGCAGTCGCTCGACGTGACCCTTGCGCCGCCGGGGATCTCGGCTTCCGGCCGCAAGACATTGAACGCGCGCATCAGCGTCTGGCTGAACGGGCGCCTGGTGCACGACGCGGTCGAGCTCGAGGGCGCGAGTCCGGGCGCACCCTTTCAGGAAGCCATCGGGGGGCGCCTCGTGTTCCGCCCCGCGAGCCCCCGCGTGCGCCTGCGCAACGTCTGGGTGCTGCCGATCTGAGCGCGTGCTCTCCGCGTGCCCGCGCGCAATGTGGGCCATCCTTTCCGAGGCGGGAGCGACCCGCTCGAGTCTGAGCCCTTCTGCGACCGATCGCCACTCGGTCTCGAAATCCGGAATCGTTCCAGATGCGTATTCGCGGGATCCGATCGGAGACTTACGCGAATGGTCCACACCTTGTCCCCCCAAACGAATTGCGCATCGAGAAGGCCGAGGCCCCGACGCGGTCGGCGAAGCGGGTTCACGGTTCTCGAGCTGACGGTTGCGCTGTCCATCCTCGCGATCGCGATCGGAGGCTTGGTCGCCGCCTCGGCCTCCAGCTACCACCTGTCGCGGTCCAATCAGGCGCGTTCGATCGCTCACGAGGCGGTTCGGCAGAAGATCGCCGAGATCCGCAGCGTGGCTCCGGAGCTCGTGTACGCCATGTACAACGACGATCCCGCGGACGATCCCGCCGGCTTCGCGCCTGGATCGGGCTTCGCGGTCGATGACCTGCGCCCGCGCGCCAACGACCCCGATGGGTTCGTGGGGCGCGTCTTCTTTCCCGGGGACGGAACGGGTGAGCTCCGCGAGGACCTCGTCATGAAGTCGCTGGACATGCCGCGCGACCTCAACCTGGACGGCGTCATCGACGCGGACGATCACGCCGGGGACTACGTCCTGCTGCCGGTCGGGGTCGAGCTCGACTGGCGCGGCGCACGCTCGAACGCACACCACCAAGTCCACTTCCTGCTGATGGCGATCCGGTGATGGTGACACGCTTCACTCGGAGACTCCCGGACCGGGCCCGTGCCGGTCTGACGATGCTCGAAGTCGCCGTGAGCGGAGCGCTGATGGGTGGGGTCTTCCTCGTCATCGGCCTCTCCCTCCAGTCGGCCTACTCCTCCTATGGAATGGCGGATGCCGTGTCGCAGCTGGACCAGAAGGCTCACCGCGCACTCGAGAGCATCGTGCGCGACATCTACGACGCGGGGGCGGGCAGCGTGGGTGGTCCGACCGGCATCAACGGGTCGAACACCATCGCTTTCAGGCGTCCGGGCGGCTACGACGCCGCGACCGGGATCATCTGGGGTCCGGAGACACGGATCTCCTGGCAGCTGGACGCCGACGAGGACGACGACGGCATCGACAACGACGGAGACGGACTCATCGACGAGGGCGAAGTGGTTTGGACGCTCGACGTCGATGGAGCCTCCGAGCGAAGCGCGACACGCGTCCGCGGAGTAGCTGAATTCCTGGAGGGAGAGCAGCTCAATTTCGTGGACGACAACGGCAATGGCCTCGTCGACGAGGCCGGGCTCGTATTCGAGTGGGACGAAACGGTCTTGACCGTGCGCCTGACCCTGGAGGCAGTGGGGCCGAAGGGAGTGCAGCTCACGCGGACCGTACAAACGGCAATCAGACTCAGGAACTAACCAGAATGATCCAGGGGAAGGGAATCTTTGCGGCGTCGCCGTCGGGGTGGACGAATCAACAGGGGACGGCAACGGTCACGGCGCTGCTCGCGGTCATCGCCTTGGTCGGGGTGTCGGGGGCCTTCCTGACGACCACGCTGCGCTCGCAGGTCGAGCGTGAGGGGGCGGTCGATGACTATGCCGCGATCCAGGTGGCGGATGCGGGCATCGTGCTCGGCATGGCGCACATCACTCAGGGCGACTACGACAACATCGGCTCGGAGGAGACGCCCTGGAAGTTCGGCTCCGGAGGTTGCTTCGCTTCGATCGTCGACAACGACGACGGTACGTTCACGATCACCTCTCGCTCCGAGGTGGCTGGCGAGGAGGCGGTGGTGGAAGCCGTCGTGTCCTTCGCTGCGGAGAGTGAGGTCTTCAGCAATGCGCTCTTCGCTGGCAACAGCGACGAGAACAACGGCTACACGCTGAAGATCAACGGCGGGGGAATCTACGCCGACGAGATCTATGGCGACGTGTACAGCGGCGGCAGCGTCAACTTTATCCAGGATGCCTTCCTCGACGGGGCGCTGCGGGCCAGGAAGAACGTCCTCGGCAACTACCAGGGCGAGGAGGGGATCGAGATGTCGGGCCCCGATCTGCCGGGGATGAACTACGAAGCGACCGCGACCTTCAACGTCGCGGACTACTTCGACAGCGGCGACGCGTACTACGCCAGCGCGGCACCCGGTGGTCACGCCTGGCAGCTGCCCGAGGACTCCCCGGCGCACATCTTTCGGAAGAACCCGAGCGATCGCACCAGCCGTCTGAACATGACGGAAGGGGACGACTACTTCCTCGAGGACCCGTACGAGCCGAACGGCAGCGACAGCGAGCAGGTGGGAGACGACCCGTCCGAGATCACGCTGAGCGGCGTGAACGGCGAGCCTGGCGTGGACTCCAACCGCGCCGTGTTCTACATCGACGGCAACCTGTGGATGGACAACTCGGCCACCTACTCCTTCCGCTTCAAGCACGGGCTCGAGTCCGGAGTTCAGGTGACCTTCGTCGTCCGCGGCAACATCTACTTCGGCGACAACCTGTTCTACGAGAACGAAGAGACGGACGGCATCGCCTTCATCGCGATGAAGCACCCCGACTTCGAAGACAGCGGCAACATCTCGTTCGGCGACCCGACACTCGGAACGCTCCGGGAGATGCACGCCTTCATGTACGCCGAGAACGACTTCCTCGACATCAACCTGGATAGCAGCGGTTCGGAATCGGTCCGGCTCTACGGCAACATGACGGCCGGCAACCAGATCGACATCCAGCGCGACTTCGGAAGCAAGCACAGCAAGCTGATCGTCGACTTCGACGAGCGGATCAAGAACGGCGACCTCGATCAGCCCGGGATCCCCGGCGGCGGCAGCGAAGAAGGTGCAGCCCGCCTCCAGGTCCTGTCCTGGCGGCTCTTGACCGGACAGGAAGCCGTCGGCGCCGTCGTGCTGGACCCCGGCGACGACGAGGAACCGCAGGACGACCCGGACCTGCCGATCGAGGTCGACGTCGATCCGCCGGTGGACGTCGACCCGCCCGAGGACGTCGATCCGGTCGACGGCGACTCCGGCGACTCCGGCGGGAGCAGCAAGAAGAAGAAGTGGTGGTGGCAGTGGTGGGACTAGATCCTGCCCGCCGGCACGGACGCCCGGAGTCCTGCCACCGCGAACGCCGCACGAGGGTCTTCGAGGAACGGAATCCATGACGACGCATGCCTTCAGCCCGCGGGTCGCGACCTTTCTGGTCGCGGCCCTCGCCGCTTTCCCCGGACTCTCGGCGGCCCGCAACGACCGGGATGCGCTCCTGGCGCGCATCCAGTCGACCCTGCTCGAGTCGAGGGGCTCGGAACGCACGGAAGAGCAGGTGCTCGAGCAGCTCGCCCGTCTGGGGGAGGAGGCTGCCCCGCTGTACGTCGAGCTCTTCGCCGGGAGCGAGGCGCTGGAAGCGATCTTCGACGTCGCGGGCGTCGACCCCGTCAACGTTCGTTGGTGGGGGCGCCCGGATCGATTCGGGGAGCTGGCGGCGCGCGTGCTCGTCGAGCACATGCCCGCTGCTGCGCTCGAGACTCTGGCGGCGACCCACGCGTCGAACGCAACGTTGGAAGACCGCCTTGCGCTCTTCCACCTGACTGCGCGGATCGGTAGCGCGGCGTCCTTCGAGCTCTGGCTCGATACCGCGCTGGACCTGAACGACGAAGAGAGCATCACGCACATGGTCCGCGTCACGCTCCGCAAGAGTCTTGCGAAGCACCTGGCGGCCCGCCCCGAGAACTACGAGCTGCTCGGCGAAGCGCTCCGCAAGCCGCGCCATCCGGCCTTCCTGGATGACCTCTCGCGTGCGATCGAACTCGACTCCGATCCACGGGGCATCCTGCTGCTCGTGAGCCTGCTCGACGCGGACGAGGACGGCCTGGCCGTACCGCCGCCCAGCGAGATCATCCCGCGCTTGGACGCCCTGACCCGACGCTTCCCGTGGGTCCTCGGAGACGGCTGGAGGGCGCGCTTGACCCGCTACCTGGTCGACGACCGTCGCCCCGTGAGGTACGCGGCGACCGCGGCGCTCCGAGGGCGTTCCGAAGCCCTGCACGACCTGCAGCAGGTCCTCGAGAACGAATCGGACGCCCAGGGAGCGGCGATCGCTCAGCGTGCCCTCTCGCGCAGCTTCGACCTGAAGATCACGTTGTCGCCGACGACCCTGTCGCGGCGCGTCGAACGCGAGCTCACCTGGTGGGAGAACACGGGGCTGGACATGGCCTATGGCCTGGTCGACCTCGATCTGCCCGCGGCGAACGCCGTGTTGCGCGAGCTGCAGGAGAAGCACGCCTTCCACGCGAGGATCGCGGAGATCGTCGCCGGCGAGCTCGACACCCTGTCGACCAACGTGGCCCGTTGCGCCCTCGCGTTCCTGGTGGAGCTGGACGAGCCGGCGGCCATTCCGGGGCTCGTCCGCGCGCTCACGACGGCCGGACCGGCGTTGAGGGGGTCGATCCTGAAGACCCTCGAAGCGCTCAGCGGGCTGCAATCGGGGAACGACCCCGCGGCCTGGGCAAGCCTTCTGGCGTTCTGAGCGCGCGGGGCGGCTGGACGCTTCAGCGCTCGCTCACGGCGAGTGTTCGTCCGTCGATGTGCAGGGTCAGCGTGCGGCTCGCGCCGATCGTGATCGCGCGCTCCAGAAGCACACGGTTTCCCGTCGGTTCGCCGGCGGCATCCTGCTCTTCGAGCGTGACGACGAGCATGTAGTCGCCCGTCGCGACGTCGGTGACGAGCGACACGCTACCAGAAGCCGTGGAGTCGAAGTCCTTGCGCAGGGAGAGCTCGTCTCCGGATTCGATCGCACGAAGAGAGGCGCGCAGCGCGGCGTCGTAGGCGATCGCGGGGACGGGCCCGAGCTCGACCTCGAGCAGGCCGTGCGCGGGCAGGATCCACTCCACGTGCTCATCGTCCGCGGTGATCTCGCGCGTCCAGCGGCGGTTGCCGACGAGGGCCGAGAGCATCAGCGGCCGGCGAGGAACACGACGGATGTCGAAGCCTCCCAGGCCCGACTCGTTCTCCTCGACGGACCACCCCGCGGCGTCGAAGGCCCCCGCGCGCGCAACCTCGAGCTCGCGCCCGGAACGGTCGGTGACACGCACGTAGAGGTCGCGGGCAGCCTCGAGCAAGACCCTCACCGGGGGCTCGTCCGGTGCGCTCGGAACGAGCCGCAGCGTGCGTTGGACGTGCCCCTTGGCGCGGACGTCGAGCTCGTACTCACGAACCGGAAAGGGCCCCGCCGAGAACGAGCCGTCGGGCAGGCACGGCCGGCTGGTCCCGCTGCGATTCTCGGGATGATGCAGGAAGATGCTGGCGTCCGTGGGCGGACTTCCGTCCGCGGTCACGAGCTGGAGGCGCAGGTCGCCGAAGCCCTCGGAGGGAACGGGCGGCAACACCACACGATGCAGACCGAGCTCCGCGGGCACGCGGACGAGAAGCTCGACGATCGACTGCCTCAACGGGTTGAGACAGCGCAGCTGGAGGTCGCCGTTCGGCTGCAAACCAGGCAGTTCTGTCGCCTCCGCGCGCACGGGCAAGAGGAACGAGCCGGGCCATCCCGGGCCCTGCTGGTAGCTCAGGCGCCCGAGGCGACGGAGGCGCTGGAAGGCGCCGTGCAGCAGCGCGGGCAACGGTTCGATGTTCTCTGCGCCGCCGTCCGGCCTGCGCTCGAACGGTGTTTCGCTCCAGGAGACCTCGAGCTGGAGGCGGGCATCGACCGCACTCGTCTCGATCACGAGCGTGCGACCGCGACGGAGCGCGAGGACCTGCGGAGACGCGTCAACGAGCTCGAACGAGCCGAGCGCCTGACCGCTGGCGAGGACCTGGATCGTCTCAGCGGCGGTGCAGGCGAGCTCCGCCTCACCGTTCGCATCCGTATGCGTGACGTCGAGCGACGAGGCGACCGACGCTCCGGGAAGCGCGTCACCGTCTTGATTCACGACGACGAAGCGACGGACGGGAATGCGTTCGAGAGCGATCGTCCCGACGTCGATCGGAAACGTGCGCCCCTGGAACACGACCTCGGTCTCGTTCGGCACGCTGTGCCCGTCGGTCGGATGGGCCCATACGCGTAGGCTGTTGAACCGGATCCGCGCGAGTCGTTCCTCCGGAGTCGAGCCGAGCGCGCGGTCGTCGACACCGATGCCGATCGCGAAGGAGCCGTCGGCTTCGATCGGGAGCCAGCTCGATTCGTCGTGCGCCAGCTCGCGCCGCCGCAGGCTGACGATCAACTCCCCCGCGACGGGCGAGCCATCGTCGGCCCAGACGAAGCGGCCCGTGACGGAGGGGAGCCGCACGAGGTCCAGGTGCAGCTCGTCCAGGTCGCTCGGGATCGTGACCCGGTCGTTCCGGGTGTTGTCGTCGTAGGGCGGAGCGAGTCTGTGCGTCGACGGGACGTTCAGCCAGCCAGACGAAGTGCGCGCTCCGAACTCGAGCACGAAGCTGCCGTCGGAGCGCGTGGTCGCAACCGTCGTGTACGGAAGGACGCCCAGCTCGATCAGCTCGGTCTCGAGCTCCCGTTCGTGACGCGCGATGTGTCCCTGAACCACAGCATGCAAGTGGAGCGGACGTACGGGCAGCGCGCCGTCCTCGCGCACGGTTCCGATGATCCGTCGCGCGGGCGCGAGCTCGACCACGACGTCTCCGCGGCTCTCGGTCGAGCGAACGTGACCGGGCGCATGATCCGGGGCGTACGCGAAGAAGCGCGCGCTCGCGGAATCGGGCGGACGTGCGCAACCACCGTCGCCGTCGAGCTCCAGCGCCCGTGCACGACCTACGCCGTCGACCCACGCCGCCTTCGCTCCCTGCACGGAGCGACCTTGCAGGTCGACGACGCGCACGCGCTCCGCGCCGACGAACGCGAGTGCGCCCGCCGTCGACGGATCCGTCGCGTCCTCGCGGGCCTCCGCAGGCGCGCGCGACGCAGCGGAAGGCGGTGGGACCAACGCATGGCCGACGGCGCTCGTCGAAGGGGAGGGGCGAACACCGCTCGAAGCGCGCTCGAAGGGATCGGCGAGGAGCAGGAACGCGCAGGCTCCGGAGGCGGCGAGGAGGGCGAGGGTCGTCTTGGTGCTCACGAGGGCTCCGGTCAGGACGGAGGTGGTGGCGATCAGAGGCTGCCGTTCGCGGGCGAGCGGGAGCAGCAGCGCGCTCCAGGTCGCGCGGCCGTCCTCCGGGTCGCCTTCGCCCGCGAAATCGCGATCGAGGCGTTCGCGCAGGCGCGCGAGCCCGCGCGAGAGGCGCTTGCGCGCCGTGGCCGGGGGGATGCCGAGTTGCCGCGCGATCTCCTGGGGAGAGTGTCCGTCGAACCAGCGCAGGACCAGGACCGTGCGCGACGCTCCGTCGAGCGTGGCGATGGCCTCGAGCAGGCGACGCTGCAGCTCGACCCGTTCGCGGGAGTCGCGCTCCGGGTCGTGCGGCGGATGCGCCTCCCCCTCGATCGCACGCCGCTCGCCTTCGCGGCGCGCACCGCGCGCGGCCAAGCGTCGCATGACTTGACGGAGCCAACCGCGCAGGCGCACGCCGGCCAGGGGGGGCCGGCGATCCAGCGCGACCGTCAGGACGTCCTGGGACAGGTCCTCGGCATCGGCAGGATTGCGAAGCATGTCGCGGGCGAGCGCTCGCAACCAGGCGCCCTGGCGCAGGAGCTCGTCGAAATCGACCGCTCCTGGCGGAGCGCCGGCGAAGGCGTGTGTCGGCCGACGAGTGTCACTCATGGAGTCCGAGTGCGACGGCGCCCGTGAGCGTGACGCGTCGCCTGGGGATTCTCACCAAAACATGTCCGCTCCGGGTCCGCGACCCCAGAATAGGTGCGTCGCGACCCCGCGGACCGCTCCCGCCGCGGCCCCAAACCCGCGCTGACCCTGATCCAAAGGCCTGCACGTGTCGAAGCCCATCGCCCTCTCCGACGTGGTCGCCTCGCTCGAGTTCCTCGAAGGCCGCGAGCCCTCGACAGGTCCCGAGCTCGAAGCGCGCGCCTTTGCACGGCTCGCGCCCTATCGCGACGGCGGGGTGTTCGTCGGCGGCTTCTCGGGCGCCAGCCCCTGGGAGCGCCATCCCGCCGACGAGCTCGTCCACGTGCTCTCCGGCGCGGCGCGGCTTCACCTGCGTCAGGCCAGCGGTGTCGAGACCGTCGAGCTCGTCGCAGGCACTCTCGTCGTGGTGCCGGCGCGGATCTGGCACCGCCTGGAGGCGCCCGACGGGGTCACCGTTCTGACGGTTACGCCGCAACCGACGGACCACGAAGCTTGACGCCCGTCGACGTCCTCGGAGCGCTCGGCGCGATCTTGATCGTCGGTGCGTACCTCCTGTTGCAACTCGAGCGTCTGCAGGCGACGCAGCTCCGCTACTCGCTCATGAACGCCGTCGGGGCGCTCCTGATCCTGGTTTCACTCACCGTCGACTTCAACCTGTCCGCTTGCCTGGTCGAGGCCTTCTGGCTCGCGGTGAGCGTGATAGGCATCGTGAAGGGCCTGCGTGCGAGGCGCGCGTCGAGCCGAGCCGAATAGGCCAGGGAGCGGGTCAGCGCGTCGCTGCCCGCAGGCCTTCCTCCAGCGCCGCCACGCCCTCGACCAGCGCTGTGCGGTGCGCCTCCCAGTCGTCGCCCACGCGCAGCTTCAGGTCGAGGAGGTCGGAGGCGAGCTCGCCGTGAGCCTCTTCGTTCGCAAGGGCCGTCGCGCGGTCGATGGCGCCCGCATCGGCCAGCAGGGCCGACAGGTGGTGGAGGCGCTCAAGTCGTTGTTCGAAGACCGCCACGAACTCCAGGCGGTCCAACCCGAGGTACCCGTCGCGGTCGCGATCGAGCGCGGCCAGCATGTCCTCGACTTCGGAAGTGCGACCGTCGCACGCGGGTGCGACGGTCGCGAAGAGCAGAGGGAGCACGATTGCCAGAACGCGCGCGTGCCGCGGTGTAGGAGGAGTCAGCATGTGATTATCCGGTCAGGAGTTGCTTCGTCGCGAGGGAGGGGTCCTTCGCAGCTGGCGTGGAGGCCTTCGACGGCCGTGCTTTCTTCGACATCCGAGTCGACGCACAGGCCACGAGGGTCGCGAAGAGGCGTCGCTGCGGGGCGCTGGTGAACAGGTACTCGGGGTGCCATTGCACTCCGACGGTGAACACCTCGTCGACCCCTTCGATTGCCTGCACGATGCCGTGGTCGTCCCGGGCCACGATGCGCAACCCGTCTCCGACCTGGTCGACCGCTTGATGATGGAGGTTGTTGACGAAGACACGCGAGGTGTTCAGCGCACCGGCCAAGCGCGAGTCGGGCCGGACGTTGACGCCCAGGGTCGAGTTGAAGATGCGCTTGCGCCAATGCGGCGGTCGCCGCTCGAGGATGTCCTCGAACAACGTGCCTCCGGCCGCGACGTTCAGCAGCTGGGCTCCACGACAGATGCCGAGGATCGGCAGCTCGCGTTCGCGCGATCGGGCCAGGAGATCCAGCTCGAAGCGGTCGCGTTCGCTACCGGCAGGTGGGGGGTCCCCATCGAGGGCATCCGCGGCATCGGCTCCATCCCCGCCCTGCCAGAGCACCGGATCGAGATCCGATCCGCCGCCCAGAACGAGACCGTCGAGCCTGGCGATGTCGAACGCCTGTCCGGGCCGCAAGCGCCGCACGCGCGCCCCGGCCATTCGCAACATGTTGCGGCTGAAGATCCAGGCCGCATGTCCGCGTTCGCGAGGTCCGGTGATTCCGATCAAGGGCTTCTTCACGAGAGCACCTCCTCGGTCCTCTTGGCCCACGTCGAACGTCGCTGGAACGTGTTGTTCTCGGAGTGCTCGAGATAGGCGCGCGTCATGCGTGCCAGACGATCCGGGTCGGCGGCCAGATCCTCCACGACCAGCCAGTAGCGCCAGCCGCGCGAAACGGTCCAGTCACTCGCACCGACGCGCGAGTTCGTGAGACGGTAGTGAAAGGTCGGACGTGCCTTGATCTTCCCGTCGTCGACGACCGCCCGCACACGCTCCTCGTCGAGGTGTGCGAAGAGCGGGAGCATGTCCAGCGCGCGGTTGCGCGTGGGGTTCTCCGCGAGGTAGTCGTCGATCAGCTGCTCCAACGTGAGCGGCCCGTTCGACGCGAGCAACTGGCGGGCGTAGCTCTCGGGATAGCGGTCGACGAAGGTCGTCACACGGCGTGTGAGGTTGACGTCGAGCTTCACCGTGAGCCAGTCGAAGAGCAGGACGAAGGCCTGCAGGTGTGCGCGCAGGTCCTCCGCTTCGAAGGACGGGGCCTCGGGGTTGTAGTGCGTGCCGAAGGCCAGCAAGAGCCCGTCCTCGGTTCCACGGCCACCGGCCGCTCCCAGGGCGCGGACGAGCTCGTCCAGCGCCGGCAGCCGGTCGACGGTCAGCGGCTCGGTCACCAGCTCGATGGGAGTCAGGCGACCGGCGAAGGCGGCGAGGAAGCTCTCCGTGGAGGCGTCGAGCGGACCCAGCTCGCCGGAGCCCAGCTTTTCCCGACCGAGACGCTTGAGGCGGTGGTCGTCCACCTCGAGTCGCAGGTTGCCGAGGCTCTTCGAGTCGACCTCGATCTCGTACTCGGTCTTGCGACGCAGGGTCGCGTCGAGGTGCGCGACCGTGGCCTCGGCAGCGGCGTCGAGTTCGAGGCCGGAGAACTCGACCTCGACCCCCACCCGCCGCTCGACACCTGCGCGGGTGTCGAGGCGGGGGGGACGGAGAGAGGCGAGCGAAGGGTCAGGGAAGCGCGCGAGGAAGCGGGGCTCTTCCAGGTTGGGGGTGTCGTCGAGCAAGGCGGGTGGGGGGTGGGTCGGGTTCATGACGAAGCTCGCGAGAGAGTGAGAGGGTGTAGGGGGGGTGGTAGGGGGGGTGGTAGGGGAGGGTCGATCAGCGAGAAAGCCGAGCGAACCCCGCTCAGCCAGCGTGTGAGGCCGGCCTTGGTGGCCCGGCGTCCCGCGTCGGCGACGAACGCCGACGCGGTGCCTGTCGGGCCTGCAGCGACGGAGGCGTCGTGCCGGAGTCGGCCGACACCGTCCGAGGTTCGTTGGGAAGAAAGCGCGCGACGATCGCGGTGCGGTCGTCGGGTCCGGGGCTACCGACGAGCTCGTCACAACACTCCTCGGCGTTGCTCCGCGCGGTCAGGCTGGAGAGCAGCCTTTCAGGCGCGTGGCTCTCCAGGACGCCATCGGTGACCAGCACGAGCGTGTCTCCCAGGGCGAGCCGGACGTGCTCGACCTGCAGGTGGAGCGCATGGCTGGCACCACCGACCGCGTTGCCGGCGCGCACGGAGCGTTTCGAGAACGTGCTGGCGAGCTTGCTGGCCGGCTTGCTCGGTCGCGTCAAGCGCCGTGTCTGCCCGCCGCGCACCAGGTACGCGCGGCTGCCGCCGACGTGTCCGATGTAGAGGTGCGGCCAGGCGACGAAGGCCAGCGTCAGGGTCGACGCCAGGCCGACGGAACCGGTCTGCGCCTCGCGAATCAGCTCGTCCTGCGTGTTGTGGAAGGCCTCCTGGAGGCCGCTCACGACTTCCTCGGGCTCACCGTCCGCGAAGCTCGACCACGGCAGCTCGTGCAGCAGGTACTCGACGACGCTGCGGGCGGCCGAGCTGCTGGCCTCGGCCGGCGACGGGCGTCCGCTGACCCCATCGGCCACGAGGAAGACGTGTCCCTGGTTCTCGCGCAGCACCTCGCGTTCGCCCTGCAGGGTCAGGTTGGTGTGATGCATGCGCATCGACTTGGCGAGATCGGCAACGGCGAAGCGGTCGTGGTTGGATTCGTGCGAGAGACCCTGGAGCGAGACGCCATGGACGTCCACGTGTCCGAGCGGGTGCGCTTTCACTTCTTCGTGCTTCATTGTTCGTTGCCTCGTTCTCGAGTGTCGACTTCGAAGGCCGGCAGTCCGGCGAACGCGCCGTCGCGCTCGACCGCGGCGAGAACGGACCGCCAGACGGCGAGCATCTCGGCGCGCGCGACCTTGAAGTCGTGCTGCGCCTCCTCGAAGCGTTCCCCGCTGTGACGTGCCAGGGCCTGGGCCTTGATCTCGACCGTGTCGCGTCGGTTGCGCAGCTCTTCGAGCTTGGCCGCAAGCCCCGGGATCGAGGCCTCGGAGGCGCGGAAGGCGCGAATCAGGCGATCCACATTGCGACTCCACAGGGCGAGCTCGCTTTTGGCCTGGTCCTTCACGTCGCGCCGCTCGGCACGCGGGACGCTCCGGGTCGACTTCAGGCGATTCCTGCGAGGTTCGCGTTTTGTCGTGGGCTCGGGGGCCCGTCCGGTGCGTGGGACGCGCGGCTTGGATCGGGAGTCGGTCTGGTCTTCGTGGTTGGGAAGCATGTGGCGTTGTTCCTCTCGGGATGTCCCCAGTGGGATACAAGCGTCGTGCCAAGCTCCCGGAAGACCTGGAACCGCCTCCGCCGTCAGGGTTGGGTCGGATCGGTCCGGAACCGAACGAGCGAGCCGGGCCTCGTAGCAGGTTCGCGGACCCGATACCATCGGGCGCATGGACCCGATCACAGGCGCGCCAGGACGCAAGCTCGTGCTCGCCGTGGCGGACGAGCGGCTGCGCAAGAAGCTCGAGGAGCTGATGCGTGAGGAGAACGTCGAGGTCGAGCACGTCCCGAACCTGGCCGGTGTCGATCCGTCCCAGGTCGACGCCGACCTCGTCGTCCTACGCTCCTCGACCGTCGAAGGCGACGAGCTGCCGCGGATCATCGAAGGCGGCGACGCGCAGGAAGGACCCGGAGTCGTCTTCCTCGGTGACGAAGGCGAAGCCGAGGAGGAGATCCGGCTGGTCGCGGGTGGAGCGACGGCCGTCCTGGACACGAGCGTGGATCGTGCCGAGCTGGCCGATCAGCTCGTCGAGCTGGCCGAGGCGGAGGCCGATGGGGGCGTGCACGGTCCGGAGGGCCACGGCTCGCTGACCGAACCGAAGCTCGCCGACTTCCAGTCGCGCAGCCCGCGCATGCGCGACTTCCTCGACGTCGTCTGGCGCGTGGCCGCGAGCGACAGCACGTTGCTCATCACGGGTGAGACGGGCGTGGGCAAGGAGCGCCTCGCGCAGGCCATCCACGCCGAGAGCGCGCGCAGCAAGGGTCCCTTCGTGGTCGTCAACTGCGGTGCCTTGGCGGAGAGCCTGCTCGAGAGCGAGCTCTTCGGGCACCACAAGGGCGCCTTCACCGGCGCGACGGGCACGCACAAGGGGCACTTCGAGTCCGCGAACGGCGGCACGATCTTCCTCGACGAGATCGCGGAGATGCCGCAACACCTGCAGGTCAAGCTGCTCACGGTGCTGCAGCGCCACGAGGTTCAACCGATCGGTGCCTCGAAGCCGGTCGGCATCGATGTCCGGGTCATCGCGGCCACCAACCGGGACCTGGCCGCGGACGTCAGCGAGAAGCGCTTTCGCCAGGACCTCTTCTTCCGCCTCAACGTCGTTTCGCTCGTCATTCCGCCCCTGCGCGAACGCATCGAAGACGTGCCGTGGTTCGTCGGGCGCTTTCTGAAGCACTTCGTCGAGTCCCATCGACGTCCGACCGTCCAGGGCATCACGCGCCAGGCCGTCGACATCCTCCTGGCCTATTCGTGGCCCGGCAACGTTCGCGAGCTGGTCAACGTCATCGAGCGGGGGGTCCTGTTGTGCAAAGAGGAACGCATCCGGCCCGAGGACCTGCCCGAAGCCCTGCGCCAGGGCGGTGGCCCCGCCTTGCAGGTGACGGTCGACCCGACCGAAGAGTTCCTCGAGCTTCCCCTGCAGGAAGCGCGGCGGCGGATCGTCGAGCACTTCGAACAACGCTACCTCGAACACCACCTACGAGCTTGCCACGGCACCGTCGGCGAGGTCGCGGAGCGCGCCTGCATCAATCCCCGCACGCTGTACGAGAAGATGCGGCGCCTGGGGTTGGCGAAGGAAGACTTCCGCTGACAGCGCGCTCAGCGCTCGAGCGGTTGCACGAAGACGTTCTTGAAGCGCGCGGCGTACTCGTCCTTCACGTGCGGCGAGCCGTAGCGCTGTAGGCCGAGAAAGCCGCTCGTGGCGCGCTGCGCGAAGGGCGGCTCGACTTCGAGCGCGTGCGTGTCCACGTCGTACAGCGTGCGACCGTTCAACGCGACCGCGAGCCGCTGACCGACGCAGAGAACCTCGAGCGTGTTCCATTCGCCCGGCGGACGCAGCACGTCGCGGTTCCCCGCGGGAACGGCGCCGTACAGGCTGGCGGTGAACTGCCAGTCCTTCAATTCATCGCCCGACAGCTCTTCCCAGTGGTGGTCGTCGAGCAGCTGGAGCTCGCAGCCGGAATAGGCCGGGTTCGTGCCGTCGCGCGCGGCGCGCAGGAACAGGCCGCTGTTGGCGCCCTTCGCGAGCGAGAAGTCCAATCGGAGTCGAAAGTCCTCGAAGTCCGCGCGCGTCGCGAGCTGCCCGCCGCCCTTCGCCGGAATCGAAAGGACTCCCGCGTCGACGCGGTAACCCTCGGACGTGCCGGAGGCTTCCCAGGCCTCGAGGCCGTCCGCCAACAGGTCGATCCAGCCATCCCCGCGCGCGTTCGCGCCGAGCGCGAGCAGCCCGTCCGCACCCGCTTCGAAGCCGGCTTCCTCGAACAGAGCGAGTTCGCGGACGGAGACGTTCCGAAAGCGCGCCGCATGGGTCAGCGGATCGTCGCGCCCACCGTGGACCTGCAAACCGATGAGACCCGTCGGTGCAAAGCCAGGCGTCCCTTCGGGGAGACGGTAGTCGATCAGCGGCGCGTCGTTCAGCCAGGCCTCGAGGTGCATGTCGAAGCCGGTGCAGCGCACGTCGACCCGGTTCCATTCCCCGCTGCGCCAGAGGCGCTTGCCGTCTTCGTTGTGAGCCAGGTAGCCGTCGGCATAGACCGCGCCGACTTCACCGTCCGGTCGCACATCCAGCGTGATCTGCGCGCCCTTGCCCTGCGGCGCCATGCGCACGAAGACGCCCGAATCGAAGGGCTCGTCGACCAACGCCTCGCACGTGAACTGAAAGCTCGTGAAGGGTCGTTCCGTGTAGATCAAGCCACCTTCGCGGTTCGGCCCGACGCGGCCGGTGAGCGCGCCGTCCTCGACGCTCCAGACCGCGTTGCCGTCGTAGCGTCCGCCGCGCGTGACCCAGCCCGCGAGCGACGTACCGTCGAAGAGGCGCGTCGCCCGTTCGTCCGTCGTGAGGAGCCGCGCGCCCTGGGCGGCGACGAGCTCCGCGCCGGCGCGCGGCCCGAGGACGCTGACGGCTGTCGCGAGCGCGTCCGCTCGCGCCGCGGACGCCGCGATGACCGTGACGCAGGGAGCCGCGACCAGGCCAAATCCGCGGGCGGGATCGAGGATGTGCGAGCGCGGGGCGGAAGCGTCGACTGCGAGCGCTTGTTCCGTATCCCCCGAGGTTGCGATTCCGCAGTTCGCGAGCTCGAGCGTGTCCCCTTCCGCGGCGCCGCAGCGTACCGCGACGGTCCAACCCGCGCGCCCGGGCGGCGGATTCCCGAGCGCGAGGTCGCCACCGAGCTCGACCAGCGCGCGCGGGAAGCCCGCCTGCGCGAGCCGGGCGAGCGCGCGGTCGCAGGCCAGGCCCTTGCCGAGCGCACCGAAGTCGAGCGCCATCCCGGTGCGCATGAGCCGCGCCGTGCCGGCCTCGTGGTCGAGCCGGACGTCGCGCCAGCCGACCAGCGCGCGCGCTGCGTTCAGCTCGGCGGCCGTCGGCTCACGCCCCGCCGTGCGACACGCGCGCCACAGACGCGTCAAGGGCCCGACGGTCACGTCGAAGGCTCCATCCGTCGCGGCAGCCAGCTCGAGGCCCAGCGCGAGAGCGATGCCGAGCTCTGCGGAAATCGGGACGGCCGCACCGCCCGCGTGCTCGGCGAGACGGGCCACTTCGCTCGTCGCTTTCCAATCCGACAGCACGTCGTCCAGGTCGTTCACGGTCGCGAACGCGTCGCGGCAGGCGTCGCGCGCGGCCGCTTCGTCGTCGGCCCAAACGACGATGCGGGCGATCGACCCCATCGCGAGGCGCATGTATTCGAAGCGCTGGATGTCCGTCGTGGCCGGATCCTGGGGCAGAGCGAGGGCGAGGGCGAGGAGGAGCATGGTCAGGCCTCGAGTTCGTAGGTGAGCCGGAGCTTCGCGAGCGCGCGAAAGCGAGAGACGACGAGGGGGACGAGGGCCAGAACGGCGATCGCCGTCACGGCCACATGGAGCGTCACGAGGACGTGGACGAGGACGAGACCGAAGATGGCAAAGATGAGGCCGAACACGATCAGGAAGTTCGGACGCACGTCCGGTGCCTTGCGGCCGCGCGCTCCCACCGTGAACGTGAAGGGCAGATAGAGTGACAGGCCCGGGGTGAAGTACAGCGCGGCGACGAGCGTGAGTTCGAAGGCCAGAAGGATCCCGAGCGCGTGACCGAATCCGAAGATGAGCAAGAGCACCGTCGCCGAAACGATCATCGGCAGGACGACGCCGAGGCAGACGAGGCCCTTCGTCGCGCCACGGAAGGCCTCGTCGACCGTTTCCAGGGGGCTCGCGCAGAAGAGCCAACGCGCCGAGCCGTCCTTGCTGCCGCCGGCTGCCGCGACGACCTGGGGCAAGCCCATCAGCAAGAAGGCCATCACGAGCGGGACCGCGATCTTGTCGCCGAATCCGTCGTCTCTGCTGAAGTTCCAGGCCATCGCGAGCGCCATGACCTGGAATCCGATGACCTGCGGCAACGCCATCTTCAGGAACAGCGCTTCGCGAGTGGCCATTGCGCAGACGAAGTCGAAGCCCGCGCGCTCGGCCCGTGAGGAGGTCAGGCGCTGCCCGAGGCGCGACACGAGGCCGAGGCGGAAGCCGCGCTTCGGCGTCGGGCCGAGCTCGACCTGACCGGAGAGCCCGGCGACGAAGTGGCGCGACGCCAGGCGGAGCGTCGTCCAGAGCGCCACGAACGGGAGCGTCAGGGCCAGCGCGGCGTAGACGAGGTTGCGCGTCGTGAACTCCCCGGTCGCGAGCATGTAGAGCCCTGCGAAGTGCACGGGCGGCAGAACCGCATGCACGCGCGGGTCGCTCGCCAGAGCCTCGACGTGGCCCTCCATGAAGCGCAGGCGCGGCACAATCTGACCTCCGGCAAGCATGAACGAGGTCACACCGATCTGGAGCCACAGCGCCAAGCGCTGGTACATGGCGGCGCCGAACACGCGCAGGATCACGGTGAAGAGCAGCGCAGTCGCACCGACGACGAGCAGCGCGGCAAGCATGCAGGCGAGCGGATAGACGCACAGCACCGCCAGCGGCGGCTGCCGGAACACGGCCAGCAACATCGCGGCCGCGACGTAGACGGAGCTCAGAACGCCAACGTACACGAACAAGTGCGCGAGGCGAGTGGCGAAGAGGGTCGCGTCCGGAACCGGGTGCGGGGAGATGACCTCGATGTCGGTCGCATCGACAAGGATCGAGACGTGGTGCGTCAAGAGCATCGCCGCGAGCAGGCCCATGAGCACGGCGATCGATCCGCCGGCCCAGATCATCGGGCTGTCGGGGAGCAGCACGCCGCCGAGGCCCGCCAAGAGCCCGAGCATGGCGAAGGCCAGGATCGTCAAGGCCAGCGCGAAGTCCATGTTCCCGAGGTTCGGCGAGATGCCCATCGGCCCCGTACGGAGCTCGATCAGGAACTTCGTCCGCAGAACCTCGCGGAACACGCCGAAGTCGATGCCGGCCCAGATCAACGGTCGCCGGAGCTTGTCGACGACCCACAGGACGGTCGCCAGGAACAGCGACGAATCGGACCGCGAGCGCCAGCGCTTGTCGACGCGCGCCTTAACTCGCGTCGTGGAGGGCATCGATCAGGCGGTCGAGCTGACGATCGTCCGCGCCGGTGCTGGTGAGCTCCGCGAAGATCCTTTCGAGCGAGCCGCCGCCGCGTGCCGCCTGCAGCTCGTCGAAGGTGCCCTGCGCCGCGATGACGCCGTCGGCCAAGATCGTGATCCGGTCGCAGACACGTTCGACGACGTCCATCACGTGCGAGCAGTAGAAGATCGTGCGTCCCTCGTCGGCCAGGCGTCGCAGGAAGTCCTTGATCAAGATCGAGGCGTTCACGTCGAGGCCCGAAAGCGGTTCGTCCAGGAACAGAATCCGTGGGTCGTGCAGGAGCGCGGACGTCAGCAAGAGCTTCTGCCGCATTCCCTTCGACAACGTCCCGATTCGCATGCTGAGCCGGCTGGACAGCTCGAACACCTCCAGGAAGACCTCGGCCCTGCGGCGGATCAGGTCGTCCTCCATGCCGTGCAGGCGTCCGATGAACAAGAGGTGCTCGGCCAGCGTGAGCGACTCGTAGAGGATCGCGTTCTCCGGCACGTAGCCGATGCGCTGCTTCACCTCGACCGGATCGGCGACGGGGTCGAAGCCCGCGACGCGGACGTCACCTTCGAACTCGGTCATGAGTCCGGTCAGGATCTTGACCGTGGTCGACTTGCCCGCGCCGTTGGGACCGATGTAGCCGAGGATCGTGCCGGCTTCGACGTCGAGGTCGATGCCGCGCAAGACCTCGAGCGTGACGAAGCTCTTCTTCAGGCCGCGGATTTCGATGGCCGGCGATCCCATGGGGGGTCGTTATACTCGCTCATCAGGAGAATGGCATGATCGCAGCGTTCCTCGTCCCTCTCGCCTTCGTCTCGCCCTCGTCTCTCTCGGCGCCGTCGCAGGAGCTCGTCCCCTTCGTCCAGGCGCTCGATGGAACGACGATCGAGTTCGAGCTGGTGCCCGTACCCGGTGGCGAGCTGACCGTCCTCGCTTCGAGCGACCCGCCCGGCGATTCCCCGGTGGAACGTACGGTCGCGATCGCGCCGTTCTACATGTCGGCCAAGGAGATCACCTGGGACGCCTTCGACGTGCTGGTGTTCCGGCTCGACGAGAAGGAGGGCGCGCCCGTGATCGACGCGGTCACGCGTCCGACGAAGCCCTACATCGCGGCCGATCGCGGTTTCGGGCATGCCGGCTATCCGAGCGTTTCCATATCTCACAACGGTGCGCAGGCCTTTTGCGCCTGGTTGTCGGCCAAGTCGGGGCGCACCTATCGCTTGCCGACCGAACACGAGTGGGAGTGGGCCTGTCGCGGGGGCACGACGACGCGCTGGCACTTCGGAGAAGACGAAGCGCTTCTCGAGGACTTCGCCTGGATCCGTACGAATTCGAACCTGACCACGCATCCGGCCGGCACCAAGAAGCCCAACCCGTGGGGGCTCTTCGACATGTACGGCAACGTGTCCGAGTGGTGCCTGGATGCGGACGGCCAGCCGGTCCTGCGCGGCGGTGCCTACAGCGACCGCTGGAAGGTGAACGATGCGACGGTTCGAAAGGTACCGACGCGCAAGTGGAACCAGAGCGACCCGCAGCTGCCGAAGAGCATCTGGTGGTTGGCCGACGGGCCGTTCGCGGGCTTCCGCGTGGTCTGCGAGCCGCAGCCGGCCACGAACGACTGATCCGAGCCCCATCTTCACGTAACGCCATGACGCAACCCTTCTTTCCCCTCGATCGCCGTGGCTTCTTGAAGTCCTCGGGTCTTCTCGCGACGGTGCCGTGGATGCGCCAAGACGCCCGCGCAGCCGTTTCCAAGGACGATCCCGATGCGTTGAAGGTCGGCCTCGTGGGCTGCGGAGGGCGCGGCTCGGGCGCGGCGCTGCAGGCCATGAACGCCGAGGACGGGACCGTGCTCCTGACGGCGATGGCGGATCTGTTCCCGGACCGCATCGAACGCAGCCACGGTCTCTTGAAGGAGGCGTTGGGCGAGCACGCCGGGCGTCTGCAGGTCGATCCCGAGCAGCGCTTCTCGGGCTTCGACGCCTACGAGCAGCTGCTCGCGACGGACGTCGACGTCGTGCTCTTGACGACGCCGCCGGTCTTTCGGCCGATGATGCTCGCGGCGGCCATCGCGGCGGGCAAGCACGTGTTCTGCGAGAAGCCGATGGCTGTGGACGCCCCCGGCGTGCGCAGCGTGTTGGCGACGGCGGAGGCGGCCAAGGCGGCGAAGCTCTCGCTCGTGGCCGGATTCTGCTGGCGCTACAACGTCCGTCACCGCGCGCTCTACCAGCGCGTCCAGGACGGAGCGCTGGGAGACCTGCGCGCGATCTACAGCACCTACCTCGCCTCGCCCAATCGCTCGGTCGCGCGCGGGGAGGGGTGGACCGAGATGGAGTGGAACCTGCGTAACTGGTACCAGGTGCTCTGGGCCTCCGGCGACCACGTGCTCGAACAGGCCTGCCACAGCCTGGACAAGATGGCCTGGGCGACGGGCGACACGCCGCCCCTGCGCGTCATGGCGGTCGGTGGCCGTCAGGCCAAGCTGGGGCCGAACCTGGGCAACATCTACGACCACTTCACCGCCACGTTCGACTATCCGGACGACGTGAAGGGCTTCCACGTGTGTCGTCAGATGGACGGCTGTGCGACCGACAACAGCGACTGGGTCATGGGCGCCAAGGGCAACGCCTACGTGAACGGATGGGCGGATCGGCACGAGATCTCGGGCGAGAACGCTTGGGCTTACGAAGGACCGGGCAATGACATGTACCAGCAGGAGCACGACGAGCTGTTCGCTTCGATCCGCTCCGCGAAGCCGATCAACGACGGAACGTGGATGGCGACCAGCACGCTCCTGGGCGTCATGACGCGCATGTCGGCCTACACGGGCGACGTGATCACGTGGGAGCAGGCGCTCGCGTCGGAGGAGAAGCTCGCCCCGGACGTCTTCGAGTTCGGGCCGAATCCCCTACGGCCGGTGGCGATTCCGGGCCAGACGAAGTTCTTCTGAGGCGTCTTTCGAGACGACCAGCGACATGCGAATCGATCGACGGACCCTCCTCGGCGCCCTGGGCGCCTCGGCCTTCGCACTCCCGACCGTGGCCTCCGTGACGGGCGCCGGCGGCCCGCCGCGTGCGAGGCGCGCACTGAAGAAGGCGCTGAAGTTCAACATGATCGGCGCCGGGAACACGCTGGCCGAAAAGTTTCGGCTGGCGCGCGAGTGCGGCTTCGACGGCGTCGAGATGGACAGCCCGAACGCGTTCGAAACGGACGAGGTCCTGGCCGCGAAACAGGAGTCGGGCCTCGCGATCCCCGGCGTGGTCGACTCGCTCCACTGGCAGAAGACGCTGGGCGACCCGGACGCCGCGGTGCGCACCGAAGGCGTGGCGGCGCTCGAGACCGCCCTGCGCGATTGCAAGGCCTACGGTGGGACGACCGTCCTCCTGGTGCCGGCCGTCGTCAACGGCTCGATCTCCTACGCCGACGCGTACACGCGCTCGCAGCACGAGATCAAAAAGGTCCTGCCGCTGGCCCGGGAGCTCGACGTCAAGATCGCCTTCGAGAACGTCTGGAACAACTTCCTCCTGAGCCCGCTCGAGGCCGCGCGCTACGTCGACGAGTTCGAGAGCGACCGCGTCGGCTGGTTCATGGACGTCGGCAACATCGTCAACTACGGCTGGCCCGAACAATGGATCCGCATCCTGGGCAAGCGCATCCTGAAGCTCGACGTCAAGGAATTCAGCCGCACGAAGCGCAACGACGAAGGCCTGTGGAAGGGCTTCGCCGTCGAGCTCGGCGAGGGCGAGTGCAACTGGCCCGAGGTCATGCGCGCCCTGGCTGACATCGGCTTCGATGGCTGGGCCTCGGCCGAGGTCCGCGGCGGCGACGCCGAACGCCTGCTCGACATCGCGCACCGGATGGACACGATCTTCGCTTCCTAGCCCCGGCCCGTTCCCAGCGGGCGGAGCCCACGAGCTCCGGCTCGCGGGCCGTCTCTGCTGCGAGCGTTGGCCAGAGCGGCCGGCATGGTGGTGGAGTGCGGGGTTGGAGAGACCGGAGGGACGCCCCGGTGACCGCCGGGACTTCTGGGACTGCGAGTCGCGGTGCCGCCGTGCCGCGGGCAAGAACTTCGGCCTGAAGTCGTGACCGCTTGGTCGCCCCGCGGGTCTCCCGGGTGGTCGGGGGTGGTGGTGGGGAGGGAGGCCCTTGGCAAGCGTGGCTCGGATCGCGTCGAATACCGGCCATGCGCGCCCAAGACCAGGTGACCTCCGCCGAGCCCGATGCCGGTCGGGGTCCGATCCTGCGCTTCGTCCTCCTGTTCGCCGTCGGGATGGGGCTGTTCGAGCTCTACTGGTCGACGTTGTCGCCCGACCAGGGTTTTTGGCGTGGGGGGTACTTCCAGAGCTACCTCGAATGGAACGCGCGCCTTTCGTCGTTCTTGCTCGATCTCATGGGTTACGAGACGACGCAGAGCGGGACGTCGATCTTCGGGTCGGGGGGAGCGGTCGATGTGCGGCGAGGTTGCGATGCCGTGCAGCCCTCGGTGCTCTTCGCATTGGCGGTGCTCGCGTTCCCGGCGCCGTGGCGTGCGCGTCTGATCGGCGCGCCGTTGGGTGTCTCGATCCTGCTGGCGATGAACCTCGTGCGAATCGTGACGCTCTTCCAGCTGCGGTTGCACTTTCCGGCGGCCTTCGATCCGGCGCACCACTGGATCTGGCCAATGGCGTTCCTGCTCGTGGCCATGGCGCTGTGGATCCTGTGGGCCAAGCGGGCGCTCGGCCCCCTGCCCGAAGCGAGCGCGTGAAGCTCCTCCGCTCCGGACTCCTGGTCCTGGTCGTCTTTTCCTTGCTCATGCTGCCCTGGCCCGGCTTGCGGGAAGCGTCGTCGGCGGTCTTTCGAGCGGTCTTCAACGCGACCTTCGCGCTCGCAGGCTGGAGCGAGGTGACGTTTCACCCCCAGCTCATGCACGTCGTCAGCCCGGACGATCCGACGGACACGTGGACGCTGCCGGCCGACGAGATCGTGATCGGCTTTGCGCCCTTCGCGGTGTTCGTGGCGCTCCTGGTCGGAACGCCGGTCGGCTGGAGCCGGCGTCGGCGCGCCTTCCTGTTCGGCTCGCTCCTGCTCTACGCCTACATCCTCGTCCGCCTGCTCGTGATGCTCTGGCTGGCCTTCTGGGGCCACACGTCGTTCTGCCCGGGTGCCCATGCAGGCCAGGGGATCGAGCACGGTTCGGCGCGCTGGTTCGTGCGGCGCGCTCTGGAGACCTTCCATCTCGAGCCGATGGTCTACTTCACCGTGCCCGTCCTGATCTGGATCGTCGCCGTCTTCCGACGTTCCGACTGGTCGGCCCTTTCCAGCAGCCTCTCCGGCCGACAGAAGCTCGAAGGGTGACTCGACCGGGTGGACGGGTCGGCGCGTTCCTCCGCCTCGCGAGCCCTCGACGCCCTGGTGTTGCGATCGCGTGCGGGCTGCTGGTCACGGCTCCTCGCCGTTCGCTGACAGGGGGCGGCGTTCCGCAACCCGGTGCGATGTCAGCGTCCGGCAGAAGCGCTCAGTCGACCGTTTCGACCACGTCGCCCCGCCGGATCGTACCCGAGCTGAGCAATTCGGCTCGCAGGCCGCCACGGTGCAAGAGAGCCTTCACGATCCCGGTCACGGTGAGCTTCTGCAGGTGGTTGCACGGCTCGCAGAGCTCGAGGCCACGCAGCCGAACCTCGCCGATCCGAAACTCGCGCCCGACCAGATGGTTCAGGGCGACGCCGCGCGTCGTCAGGTTGCGGCGCGAGGCGCCGGGCTCGAGCTGGATCCCGCTCTCGCCGACGATGGCCTCGAGGGCTTCGGCCTCGATCAGCGTGGCCTGCTTCTTCGGCTGGTTCTCGACCTGCGCGTCATGATTGCCGAGCAAGCCACGACCGGCGACGGCTTCGACTTCGGACTGCGCGCGGACGGGTTGGCCGGGGGCGGGACGGACGTGGATGGCTTCGATGGTGCCCTTCATCGCGCACAGGATAGCGCCGGCACGTCTCGCCCGCAGGCTCGAACCCGCGCCGCGGGCGGAATCGTCACACGCAACGGCGCGCTTCTTGCGTCCGTAAAACCAGGTAGCGTCGCCCCGGCAGGGCGTAGGCCCGCGCTCCGCAGAAGTCCGGACGAAGGGAACCGGGCTCTCCCCGAGCGCGTCCACAGCCGCGGAGAGAGGGCGGTTGCGAGCTCCGCGTCGGAGCGCGAACCGCACCGACGGCATGCAAACTCGATTTCTCGGTCCAGGTTCGTGCTCCTTCCCCCTGCTGCGGCCCTTCGCGTTGGCGCTCGCGTTCGTCGGTCTCGTCCGAGCTCCGGCGGCCCAGTCCCACTACGGCCAGGAGTTCTGGCTGGCGGACACCTATTCCAGCGCCAGCTCCGGCTTCACGATCGCGATCGCGAACCCCTCGTCGGTCGTGGCCAACGTCGTCTTGATCAACACGATCGAGGGCTCGACCTTCGACGTCGTTGCGCCGGGCAGCATCAAGCTCTTCACCTTCCCCGAGCACGACCTCGGCATCCAGGGCAACGTGATCAGCACCGACCCCGTCTACCACGTCGAGGCCGACATCGACGTGGCCGTGTTCCTGTTCGACCCTTTGCAGAACGAAGCCCACAACGATGCGGCCCTCGTTCTCCCTGTGGCGGCCCTGGGCGAGCGCTATCGCGTGGCCAACTGGGTCAACCCCGACAACTCGGCTGGACAGTTCGTCGCCGTCGTCGCCGTGACACCCGGAACGCTGACGAACGTCCAGGTGATCGATGCCACGGAGACCGTCGTCGACAACGTCAACCTGCTTCAGGGGCAGGTCTTCCAGCGGATCAATCACATCAACGTGGGGGCGACGCCGGCGGACGACATGACGGGTTGGGAGATCGTCGCGGATCAACCGGTCGCCGTCTTCAGCGGCAGCAACATCACCTCGATCGGAACGCCGTTCAATGCGGGCGACTTCATCGTCGAGCAGCTGCTCGACGAGCGCCGGCTGACGAAGGCCTACGCCGTGGCACCGCTCGGGACCCGGCCGTTGGGTTGCACGACGCCGGCGACGTGCGCGGCGGACGTCTTTCGCTTCGTCGCGACCGAAGACAACACGACGCTCGTGACCGTTCCGAACGTCGGTGGCGGCACGATCAACGAGGGCGACTACCTCGAGCTCGCCACCGCCGAGCCCTTCGTGATCACGGCGAACGAGCCCTTCTTCGGCTATCGCTACCTGCCCAGCAACGACGCGCTCTTCGCGCCGCATCCGGCCGCGGGCTACGGGGATCCGGCTCTGCTCGATTTGATCCCGGTCGAGCAGCACCGCAAGGACTACATCTTCCACGCCGAAGGCGACTTCCCGGACAACTTCGCGAACATCGTGGCGCCCGTCGGGGCCACGCTCTTCCTCGACAACTCGCTGATCACGGCGACCTGCGACCCGATCGGGACGATCGCGGGCAAGAGCTACTGCTCGATCCGGCTGCCGGTCGCGAGCGGCACGCACACCGCACATTCGACCGACGAGGCCTTCGGGCTCGTCGTCTCGGGCTTCCAGACCTTCAGCTCGTACGCCTATCCGGCCGGGCTCGGCAATCCGTGCGTCCAGGGGCCGGACGGCTGGCTGCGCGACACCGTCGCGGACGTCGGCAACGAACCGCACTTGACGAGCTCGCCCTTGTGGGAGAGCCCGGACATCTGGGTCAGGACCCAGCAGGACACGCTGCTGCAATTTCAACATCAGCATCAGAATCCGATCGCGTCCGCCGTCAATTGGGTCTACGTCAAGCTGCGCAACCGCGGTTGCGCGCCGCTTCGGGAAGGGGACGTGTTCGTGCACTACGCGAAGGCCTCGACGGGGCTCGCCTGGCCGGCGAACTGGGTCGGCAACCCGCCGAACGGTGACGTCGTCGGCTCGCAGCCCGTCAGCTTTCTCGCCTCGAACGGCGAGCTGGTGCTCGAGTTCCCGTGGACGCCGCCGGCCCCGGGTCACTTCTGCCTGCTCGCCCGGCTGGTCTCCCCGGACGACCCGATGACCTTTCCGGAAGTGCTCGACGTCAACACGAACACCTTCCAGAACAACAACATCGTCTGGAAGAACCTGAACGTGCTGGGCGGCTTCTCGCTCCAGAAGGCCAAGTTCATCGTCCGCAACATCCGACCCGCTCCCGCCACGCTCGAGCTCGCCTTCGAAGGCGGCCTGCCGCCCGGGCCCCCGGGTTTCGCCCTGGCCGGACCGGTTCGTCCGCTCCCGCGCGGTTCCGTCCTCGTCAGGTTGCCCCCCGCGCTCTACGCGGCCTGGCAAGCCGGAGGCGCTCTCCAACAGGGACTCGAGCCCGTCGCGGGAACGACCTACCTCAGGATCACGGCGCCGCTCGCGCGCCTGCAGAACATCCCGTTCGCGCTCGCGGAGGCCCACACGGTCTGTCTCCTGTTCGACCACACGCTCGGCCTCTCGGATCCACCGGGACCCTTCCTCGTGCGGCAGAGCTCGGACGTCGGCGGGACGGGAACCCTCGAGCTCGACGGGGGCATCAGCTACGTGTTCGAGTGAGCACCGAGTCGTTCCTCGACCGCTCTCCGGATCGTCATGAAGCGCTCGGGGTCCTTCAAGGGTTCGAAGCCGAGGCCCGCGTAGACCCGGTGTGCGCTGGCCGTCGCCAGCAGCCAGCGCCGCAGGTCGTCGAAGCCCGGCTTGTTCACCAAGCTGCCGACCATCCACGTCGCGAGCCCGCGCCCGCGCCAGGGTTCGAGAACGAAGACGTCGGCCAGCCAGGCGAAGGTCGCGTGATCGGTGACCGCGCGCGCGAAGCCGATCTGGCGCCCGCTTTCGTAGAGGCCGACACTGACGGAGTTGCGCAGGGCGCGTTCGACGCGTTCGCGCGAGATGCCCGGAGACCAGTAGGACGTCGTGAGGAAGCCGTGGACGATGTCGAGGTCGATCCGGTCGAGATCGTCGCTCAGCTCGAAGCCGTCGCGCGCGAGCCGCAGCCCGCTCACGGGACGGTGATCTCGCCGGACAGGTAGGACACGGCGCGGCCCGCGATGTGGACGCGTTCGAGCTCGGGCAGGTACGTGCAGCGCAGTGCGCCGCCGCGGGCGCTGAGCTGGCGGGCCTCGAGCTCGCGCTTGTCGAGCCGCGCGGACCAGAAGGGCGTCGACACGCAGTGCGCGGAGCCGGTGACCGGGTCCTCGTCGACGCCGAAGGCCGGTGCGAAGAAGCGCGATACGAAGTCGACGCCATCGGTACCCGGTGCGGTCGCGATGATGCCGCGTGCGGGGGCCTCGGCCAGGATGCGGAAGTCCGGCGTCACGGCGCGCACGTCGGCGACGGACGCGAAGACGGCCAGGACGTCCCGCGTCGAGGCGTGGGCTTCGACGGGCTCGATCCCCAAGCCGCGCCGGAGCCAGTCCAGGTCGTCGTAGCGCTCCGTCGAGCGGGCCGGAAAGTCGAGCGTGTAGACCTCGCCGTGCCGTGTGACCCCGAGCAGCCCGCTCCGCGTCGAAAAGCGGAGCTCGTGCCGGTTCGCGGCCTGCTCGAAGAGCACGTGCGCGGTCGCCAGCGTGGCATGACCGCAGAGCTCGACCTCGACCGCCGGCGTGAACCAGCGCAGCTCGAAGTCCGCTTCACCATCCTGGGCGGGGACGATGTAGGCCGTCTCCGAGAGGTTGTTCTCGAGCGCGATGGCCTGCAGCACGGCGTCGGGCAGCCAGGTGTCGAGCAAGACGACCGCCGCCGGGTTGCCGCGAAAGACGTCGTCCGTGAAGGCGTCGACCTGGTGCATGGGGAGCTTCATGCGCGCATTGTCGCGCCGGAGCTTCGAAAGCGCGAAGCGCGACTTTGTCTCTCGGACAATCACCCGTGCCCGTCGCGCCGGCCATGGACCGGCGGAAACGTCGCGTGAGACGTTTCCGCCGGCTGGAGCGGCTGCCAACCAGACGTCCCTGCCGTTGGTTCGCGCGGTCCCGTCGTGGCGTTCAGCGAGCGCCGCGGCGGGGGTTGTCCGCCGGGAACCGCGATCGAAGGTCCTCCAGATCGCGGCGCCACTGGTCCAGCTCGCGCTCCTGCGCGCGCAGGCGCTCTTCGGCGTTGCGCAAACGCTGCAGGAGTTCGGTCTCGCGCTCGAGCCAGGCCGCCGCATCCTTCGTCCGCTGGGGCGAAGTCGCACGTTCGAAGGACCGGGCCGGGCCCTGGGCTCGATCCCGTGCAAGCTCGTCGCGTGCGGTCGCGGCGTCCAGCTCCCGCCAGCGATCGAGGTACGTCGGGCGGGCATCGTCCACGTCGCGGGCGTCGGGTGTTCGAGCGAGGGTTACGAGGAAGTCGCGCGGATCGACGCTGTCCAGGTAGCGCTTCGAGCGATCGATCGTCTCCATCAGTGAACCGTCGTCGAGGAGTCCCTCCAGCTGGGTGAGCGCCTGCCGACCCTCGCCGCTCTCGAGACCGGAGCGTCGCAGAGCCTCGGCGGCGTCGGCGAGGTCGGTTCGAAAGTCGCTCTCGTTCACACGCTCGTAATAACGGCGGGCGGATTCGATCAGGTCGCGCGCGCTGTCGAGGTCGACGTCCCCGCTCGGTCCCGTGCGACGCTCGAGGTCGGGATCCGAATTCTCGGCTGCGCGAACTCGGGAGCCGCCACCAGCGAGGCTTTCGCTTCTGCGCCTGGCCGGCCGGTCCGCGCGTTGGCTGCGGTCGCTCGCATCGGCCTCGTCCGCGACGTAGCCGAGCGCCCGGAACCTATCCTGGGAGTCGCCGGTCTGGGGCGCGTGCGCGCGGAGCTCGAGCGTGAGCGGTCGGCCGGCTCGCACGAGCTCGAGGCGCAGGCTGCCGTCGCGTGCGAGCCTGCGGCGCGCCCGCAGCAGGCTGTCACTCGCGCCGGGAGCTTCGCCGTCGATGCGAACCACGATGTCGTGCCGACGGACGCCGGCGGCGTCGGCCGAACCGAGCGCGTCGACTCCGCGGACGATGCGGGCGTCGCTGGACAGGCCGAGATGCGCGGCCAGGGCCTCGTCGAGCGGGGCCAGCTCGAGTCCGAGGCGACCTTCGTCGGTCGCCGCGGAGCGCTCGCGCTGGGCGAGGGGATTGCGGGCCGGGCGGCCCGCGACCGCCCCACGCGGCTCCCGCTCGAAGCGTGCAACCGGTCGTGCCGCCACGGCCGAAGAGTCGCGCTGGGTCATGGCGTCGCGTGCGGGAGCGGCGACGTCGGCACCGTCCTGCGTCGGAACCGGCTCGGGGCGAGCGCGGCCTGCCGCCAGGGCGAGGGGCGTCAAGAGCGCGAGGGCGAAGGCCGGGGCGCTCGTGGAAAGGATGACGGAGCGTAGTTTCGTCCCGCCTGCTTCGGGTGCGATGAGCATTTCGATTCTCCTCGTGAAGGATGGTTGGGATCCGGTCCAGGGGACGAGTGCCACGGTTCCCGCCGGTCGCCCGGCTCCCTGCGAACGCGTGGCGTACTCGATCAAGGCCGCCGCGTAGCGCTTCTTGTCCCCGCTGCGGCGCGCGACGGTTTCGTCGCACGAGAGCTCGCGAAGGACGTCGAGCTTGTTCCGGAGCCACCACGCGGCGGGGTGAAACCAGAAGACGGAACGGAACACTTCCTGGGCGAGGATCACCCACGTGTCCCGGCGTTCGAGGTGCACGAGCTCGTGTCGCAGCGCCCAGCGCAAGAGCTCCGGTCGGACGTCGGTGGCCGGCAGGATCACGACCGGACGCCGCCAACCGAAGCACGCGGGGCTGGTCAGACGTTCCGAGGTGCAGAGCCGTGCGGCGCCGTCGAGGCGCGAACCGGACACGAGCTCGTTCCAGGTCGCGAGCACCGCCGGCGAACGCACGCCGCGAGCGTCGCGGACGAGCTCTCGCGTGAGCGCGAGGCGGCGCACGAAGCGCACGAGACCGAAGAGCGTGCCGGCGGCCCAGAGGACGAAGAGCAGACGCGCGGTCACGGCCGACGGCGAAACCAGGGACACGAGCGCGGGTGGCCAGAAGGGTCGGGCGCCGTCCGTTCCGGTCGCGGGGACGCTAGGGGCGGCGACGAGGTCCGGCGCCGCGTCCGTGGCGGAGCCCATGGGTGTGGGTGCGGGCGCCGCTTCGGGGAGCAGCAGGGCCAGGAGGGCGGCGAGGGCTCCGGGCTCGATGCGCGTCGAAGCGCCCGCGCTCGGGCTCCGGTCGGCCTCGGTGCGCGTCGCGCCAGTCGCGTCGTCGAGGGCGGCGGCACGGTGCATGGCCGCGGTCAAGAACGGCAGTCCGCGCTGCGCCGACCACGCGACCGAGAACGGTAGCGCGAGCAACGCGATCAAGGCGGCGACGGCCAGGCGGTAGGCACCGATCGGTGAGCGGCGCAGGAGGAAGAAGGCGACGCTCGCCCAAGCCGCCAGGAGCAGGACGCCGAGCGAGCTCGCGGCGAGCCAGAAGATCCAGGCGCTCATCGGTCGCCTCCCTGATCCGGATCGGGAGCGCTCCCCGCTTCGTCCGCGAGCTGGGCCTCGATCTCACGCTTGAGCTCTTCGAGGACTTCGCGATCCACCGATCGATGGTCGAGCAAGTGCGAGAGCAGCGGCTGCGCGCTGCCGCCGAAGAGACGCTCGACGAGGTCGCTCGTCATCGACTGCGTCGCCTGCTCGTGTGTGATGCGCGCGTGGTAGCGCAGCGCGCGCTCCTGCCCCCGTTCGATCGCGAGCACCCCCTTCTTCTCGAGGATGTTCATGGTCGTCTGGATCGTCGTGTAGGCCGGCGCCTTGGCTCCCACCGGCATGCGCTCGAGGACCTCGCGCACCGTCAGGCCCGTGGGCGAGGCCTCCCAGACCGGATGCATGATCGCGAGCTCGAGATCGGTGAGGCGGCGCTTCTCGCGCCGCGGGGGCTGGGGTTCGGGGTGGGCCATGGCAGCTCTCCTAAACGTTTCGGAGTCAGAGTCCTAAGGGTTTAGGAGTCAGGCCCGAATCCGTCAAGGGCACAGCTCCCGTGCAACCCCGCGTCGGCGTTCATGCAGGCTCCTAAGCCGAGACATGGCAGAGACTTGCGTTCCTGTTCGGATCGCGCGGGCGGCGTCCGGGACCGGGCCGACAGCGCAGCCGGGCCGCGGCCCCGAGCGGCCGGCCGCAGGGGCGCGCCCTGTCGGCGCGCCAGGAGTGACCCGGGCGTGCACCGGCTGTTCACGGGGCGACCGACGGATGTCACGAAGCTGCGCCCCGTCCCTATCCTGCCCTGGTCGGCGCCAAGCGGCCCGACACGAACACACACCGAAAACGACAAGGTTGAATCCCATGAAGACACTTCTGTCCGTGCTCCTTTTGATGGGAGCGGGCTCGTTTGCCGTCTCCTGCAAGAACACCCCAGTCGCCGATGTCCAGGCGAGTGTCCACGAAATCGCGATCACCGGAATGACATGAGGCGTCGGTTGTCCTCCGAAGGTGCAGGCTGCACTTTCGAGCGTTTCCGGTGTGAAGAAAGTCGATGTGGACTATGCGGCCAAGAAGGCCTTCGTGACCTGCGGCGGTCCCTGCGAGAAGGCTGAGCTGGTCTCCGCCCTCGAGAAGGCCGGCTACGGAGTGACGTCGGTCAAGTAGACCTGGCCGTTCCACGCTGCACGAAAGCGGGGAGTCGCTCAAGACGAGCGGCTCCCCTCTCCTTTTTCTTCGCCGCCGCTTGTGGGTCGCGCGTCCTACGAATCGAGCGCCACGCGCAGGCCGCCGAGCGCCAGGCTCTCGCGCTCGGCTTCGAGCAGGAGCGTCAGACCGATGGCCTCTTCCACGTCCGCCCTGCGGCGGAAGCTCGTGCCGGCCTTGCGCGCCGCGACGGCGGACAGGGCGTGGCGGATCTCCCCGTCGTAGCCGGTCAGAGGCTCGAGCGGGAGGGCGGTCTCGGCGCCGTCACGGGCCAGGGTCATGACCGGGTCGCGGCCGAACTCGTAGCGGGCGGTGGCGTGCTCGAAGATGACGACGAAGCCCATCGCGAAGGAGAAGCCGGGCGTGTGGTCCCAGGCACCCTCGACGACGACGTGGGCGGGACCCTCGTCGAAGTGGTAGAGCGTCGTCACGTGATTGGCGTCGCCGGTGCTCGTCACGGCGGCGGGCGATCCGAAGAGATGGCGCACCAGGTCGGCGTCGTGGACGTGCAGGTCGAAGAGCGCGCCGCCGGACTTGGCGGTGTCCTCGTAGAAGCCGGCGGACCACGCGGGGCGTGTCCCGAGGCGGCGGAAGACGGCGCTGCGGACCGGACCCAGGCTCCCGTCTTCGACGCGCTCGCGGAGCCAGCTCCAGCCCGGCCAGAAGCGGATGCACATGGCGGGCATGCAGAACCCTGTGGCGGTCGCGGCGGCGCTGGCCAGGCGGCGAACCTCGGCGACCGACAGCGCCACGGGCTTCTCGACCAGGACGGACTTTCCGGCCGCGAGGGCCCGGATGGCAAGCTCGACGTGCGAATCGGTCGGCGTACAGATGCTGACGAGCTCGATGTTCGGATCGGCGAAGAGCTCGTCCGGCGTGGCGTAACCGCGGACCGTGTCAGGGTCGAACAGGCGTTCGTCCGGGGCGTCGGTTTCCAGGTTGCCGCGCGGGCCGCTCTCGCCACGGCGTCGGGCGGGATCGGGGTCGGCGACCGCGAGCAGACGGTTCGCAAAGCCCGCCGTCGCCGCGTCGCGGTAGGCGTTCACGTGGGTGCGTCCCATGAAGCCCAGACCGACGACGCCCACTCCCGTCGCGGTGTCCGACGCGCTGCTCACGACTTCTCCTTGCGCGGCAGCAGACCTTCGACCAGCTCGCGTGCGAGCGCGATGTCGCCTCCGCGCGTGTCACCGGCTTCGCGCTCGATCAAGAGGTCGCAGTCGAGCTTCTTCTTCGTGACGAGACCGAAGAAGTCGACCCAATCGACCTCGCCCTCCCCGACCGGGACCTCGGTGCCCCACGTTCCCGGCGTGTTCGTGCGCAGGGCGTCCTTGACGTGGATCTGGCGCACCCACGGCAAGAGGCGGCCGAGCGCGTCGACCGGGTCGCCCTTGTCGTACAGGATCATGTTGGCGGGGTCGAAGTTGACGCCCGCGTCCTCGCGGTCCAGTTCCTCGAGGAAGTCCGCCAGCGTCGCGGCCGTCTCCTGGCCCGTTTCGAAGCACGTGCGCACGCCGTGTTCGGAGAAGACGTCCACGATCGTGCGGAGACGCTCGAGCATGACCTCGCGTTCCGGTTCCCCGCGCTTGGCCGGCAGGAAGCCCGCATGGAAGCTGACGAGCCCGAGCGACAGGCGCTGCGCCAGAGCCGCGTCGGCCCGCGCGATGGCGAGGTTCGCTTCCCAGTGCTCGTCCGGCCGCACACCGCCCGTGCGCTCGATCGAGGCGAGCGACGAGTAGTCCTCGCCTGCGGTCGCCATCATGCCCGACACGATCGTGATGCCTGCCTCGTTCAGGCTCGCGACGGTCGCGTCGACCCGCCACGGACCGTCCGCGGCTCGAAGCGGATCCAAGGCCAGCTGGACGTGCTCGAGCCCCGTGCTGCGCACGGCCTCGGCCAGTGCCGCGGGCGACGCGGGACGCAGAGACCAGGAACAGACACCGATTCGGTTCATCGCAGGAGCAACAGGGGACGATCGAGCGCGTCGAAGGCGGCGAGCTCGAGGTCCGCGGACGGCGTGCCCGCGAACTCGGAACGGAGGAGGCACCAGACGACCTTGTCGCGGTATCCCCCTGGAAAGGGGATGCGCGCGCGGAGGGTCCCTTCGCGCGTGAAGCCCAGGCGGGCCGGGATCGCATTGCTCTTCTCGTTCTCGGGATCGGCGTGGATCTCGACGCGATCGACGCCGAAGGCCAGAAAGCCGGCCTGGGTCATCGCCATCGCCATCTCCGTCGCGAGGCCGCGCCCGACCAGCTCGCGATCCACCCAGTAGCCGATCTCGAGGCCGCCCTCGCCGGCGCGCGAGTGCAGTCCGGTCGCACCGACGAAGCGTCCGCCGGGCTCGCTGGCCTCGGGTTGCTTCTTGCTCCCGAGCCAGGCGTGGTAGCTGAAGTCTTCCGAGCGATCGAAATCCGAACGCACGCGGCGCAGACGTTCGACCGCGTCGTCGAGCTTCGGCGCCTGCTCGGCCCAGGGCATCCACGGACGCAACTGTTCGAGGTTCTTGCCCACCGCCTCGACGACGACCGGCGCATCCCGCGGGTCGGCGGCGGTGAGCGAGAGCCGAGGCGTCGCGAGGCGGTAGGGGGGGCTCAGGGGGATGTCGTCCATGGGCGACCGTCACCGCCGGAAGGCGCAGCCGTTCGAGCCGCTGGGAGCCGGCGAAGGACGGGGCGGGGCGAGCGGTGGAGCGGCGAGCCGCATAGGATATCCGCCCTGGCCGGAGCACACACGCGCCGGCGCCCCTCGATCCCAGACTCCCGACCGCTGACCGACGCTCATGACCCCGACGACACGACGCGAAATCCTGCTCGGCCTCGGCGCCGGTACGGCCCTCGGCGCAGGGCTTGCGGCCCGGTGCCGCCCGGCCGCCGGCTTCTTTCGGATCTCCCTCGCGCAGTGGTCGTTGCACCGGACGATCCGCGCCGGTGAGCTGGCTGCGCTCGATTTTCCGGCCTACGCGAAGGTCGAGTTCGGGATCGAGGGCGTCGAGTACGTGAACCAGTTCTTCTCCGACAAGGTCGCGGACTTCGCCTGGTTGGGCGAGCTGAAGGAGCGCGCGAACGACCAAGGGGTCGCGAGCCTGCTCATCATGATCGACGGCGAAGGCGCGCTGGCCGACGAGAGCGACGCCGCGCGCCGCAAGGCCGTCGAACGCCACTTCCGTTGGATCGCCGCGGCGAGCTTCCTCGGGTGCCACGCGATCCGCGTCAACGTGCACGGCGGCGGCAGCGCCGACGAGCAGCGCGGACGCGCGGCCGACTCCCTCGTGCGGCTGGCGGAGTTCGGCGACGAATACGGGATCGACGTCATCGTCGAGAACCATGGCGGCCGTTCGTCGAACGGCGCCTGGCTCGCCTCGGTCATGGAGCAAGCCGCCCATCCGCGCGTCGGCACGCTGCCGGACTTCGGCAACTTCCGCACGGGGACGGACGAGGCCGGCCAGCCGGTCTGGTACGACCGCTATCAGGGCGTGCGCGAGCTGATGCCCTGGGCCAAGGCTGTCAGCGCCAAGTCGCACGCCTTCGACGCCGCCGGCGACGAGACGAGCACGGACTACCTGCGCATGCTCACCATCGTCAAGGAGGCCGGCTACCGCGGGTGGGTCGGCGTCGAGTACGAAGGCGGCGGTTCCACCGAAGTCGAGGGCATCCAGCTCACGAAGGCCCTGCTCGAGCGCGTCCGCGAGCGACTCTCCTGATCCTCCCCGCCGTCATGCAGCGCCACGCCAACCTCAGCCTCGCCCGCTTCGCCGCCGCCGCCTTCGCGGTCGCCGGCGCAACCTGGGCCCAGGACGTCTACACGCCCTTTCTCGCGCCCGCCTCGGAGGAAGGGACCGCGGCCATCGAAGGCTTCGAACTGCGTGAGGGGCTCTCGATCGAGCTCTTCGCGGCCGAGCCGATGCTCGCGAACCCGGTGTGCCTCTACGTCGACGAGGTCGGCGCGGTCTACATCGGCGAGACCTTCCGGCACTACGCCGGCGTGACCGACATCCGCGAGCACATGGGCTGGCTGGACGACGACCTGGCCAGCCGCACGGTCGAAGACCGGCTCGCGATGTTCAAGAAGCACGAGGGCGAGGAGGGTTACGCGACCTACGCCCTCGAGCACGAGCGCGTGCGCAAGATCGTCGATGCCGACGGCGACGGCCGCGCGGACCGTTCGACCGTCTTTGCCGATGGCTTCAATGCGCCGTCGGCGGGGATCGGCGCGGGCCTGCTCGCGCGCCGCGGGGACGTGTACTACACGTGCATTCCCGACCTGTGGCTCCTGCGCGACAGCGATTCCGACGGCGTGGCCGACGAGCGCCGCGTGCTCTCCAGTGGCTACGGCGTCAACGTCGCGCTGCTCGGTCACGACCTGCACGGGTTGCGCATCGGGCCGGACGGGCGGCTGTACTTTTCGTGCGGCGATCGTGGCTTTCACGTCGAGACCGAGAACGGGACTCTCGCTCACCCGCACGCCGGCGCCGTCCTGCGCTGCGAGCTCGACGGCACGAACCTCGAGGTCTTCCACTCCGGCCTGCGCAATCCCCAGGAGCTCGTGTTCGACGAGCTCGGGAACCTCTTCACGGGCGACAACAACTCCGACGGCGGCGACCAAGCGCGTTGGGTGAACGTGGTCCAGGGCGGCGAGTCCGGCTGGCGCTACGCCTACCAGTGGATCACGTCCCCCGTTCCGCGCGGCCCGTGGAACGCGGAGAAGTTGTGGCATCCCCTGCACGAAGGACAGGCGGCCTACATCGTTCCTCCGATCGCGAACCTGGCCCACGGCCCGTCCGGACTGACCTACTACCCCGGTACGGGGCTCGGTCCCGCGTACGACGGCACCTTCTTCCTGTGCGACTTCCGCGGTGCGCCGAGCTACAGCGGCGTGCACGCCTTCCGGACGACGCCGCGCGGTGCGTTCTACGAGCTGGGTGAGGTCGAACGGCTGATCTGGAACGTGCTCGTGACCGACATCGACTTCGGGCCCGACGGTAGCCTCTACCTGACGGATTGGGTGCAGGGTTGGAACAAGACCGGCAAGGGGCGCGTGTACCGCATCTTCGATGCCGCGGAGTCCGATTCCGCGCTCGTGCGCGAGACGCGGCGCCTGCTCGCGACCGGATTGCGCGGCCTCGCCATCGAAGAGCTGGAAGAGCTCCTGTCCCACCCGGACCAGCGCGTGCGGCAAGAGGCGCAGTTCGAGTTGGTGGACCGCGGTCGCGCGGGTCACGACGTGCTCGACCGGTCAGCGCGGCTCTCGACGTCGCTCTACGCGCGCTTGCACGGACTCTGGGGGCTCGGGATGGCGCACCGGCTCCACGGAGTCACGCTCGAGACCGTCCTCGAGCTGACGAAGGACGATGAGGACGAGGTGCGCGCCCAGGCCTGGAGCGTGCTCGGCGACACGCGCCAGGCGGCGGCCGCCGAGCTCGTGACCGACGCGCTGACGGATGCGGCCGCGCGCGTGCGCTACTTCGCGGCCCAGGCCGCCGGTCGCATCGGTGTGCCGGGCGCCGTGCCCGCGCTCGCCGTGCTCCTGCGCGACGTCGGGGCGACGGATCCCAACCTGCGGCACGCGGCGGTGATGGGACTCGTTGGGAGCGCCGACGCCGCGGCCCTGGCCGAGCTGGCCCACGACGCGAACGCGGACGCCCGGATGGGGGCGCTCCTGGTCCTGCGCCGGCACGGCGAGGCTTCGATCGCGGACTTTCTCGCGGATCCCGAGCGCAGGCTCGTGCTCGAGGCCGCGCGCGCCATCTACGACGTGCCGATCGAGGCGGCGGACGACGCGCTGCGCGCCTTGGCGCACGAGCCCGCGACGAGCGAACCTGCGCTCGTTCGGCGCGTGCTCAACGCGCTCGGCCACGCCCGGAGTGCGGAGACGGCCGCGACGCTCGCGACCTTCGTCTTGCGCGCCGACTTGGAGCTCGCCCTGCGCGAAGAGGCGCTCGACATCCTCACGACCTGGGAGACGCCACCGACGCGCGACCGTGTGACGGGCGTTTACCGGCCGCTCGAGACGCTCGAAGCACCGTACCTGGCCGACCTGGCCACCGACTTGCTCGCGAGCGGCATCGCCGACGCGCCCGAGAGCGTGGTGCGCCGCTTCCTGGCCTTCGCCGCGGAGTGTGACGCGGTCGACGTCTCGTCGGAGATCGCCGCCTGGGTGACGGACGAGGAGCGTTCGGTCGACGTCCGCGTCGATGCGCTCGACACCCTGGCGGACCTGCGCGGATCCGAGTTGCCGCGCTGTGTCGACGCCAGCTTCGCCAGCACCGAGGGGCGCTTGCGCGCGGCCGCACTACGTGCGCTCGAAGGGTTGAGCGTCGAGCAGGCGCTCCAGCGCGTCCCCGACATCTTGCAGCGCGGCGAGTACGCCGAGCGCCGCGCGGCCTACGGGCTCCTTCAACGGCTCGCAGGCGAACAGGCCGAGCCGCTCCTGGGCGACGAGCTCGGGCTGCTCGGCGTCGGACTCGTCCCGGCCGAGCTCGCCCTCGACCTCGTGCTCGCGGCCGAGGCGACGACCGGGCTCGAGGGCCGACTCACCGCTCGCACGCGTGCCCGCCAGGAGTTCGATCCCGACCTCACGCCCTACCTCGACGGCCTGTTCGGTGGGGACGCCGAAAAGGGGCGCGCGATCTTCGAGCGCGTCGACCTGTCCTGCGTGCGCTGCCACGCCCGCGGGGCCGACGACGCGCCCCAGATCGGCCCCGACCTGAGCGGCGTTTCGCAGCGCCTGACCCGCCTGCAGGTGCTCGAGTCGATCGTCACGCCCAACCGGCGCACCACACCCGGCTACAAGGGCACGATCCTCTTCCTGGCGGAGGGGGGGCACGTGGCGGGCCGGATCGTGGAGGAGACCGACGAGTTCGTGCGCGTCATCGATGCGGACGGACGCGTCAGCGGCGTTCCCAAGGACGCGATCGAAGAGCGGCGTGCTGACGTCTCCGCCATGCCCGAAGGGCTCGCGGACGGGATCTCACGGCTCGAGATGCGCGCCCTCCTGGCCTACCTGGCCGAGCTCTGAGAGCCTTTTTCCTGGTCGCACCGCGGAGCTTGAGCGGCAAGCGTGCCCTGCTGCGGGGCTCAGGGCCCGCCGGCAGCCGCTCGTGCAAGGGCTTTGCAAGCTCTCGAGGGCTCGGATTGAGGTCCGGGGCCGAGCGTGCCGAAAAGGGACCTCAGGACCGGCGAGGCCTCGCGTATCGTCGGGGCGGAGGGGCTCGCGCGGCTTTCGAGAGGACCGAGAGGGGGCAGGATGACGCGGATCGTGTACGGCATTTCGGGCGAGGGCTCGGGACACTCGTCCCGGGCACGGGAGATCATGACGCATCTCCAGGGCCGCGGACACGAGGTCAAGGCGGTCAGCTACGACCGCGGCTATCGCAATCTCGAGCGCGACTTCGACGTCTTCGAGACCGAAGGTCTGCACATCGCCAGCGCCCAGAACCAGGTGTCCGTCGTGAAGACCTTCACGGACAACCTGTCCCGCTTGTCGAACGGAGTTCGCAAGCTGCGTGAGCTGAAGAAGGAGGTTTTCAAGGACTTCGCGCCCGAGGTCGTGATCACCGACTTCGAGCCGATGACCGCGTACCTGGCGAACCACTATGGCCTGCCGCTCGTCTCGCTCGACAACCAGCACCGCATGCGGTACATGCAGTACCCGCGGCCCCGAAAGCTCGAGAAGGACGCCGTCGTGGCCGAGACGGTGATCCGCGCGCTCGTGCCGCGGCCCGACGTGAGCCTGGTCACGACCTTCTACTTCGGCGAGACGACGAACGAGCGCACCTTCCTCTTTCCGCCGATCCTCCAGAACGACGTGCTCGACTTCACGCCCAAAGATGGCGAGCACATCCTCATCTACTTCACGGCCGACTTCTCGTCGTTCCTGGAGCAGCTGCGCCACTTCGAGCGCGAGTTCTTCGTCGTCTACGGGACGAACCGCGAGGGCCAGGACGGCAACGTCGTCTACCAGCGCCCGAGCCGCGAACGCTTCCTGCGCGACCTCGGTACGGCCAAGGCGGTGATCGCGACCGCCGGCTTCACCTTGATGACGGAGTCCTTGAAGCTCCAGAAGCCCTATCTCGCGCTGCCGATGCGCGGGCAGTTCGAGCAGGAGCTGAACGCGCTGCTGCTCGAGGAGATGGGCTGCGGCAAGAACGGGCGCGAGCCCTCGGCCGAGACGGTCGGCGACTTCCTCTACCACCTGCCCGACTATCGCGAGCGCCTCGAGACTCTGCCCACGTGGGACAACACGGCCATCCACGCCAAGCTGGACGCGCTCCTGGCCGACGATGCGCGCGAGCTGCGGGCCTTCTCGCGGGCCTGAAGTCGGGCGCCTCGGACGCGGAGGAGCGGGATTCGGTCCACCGCGCGCTGCTCGCGGCGACCGTGCGCCGGTAGACTCTGCGCACCATGGCGCAGGACATCCAAGTCGGCCTCATCGGCCAGAAGTTCATGGGGCGGGCGCACTCGAACGCACTGTCCCAGGTCTCCCGCTTCTTCGACCTGCCGCGCACGCCCGTGCGGCACACGGTCGCCGCGCGCGACGAGAAGGAGCTCGCGGCCTTCGCTCGAACGTGGGGCTGGGGGAAGACGACGACGCGTTGGCAGGACCTGGCCGAGGACCCCGAGATCGAGCTCGTCGACATCGGGACGCCGAACCACATGCACAAGGAGCAGGCGCTCGCCATGCTCGAAGCGGGCAAGCATGTGGCTTGCGAGAAGCCCCTGGCCGGGACGCTGGCGGACGCGAAGGAGATGCGCGACGCGGCCAAGCGGCGCAAGCGGCTCTCGACCTTCGTCTGGTACAACTATCGCCGTTGCCCCGCGCTCGCGACGGCCTGGAAGCTGATGCGCGAGGGGCGGTTGGGTCGCATCTTCCACGTGCGGGCGAACTACCTGCAGAGCTGGGGTGGGCCCGACACGCCGCTCTTGTGGCGCTTCCAGAAGAAGTTCGCCGGCTCGGGAGCGCACGGCGACCTCAACGCGCACCTCGTCGACCTGGCGCGCTTTCTCATGGGCGAGGAGATCGTCGAGGTCCACGGCGCCGTGGCGCCGACCTTCGTCAAGGAGCGCACGCTGCTCGCCGGATCCGTCCGCGGACTGGGCGGCAAGGGCGGCAAGCAGAAGGGCAAGAGCGACGTCGACGATGCCGTGCTCTTCCTGGCGACCTTTCGGGGCGGAGCCGTCGCGAGCTTCGAGGCTTCGCGCCTCGCCCCGCCGCACCAGAACGCGAACTCGATCGAGATCAACGGCGAAAAGGGCTCCCTGCGCTTCGACTTCGAGGACATGAACATCCTGCGCTTCTACGACGCGAGCGATGGCGACCGCCTGGGAGGCTGGCGGCGCATCATGTGCACCTCCGCCGGCAATCACCCCTACGCCGCGAACTGGTGGCCCGATGCGCACGTCCTCGGCTACGAGCACGGCTTCACGAACATGCTGGCCGACATCCTGAGGGTCCTCGGCGGCGAGCCCCCGGAGATCCCCCTGCCGGATTTTGCCGACGCCTACGAGACACAACGCGTGCTCGAGGCGGCACTGCTCTCCGCCAAGAACCGCTGCGCCGTGAAGCTGCGCGAGGTGTGACGGCGCTCGGTCCGCGCGGCCTCCACACCGGGAGGCGGCGACCGCGCGAACGCACAAGCGTCGCGCAAAGGGCGCGAAGATAGGCTGCGACCTAGGAGGGATGCTGGCTAGAATCCCGGTTCGGCGGAGCGGCCCGCGCTCCGATCGAGCCCCCCACGCCCCTTCCTCCGCTACGGGAGAGTCCGCCATGACACGACCCGTCTGTCTGTTCACCGGCCAGTGGGCCGATCTGCCGCTCGAAGTCCTGTGCCAGAAGGCCAAGAAGTTCGGCTACGAGGGCCTCGAGCTGGCTTGCTGGGGTGACCACTTCGAGGTGCAGGAGGCGCTGGCGAGCCAGGCCTACTGCGAGGAGAAGTGGGACGTGCTCCAGTCGCACGGACTCGCGTCCTACGCGGTCAGCTCGCACCTCGTCGGTCAGGCGGTGTGCGATCCGATCGACGAGCGGCACAAGACGATCCTGCCCGAGGCCATCTGGGGAGACGGCGACCCCGAGGGGGTGCGGCAGCGCGCGGCGCAGGAGATGAAGGACACGGCCAAGGCGGCGCGGCGCTTCTTCGATCTTGCGCCCGAGCATGTGAAGGAGCAGCTGGAACGGACGGGCCGCGTGGTCGTCAACGGCTTCACGGGCAGTGCGATCTGGCACCTCCTGTACTCCTTCCCACCGGTGACGCCGAAGATGATCGCGGACGGCTACGCGGACTTCGGGCGGCGCTGGAAGGACATCCTGGGGACGTTCGCGGCCGAAAACGTGCACTTCGCGCTCGAGGTTCATCCGACCGAGATCGCCTTCGATATCGTGACCGCGCGACGCGCGCTCGAAGCGATCGGCAAGCATCCGAACTTCGGCTTCAACTTCGATCCGTCGCACCTCGGCTACCAGGGCGTCGATTACATCGGGCTGTTGCACGAGTTCGGCGAGCGCATCTTCAACGTCCACGTCAAGGACGTCTGGTGGGCCGATGGCTTCACCCCGATCGGCGTCTTCGGCGGACACTCGGATTTCGGGACGCCGGGGCGGCAGTGGGACTTCCGCTCGCCCGGCCGTGGCAAGGTCGACTTCGAGAGCCTGGTGCGCACGCTCAATCACATCGCCTATCACGGACCGCTCACCGTCGAGTGGGAGGATCCGATGATGGATCGCGAGCACGGTGCGACCGAGGCCGCGGCCTTCGTGCGCCGCATGGACTTCGCTCAATCGAACGTCGCCTTCGACGCGGCCTTCTCCGAGTAGGGCACGAACGATGCACGCGACTCCGGCCCCGCCCCTCTCGAAGGGCCTGAACGTTCAGCTCTCGCTGATGATGTTCCTCCAGTACGCGATCTGGGGAGCCTGGCTGCCGATCCTGTATCCGTTCCTGCTGGGTTACCGCGGCTTCGACCTCGAGCAGGTCGGACTGATCCTCGCGGCCGGCGCCGTCGGAGCCATCATCGGACCGTTCATCGCGGGACAGATCGCCGACCGCCACTTCGCGACCGAGCGCTTCCTCGCGATCAGCCACTTCCTGGGCGCGGGCCTCGTGTGGTACCTGGCCGACGTCGACGCCTTCGGCACGTTCCTGACGCTCTCGGTCGTCTACGGCCTCGTCTACGCGCCCACCCTGGCCCTGACGAACTCGCTGGCCTTCCACCACCTGCCCGACCGCGATCGCGACTTCGGCCGCGTGCGGTTGTGGGGCACGCTGGGCTGGATCGTGGCCGGCATCGCGGTGGGGCAATGGCTGTTCTTCCAGCACACGCCGGACGGAGCGACGGACGAGTTGATTCGACTCGCGCAGGACGCTGGGCGCGCGGACGCCTTTCGCTTGAGCTCGATCCTGGGGCTCGTCTTGGGCGGCTTCTGCCTGACGCTGCCCCACACGCCGCCCGCGGAGCAGGCCGAGCAGTCCAACGCGACCCTCGAAGCGCTGGGCGAGGTCAAGCGCCAGCCGCTGTTGACCCTGTTTCTCCTGGCCGTTCCGATCAGCTGCATCCACCAGTTCTACTTCGTGTTCACTTCCGACTTCCTGTCGGCCTACGGGCGCGACGCGGCGGCGGCGATCAACCGCGTCTTCGGCGTGGGGGGCGGCGGCCTGATGACGATCGGACAGATGTCCGAGATCGCGGTCCTGGCCGCGCTTCCCTTGATGGCGAAGCGGCTGTCGCGCAAGTCCTTGCTGGGGATCGGAATCCTGGCCTATGCGGCGCGCATGGCGCTGTTCGCGTACACGGACAGCCTCGCGACGATCCTCTTCGGTGTGGCGTTGCACGGGTTGTGCTTCGGCTGCTTCATCTTCGTGGCCTTCATGGTCGTCGACGAAGAGACGACCAGCGACGTGCGCGCGAGCGCCCAAAACCTGTTCAACCTCGTCATCGTCGGCATCGGCATCATCGTCGGCAGCTACGTGTCCACGGCCGTGATCGGGGAATGGGCCAAGCGCGCGGACGGGACCATGGACTGGACCAAGCTCTTCAGTGTCCCGATGTGGGCCGCACTCGTCTGTCTGGCGCTCTTGGCCGTGTTTTACCCGTCCAAGCGGGCCGCCGTCCCTTCGTCTTCTTCCTGAGCCTGACCGATGCTTCGACCCATCACGCGCTTCGCCTTCGCCTGGATCGCCCTGTCGGCCTCGTTCGGCTGCGCTTCGAACGGAACCGGCTCGGAGGACTCCGGCTGGATCCCGCTCTTCGATGGGCAGACGACGGCCGGCTGGCGCGGCTATCGGCAGGCGACGATGCCGGCCGGTTGGACCGTCGAGGCCGGTACGCTCGCTCGGACCGGCGCGGGCGGCGACATCGTCACCGTCGGTCAGTACGGCGACTTCGTGCTCGAGTTCGAGTGGAAGATCTCGGAGCGGGGCAACAGCGGCGTCTTCTATCGCGCGACCGAGGCCGAGGACACCGTCTACATGTCGGCGCCCGAGTTCCAGGTGCTCGACAACGCGGGCCACGGGCCCGAACTCGACGCGCGTCATGCGTCAGGGGCCAACTACGCGCTGCACGCTCCCGTGCGCGACGTGACCCGCCCCGTCGGGGAATGGAACCACGCGCGGATCGAGGTGCGTGGCGACCACGTGATCCATTCGATGAACGGCGTGCAGCTCGTCGACTACCACCTGTGGACGCCGGAGTGGAGCGCGCTCGTGAAAGCCAGCAAGTTCGACGCCTGGCCCGGCTATGGACGCGCGAAACGCGGCCACATCGCGTTGCAGGACCACGGCAACCCGGTCTGGTACCGCAACATCCGGCTTCGACCGCTGGACTGAGCGCCTCAGGCGGTGTCGGAAGGCGCCGCCTCGGCGTCGGCCAGGATGCCGGCGTCGGCGTGCGCGCGCAGGAACGAGGCGGGCAGCGCGGGCGTCGGGGGAGACGCGAGCAGACGCCGCAGGATGTCCCGCTTCTTGGCACCGGTCACCAGCACGCGAATACGGGCGCCGCGCAGGATGTCGGCCAGGCCGAGCGTCATGCCGAGCTCGGGAGCGCGCTGGGCGACGAGGTCTTGGTCCTGCGCGCCGATCGTCGTGCTCTCGAGCGTGACGATGCGCGCGCCGTCGTCAGCGCGCGTGCCCGGTTCGTTGAAGCCGACGTGTCCGTTCAGGCCGAGTCCGAGCAGGACGAGATCGGCGGAGCCGCAGGCGCGGAGCTCTTGCGCGTGCCGTCGGATCTCGGCCGCGGGATCCGGAGCGCTCCCGTCCAAGAGATGAATCCCCTCGTCGCCGTTGCGTCCCAGGGGTTCGAAGAGGTGCCGCCGGAAGAAGGCGTGAAAGCTCTCCGGAGCGTCCGGTGCCACGCCGACGATCTCGTCCAGCTGGAAGATCCGAGCGCGCCCGAGGTCGAGCTCGCCCGCATGCTGGCGCCGCACGAGCTCGCGGTAGAGCGGGACCGGCGTCCCTCCAGCGGGCAACAAGAGCACGGCCGCGGGGTTCGTCGCCAGCACGTGCGCGACCTCGTCAGCCGCAGCGCGCGCGACGGTGAGATCGGAGGAGAGCTTCGTGACATCCATGTCGCGTTCCCGCCGGCGCCGGACGAGCGCGTCTGCCGGCGGGCGGCACAGGATAGGACAGGCCGTGCGAATCCCATCGTTCGTGCCCCGGATTGGGCTAGAATCCTCGTGCCCGACTCCCGCTTCGAGGTCACGCGTTGAACGAACCCGCTCCGATCCTCCGTTTCCTGGGACGCCTGCACATCGTCATCGTGCACTTCCCGATCGCGCTCCTGATCCTGGCCGGTCTGGTGGAGCTCTTCCGTTCGCGCCTCGACGCGCGTCGCAACTCGAGCGCCGCCTTCGCTTGCCTCGCCTTCGGGGCGCTCAGCGCCGTCTTCGCGGCCTGGTTCGGTTGGATGTACGCCGAGTTCGATCCCCCCGGCAAGTCCCTGGCGAAGACCCTCTTCCTGCATCGCTGGTCGGGCGTCGCGGTCGCAGGCGTGTCGGTGCTGACGCTCTTGGTCTCGTTGGTCGCGCGCAAGACCCAGGCGGCCCCGATGCTGTTCTTGTACCGGCTCGGGTTGGTCGGGTGCTTCGTCACCGTCTCCGTGACCTCCCATCTGGGCGGAACGATGGTGCACGGCGAGGGTTTTCTGACCGACGTGTTCCGGCCCGACGAGGGAGGCGAGGCGCCCCCGCCCCGTGCGGCGGCCGGCCTCACCGCTTCCGGTGCGGATCCGGTACCGGGCGACTCCGCGGGCCCGACCCGTGGCGGCGTGCCCGTCCAGCGCCCGCCCGTCGAACCGGGACCGGCCGCGACCCAACCGCTGGACGTGGCGACGACCGGGGGGACGAGCGGTGCCGCCGTCGCCGGAACGCTCGACTACGAGCGCGACATCGCGCCGATCTTCGCGATCAGCTGCACGGACTGCCACGGGCAGCGCAAGCGCAAGGGCGGCCTGCGGCTCGACCGCCACGCCGCGATCTTCGCGGGCGAGCGCGAGCTCTGGAGCGTCGTTCCCGGGGATCCGGAGGCGAGCGAGCTCCTCGCGCGCGTGACCCTCCCGTCCGATCACGAGGACTTCATGCCCGCCAAGGGCGATCCGCTCCTGCCCGAAGAGACCGAGGTCCTGCGGCGCTGGATCGCCGAGGGCGCGCTCGGGCCGAAGGGGCGTGCACCGGGTCCGGGACAACAGACGCCGGCTCCCGCCACATCCGACGCGCCGGCCGCGACCGGGTCCGCCACGGAAGCCGCCCCGGAGAAGGAGGTCGTGAAGGCGCCGGTGGAAGCGCCCGTGGCGCCGCCGCCCACGAAGAAGGCTCCGGCTCCCAATGCGCCGTCCGAGAAGCTCCTGAACGCGTTGCGCGAGCGCGGTGCGACCGCCGGGCCGCTGGCGCGTGACACGAGCGACATCGAGGTTTCCTTCGGGCTGCTCGGCGCGAAGGCGGGTGACGCCGACCTGGCCCTGCTCGACGGTCTGCAGCCGTGGCTCGTCGCGCTCGATCTGTCGCGCACCGCCGTGACCGACGCCGGTCTCGCGCGTTTGGCGGATTTTCGCCGCCTGGTACGGCTACGCCTCGACAACACGAGCCTCGGCGACGAGGCCCTCGTCCACGTCGCGCGGCTCGGCCAGCTCGAGGTCCTGAACCTCTACGGGACGAACGTGGGCGACGCCGGTCTGGCGCGGCTCGCGGAGCTCTCGAAGTTGCGCAAGGTCTTCGTCTGGGAGACCGCGGTGACCGACGCCGGCGTCGAGGCGCTCCTGGCCGCGCGGCCCGGGCTCGAGGTCGTGCGCGGCGCGAGCCTGCCTCCGGTCGAAGAGGACGAGGTCGAGCTGCATGCGCCCTGCTGCGACAGCGCCGTGGCCGAAGGGAAGGAGTGCGAGCACCCCTGTTGCGTCGAAGCGCGCGGCAAGGACGAGATCTGCCCGACGTGCGGCGTTCCGGTCGAACCGGACGAAGGAAAGGGCTGAGCCCCCACCCGCCATGGGGTTCGTCGTCTTCGCTGTCATCCTGGGCCTCGTGGTCTTCATGAAAAAGCAAGCGAAGAAGACGCGCGAGGCGTGGGAAGCGGCGGCCAGGCTCCTGCGCTTGCGCTTCAGCTGGGGCTCCTTTCTGGGCAAGCGCAGGCTCAGCGGGCGCTACCGGGGCTTCGACGTCGACGTCACGACCGGCAACCGCCACGGGCAGAACGGCAAGGTGACGACCTACTCGGTGGACTTCCCGTGCAGGGTGGGGGGGCTCTACCTCGCCAAGAAGGGCGTGCTCGACGACCTGAAGATCGCCTTCGGCTCGAAGGACATCGCCACCGGGGATGCGAACTTCGACGAACGTGTCATCGTGCGCGCCAAGGGCGCCCGCGAGGTCGTGCAGTTCCTCACGGACGTTCGCAGGCGGCGCCTGATCGAGGTGTTTCAACGGCACCCGGCCATGAAGGTCATGGCCGGAGAGATCCAGCTCATCGCGCGCGGCGTGCCGACGGATCCGGAGAAGATCGTCAGCGTGCTGCGCGACCTGGCCCTGACCGCGCGCTTGCTCACCGAAGACGGGGATCCCTTCGATCGGGAGGGCGAGGTTCAGCCCGTGACCGACGAGCCGGTCGACGAAGGCGTCGTCTTCGACGCGCTGGAAGAGGGCGAGCGCGAGCCCTCTCCGATGTCAGAGATCCTCGCGGCGACGCCGACGCTGGAGGCCTTGGGCGACGACGGCACGACCCTCGTGCGGGCCGAGGACGAGGATGATCTCGAGGATGCGACCGTCCTGGACGACGGCACGGCGGACGAGAGCGCAGGAGCCGAGCTCGATGCCTTGCTCGCGAGCTCGACCGCTGCGCCCCCGGCGGAGGGCGAGGCACCCTTCGAGGACGGCTCGCCGCCGCTCGGGGTGATTCCGGCCGTGACGGAGCTCGTCCGAGCGCTCTTCGCCGACGGAACGACGGGCTCGGAAGCGGACCGGCTCTTCGCGGAATCCTGGGCGGGCGTTCCCATCGAGTGGAGTGGCGAGCTCTATCGCGTACAGCGCTGCACGAGCGACGTCGACTTCGGAATGAACGTCGGGACGAAGGCCCTCTTCGACCTCATGCGCGCACCCTCGGGCCACTCGGCGCGAACGGTCCGGGCCGTCGTGCAGTTGCCGAAGGAGTTGTCGGAGAGCCTGCGGAACCAGCGCGGCAAGACGTTCACCTTCGCCGGCTCGCTCTTGCGCTGCGATCCGCATGCACGGACGTTCTACATCCGCGACGGACGCATCACGAGCGGTTGATCACTCCGTGACCGGGTTCGCGAGAATGCCGAGACCCTCGATCTCGACTTCCATGCGGTCGCCGGGCTTGACGTAGATCGGCGGCTTGCGCGCGAAGCCCACGCCCGGCGGAGTCCCGGTCGCGATGACGTCGCCGGGTTCGAGCGTCGTCGACTGGGACAGGAACGCGACCAGCTCGGCGATCCCGAAGATGAGCTGGTCGGTGTTCGAGCTCTGGAGCGTCTTGCCGTTCAGCCGGAGCTGGATCGCAAGGGTCTGGGGCTTTTGGACCTCGTCGCGCGTCCGGAGGAACGGGCCGAAGGGCGCGAACGTGTCGCAGGACTTGCCGCGCTGCCACTGGCCGTCGCGGAACTGGAAGTCGCGCGCGCTGACGTCGTTGAAGTTGGCGTAGCCGAGGACGTGCTCGAAAGCCGTCTCCTTCGTCACGCGCGTCGCCGTGCGTCCGATCACGACCGCCAGCTCGGCCTCGTAGTCGACCTCGACGCTCCCGGGGGGGATGCGGACGGCCGTCTCGTGCGCCGTGATCGACGTCGGGAACTTGGAGAAGAAGAGCGGCAGCTCGGGCAGCTCCATTCCGCTCTCTTCGGCGTGGTCCCGGTAGTTCAGCCCGATGCAGATGACCTTGCCGGGGCGCGGCACCGGCGCGTGCAGGCGCACGTCGGAGCGCGCGAGGATCGCGCCTTGCGCCTGGAGCTCTGCGAGTCGACCGGGTGCGTCGGCGAGGGAGCGCACGAGCGCGGTCGCTTCGATCAGCGAGCTCTGCTCGAGATCGAACCAGCCCAGCTCGTTCTTCGGTCGCGGGATGCCGGCGGAATCGGCGCAAAAGTCGAGGACCCGCTGCGAGTCGAGCAGGGCGCCGAAGCGAATGGCGGCGTCGCCGCCGGACGAAAACGAGACGAGTTTCAAGCTTCTTCCTCCTCGAGGAGCACGACATGGAGCGCCCGCGGACCGTGGACGCCGACGACCAGTGTAAGCTCGATGTCCGCCGTGCGCGAGGGACCGGTGATCCAGGTGAGCGTCGGGTCGGGTCCGCTGTCGAGGCTTCCTCGCAGGGCCGCGAGCGCGTCTCCCAGCGTCGCTACGATCCGTGCGACGGGCAGGACCGCGACGTGCACGGGTGGCACAAGCGAAGCCAAGCGGTGGCGTTCGTCCTCGGAGACGAGTACCAACGTGCCCGTTTCGGCGATCCCGAGCTGGGCTCCGGTCAGGCCGGCATCGGCGGCGAAGAGCTCGTCGCGCGTGCAGTCGGTCGCGAGCCAGCGGAAGCGCTCCCCGAGGGAGGCACGCACCGCCGGGATCCACGCGGCGTTCGAGGCGGCGATCGTCGTCACGCCGTGGGCGTCGAAGATGCGCGCGATCTCCGGTGCGAGCGCGGCGCGCGTCGCGACGCGCGTGACGCGGCCTGCGACGGACTCCAGCGTCGAGCTGAGGTGCGCGATCGCCGTGTCACGATCGTCGAGGCCGGCGGGGCGCCCCGGACAGGGCGACGTCGCGACCTCCGTCGGGACGAGCTCCGCACGCGCCAGCTCGAGGTTCGCGCGGATCGAGCCCAGGATCGCCTCGCGCGCTTTGGCGTTGCGCGCACTCACGGACGCTCTCCCTGCGCGGAGCCGGAGCGCGCGAAGCTGTCGCGGAAGCTCACGCGCGCGAGCGGGCGCAGTCGACGGTCCCGCGTCCAGGCGGCCAAGGGGGGCACGAGGCGTGCGACCGGCTTCGAGTCGAGCATGCTCCACGGGACGCAGCGGGCGAGCCGCGCCAGCAGGCGATAGACGCGCGGGCGCGACAAGACGAAGCCCCACGACGCGAAGCCGAGGCGCTTCGCGGTGCTGACGGGCGTCGGCCCCTGAATCGGACCGCGACCCTCCGCCACGCGCTTGCGCAGCTCGAGCAGGAGCTCGGGGATGTCGATCTTGACGGGACAGACGTCGCGGCACGCGCCGCACAGGCTCGAGGCGAACGGCAGCTGCGCCGCCCGGGACAGTCCCTGGAGCTGGGGCGTGATCACCGCGCCGATCGGGCCGGGATACACCGAGCCATAGGCGTGTCCGCCGATCGCCTTGTAGACCGGGCAGACGTTGAGACAGGCGCCGCAGCGAATGCAGGCGAGCGACTGGCGCGTCACACGCTCGCGGAGCATGGCCGAGCGCCCGTTGTCGAGCAGGACGATGTGCAGCTCGTCGGGTCCTTCCTCGTCCGCCGCCCGTTTCGGTCCGGTCAGGATCGACTGATAGCTCGTCAGGTGCTGACCCGTCCCCGAACGCGGCAACAAGCGCAGAAAGGGCTCGAGGTCGCCGAAGCGCGGGAGGACCTTCTCGATGCCCATCACGGCGACGTGCACGCGCGGCAGCGACGTCGTCATGCGCGCATTGCCTTCGTTCTCGAGCACGAGGATGCTGCCCGTCTCCGCGATGCCGAAGTTGACGCCGCTGATGCCGAGGTCGGCCTTCGAGAAGTGCTCGCGGAGGACGCGGCGGGCTGCGCCGGCGAGGACGTCGACGTCGTCCGAAGGCTCGATCGCGAGCTTCTCGACGAAGAGGTCGGCGATGGCGCGCTTCGTCTTGTGGATGGCGGGAACGATGATGTGCGAGGGCGTCTCGCCGGCGAGCTGGATGATCCACTCGCCGAGGTCGGTCTCGATCGGCAGCGTCCCGTCCGTCTCGAGCGCCTCGTTCAGGCCGATCTCCTCGGTCGTCATGCTCTTGCTCTTGACGAGCCGTCGCGCGCCGGCGGCCGCGACCAGTTCCCCGACGACGGCGCAGGCTTCGCGGGCGTCACGGGCCCAGTGGACCTGCGTGCCGCGCTCCTCGGCCCGCGCGACGAAGGTCTCGAGCTGGCGGTCGAGATCCGAGAGCGCTTCCTCCTTGATCGCCCGCCCGCGCTCGCGCAGTTCTTCCCAGTCTCCCAGCCCTTCCAGGGCCGTTGCACGCCGCTCCGCGAAGAGCGACGTCGCGCGACCGAGCGCTCCGCGCAGCGTCCCGTCCGCGAGGGCCGCGCGGGCGTTGTCCTGGAAGGTGGCGGGGGTCTGCGGATGGTTCATCGCGAGTTCAGGAGCTCGGCCAGGTGCAGGACCGCGATCGACGAGCCACGCTTGCGCAATCTGCCATCGATCTGCATCAGGCAGCTGACGTCGCCCGAGACGACGGCGTCGACTCCCAGCCCCTCGAGGTCCGCGATCTTCTCGTCCAGCATCGCGACGGAGATCTCAGGGTACTGGACGGAGAAGGTTCCGCCGAAGCCGCAGCAGGAGTCGCAGGTCTTGGCCTCGACGAGCTCGACTCCCGCGACCTTGCCGAGCAGACGTCGCGGCCCGGCGCGAATGCCGAGCTCGCGTAGCCCATGGCAGGCGTCGTGCCAGGTCACCCGGCCTTCGAAGCGCGCGCCGTGGTCGTCGATCCCGAGCACGTCGAGGAGAAAGGTCCCGAGCTCGTGCACTCGACCCGCCACCCGCTCGGCGCGCGCGCGCCACCCGGGCTCGTCGGAGAACAGCGTCGTGAGATGATGGAACATGGCCGTGCACGAGCCGGACGGGACGACGATCGGGGCGTCGTCGGCCTCGTACGTCTCGATCAGGTGGCGCGCGACGGCCCGGGCCGAGTCGTGCAGACCCGCATTGAAGCCCGGCTGCGAGCAGCAGGTCTGTTCCGGCACGAAGTCGACGGTGCAACCCGCGCGGCGCAGGAGCTCGACCGTCGCCCGGCCGACCTCCGGCCAGAACTGGTCGACGAGACAGGTGACGAAGAGGGAGACGCGCACGATCAGGAGCCCGCTGAGCAAGTGCTTCGGAAGCCAGGGCGTAGGTCTCCGCTTTCGTGAGGCAACTTCAACAGGGGGCTCCTAGCGCGCGAGGACGGCGACGCCCTTCACGTATCCGGTGGGGAGCGGTCGCTCGAACGCGCTCGGTACGGCGTCGAGACCTTCGTACTGGTGCGTCACGAGCCGCTCGACGCCCACATCACCGCCTTCGATCAGTCGCAGCGCGCGACGGTAGATCGACGGGCGTCCGTCGGGGTCGAAGCCGCCGGAGGCGCCCACGGAGAGCACCACCGTCGGCTCTTTCCACTGCACCTGGTTCAGCAGTTCGAGCGAGGCCCCGCCGTGTCCGATGCCGTACAGAAGGACCGTCGCCTGCTTGCGGATCAAGGCGGGCAGCGTCTCGAACACGGCGCCGGAACCGGAGGCCTCGATGAGGTACTCGGCGCGTCGGCCGGCGCTGTGTTCGAGCACGGCCTCCTCGACCGGGACCGCGTGCGGGTCGACCGTGATCGCGCCGAGACCTTCCGCGAGGGCGCGCTTGCCCGGGTCGGGGTCGGCCACGACGAGTGTGCCGTCGAAGCCCAGGACCCGCCGCAACACCTTCGTGAACAAGAGCCCGGCCGGACCGGCGCCCAGGATGACCGCGGTCCGTACGCGCCGCGCGCTGTCGGCGCCATGCAGCGAGTAGCGGGCCGTCGCTCGCTCGGCACGCTCCGAGCTGTGCAGGACGCACGCGAGCGGCTCGGTCAGCGCGGCGTGCGCGCTCGTCAGGTTGGACTCGAGCCGCACCGCGTTCACCGCGGGGAGCGCGAGGTACTCCGCCAGCCCGCCCGGCAGGCCGGTGATGCCGTGCTCGACGTAGCCCTCGCACTGGTGCGTGTCACCGGTCGAGCAGTACTCGCAATGCGTCGCGCGCTTGGCACTCGTGCAGTTCAATCCTTGGTCGACGACGACGCGGTCGCCGGGAACCAGGTCTCCCACGCCCGCTCCGACTTCGCGCACGACGCCGACGATCTCGTGGCCCAGGATCTGAGGATGGCGGCTGAGCGGGATCTCGCGTCCGCGCTCGTCCAAGTTGTAGTTCGACTCGCCCGAGAAGATGTGGAAGTCCGTCCCGCACAGGCCGACGGCATCGACCGCGATCAGGACGTCGTCCGGCCCCGCGACGGGCCGCGGAACGTCGCGAACTTCCATGCGACCGACGTCGTGGAGAACCGTGGCGCGCATCGTTTCAGGCATCGGATCGTCGTTCGGTGCGGTTCAAGCGTCGAGGTCGCGGGTGTCCAGCCGACCGACGTCGGCCAGCGTACGGAAGCGGGCGGCGGTGCGGGCGATGCCTTCCTCGAGCGAGGTCGTTCGCAGCCCGCCGAGGGCCGCGCGCAGGCGCTCGCCGGCCAGACTCGGAGGCAAGGGCAACGGCGGTCCGTCGACGTGCAAGCGTCCGCGCGCCTCCGGCAGCTCGGCCTCGATCAGCTCGACGAAGCGTCGAACGTCGATCGAGTCGCCGTGCAGATTGAAGACGTGGGCGCCTTCGAGCGTGCTGTCGGCGGCGGCGAGAAAGGTCGCCGACGCGTCCTCGACATAGTTGAAGTCCGTGCGGCCGGAGAAGGCGACCGTGTGCTCGCGGCCCAGCACGGCGGCCTTGAGCGCGGTTGTCGGGCCGCTCGTCAGCCCCTGGTCGCGCCCGACGCCGTAGACGGTCAGCGGGCGGAGGCCGACGGAGGACAGGCCGTTGTCCTGGAAGAAGACGCGTGCGTTGCGCTCGTTCGCCAGCTTGAACACGCCGTAGTGCGTGGCGGGCCGGCAGACGGCATCCTCGTCCGGATGGTCCCCGTCTTCGGCCCCGTACACCGCGGCCGAGCTGGCGTAGACGACGCGCGGGATTCCGAGCTCGAGCGCGGCCTGGAAGACGTGGATGGTCCCGGCCACGTTGACGCGCGCCCCGCGCCCTGGATCCTGCTTGCAGAAGGGGACCTGGAGCCCCGCCAGGTGGATGACGCGCGTGGCGCCGGACTCCGCGAGCGCGGCGCGGACGTCGGCCGGGTCGGTGATGTCGCCGATGCGAAAGCGCACCCGAGCGAAGGCGTCCTCCGTGACGAGGTCGCGCAGGCGGCGGGCGTCGTCGCTGACGTCGAAGACGAAGGCCTCGTCTCCGCGCTCGAGGAGGGCCTTCACGACCCAGGCTCCGATGCAGCCGAGCGCGCCCGTGACGAAGGTGGTGGTGGTCATGCGGAGTCCAGGGAGTAGAAGCGGGCCGCGTTGAGTCCGAAGAGCTTCTCGCGCGCGTTCTCGGAGAGGCCGGCGGCCCAGCCGGTGAGAAGGCCTTGTACTTGCTCGTAGCTCGCCGCCAAGGTGCAGACCGGCCAGTCCGAGCCGAACAGGACACGCTCCTCGCCGAAGGCCTCGTAGATCACGTCGAGGTAGGGGGCGAAGTCCTCGGCGCGCCAGCTGCTCCAGTGCGCCTCCGTCACGAGTCCCGAGAGCTTGCAGCAGACGTTGGGGTGGCGAGCCAGGGCGCGTAGCTCCTCGCGCCAGGGCATGAGCAGGCCGTCCTTGATCCTGGGCTTCGCGGCGTGATCGAGGACGAAGGGTTGCTCGGGGAAGGCCTCGACGAAGGCACGCGCCGAAGCCAGCTGACGCGGGTAGACCAAGAGGTCGTAGGTCAGGCCAAAGCGTGCGAGCTGCCGCACACCGCGTTGAAAGTCGGGCCGCAAGACGAAGGCATCGTCGGGCTCGTCCTGGACGATGTGGCGCACTCCACGCAGATGCGGGTCGTCGGCGAAGGCGATCAGCGTCTCCTCGAGCCGGCGTTCGGCGTCCGCGTCCGGGCAGCACAGGTCGACCCAACCGACGACGCCGGCGACGAAGTCGCGTTCGCGCGCCAGCTTCAACAGAAAGCGGGTCTCCGCCAGCGATTGGCGGGCTTGGACGAGGACGGTCGCATCGATCGCGCCAGTCGCGAGCACGGGCGCGAGGTGCTCGGGAAGGAAGTCACGGCGCAGCAGGGCCAGGTCGTCCTCGATCCACGGGTACTCCGCAGGAGCATAGACCCAGAAGTGTTGGTGGGCGTCGACGCGCATGGGCGTGCAGTCTACCCGCGCGCGGGGAGGGAGCCATGCGTGCGGACGTCATGGACCGAAGGCGGGGAACGAAGACGGGCCGCGCTGCTCGTCGCAGCGCGGCCCGTCGCAGTACGCTTGTCCGCCGGTCTCAGAAACCGACCACGAGGTCGATCGCGTTCTGGAACTGGAAGCCGGGCGAGTAGGTGATGCCCTGCGTTTGGATCGAGAGGCCGATCAGGGTCGGGCTCGCGGGCAGGAGGATCGCGTGCGATCCGAAGCCCGGGTCGAGCGGGATCGCGAGCGGCGGCGCGATCAGGATCTGTCCGTTGGCCGAGTTCAGCGTGACCGGTCCGTTCAAGGACAGGGCGACGAAGCTGAAGAAGTTGCCACCGAGCGCGATGGTCGAATCCCAGACCTCACCCCAGAGCGGGAGCGTGCCCGACTGGAAGCCGAGCGGGTTGACACCCGTGCCGTTGCGGATGGTGGCCGTCGCGGCCGGGCCCGCGGGACCGGCGAGGTTCGAGCGCCAATGCTCGAGCGTGCAGCGCATCCGGTTGACCTGCTGCGGAGTGAACTTCTCCATGCAGAGGTCGTCGGTGTAGTCCATGTAGTTGTCGGTCGGATCGGAGTTGCCGCAGGTCGAGCGGTTGCCGCAACCGAAGAAGGGACCGGATTCGTTGTTCGTGTCGCAGATCAGGTCGCCGCCCGTGAAGCAGCTCCCGCCGGCGCAGCCACCCGAGAACGTATGCTCGAGCCCGAGGTAGTGGCCGACCTCGTGAGTCGTCGTGCGGCCCTTGTTGTAGGGCGGACCGATCGGACCGTTCAGGCCGAAGGACGGCCAGTAGACGACGACGCGGTCGTTGTTCGACCCGACGAGACCGCCGCCGGCCGGCAGTCCGGGCACGTAGCCGAGCGCGCCACCGGCCTGGTTCGTGTAGATGTTCAGGTAGCGGTTGGTGTCCCAGGCGAGCGAGTTCCAGTAGCTGCCGCCGTCGTTGTACCAGGTCGTGTTGTTGGAATAGGTGACGCCCGTCGTCGGCGCGCCGCCCGGATCCTGGGTCGCCAGGAAGAACTCGATCCGCGAGTCCGTGCCGTTGGCTCCGTTCGTGCCGGGGGTGGCGCGGAAGTCCTCGTTCAGGATGTCGATCTGACTCTGCACGAGCGCCATCGAGATGTTGCCCGACGTTCCGGTGCTGTTGCGGATGACGTGCACGACGACCGGGATCTGGTAGGTCGTGACCGGATCGTAGATCGCGGCCGGGTTGGTCGAACCCGCGCTGCAGTCGCCCGCGCCGCCGCCAAGGAACTGCTGGATGACCGGCGGACGCTCCGACTCGGGAGGCAGACCGCAGCGGCGCAGGCCGATGGACGTCAGGGTGTCCCAGGCGGGGGCTTGATCACGATCGTGCGCGTCCTGCGCTTGGGCCGCGAGCGCGCCGCCCAGGAGGACGGTCAGCGATCCGGCGATGAGGGCTTTCATGGGGGGAGAAATGGGGTGAGAGCTCGGAGCACGATTCCACGACGGGGCCGGGCTCGCTGGGGGGGATGTCCGCGACTCCACGCTGGGAGGAGGGCGCTTTGGTTGTGGGGTGGCGAAGGGACCGACTCATAGTAACGTGCAATTGGACCCTCCGACAGGGCAGAGAGAGGTCCTGGAAGCCGGTTTCACCTTCGACGGGGGGCGTTTCGGGTCCGTTCCCTCCGGAAGCGAAGTTCTCCGGGGGCGGGCGGGGAACGCTCCACGCTGCCCCGATATCTCCACCAGCGACGGTCTCGTTCCGCCCGACTTTCGATATTTTGCGGGTCCGCCACCGCCCGAACGCGCCTCGCGGCGCGAAGGAACCGCATGTCGAATCGTCTTCTGGTGCTCTTCGTCCTCGCTTTCGGGCTCCTTTGCGCCTGCCGGGAGGGCAAGGCTCAGGACGGCCGCCGCCGCATCGCCGTGATCCCGAAGGGGACGACTCACGAATTCTGGAAGTCGATTCACGCCGGGGCCGAGAGCGCCGGACGTCAGCTCGACGTCGAAGTGCTTTGGAAGGGGCCGCTGCGCGAGGATGACCGCGACGAGCAGATCAAGGTCGTCGAGGACTTCATCACCCGCCGAGTCGACGGCATCGTGCTGGCTCCGCTCGACGACGCGGCCCTCATTCCCTGCGTCCGGGATGCCGTGCGCGAGGGCATTCCGGTCGTCATCGTGGACTCGGATCTGTCCTGGGACGGTCGCGTGAGCTTCGTGGCGACGGACAACTTCGTCGGTGGCGCGCTGGCAGCGCGCAAGCTGGGCGAGCTCCTCGAGGGCGCGGGGCGCGTCCTGGTGATGCGTTATCTGGAAGGCTCGGCCAGCACCATGAAGCGTGAAGAGGGCTTCTTGACGACGCTGACCGACGAGTTCGGCCAGATCGAGGTCGTGTCGAGCAACCAGTACTCCGGGGCGACGACCGAGGGAGCCTATCGGACCGCCGAGAACCTCCTGATCCAGTTTGCGGACGTCGACGGGATCTTCTGCTCGAACGAGTCGGCGACGTTCGGGATGCTGCGCGCCCTGCAGGACGCGGGGCTCGCTGGCCAGCCCCGCTTCATCGGCTTCGATCCCAGCCAGAAGCTGGTCGAGGCCCTGCGCGCCGGCGAGCTCGACGCGCTCGTCATCCAGGATCCCGTCGCCATGGGGGACCTCGGGATTCGGGCCATGGTGGACCATCTCGAGGGACGTCCGGTGGAGGCGCGGATCGACACGGGCGTCGTCGTCATCACGAAGGACGACATGGACGAGCCGCGCCAGCGTGCCCTGCTCGACCCCGATCTCTCGATCCTCGAGCGCTGACGGTGCCCGCTTCCGGGCGAGGGGACGTCGCGCTCTCGATGCGCGCGGTTCGCAAGTCCTTCGGTCCCGTCGTCGCCCTCGACGACGTCACGATCGAGGTGCGGGCGGGTGAGGTGCACGCCCTGGTCGGCGAGAACGGCGCGGGCAAGAGCACCCTCGTGAAGATCCTCGCCGGCGTGCACACGCCGGATTCCGGTGAGCTGGCCCTCGCCGGTCACCCCTTTCGGCCGCGGGGTCCGCTGGACGCCCTCGAGCGTGGCGTCGCGATGATCTACCAGGAGCTGAACCTGGCGCCGCACCTCTCGATCGAGGAGAACGTGCTCCTCGGGCGTGAGCCGGCGCGCTGCGGCTGGCTCGACAAGCGGGAGCGTCGCGCCCGGGTCACGCGCGCGCTCGCCGTCCTCGAGCACGCCGACCTCGATCCTGGGGAACGCGTCGCAAGCCTCTCGCCCGGCGCACGCCAGCTGGTCGAGATCGCACGCGCGCTCGTCGGCGAGCCGGCCGTGCTCGTGCTGGACGAGCCGACCAGCTCGCTCGCGGGAGACGACGTCGAGCGGCTCTTCCGCGTCATCGGCGCACTGCGCGAACGGGGCGTCGCGATCGTCTACATCAGTCACTTCCTGGACGAGTTGACGCGGATCGCCGATCGCTACACGGTCCTGCGGGACGGACGCTCCGTGGCAAGCGGAGCGATGGCGGGGACGACGGTCGCGACGATCGTCGCGGCCATGGCCGGCCGCGCGCTCGCAGAACACTACCCGCGCGTGCCCCACGTCCCGGGTGAGGTCGTGCTCGAGCTGCAGGGTCTGTCCGGACGCGCTTTGCCGTACGACGTCGATCTCGTGCTGCGTCGGGGCGAGTTGTTCGGGATCGCCGGTCTCGTCGGAGCGGGACGCACGGAACTCCTGCGGGCGCTCTTCGGGCTGGACCCGATCCGTTCTGGGCGCGTCCTGCTCGCCGGCGTGACCGCCGAACCCGGGTCGCCGGCGGCGCGGCTTCGACAGGGGATCGGGCTGCTCTCCGAGGACCGCAAGGGGGAGGGCCTCGCGGTCGCCCGCAGCGTGGGGTTCAACCTGACGCTTTCGCGGCTGGAGCCGTTCGGACGTGTCTTCTCGGACCGTCGCGCGCGCGACGAGTGCACGCAGGGCTTCGTGGATCGGCTCGGAATCCGGTGTCGTGATCCGCGCCAGCGCATCGCAGAGCTCTCGGGCGGGAACCAACAGAAGGTCGCTTTGGCGCGCTTGCTTCATCACGATGTCGATGTGCTCCTCTTGGACGAGCCGACGCGCGGCATCGACGTCGCGAGCAAGGTCGAGATCTACCGGACGCTGGGCGAGCTCGCCGCGCGCGGGAAGGCGGCGATCCTCGTCAGCTCCTACCTGCCCGAGCTGATCGGCATTTGCGACACGATCGCCGTGGCCCGCCGCGGCCGGCTCGGCGCTGCGCGGCCCGCCCGAGACTGGACGGAGACCGCGCTCCTGGCGGAGGCGACCGGGGCCGAGGTCGTCGCGTGAAGGAACGGTTGCGCAAGCTCCTGCCGATCCTGGGCCCGTTCCTGGGTCTGGCCTTCGTCCTGGCGCTCTTCACGGCCATCGGACCGGAGGGGTTCCTGTCGTCGTACAACTTCCGGACCGTCGCGACGCAGACGGTGATCGTCGGGCTCGGGGCGCTCGGCATGACCTACGTGATCATCAGCGGCGGAATCGACCTCTCCGTCGGATCGGTGATCGCGCTCGCCTCGGTCATCACCGCCCTCGTGCTCGATGCCGGACACGATGCGCTGACGGCCTGCGTGGCCGGCGTCGGGACCGGCCTGGCATGCGGTCTCGTGAACGGGCTCTTGATCACGCAGCTCGGGATCGTGCCCTTCATCGTGACCCTGGGGATGCTCGGGATCGCGCGTGGCCTGGCGAAGTACCTGGCGGACGAGCAAAAGGTCGACGCCCCGACCTCGTGGATCACCGACCTGATGACGAAGGCGCCGGAGCCGGCGTGGCTCTTCTTCGCTCCCGGCGTCTGGCTGCTCTTCGCCCTCGCGGCGGTCCTGGCCCTCGTTCTGCGTTCGACGGTGTTCGGGACCCACACCTTCGCCGTCGGTTCGAACGAGGCGACGGCCGAATTGTGTGGCGTGCGCGTGACGCGCGTGAAGGTCGCGATCTACGCCTTGTGCGGGGCCTGCGCGGGCCTGGCCGGAGTCATGCAGTTCGGCCGCCTCACGGTGGGGGATCCGACGACGGCCATGGGCAAGGAGCTCGACATCATCGCCGCGGTCGTCATCGGCGGAGGCAGCCTGGCCGGCGGAGAGGGCCGGATCCTCGGCTCGCTCGTGGGGGCCTTCCTGATGTCCTACCTGGCCAACGGCTGCAACCTGATCGGCGCGCCGACCTTCATTCAGGAGATCTTGATCGGCTGCATCATCATCGCGGCCGTGGCGCTCGACCGCCTGCGCCACGCGGCCCGCTGAGCGCTGCGTGCCCGCCCGCCTGGCTCAGTAGTTCAGCTCGGCCAGGTGCAGCGTCTCCTGGCTCCAGAAGGCAGTCCAGCGCCCAATGCTCGCGAAGCTCGTGGCGCCATGCCCCAGCCGGATCGTCGCACGCGCATCGGCGTCGTAGATCTCGATGATACCTTTGCTCGAGCGGTAGACGACGCGACGTCCGTCGACCTTGAAGTTGAACGTGTCGCTGCGGGCGTGGAGGTTGTGGATCGTGCCGGTCAGCATGTCGTAAGCGAAGAGGACGCCCGAACTGACCAAGCCGTCGCCGTCGAGGTCCTGACCCCCCTGAGCCGTCTCCGAGACCCGGAAGACGGCCAAGGTCTCCCCACAGATCGGGAAGAGGTCGTCGCGCGCCAGTCCGAGGTTCGTGAGCGTCCCTTGTCCCGCGTCGTACAGGTGGATGACCTTGTCCTGCACGTCGCCGTCGCCATTCAGGTCGGTGCCGTGATTGACCTCGGGCACGTTGTAGAAGAACAGGTTGCCCTGGATCTGGAGCGGGTAGACCGTGCCCTCGATCGGACGATTCAGGGGGATCAGGACGCCGGTCGCGACGTGGAAGATCTGGACCCCGATGTCGTTGACGTCGCTGTCGAAGTTGAAGTCGTGATTGTCGATCTCACGCGCCGTGATGACGACGAGTTCGCCCGTGCCCGTCACGCTCTGGATGTCGAGCTTCTCGTTCTTCTTCGGCCCTGCCACCGAGGGGCGGTATGTATGCAGGATCTGATCATCCGTGGCGTCCCCGTCGCAATTGAGGTCGCCGACCAGCGCTTCGTGTTCGACGAACGCCAGGAGATCGGGCACGAGGCTGAAGCCGATACGCAGGCTCTGGACGTCGGTTCCGATCAAGGTCGTCTGGCCCGTCACGACGTCGTAGTCCGCCAGGATCGGGCGCAGGAACCCGTCGCCGTTCAGGTCGGTCTGCTCGACGAAGGACCAGGCGACCTGGTCGCCCTGGATGTCGACCGAGTTGTTGGTCTCGAGCGAGTGCTGGAACGGTGCACCGGCGTAGCCCGGCAGCTGGAGGTTCAGGGTCGTTCCCGAGCTTAAGCGGTGGATGTGCATGACGACGTCGAGCGCGTCGCCGTCTCCGTTCAGGTCGGTATGACCTTGCCTGGCCTCATCGACGAGGAAGGCCAGGATGTCGCTGTTGACCGCGATCGCCGTCTCGTTGAACCAGCGACTGACCGCGCGTCCCAAATTCGTGACCTGGCCCGTCGCCAGCTCGACGACGTGGAGGACGAAGTCCGACGTGTCGCCGTCCCCGTTCAAGTCCGCGGATTGGCTCGCCTCGTCCACGCAGACCGCGACGCAGCCGTTGCTGACCTCGAACGGGTAGCCGAAGAAGCCCGAGTGCGTCAGACGAACTGCCAGCCCGTACGTGCTCGTCGCCGCCGTGGCGATGTCGTACGAGGCCAGGATGTGGTCCGACACGTCGCCATCCATGTTCCTGTCCACCTGGACTTCGCGCAGGGCAAAGACGATGTGGTCACCCTCGATGTGCAGAGGCGAGCGCACGTCCAAGGGCAAACCCAGGTCGCGCACTTCGAAGAGCAACTCTTCGGATGCGGGCCGTGCTCCACCGAGGGCGCGCTGCGCCGAAGCGGTCGAACCGAGAACAATCGCGAACGTGGCAAGAATGGCGGTCTTCAAAGGGAGGTTCCCCGGGGAAGAGGTGACCGACGAAAGCCAGAGCCACGAGCGTAGCCGATCGGGGCCGTTCCGTGCGAATCGGCCCGGTCGCCAGGCCCGGCGCAGTTTGCGACGTCCTAGGTGAAGAGCTCGTGGACGACGCGGCCTTCGACGTCCGTCAAGCGGAAGTCGCGACCCTGATAGCGGTAGGTCAGACGCTCGTGATCGATCCCCAGGAGATGCAGGATCGTGGCGTTGACGTCGTGGACGTGGACCGGGTTCTCGGTCACGTTGTAGCTGAAGTCGTCGGTCGCGCCGTACTGCAGGCCACCCCGGATCCCCGCTCCCGCCATCCACATCGTGAAGCAGCGCGGGTGGTGGTCGCGGCCGTAGTCCGCGCGCGTGAGGGTGCCCTGGCAGTAGACGGTGCGACCGAACTCGCTGCCCCAGACGACGAGCGTGTCCTCGAGCAGGCCGCGGCGTTCGAGGTCGACGACCAGCGCCGCGCATCCGCGGTCGACGTCACCACACTGCAACCGCAGGTCCGCGGGCAGGTTGCCGTGTTGGTCCCAACCGCGATGGAAGATCTGAGTGAAGCGCACGCCGCGTTCGGCCATCCGTCGCGCCAGCAGGCAGTTGGCCGCGAAGGTCCCCGGTCGACGCGCGTCGGGTCCGTACAGCTCGAAGACCTCGTCGGGTTCGTCGGACAGGTCCGTCAGTTCCGGGACCGAGCTCTGCATCCGATAGGCCAGTTCGTACTGCGCGATGCGTGCGCGAATCTCGGGATCGAAGACTTCGTCGGCGTGCCGAGCGTTTAACGCGGCCAACCCGTCGAGCATGCGGCGGCGACCCGCGCTCGAGACCCCCGCCGGATTCGAGAGCCAGAGGACCGGATCCCCGTCCGCGCGCAAGCTGACGCCTTGATGACGGGACGGGAGAAAGCCCGTGCCCCACAGACGCGAGAAGAGGGCCTGCGCGTCCCGCTTCGCGCTCCAGCGCGAGTGAAGGACGACGAAGGCCGGCAGGTCCGCGTTCTCGGAACCGAGGCCGTAGGACGCCCAGGCTCCCATGCTGGGGCGCCCGGCCATCTCGCTCCCGGTCAGGACGAACGTGATGGCGGGGTCGTGGTTGATGGCACTCGTGTGGACCGAGCGGATCACGGCAAGCTTGTCCACGACGCGCGCCGTGTAGGGCAAGAGCTCGCTCACGAGTGCTCCGCACTCTCCGTGGCGCGCGAACGAGAAGAGCGAAGGCGCTACCGGAAAGCGCGCCTGCCCGGAGGTCATCGTCGTGATGCGTTGACCTTGGCGGACGCTGTCCGGCAGCTCCTGATCGAACAGGTCGTCGAGGCCCGGCTTGTGGTCCCACAGGTCGATCTGGGACGGCGCGCCGGACATGTAGAGGTAGATGACCCGCCGAGCGCGTGGTGCGTGGTGCAGGCCGCCGTGGCTGCCGCTCTGGGCGAAGAGTCCGGGGTCGAGGACGCTCGCCAGCGCTGCGGCCCCGATCCCGGTCGCGGAGCGGCCGAAGAACTGGCGTCGGTTCAGGAGTCGGCGGCGTTCGTCGATCGGATCCATGCTCACTCCCGCGTCAGGAACTCGTCGAGGTTCAACAGGAGGGACGTGACCGTGGTCCAGGCGGCGAGCTCGCTCGCAGCGGGACGCCTTTCGTCGTCCGTGAGCGGCGCCTCGCCGACGGCGAGCAAGGCTTCGGCGGCCGCTTGGCCATCGACCCCGGCGTACTCGGCGCGTGCCGCTTCCAGGACCCCGGTCAGGATCCCGAGCTCGTCCGCGTGCGGCCGACGGGCGACGGCGGCCCGGAAGGCCTGCTCGAGTCGCGGACCGTCGTCCTGGAGCCCGTCCGCGCGGAGCACGCGTTCGGCGAAGGCCCGCGCGGCCTCGACGAACTGCACGCCGTTCAGCAGTGCGAGCGCCTGCAAGGGGGTGTTCGTGCGCGCGCGGCGGACCGCACACGCCTCGCGCGTCGGAGCATCGAACACCGTCAAGAGCGGAGGCGGCGCCGTGCGCTTCCAGAAGGTGTAGAGGCTGAGGCGCCAGAGGTCGTCGCCTGCGCCGCGCTCGTAGGTCGCCGTGTTGCTGCTCGTGTAGGCCACCGCCTTCCAGATGCCGTCGGGTTGGTACGGGCGAACGCTCGGGCCGCCGCGCTGCTCGACGAGCAGCCCGCTGACGGCCAGGGCCGCATCGCGGATCACCTCCGCTTCCAGTCGCAGGCGCGGTGCGCGCGAGAGCAGGCGGTTGGCCGGATCGAGTCGCGCCGCGACCGGATCGAGGGCCGAACTCTGGCGGTAGGTCGTCGACAGGACGATGTCGCGCTGGAGCGCCTTGACGTCCTGTCCGCCCTCCACGAACGTCACGGCGAGCCAATCGAGCAAGTCGGGATGCGACGGGTACTCGCCCTGGATCCCGAAGTCCTCGGGCGTCGCGACCAGGCCCGTTCCGAAGAAGCGTTGCCAGGCGCGATTCACCCGCACGCGCGCGGTCAGCGGATGCGCGGGGTCGGCCAGCCAGCGCGCGAGGTCGAGCCGGTCGAAGCGGGCGCCGTCGGGACGTTCCGGGAGCGTTCCGAACACCGCCGGGATCCCGGGCTCGACGGGCACCGTGGGACGGTCGTAGCTCCCGCGTTCGAGCACGAAGGCGGGGCGCGGTTCGGGGAGTTCCCGCATGACGAGGGACGTTGCCATGCCGGCTTCGACCGCGGCGAGCTCGGCTTCGACGGTGGCAAGCTGCTCTTCGAGCGCTCTCCACTCGTCAGCGTGCCGGCGGCGATAGTGAGCGCGCACGAGCCGGCCTTCGTCCGGATCCCGCTCGGAGGCGGGTCGTGCGAGCGCGTCCGCGACGGACAGCGGGAGCCCGCCCAGTTCCTCGGCGACGGGCCGGACCGTGAAGCCGTACTCGCCGCTGCGGTTCGTGACCTCGAACAGGAGCAGATTCGTTCCCTGCGCCAGCTCGAGCTGCACGACGTCCTGATCGGGTGCGAGCGCGCGCGCCACGTCGCGCTCGAGCACGAGTTCGCCCGCGAGCCACACGCGCAAGCCGTCGTCGCTTCCGAAGGACAGTCGCAGCTGGTGCGGCGCGAGAGCTTCGATCGTCTGGAACACGAAGGTCGAACAACCCTCGCCTTCGAGCTCCTGGACCGTATTCCAGGCGAGCGGTCGTTCGATCCAGAGGGGGGTGCCGTCGGCCCGCGTGGCGGCGAGGTCGAGGCCGGCCTCCGCCAGCGCGAGCGCGGCCGGCCGCTCGCCTTCTGACCAGGGGCCGCTGACCCACCAGGGGGAGAAGCGGGCGGCGGCGAGTCCGGGATCCTCGGACACGGAAAGGCGCACGCGGGACAGAGTGTGATGGGGAAAGCGCGAGCGCTGGTCGATGCGGACGCGCAAGAGCGTGCCGGACGCAAAGCCGAACGGGGCCTGGCTCGAGAGCACGACCGTCCGGCGTTCGGGCCGTCCATCGATGGCCCAGCCGCTCTCGGGGTCGTCGTCGAGGACGCCCGCGACCGGATAGTTCTCCTGGGCGTAGTCGGCCGCCGCGGCCGCGAGCGGAACCTGTTCGAAGGGACCCGGACGTCCGAGCGGAGCCGCCGCGAGTTCGATGCCCGTGACGACCGTGTTGCCGTTGGGCGCGCGGCCGACGCGTGGCGTCCCGTCGTCCGCTTGCACCGGCAGGGCCTCGAGCCGCAGCGCGACCAGCTCGCCCGGAGGCGCACGGAGCAGGAACTCGTAGGTGTCGCGCTCGGGAACCTCTCCCGTGGCCGCGACGGAACCGTCCGGCTCGAGTTCGAGCCGTGAGCCGTCCGTGCTGGAGAACGCGAACGGAACGAGCGGCACCCAGCGGCGCGCGAGGCGTGTCCTCAGCTCGTTCTCCCAGACGGTTTGAGCGGCGTCGGCCTCCGGCCAAGGTGCGTCCAGGCGCGCGGCGAGCCGCTCGAGCTCGGCGGAGAGCTCCGCGACTTGCTCCCGCTCGTCGGGAGTCGGAACGGAGACCGAAGGCGGCGGGGCGCTGCCGTTCCCGTCGGAGGCTTCCTCGGCGACGGAGTTGAAGAAGGCGAACAGGCTGTAGAACTCGCTCTGCGCGACGGGATCGAATTTGTGATCGTGGCACTGCGCGCAGCCCATCGAGAGTCCCATGAAGACCGTCGAGGTCGTGTCGACGCGGTCGACCGCGTACTTCACGAGATACTCCTCGGCGATCAAGCCGCCTTCGGCCGTCGTCGGATTGCAGCGGTTGAAGCCGGTCGCGATCCGTTGTTCGAGCGTGGGCTCGGGCATGAGGTCGCCCGCGAGCTGCTCGATCGTGAAGCGATCGAAGGGCAGGTTCTGGTTGAACGCATCGACGACCCAGTCCCGGTAGGGCCACACGACCCGCTCGTTGTCGAGGTGCAGGCCGTGCGTGTCGGCGTAACGAGCGGCGTCGAGCCAGGTACGCGCCATGTGCTCGCCATAGCGCGGGGACGCGAGGAGGCGCTCCACGAGACGCTCGTAGGCCGCGTCCGAAGGATCCTGCCGGAAGGCGTCGACCTCTTCGACGGTCGGCGGCAAGCCGGTGAGATCGAGGGTCACTCGCCGGACGAGCGTCGCGGGGGAGGCCGGCGGGTTCGGTTGGAGGCCCGCGGCGCGCAGGCGCGCCTCCACGATGGCGTCGATCGGTCCGCGCGAACGCTCCGTCAACGGCGGGGTCGGAGGCCGCTGCGGAGGGATGAAGGACCAGTGCCGGTCCTCCCAGGTCGCCCCTTCGAGGATCCAGCGCTCGAGCAGCGCGAGCTCGTCGGGCTCGAGCGCTTCGCCCTCGCCGAGCGGAGGCATCGGATCGGAGCGGTCCGCGACCCGCAACCAGAGCTCGCTGTCTTCCGGGTGGCCGGGAACGACGATCGCGTAGCCCCCGCGGTCGGAAAAAACGTCGTCCCGGCGATCGAAGCGCAGTTCGGCTTCCCGGACGGCTTCGTCCGGCCCGTGGCACGCGAAGCACTTGTTCGAAAGCAACGGACGCACGTCGCGCGCGAAGTCGACCGCCGCATCGGCCTCCGTCGATCGTGGCGCGAGCAGAGCGGAGAGGGCCAACGTCGGTGCCCAGAACATCGTGAGGGGCCGCATGGGAAAGGGATTCTAGCCCGACGGCTCCGTCTGGGTCCGGGTGCTCATTCCTAATAAGTGAAGAAGTCGAGGATGGCTAAGAACCGGCACGTAGCGCGGCCGATGTAACCCTGGCGAAAAGGTCAGACGGAGTCCGTCCGGACCCGCGCCGTCTTGCCCGAACAAGCGATGACTCGATCCACTCCCCTCACACAACGATCTCTCGACAGCGCGGGAGGTCGTGGACCGGAACCCTCGTGCGGACACCCGTTCGGTTCCGGCGGGGTGAACAGCCGTCGGGGAACGACCATGATCGAGCTCATGGTCGTGATGACGATCCTCGTCGTCGTCGTCAGCATCTTCTACCAGATGGTCGTTTCCGTCTCGGGGCTGCGGCGCGCCAACCGCGAGTCCGCCATCGCCGCCGAGGCCGCGCGCATGATGATCGAGACGATGCGCAACGAGGAGTTCTCCGAGCTGTACGCGCTGTACAACGGCAACTCCGAAGACGATCCGGGCGGGCCCGGCACCGCGCCGGGACACCGCTTCGCTGTCGAGGGACTGCGGGCCACGGACGAGTCGCCGGACGGTCTGGTCGGCGAGATCTTCTTCCCGAACGCCGCCCAGCTCCCGGAAGGCGTAGGCGGAGCCGGATTGCTGGAGGTCCTCACGACCGACGAACCCTGGGCGCTGCGGGAGGATCTCGAGATCGAGAACCTCGGCATGCCCCGCGACCTGAACGGTGACAACATCATCGACGCTCGGTCGCACGACAAGCACTACATCCTGCTGCCGGTGCGGATCCGCCTGGAATGGACGGGGAAGACGGGTCCCCGGACCTTCGAGATCTTCACGATGCTCGCGCACGTGAAGGGGAGAGTGTGATGAGGCCGCGCTCTCGAAGTGGATTCACGCTGATCGAACTGACCATTGTCGTAGCGCTCCTCTCCGTCGTGATGGTCAAGCTGACGATCGTCATCGACCAGGCTCAGAGGTCGCACCAGAACGAGCTGCAGGTCATGGCGCTCGAGAACCGCGCGCGCCAGGTCCTGGACCGGGTCGCCTATGCGGTCACGGGAGCGGAGCGAGCGGGATTGGACCCCGGCAACATCATGCCCTTGGACCAGTCCGAACTGGCCTATCGCATCAGCCTCGGTGTGGAGAACGGGCAGACCGTCTGGGTACGGGAGAAGATCGGTCTGCAGCGCGACGACACGTCGATGTACTGGGTGCAGAACGAGGCGGAACCGGACGAGCGGCGGGTGACCTGGTGCAACACGATCAGCCAGCTCCTGGAGGACGAACTCCTCAATGGAGCGGACGACAACGACAACGACATCGCGGATGAGAAGGGGCTCAGCTTCACTTTGAAGGACGACATGATCGTCATTCGGCTCACGCTCCAGCGTGAGGCCGAAGGTGAAGATCCGATTCAGGTCTCGGTCAGGACGGCCGTGACCTGCCGCAACTGACAAGCAAATGGGTGGGAACATGAAACTACGAAAAGGGATCAGCGGAGGACGTGGCGAGCGCTCGGGTAGCGCGCTCGTACTCTCCTTGATCGCGGTCATGACGGTCTCCGTCCTGGCGGCGAGCTTCTTGCAAGTCTCGTCGGCCGTGACGGCGCGCCAGAAGGCGGCGATCGACAACAAGCATTCGTTCTACCTGGCCGAGGCCGGCCTCATCGAGGCCTATGCCGGGATCCAGGTCGGAAAGACGGGCAACGTCGGCACGATGGCCATGCCCGCGAAGTTCGGCGAAGGGCTCTTCTGGGTCGAAGCGACCGAGGTCGACGGCGGCCTCGTCCAGCTGCGTGCGACCGGGATGCACGGCGCCGGCAAGGCGACCCTGGACCTCGTCGTCGAGCGCGGGGTGATGGACATGGCGGCGCTCGGCGTCTTCTCGAGCGAGGATCTCGAAATCCAGGAGGGCGCGCTGATCGACGGCTACGACTCGCGCGACGGGGACTACGAAGTGCAGGTCGAGGACGGCGAGGCCGAAGCGCTCCTCCGGGGCACCTTGGAAACCGTCACGACCACGGTCGGTGGCGTGGTAGGCGGTGTGCTCGGTGGCGGTGGCCTCGGCGCTGTGACGGAGCCCGTCACGACCATCCTGAGTCCGCCCGAGCTCGGGGACCAGGTCGCGGACGAAGACGTCAAGATCGGAATGGGCAACGTCGGTTCGAACGGCAGCATCACGGTCCACGGTTCCGACCAGTCTCCGACCCAGATCTTCGGCGCCGTTGCACCCGGCCCGAGCGGCCAGGTCACGCTGGTCGGAACGCCGGAGATCACCGGCGATGTCCTTCCCGCGGTCACGACCGTAGCGTTGCCGGCCGTCCAGCTTCCGACCGTGCCGAAGCAGAAGGGCACGACGCTCTCGAACGGGCTCGTCAACCTGCTCGATTCCGGCGCGATGGGCTTCAGCTACATCGACGTGACGGGGGGGTCCGAGCTGGTCCTCCAAGGGCCCTCATCGATCGTCGTGGGTGACCTCACGGTCGGTGGCTCGTCACAGCTGACCTTCGACACGACGAACGGTCCCATCGATCTCTTCGTCACGGGCTCGCTCGTCTTCGACGATACGTCGTCGGTGGCGACGAGCAGCACCGACCCGAGCCAGGTGCGGCTCGAGATGGCGAACACGGGAACGGCCGAGCTCAGCGCGGCGAGCCAGTTCTTCGGCATGATCTATGCGCCGGAGGCCTCGGTGGCGCTGGGGGCAGGGTTCGAAGTGTTCGGTGCGATCGTGGCGAACAGCCTGAGCCTGGCTCAGAACGCACGCCTGCACTTCGACGTCTATCTGGCCGAGCTGGCCCTGGACAAGGCGCGGCCGACGAACCTCTCCTGGCGGATCGTGGATTTCGCGCCGATCGCTTCCGGAAACGGGGCGAACAACCCGTTCAAGGTCCTGAACGTGGATCCGACGACCCTGCCTCGGCCCAGCCTGGCTCACGAAGACCAGGTGCTGGACCTCTCCTACATCGATCTGGGGGGCTTCGTCACCACCTATCTCGGCTCCGAGAATGCCTTCGACTGGAAGCTCGTGGACTCCGTGCTCGGTGGTACGCGCGACGGACTGTCCCTCCTGTTGTCCGGGACCAACAAGACGACGACGATTCGATGAATTCCGTCCAGGTCACGCTGCGGGCGGGGCTCTTCGTCACCGCCCTCATGGCCGGCGCCCTTCCGGGGGCGCCGGCCGACGTGGTCGTGGCCCAGACCGCGTCCAAGGACCCGCGAAACGCGCTCGTGGACGTGCTCGCGGGAGGGGCTCCTTCCGCCCAGGCTCTGGCCGGACGAATCCGAACGCTCGGATCCGGAGCGCTGCCGTTCGTGCTCGAGTTGCATCGCAGCGGGCGCGTGCCCGCCTCCTGGCGGCGGGGCGACCTGCCGCGACGCTTCACGCCCGTGCAGGCCGAAGGCCTCGCCTCCGCCTTGATCGAGTGGTTTCCCGCGGTTCGGCGCGACTTCCTCGAGCCCCTGTCGATCGAGGGCACGGTCGAGGAGCGCAAGGAGGGCCTCGAGCTCCTCGGGCAGCTCGGATCGAGCGACGACTTCGACCTGCTCGTCCAGTTCACGACGTTGGAGCCGGATGGCCGGGCGCCGATTCCGGTGAGCCTGCGTAAGGCCTTCGGCGCGGCGCTGGGACGAATGGGCGAGCGGCAAGTGGCCGTGGCCGTCGACCTCGAGAGGCTCTTCGGGCTCGTCCCGACTCCGCTCGAGGCGGAGATCGTCCGCGCGCTCGAGAGCATACGGACGCAGGCTTCCTTGGCCGTGCTGGTCGATTTGTTGGGTCGCTCGGATGAGCTCGACCCCTTGGTGCTGGCCACGCTCTCGCGTGTCGGCTCGAAGGTCGGACACCCGATCGCTCCCGACGTCCTGGCCGGTGTTCACAGCTATCTGCAGATGGCGTCGCCCGCGGAGCTCCCCGGTGTTCTGCAGGCGGTCGGAGCGCTCGAGATCCACGATGCGATCCCGGACGTGCTCGCGCTCCTGGATGGAGCGGACCGCCACCTCGAGAGTGGCGCTCTCGCGGCCTTGCGCGCGATCACGGGCGCGGACTTCGGTGAGCAAGCCGCCGATTGGTGGCGCTGGTACGACGGCGAGCTCGACTGGTGGGAGCAGGAAGCCGACGAGGCCTTCCGGACCATCGCCAGCGGAACGCCGGCTGAAGCCGTGCGGATGCTCAACGACGTCGCGACGGTCCGCCTCTATCGCCACGAGCTGGCGCGCCGCATCGCGGGCAGCCTCAGCAGCTTGGACCCGGTCGTCGCCGTGGCGGCCTGCAGGGCCCTGGGGCAGTTCCGCTCGCACGCGGTCCTCGCCGACCTCGAGGTCTGCCTGGGCCGAGAAGACGAGGTGGCCAACGCGGCACGAAGAGCGTGGCAGCGAATCACCGGGAAAGATCTTCCCGGCGCGCGTGGCGGGCACGGTGCCGAGCGACAGGCGGGAGATCGCTGGCGCTAAAGAGGACCCGTCGGCGCGTTCGAAGGAACAACGAGACCCCGACTCATACGAGGCGAACCCATGGCTGAGCGACCCTACAAACGAAAGATCAAGCTGATCAAGCCCCGCCTCCAGTTGCGGATGGTGGGGACGTTTGTCGCGCTCTCCGCCCTGGGGTTCCTGCTGCAGGCCTTGCTCGTGGGCTGGATGCTCTCGGAATTGGCGGCGACGATGCCGAGCGGCGGTGCCTACCTGATGGCAACGATCCCGAAGCTCCCCATCGAGATCCTCCTGATGTCCTTCGGGATGTTCCTGCCCCTGACCTTCGCGGTCGGCGTGCTGGTGACGTTTCGCATCGCGGGTCCGATCTACCGCTTCGAGCAGTTCCTCAAGGCCGTCGCCCGCGGCGAGCAGTTGGGCCCGTGCCGCATTCGCAAGTCGGACCAACTGCACGAGCTCTGCGACCTGATCAACGAGGCGACCGAGCCGGTACGGCGGCGCCAGGTTCCCCTGAAGCAGGACGAGTCCGAAGCGGCACCGTTGCCGACAGGGACACCGTAGGAGCCCGCTGAAGAAGTCATTCGGCGCCATGACGACGTCCTCCACAGCCGTGCGGAACCCGCAAGCCCCGCCGAAGCGACAGACTCACCGACGCTTCCAGCTGCCTCATGGCTGCGGAGGCCGACGGCCTGGCATCCGAAGCACGCGTTCAACGGAATCCTAGGGCCGACCGGTCCGGATTCGCCGATTCCCCATGTCCCTTCGCTCGAAGATCATCCTCATCCTCTCGGCCGTCGTGGTCGTTTACGCTTCGGCGGACCTGTTCCTGCTGCAGCGGACGGTCGCCACGAGCTTCCGCAACCTCGAGCGCTCGCTCGCGGCGCGGGACGTCGAGCGTGTGCTGGCGAGCATCGATGGGCAGGCGACGGCGCTGGACAACTGGGTCCAGGTCTGGGCGGGGATGGATTCGACGCGCCGCTACGTCTCGGGTGCGGACTCGAACGCGTTGGCGGCGGACCTGAGCGACGACCTCATCGCCTCGAACGGCCTGCACCTGTTGTTCCTGTGCGATGCCGAGGGCAACGTGCTCTGGTCTCGCATCGAGTCCGCCGATGCCCGCGAGCGCATCCGCCTGCGGTCTTTCCCGTCCGAACAGCTGTTGCGCGGCAACCCTGCCATGCGCCTCGCGATGAACGACAAGGGCGGCGCCGGGCTGATGGAGACCGAGCAGGGGATCTTGGTCGTCAGCGCCCACCCGGTCTCCGGACGCGCGGACGAGCCGGCCGGCTACGTCCTGGCCGGTCAGTTCTTCGACGAGTCCGTTCGCGAGGCAGTCTCCGAGCGGGCGGGGGTCGACTTCGACATCTGGTCGCAGGCCCTCGTTGGGGTCGAAGACGAGCGCTCGACCTATGGCGATCAGGCCACGGGTAGCGAGCTCCCGATCATCGACGACCGCGATGACGACACGCTCCGGGTCTACAAGGCGGTCGAGGACGTCGAGAAGTACATGAAGATCGTCGTCCGGGCCGAGGTGCCGCGAGACGTGACGGCACACGGCGCGTCAGCCGTCAACTACGCCTTGCTCTCCGCACCGGCGATCGCGCTCGTCATCCTCTTCACACTGCTCAAGCTCCTGGATCGGATCGTGATCCGGCCGCTCGGCACGTTGACCGAGCACGCCGTCGAAGTCGGTCAAACGGACGACACTGCCGCCGTGAGTGGCATCAAGCGCGACGACGAGATCGGGACCCTCGCGCTCGAGTTCGACCGGATGCTGGACAAGCTGCGTCACTCGCGCGAGCAGACGGTCAAGACCGCCCGGCTGGCGGGAATGTCCGAGATCGCCACGGGAGTCCTGCACAACGTCGGCAACGTCCTGAACAGCGTGAACGTGGCGGCGACGATCGCCAACAAGAAGGCGCACGGCCTCCCGACCAAGGACCTGGCGCGGCTGACCGAAGTCCTGAAAGGTCAGGAGGACCTCGGGAAGTTCCTCGCCGAGGATCCGCGCGGTCGCCACCTGGTTCCGTTGCTCGACGAGCTCTCCTCGAACTTCGCCTTGGAGAAGGAGGAGATGATCCAGGAGATGACCTCGCTGCGCACCGGGATCGAGCACATGGCCGAGCTGGTTCGCTCGCAGCAGACCTACGCAGGCACGCGCGGCGTGTTCGAGCTGGCCGATCTTGGCAAGCAGATCGACGGCGCCCTTCACATCTGCCGGCAGGCCTATGGAGGCGCCGACGAAGTCGAGGTCGTGCGCGAGCTCGAGGACCTGGATCGGGTGCACGTCGACAAGCACAAGCTGATGGAGATCCTCGTCAACCTGATCCAGAACGCACGCCAAGCCCTGCGGGATTCGGGGCGGGCGGACATGAGGCTGGTCATCCGCCTGTCTCGGGTCGAGGAGCGCTTCGCCCGCATCGAAGTGCAAGACAACGGCGTCGGAATCCCCAGCAAGAACCTGACCGCGATCTTCAAGCACGGCTTCACGACGAAGAAGCACGGCCACGGCTTCGGCCTGCACGTCTCAGCCAATGCCGCGACGGAGATGGGCTGCTCCTTGAGCGCCACGAGCGAAGGGCCTGGCAAGGGTGCCACCTTCATCCTGGACATTCCCCTGGAGCTGGATACCCGTCGACTGGCGGCCTGAACCATGGAACACACCGACAACCGCAGAATCCTGGTCATCGATGATCAGGACTCGATCCACCAGGACTTCCGCAAGATCCTGAGTGGTGGGTCGAAGGACGCTGCCCCGAGCGACGCTCGGTCCGCGTTCTTCGGCGAAGAGGAAACGAAGACCGTCGGGCCGACTTTCGACCTGGTCTCCGCCAACCAAGGGGAAGAAGGCGTCGAGCTGCTCGAGAAGGCAACGTCCCGTGGGGATCGCTTCGCGATGGCCTTCGTGGACATTCGCATGCCTCCGGGACTGGATGGCATGCAGACGATCCTGAAGCTCTGGGAGATCGATCCCGACCTGGAGGTCGTGATCTGCACGGCTTTCTCCGACTACTCCTTCGACGAGATCGTCGAGACCGTGGGGTCTTCGCACCAGCTGATCATCCTGAAGAAGCCCTTCGACCCGGTCGAGGTCCGGCAGCTGGCAGGAGCGCTGACCGAGAAGTGGAACGTCGTGCAACGCGATCGGGCCAACATGCAGCGCCTGAAGGAAGCCAACTTGCGCGCCGAAGCCGCGAACCGGGCCAAGTCGGAGTTCCTGGCGAACATGAGCCACGAGATCCGGACGCCGATGAACGCCATCCTGGGCTACGTCGATCTGCTCTGCGAGAACGAGGTCGATCTCGAGAGTCGCAAGCGCTATGGCTACATCATCCGGCGTAGTGGCGAGCACCTGCTCACGATCCTGAACGACATCCTCGACATCTCCCGGGTCGAGGCGAACCGCATGGTTGTCAGCGCCCGTGAGTTCGCACCGGTCGAGGTCGGGCGGGAGGTCATCACGCTCCTCTCGACACAGGCCCAGGAGCAAGGGCTGGCGCTCGAGCTCGAACTCATGTCCGCCGTTCCGGACCGGATTCTGAGCGACCCCGTGCGCGTGCGGCAGATCCTCCTGAACCTGGTCGGCAACGCGATCAAGTTCACGGCCAAGGGCCGAGTGCGTCTCGAGATCGAGCTCGAAGGCGACGAGGGCTTGGCACATCGAGGTCTCGTTTTCCGGGTCAAGGACACGGGCGTCGGCATCCCGGAAGCGAGTCTCGAACAGCTCTTCGACGCCTTCAATCAGCTCGACGGCTCTTCGACGCGCAGCGCGGGCGGTGCGGGGCTCGGGCTGACCATCTCGAGACGGTTGGCTCAGATGCTCGGTGGAGACATCGACGTCGAGAGCGAGGTAGGAGTCGGCAGCACGTTCACGTTCCGGCTCTACATCGGTGAACTGGAGGGTGCGCAGCTCGTGGACTACGAGTCGAGGTCCGCGGACCACGAGGCGGACGAGCGCAAGCAAGCCGAGCAGCGTCCGAACACCTTCATCGGCAACGTGCTGCTCGTCGAGGACGTCAAGCTGAACCAGACCTTGGTCTCCGCCATGCTGAAGAGGGGCGGCGCGGTCGTCGAAGTCGCGAGCAACGGCCTGGAGGGTTGTGAACGCGTGGCCGAGGCCGAGCGTGACGGACGTCCCTACGACGTGATTCTGATGGACATGCAGATGCCTGTCCTCGACGGCTACCAGGCCACGCGGCGTCTGCGCGAGACGGGCTGCACGATCCCGATCATCGCGCTGACGGCTCACGCGATGGCCGGCGACCGCGAGAAGTGCCTCGAGGCCGGCTGCACGGAGTACACGACCAAGCCGCTGGATCGGGCGCGCCTGCTCGAGCTGTGCCGGCGCGTGATCTCGAGTCCCGAACCCCCGGCTGCTCTGCCGCGCCGCGACGACGTCGCGGTCACCGATCCTCAGGACAGGAAGCCGACGTAGTCGAATTCGGCACCGTGCCGTTGCGACCAGTCGGGAAGCAGTGCATCCAGATCGAGCTCGTCCACTCCGAGGTGCCGCACGAGGACTTCGGCGAGTACCGCGCGGTAGTCGGTGAGCCACGCGAGCCCCGCGCCCGCGCGCATCGTCGCCCCGGACGGCCACGTCGTGGCGTCGCAGTTGTAGACTCCGCCACGAACCGCTCCGCCGGCGACCCACACGACTCCGCCAGAGCCATGGTCGGTGCCACCTTCCGTGTTCTCGCTCGCGGAGCGACCGAACTCGGAGACGACGACGACGAGCAGGTCGTTCCAGATGTCGTTCAGGGTCGCACGGCGGATCGAGCGGATTCCATTGCCAAGAATCGACAGGTTTTGCTCGTGCGGCCCTTCCTCCGAACCCTGTGACAGGTGCGTGTCCCAGCCCCGGAACTCGATCCCGACGACCCGGGCGCGGGGGTCCTTCAAGAGGACGACCGAGTCCTTCAGGCGGTGGTTCATCTCGCTCGATTGCGACGAACTCGGTAGGCCGGCGGCCTCCAGACCGCGCGCGTCCACGGGGAAGAGGTCGGGTGCGACGCCCGTGGCCTGCGCTTCCCGGACGGCGAGCGCAGCAGGGAGTCGTTCGACGTGCCGAGCGCGCGTTCGCCGTCCCGCCAACACGCGCTGGAAGTCGACTCCGACGGAGATGCCGACCCCTTCGTGCCCCGGATGAGCGGCATCCAGCCAGCGGCCGAGCCAGCCCGTCGTGACCCTTCCATCGCCGGTGACCGCCGTCTCGACGATCCGCCGCGCACGCGCGTGGCTCGTCGCGACCTCGGAGTGCCCGACGCGGTGGATGGACGCGAGTTCTCCGGCCTCGTGCACCTCCATCAGCGCCCGGAGCGCCGGGTGATTCGCCGCCCAGCCGTTTCCGAGATCGAGCGCGGCGGAAGAGGGGATGGCCAACCCCGGGCGCAGCCGCGCATAGTCGCGATCGCCCATCGGCAGGACCGAGTTGATCCCGTCGTTGCCGCCCTTCAGGAAGATGAAGAGCACGCGCTTGTTCGAGCGCGGCCCAACGGCGATGCGTTCGGAGTCGGCGAGATCCTGGGCGAAGCTACGCGCTCCCCCCAGGGCCATGCCGGCGACGCCGAGGCCCAATGCAGTCCGTCTGTCGACGGACCCCTTCCATCCCTTGCCCATCGTATCTCCTCGCTTTCCCCCGATCGGAGCACTCGCGCGTCCGATTGGCCCCTCTACTCGTCGCGGGCCCATACGACGGTGAAGGGGACCTGACCGCTTTCGCGGAAAGCTAACGCGAGGGTGGCGGAAGGTTCTTCCGACCGGAGGGCAACGCACCCCCAGGGCGCGTTGCACGAAGGAATGGCGGTGCGCTCACGAAGCCGGGCCGACCCCCACGAAAGAGGACCGGCCCGGCAAGCGGTGCAGGGGTGATGAACTCAGAGGCGAACGACGTTCTCGGCGGCCGCGCCCTTCTTGCCCTCGATGAGGTCGAACTCGACCCGATCGCCTTCGCCCAGGGTCTTGAAGCCTTCACCAGCGATGGAGGTGTAGTGGACGAAGCAGTCCTGATTCCCCCCCTCCGGCGTGATGAATCCAAATCCCTTGGCCTCGTTGAACCACTTGACGGTTCCCAGTGTGCGCGTTGTCGCCATGTCGAAAGGTGTCGGAGTGATGTGCTGTGAGCGACGGATGGTCCGGTACAGGCCACGACCCCAGGCACCGAGGTCGACCTTTCGGCCTGTCCATTCCTCCTTGGACGCTCGACATGATACGGAGGAAGTCGAATTCGGGGGGAGCGATTCGGAGGCTATGTCGGGGTCCGCGGCCGCGGATTCGCCGCTTCCCCACGCATTCCACAGGCCACGCGGCCAGATTGTGGAAAACCTGTTGACAGTTCAGAGCTCCGCGGCGAGCCGGCGTCCGGCGGCATCGAACCAATGCAACGCTTCGCTCCGCAGCTCCACGCCGACGTTCCGCGCGCCCGGAGCGGGCGTAGGAACGTCGCCGGGGAGACAGACGACGAGGCGGGTCCGAGCGTCGAGCTCGCACTCGAGGCGCGTCTCGCGTCCCAGTCGCTCGACCGCGACGAGCGTGAGCCGGGGCCCCTGGCCGAGAACGAGCTCGTCCGGCCGGATCCCGAGCGTCGTCGGGCCGTTCGGGAGCGACGGCGCGGAGAGCTCCAGGGAGCCGGCGCGAAAGACCTCACCCTGAACCTCACCGCCGACGAGGTTCATCGCAGGCGTGCCGATGAAGCGCGCGACGAAGCTGGTCCGTGGTTTGCGGTAGAGCTCGAGCGGAGCTCCGATCTGCTGGATCCGGCCCTCGTGGAGCACGCAGATCCGATCGCCCAGGGTCAGCGCCTCTTCCTGATCGTGGGTCACGTACAACGTCGTGATCCCGAGCTCGCGATGTAGGCGGCGGATCTCGCCGCGCATCTCCGTGCGCAGCTGCGCATCGAGGTTGGACAAGGGCTCGTCGAACAGGAACACGCGTGGATCACGGATCATGGCGCGTCCGAGGGCCACGCGCTGCATCTGCCCGCCGGAGAGCTGCGCGGGTCTGCGGTCCAGGAGCTCGCTCAGGCCCAGCTTGACGGCCACGGCCCGGACGCGGGTCTCGATCTCGGAGCGCGGCCTCCGCGCGACTCGCAGGGGAAAGGACAGGTTCTTCCGCACGCTCATGTGCGGGTAGAGCGCGTAGTTCTGGAAGACCATGGCGACGTCGCGTTCGCGCGGCTCGAGGCCGTCGACCGCGACTCCGTCCATCCGCACCGAACCCGACGTGGCGGATGCGAGCCCGGCCACGATGCGAAGCAGCGTCGACTTGCCACAACCGGACGGGCCGACGATCACGAGGAACTCTCCGTCGGCGACCGTCAGGGTCACGTCGTCGAGCACGCGCTTCGTGCCGTACGTGCAGCCGATCTGTTCGAGGTCGAGGCGGGTCATGGCGTCTTGCTCAGTGCTTCGAGGCCGCCACGCGGATACCGCGGAGGAAGACCTTCTGCGCGAGGAAGTAGATCAGAACGCAGGGAAACAGGACGATGCTCGAGGCCGCCATCATGTGTTCGACGGCGGTGTTGTACGTCCGGTTGAAACCCGCCAGCGCCAGGGTCAACGTGCGCTTCTCGGGAGACAGGATGTAGATCAAGGGCGCCCAGAAGTCGTTCCACGTCGCGAGGAAGGTGAAGATCGCGACCGTGGCCAGCATCGGGCGCGCCAGCGGAAGGAAGATCCGCCACCAGGCTTGGAAGGGCGTGCACCCATCGATGCGCGCGGCTTCGGAGAGCTCTTCGGGCAAGGACAGGAAGTACTGGCGGAACAGGAAGATGAAGAACGGGGCGCCGCCCAGCACGGTCGGGAGCACGAGGGGATAGAAGGTGTCCACGAGGCCGAGCTGACGAAAGAGCAGGAACTTCGGGATCGCCGTGACCTGGTCGGGCAGGAGCATGGTCGCCAGGACGCACAGGAAGAGCGTGTCGCGCCCACGAAAGCGCAGGCGCGCGAAGGCGTAGCCCGCGAGCGAGCACGTGAAGAGCTGACCGGCGATCGACAGCACCGTGATCACCGTCGTGTTCCAGAGCAGCAGGGGGAAGTCGCCCATCTGCTCGAGCGCTCGCGCCCAGTTCTCGAAGGCGGGCTCGGTCGGCAACTCGAGGAGTCCACCGCGAAGCCCTTGTCCTTCCGGCCGGAGCGCCGTGAGCAGCAGGAAGACGAGCGGAAAGCCGAAGACGACGGCCGTCATCCCGAGCAGGACGTAGTGCGTGGCGCGCCTCACGAAGGCGTCTCCGCGGCGTACCAGACCCAGCGCCGCGACCAACGCAGCAGCACGAGACACAAGAGCGCCAGCAGGGCGAAGACCACCCACGCGATGGCGGAGGCGTAGCCGACGTCCAGGTGGCGGAAACCGGTCTGGTACAGGTAGAGGATCAGAAAGCGCGATGCGTCGCCCGGGCCGCCGCCCGTCATGACGTAGGGCTGAGCGAAGATCTGGAAGGCGTTGATCGAGCCCGTGAGCAGGTTGAAGAGCACCACCGGCGTCAGCGCCGGGAGGAGCACGTGCCGGAAGCGTCGCCAGGTTCCGGCGCCGTCGATCCGGGCGGCCTCCTCGAGCGCGGGATCCACGGCCTGCAGCGCCCCGAGGAACACGAGCATCTGCGCGCCGACGCTCCAGAGGCTCATCAAGACGAAAGCCGGCACGACCCAGTCCGGATCACGCAGCCAGGCCGGACCCGTGAGGCCCACCGCTTCCAGCCCGGCGTTGACGAGGCCGTCGTCGGCTCGAAGGAGCACGCGCCACAAGGCGCCGATAATGACCGGAGACACGATGGCGGGCAGATAGGCGAGCGTGCGCACGGCGCCGACGCCGAAGGTCGCCCGGCGCAGGAGCAGCGCCAGCGCCAAGGCCAGGGCGAGCCCGAGCGGAACAGCTACGAGCGCGTACACCGCCGTCGCCTTCAAGGACGTCGCGAAGGTCGCGTCGCTGAAGAGGCGTGTCACGTTCTCGAGCGCGACCCAGCGCTTGTCCGCGAAAGGGCGCAACGGCGTCCATTCCGAGCACGCAAGGACGAGCGAGACCAGGGCCGGACCTACGAGAAAGAGCAGGAACCCCAAGCCCCACGGCAGCAAGAGGACGTACGCCTGTCGCTCCTCGCGCGCACGCCATGCGACGGGGCGCCGGCCGCGACGGAAGAGGCCGATGGCGACCAGCACGCCCAGACCGAGCGCCAGCGTTCCGGGCACGGCCCACGGTGCCATGCGCGGCAGCGAACGGCGCCGCGCTTCGCGGTCGAGGAAGCGCTGCGTCTTCGCGCGCATGCGCTCGCAGGCCGCCGCGACGTCGAAGTCCTCGACCAGGAGGATGCCCTCGAGCTCGGCCTGGCACAGCGTCTCGATCGCTCGCCAGTTCGAAAGCGGGGGCAGGAAGCGCGCCTCGGGGATGACGTCCAGGAAGACGTGCTCACTGGCCGGGGCGACGTCCGGCTTCAGGAAGTCAGCGGAGCGCGCCGCGGCGATCAAGCCGGGCACGCCGTTGCCGATCCGGGCCAACGTGCGCTGGTAGCGCTCGCCCGCCATGCGCCGCAGGAAGCGATAGGCCAGCTCGGGCTCGGCCGACGTACGCGGTACGACGTAGACCGTCATCGCGATGGCCGTCGCGGACCGCTCCCCGCGCGGCAGGGGCACGACGTCCCAGGCGAAGTCCTCGATGTGGCGGAAGCGGTAGGTCTCCCAGTAGCCGACGGGCCCGTAGAAAGCCGCGCGCCCGGCCTGGAAGAGCCCCTGGGACAGCTGGTTCTGGAAGCTGGCATCGAAGGAGGCGACACGCTCCTCGTGCAAGAGGCCGTGCAGGAACTCCAGCGCCTCGACGAACGCGGGTTCGTGCATCGCCGCGCGGCCTTCGTCGTCGAGCAGTCGCGCTCCGTTCTGCCAGATCCACGGGGCGACCGCCTGGAGCCACTGCGTGAGCGAGATCCCGACCGTCGCGGGCCGACCGTTTCCGTCCGCGGCACGCGTCGCGGAGCGAGCGGCGCGAAGAAAGTCGTCCCAGGTCCAATCCGGGGTCGGGAACTCGAGCCCGCGCTCGTGCAGGAGGTCGCGGTTCACGTACATCACGTACGGCGTGAAGGTCGACGGGAGGCCGTAGAGGCGCCCGTCCGGAGCGCGCAACGCGGCGAGGACGCTCGGAAAGTAGTCCTGCGGATCCCAGGTCGGATCGGCCTCGAAGCAGGGCGAGAGGTCGAGCAGCGCACCCTCTCCGACGTAGGCGGCGAGCTCCGTGATGTCGATGCGCAACAGATCGAGTTGCAAGTCGCCGGCGAGCATGAACTTGCCCTTGTCCTGCGCGCCCGCCGCTCCACCCAGGGGCAGCAAGCGCACGTGGACGCCCGGGTGCTCGGCCTCGAACTCGCGTGCGAGGTCCTCGAGCACGATCCAGGAGTCGAGCTGTTCCTCTTCCGCCATCACGACCAGCGTCCGCTCGTCGACCGTGCACGCCGTGGAAAGGACGAGGGGGAGGAAGAGGGCGCTCATCGGTCGCGACTTTCGCGCGCGGGGCGTACCGTCGGACGCGGTGGCGCGCTACCTTGCTCGCAGTGGGCATCGTAGCGAACGCGAACCGGAAAGCACCTCGTCAGGAACGTTCCTCGGCAGCGGCGGGTTTCGTCGAGATCCAAGGCGAACGCATCGCGCTCTTCGGGCGCGAGCTCGATGCGCTGGAGTGCTGGATGTGGCCGCTGAAGCTCTTCCACGACTTCGGCTACACCCTCGATCGCGACGTCGAAGACGATCGCACGAGAGTCGACATGGCCGAGCTCGAGCGGGTCTTGTGCGGGCCTGGTTTTCGTCTGACGGTGCGCGGCTTCGCCTGCCGGAAGGAGCGCGGTCTGGTGCTGTGCTTCGCGCTGGAGGGTACCGAGTCGCTCGGTGTGCGCCTGCGTCTGCGGGCGGACGTTCGGCCGCTGTGGCCGGCGGGGCTCGGCGGGCAGATCGCGGCCCACGCCCCGGCCGGGGGCGCCACGGCCGGGGCCTTGATCCTGACGGAGGAGCTCGGTCGCTTCGCGGCGGTGCTGGGCTCGCCCGGCGCGGACATGACCTGGGACGGGGACGACCACGCGTTGCCGCGCAGCGCGGTGACGACCGCGATCAACCTCGAACCCGGCGAGACGCGCGTCTTTATCGTCGCCGGGGCCGAGCGCGAACCGGAGCCGCTCACGGAGCAGGCACGCCTCGGACTCGGGCAGTCGGCCGTCGGCCTCGCGCGAGCGCGCGACGTCGTCGCGGCGGCGAGCGTGCTGTGGTCGCGGCTGGCGGAAGCCTGGGAGCACGAGCTTGCCGTCGTTCGCGCGGACTGGGCGGCTTGGCTGGAGCGCACCGCCGAGCTGACGACTGAGCCCATTGCCGACGCCGCCTTTCGCTGGTCGCAGGTGGCCCTGCGGCGCGCCTGGATCGAGGTCGACGGGCTCGGCCGCGGACTCGTCGCGGGCATCGGCGAAAGCGCGGGCGGAGAGCGTCCGGGCTATGCCTGGTTCTTCGACGGCGACGCGTTGACGGCCGCACGCGCGCTCGTCGCCACCGGCGACCGCGCGGATGCCTTCGAAGCACTCCGCTTTGCCGCCTCGCATCAGCGCGCGGACGGCAAGCTGATGCACGAGCTGACGCTCAGCGCGCGGATGTGCGGCTGGGTCGAGGAGTATCCCTACGCCTATTACAAGGGGCTGAACAGCGCCGACTTCGTCTGCTCGTTCGTCCACGCCGTACGTGTCAGCGGTGACCTGGACTTCGCTCGCGAGCTCTGGCCGACGGTCCGCCGCGCGCTGGCATGGTGCGCGACCTGTGCCGACGACGGTCTGCTCCAGAACACGAGGGCGGGCATCGCCGCCGTCGAAGCCGGTCCGCTCAGCGACCGGATCCAGGGCGAAGTCTTCCTGCAGGGTGCCTACGCCGACGCACTGCGCAGTGCGAGCGGGCTGGCCGTGGTTCTGGGCGAGGGCGATGACGCGCGACGCTTCCAGGCCGCCCACGCCCGTGCGCTCGAGGCCTTCGAAGCCTTTTGGTCGGACGACTGCGGGCGCTACGGTTTTGCGCGACTCACCGACGGCGGGCGCTGCGACGATCTCACGGCCTACCTGGGTTACCCGCTTGCGCGCGGCGTCGGTGAGCCCGTCCGGGCTCTCGCCAGCGCGCGTGCGCTCAATCGCCCGAACCTGACGGCGGACTGGGGCGCGCGCATGTTCGCGGTCGATTCCGAAGTCTACGACCCGGCGCACTACAACACCGGTAGCGTCTTTCCGTACCTGACGAACTTCGTGACGCTGGCCTGCTTTCGCCACGGGCTCCCGCTCGCGGGCCTGCAACTCTTGCGTGGGCAGCTCGCCCTCGTCGGTCGCGAGGGCCCGGGCTTCCTGGAAGAGCACTGGGTCGGAGATCGCTTTCGCTTGCCACAGCGCGGCGTGCCCCACCAGATCTTCTCGTCGTCGGCGATCGTGGAGTCGACGCTGTTCGGCCTGCTGGGGCTCGACGTCGACGCTCCCGCCGGTCGCTTCGCCCTGCGGCCGTTCCATCCGCCGGATACTCCAAGCCTCGACGTTCGGGACGTCGAGATCGGTGGACGACGCTACCGCTTCACTTCGACGCGCACGCTGCGGGAGGAAGGCGAAACGGTTCGCATCGACGTCGAGTGCTCCGAGGACAGCGGGCTCGCTCTGCGTTGCGAGCCGCTCCTCGCCCCAGGCACGCGCGTCGTGGCGATGCGTGTCCTCGCACCCGGCGCAACGACGGACCGTCCCTCCTTACCGCGCGAGGTCGATCCGAACCGGCAGAGGCTCGCGAGCGGGGCCGTGCGGGCCGTTTTCCCCGAGGTCGAGGCCGGGTTTCGGGCGGTCACGTTCGAGCTGGATCTGTGGCCGGGGCCGACGCTCGCGTTCGCGCCCGAGGCGCCCGAGCGCGACGCCGCGAGCCGTTCCGTGCGTATCGAGGAGCTGGGTGAGGACGACGGCAACACGATCGCCTGGCGTCTGTGGGGACCGTCGGGTTCGTCCACGCGCCTTCCCGTCCAGGCCGCCGGCTTCACCTGTCAGGGCGCGCACCTCATCGCCGCGGGGCTCGAGATCGCCTTCCCGGTCGGCGCTCCGAGCGACACCTTCACCTCCGTCCACGTCCGCTTCCGGCGCGCGCGATGAGCGACTCCACCCCGCGACCGCACGCCTGGCGCAGCGTGGCACCGATGGCCGGGCGTGCCCTGTCGGGCCGCGGCGTGCACGAGGTCATCGTGCTGCGGGCCCTCACGACGTCGGCCGTCGAGCACGCCTGTGACATCCGGTTGTGGGTTCCGCGGCTCGTTTCGGGCGAGTCACCGCCCGATCCGTCGCTGACGCTCCTGCACCCGCCCGAGTACGAGATGTTGCGAACGTGGGAGCGCGACGAGCGACGCTCCTTCGAGCACGACGGCACGACGATGCGCGTGCAACTCGCCTTTCCGCCCGGCACGTCGTTCTACGGGTTGGGGGAGGTCCCGGGACCGGCGCTGCGCAACGGACGCGTCGTCCGGATCTGGAACACCGACGCCTGGGCCTACGGTGACGAGACGCCGGCCCTGTACCAGGCGCATCCGTACGTTCTCGCGGTGCATGCGGACGGTTCGGCGTCCGGACTGCTCGCGGACACCTTCCGGCGCGGGCGAGTCGAGGTCGCGGACGACGGTGTCGAGTTCCAGTTCGAAGGCGGGCCCTTCGATCTCTTCCGAATCGACGGGGCGGGGCCGGCCGACGTGCAGAAGGGGCTGGCGGCCCTGATCGGGACGATCGAGCTGCCGCCGCGCTGGGCCCTCGGCTATCACCAGTGTCGCTGGTCGTACGAGAGCGAGAGCGAGGTGCGCGCGCTCGCCCTACGCTTTCGCAAGGAAGAGATCCCGTGCGATGCGATCTGGTTCGACATCGACTACATGGATCGCTTTCGCGTGTTCACTTGGAACGAAGAGCGCTTTGTGGATCCCTCCGCCCTCGTGGCCGAACTGCATGGAGCCGGCTTCCGCGCCGTTGCGATTCTCGACCCCGGCGTGGCCGAAGGGTCGGACTTGTGCGACGAGCTGGTCGCCGGCGGCCACTGTGTAAGGACCGCGGGAGGCGAACCCGCCCGCGGTCGAGTCTGGCCCGGCCTGTGCGTCTTTCCCGACTTCACGCGGCCCGCGACGCGCGCGCTCTGGGCGGAGCGCGTGCGACGTTTCCTGGACGAGACGCCGCTCGACGGTTTGTGGACGGACATGAACGAACCAGCGCTCTTCCGCACGCCCGGTGGGACTCTGCCCGACGACGCGCGCCACGCGGGCTGGCCGGCGAGCGGTCCGGGCGACCACGCGCGCTTCCACAACCTCTACGGGCGCTTGATGGCGGAGGCGACGCGCGCCGGCATGCTGGAGCACGCGAGCGATCGACGACCGTTCGTCCTGACGCGCTCGAATCACATCAGCGGTTCGGCCTTTGCCGCGACGTGGACGGGCGACAACCAGAGTCGCTGGGAAGACCTGGCCTGGGCGATCCCGATGGCGACGTCGCTCGGCGTCTCGGGGCAGCCCTTCGCCGGTCCTGACGTCGGTGGCTTCTACGGGGACCCGTCCGCCGAGCTGTTCGAGCGCTGGTTCGACCTCGGAGCCTGGCTGCCCTTCTTTCGGGGACACGGCGAGAAGCACTCCGCACGCAAGGAGCCGTGGGTCTTCGGTCCGCTGACGTCAGCGCGCGTGCGCGGCGCGATCGAGCGCCGCCTGCGCTTGCTTCCGAGCCTGTACACGCTCTTTCGAGAGGCCGAGGAGAGCGGTCTTCCGATCGTTCGCCCGCTGGTCTTCGCGGATCCGGCCGACCCGACGCTGCGCGCGCGCGACGACGCCTTCCTCCTGGGAGACGCGCTGCTCGTCGCGCCGGTGCTCGAGGCGGGCCGTGTGGAGCGAAGCGTCGCCCTGCCCGGTTCCGACGGCTGGTTCGAGCTGGAGAGCGGTCGCTTCCACGCCGGCGGCGAGTCGCCCGTGATCGCGGCGCCACCGGGTACGACGCCGGTCTTCGCTCGCGCCGGAGCGATCGTCTTCGAACACGCCACGACCGGTCCGAACGTCGAAGCGAGTGCCGGCCTCGTGGTGCGCGTGTTCCTCGACGGTGCGGGACGCGCGCATGGTCGCCTCTACGAGGACGCCGGCGAGGGGCGCGAGCGTGCGCTGGCCACGTACCGCGACTCGCTCTGGAGTGCGGTTCGAACAGGCGCGCTCCTTACCCTGCGCGAGGAAGCCGTCGGCGAGTACGTGCCGTCACGCCTCGTCCGCGACGAGGTGCACGCGCTCATCGTCCATGCGTCGGGCGGCGCGACCTGGCGCTTCGAGGACCTCGGTGGATCCGGTGGCGAGCGAACCTTCGAGCTCGGCCCCTGAGGTCGCGCCGCTCACGTCGTCGAGGGGCGGCGCGCCAGGAACAGGATGCGCTGGAACGGGAAGGGGAGCGGGCCTGTGCCGAGCGCGGCCGCCAGGCGAGCAGCGTAGAGCTCGAGAAAGTGCGCGTACGTGTCCGGAGTCAGTCGACGTTCGTACGGGGTCAGCGTCGTTCCGCGCATCCACGTGACGAGCGCCGCGGTCGAGGGCAACTCGTGTTCGTAGACGTGCCCCTCGACTTCGACGTCGACGAACCCGAGCTCGTCCAGCAGGGCTTCGTAGGCGTGTGACGGCAAGACGGGTGTCCGCCGTACGTAGCCGTCGAGGGCGGTCGCGAAGGGCTCTTCGCCGGCCAGGGCGTGGGCGATGAGCTGCGACGCGTGCCCGTGATTGGCGGGCACCTGGACGGCCAGGAGTCCGTCCGGAAGCAGGAGCTCGCGCAAGCCGGCGAGGAGTCCGCGATGGTCGTCCACCCAGTGCAGCGCGGCATTCGAGAAGACGACGTCGAAGCGGGCGCGGACTGGCAGGGCTTCGATCGAAGCCCTGACGAAATGCAGCCCCGCGTACCCCGGCTCCTCGGAACGAGCGCGCGCGAGCATGTTGGCCGAATCGTCGAGTCCGAGCGTGAAGCGAGCACCGAGCTCCGCGTGCAGGCGGGCGGTCAGCTGGCCGGTTCCACAGCCGAGGTCGAGGGCCCGCCGGGTCCCGCTCGGGCGAGCGCGTCGCGTTCGCTCCAGCAGGTCGTGGAAGGGGCGCGTCCGTTCGGCGCGAAAGCGCTCGTATCTCTCGGGGCTCCAGGCGTCTTCCGCCATCGTGCTCACGCTAACCACGCGCCGACGTCGAGGCGAGGTCTGTGTCTCCTGGGCGCGATTCGGTCTTCAAAACCCGGATAAATTCGAGTGTCGAAGGGAGCGGAATCGAGGGCGAAGTCGGGGCGAAGTGGACCCGCTTCGAGGGCGGGAAGGTACGATGAGCCTCGCTCCCCCCTGAAGCCTTCGCTGGAGAACCCCGATGAAGACCCTCTTCTCTCTCTGTGTCGCGCTCGCCTTGGCTTCGGTCTCCGGAGCCCAATCCGTCTGGGTCGTCGATCTTGCGGCGGGACCCGGTTCCGACTTCACCCAGATCGAGGACGCGATCCTAGCTGCCGCGGACGGCGACTTCGTCCTCGTTCGCGACGGCGTCTACAACGAGTTCGTGCTCATCGACGACAAGGCGCTCACGGTCCAGGCCGAAGCGGGCGCAACACCTCAAGTCTCGGGCCTGCGTGTCCGCAACTTGCAAGCCTCGAAGAGCGTCATCGTCCGCGGCTTGAGAGTGCAGTTCACGGCCGGCGCGAGCTACGCCCTCGAGGCCAACCTCTGTGACGGCCGCGTCTGGTTCGAGGACATGCTGATCACGTCGAACATCGCCTTCCAGATCACGGGCGTTCAGGTCGTGGACTCGGCGGCCGTTCACTTCTCGCGACTCGAGCTGACCGATCCCCAGGCCGGTCTGCTGCTCGACCCCTCGTTCCAGATCGTGCGCTCGTCCGTGGTCGTGACCGACTCGACGATCCGAGGATCCGCCGGGTCCGATTCGACCATCTTCCTCGCCGAGGGCGGCGGCGCCGCGATCGCCTTGTTCGACGCGGACCTGCTCCTGGCCGGGAGCTTCGTCGAAGGCGGCGCTGGCGGAGACACGACGGCGGTCTGCGTCCCGGGTGGCGACGGCGGTGACGGAATCGCACTCAACGGCGACTCGAGCCTGTCGTTGCTCGGCAGCGTGGTCCAAGGCGGCACGGGCGGAGAGGGTCCCCCCGGCTGTGGGGTCGGGGCGGCCGGCACGCCGATCGATCCGGGCACCGGCACGGTGACGACGCTCGGCACGCATGCTCCCGCGCTGCGCTTCGGCTCTCCCGTGCGCGCCGGCGATCCGCTCGACTGGTCGCTCACCACGCTCGGTGGCAGCGCCGCCTGGCTGATCGCGGGCAAGCAACCGCTCGGAGGTCTGAACCTCGCGCTCTTCACGGGTTCCTTGCTCGTGAGTCCGCCCTGGATCATCACGTTCCTCGGAGCGGTGCCCGGCGACGGCGAGCTCGCCGATGACGACATCGGCTTCAGTCTGGGACTCCCGCCCGGTGTCCTGGTCGACGGCTTGTTCGAGCAGGCCGCGGTCTTCCACCCCTCGATCGGGCTCGTGGTCGGTGGCACGTCGGCCATCACGATCCTCGACCCGTCGTTCTGACGGCGGAGAGGCTGCGAGGAGAAATTTCGGGAAGGTCGGGCTGCGTCGACGCGAAGTCGGCCCAGTTCCGAGCCTTCCCGAAATCAAGACTCTCCTCAGTCTCGTGCCCCTCTCGGTACGCGGGTCAAGCGCACCGTGCGCAACCCTCGTGGAGCGTGCGACCTCGCGGCCGCGCGGCTTCCTTCGGGCGCGCTCGAAGGACTTCGTCATGATAGCGGACCGCTCGGATTCGGGGACGTTTCTCCGGATTCCGCGGAACGATTGCGAGCGCCGGTTCTCTGCACGGGACCTTCGGTCGAAGTGCGCGCTCCGATCGCGAAGGAGTTTCCGGGTCGCTCGTCAGGGCGCTTCGGCGAGCGCAGCGAGCTCGGCTCGCAACGCTTGTTCGATGGTCCGCGGAGCGAGTCGGCTGGGCGTGAGCCGGCCGTTGTGTTCGGCGAACGAGGCCAGCCCGTCGCGTCCGAACCACAGCTCGGGGGAAGCGTTGGTCACCGCTTGAGCTCGCCAGGCGCAGGCGGCCTCGGCCGGCGTGCCCTCGAGTTCGTTCAGTCGCTCGGCCAGCCGGCCGAGGTCGGGGCGCGGCGCCGTCGGGCGCTGGAAGTCGAACCAGGAGCGGGTCGAGAGCACGAAGCGCGCCGTCGTGCCGTCGGCGGTGCTCCCCAGGGCGAGGGCCCGGTCGTGCCGACCGTTCGCGAAGAGGGCGTGGCGACCGGGATCGAAGGCGGACGTACCACGCCGGTGGAAGACCGCGAGGTCGAGCGGGGCCTCGACGTGCTGCTCGGCCGCCTCGAGCTCGCTGCGGTCCTCCTGGAGCTGTTCCCACTCGACCTCGAAGAGCTCGGAGTGCTCCTCGAGCGCGCCCGCGACGAGCCGGTCGAGGTTCTCGAGCAGCCAGTCCTGGGCCGTGTTCCAGCGGGCGAGGTCGTTTCCTGCCGCGAGGTCCAGGGGAGAACGCCCGGGATCGCAGAGGTTGCCGACGAGAAAGTCGAGCTGGACGGCGCGCGCCCCGGGTACCTCGTAGAGGTCGCCGGCGCGGGCCACGTCCAGGAGCTCGGTCTCGATCGCGAGGGCGCGCGCAGGATGGCGCAGCGCAAAGGCCGCACAGGCCCCGTCGGTGTCGTAGTGGTTGTTGACGATCGCGACCGTGCCGCGGGCGAGCGCTTCACGCCGGTCCGGTGCGAGCCGCGCGAAGTTCAAGGCGATTCCGGTCGAGAGCGGGTGAACGAGCTCGGGCGGGGTGCGGTTGCCGGGCCAGTGGGACAGCTCGAGTCCCGGAGCGCCGAAGACGCCGTCGACGCAGACGACCGGTTCCTGCGGCCGCTCCCGCACGATGCGCACCGGCAGGTTCAATCGTCCGCTTCTCCGCCATCGAGCACGCGCAAGTTGGAGCGCGCGTCCTCCAGCGCCTTCTCGAAGCGCAGGCGGTCGGCCTCGTCGAGGTCGTCGCGCTCGAGCGCTTCGCGGCACAGACCGATCGCCGCTTCGTACATCGTTCGCGCGAGCACTTCGTCGCGCATCAAGTAGTACTGCAGCATCACGGCCGTATCGTTCATGAGCTGGCCGTCGTCCGGAGCGATCTCGAGTCCGCGCACGTAGGCCGTCCAGGCGCGTTCGTAGAGCGCTTGCAGCTCTGGATCCGTCACGTTGGCGCCTTCGTCCTCGATGCGGCGGTCGGCCTCGTCGCGCAGGAGCAGCCCGAGGTTGTTCCAGTAGCGCGGATCGAACTGGGCCGTCTCGGCGCAGATCTCCGAGAGGATGGCGGCGTCCAGGTAGCGCTCGTGCTCCACGCACCACGCGGTGACGAAGTCGAGCTTCTCGAGGTTGAGCTCGGGGTCGAGCTGCATCTCGTTCACGAGCTCGACGGGGGAGAGCTCCCAGGCCGTCTTCAGGGCCTCGATCATCCCCGGCCAGTCGTCGCGCGCATAGCGGACGAGCGCGATGTAGTGCCAGGTGTTCGTGAAGTCGGGGTTGTGCGCGAGCGCCTCGAGAAAGGCGGTCTCGGCGGCCTCGAACTCCCCCAGCTCCCAGTGGGAGTAGCCGAGCCACCAGAGCATGGAGGCGTCCCGTGGATCGGTGGCCGGGAAGCGTTCGCGGAAGCCGAGCACGGCGGCTCGCAGGGCGAGATTGAAGCCGCGGTACGGTTCGTCCGTCTCCAAGGGTCGTAGCCAGGCCCGCACCGTGTCGAAGTCGATCGCGTCCGGCGACCAGGAGAGGGCCAGGCCGTACATGCGTGCCGCCTCGTCGCGCTCGCGCTTCCATACGAGGGCGTTCGCGAACTGGATCGCGGTCTGCGTCAGGATCGCCTGGCGGACCGGGTCGTCGAGCGGGTTGCCGCACAGCTCAAGCGCGTGTCGGAAGGCCGCTTCCGCCTCGTTCCAGAGGGCATGAGCCGACGCCGGCCAGTCCGCGGGTCGGTCGGCCTCACCGCGCGCGACCTCGTGCTGCGAGAAGGCGATGCGTCCCTTCAGGAGCCAGTTCGCCGCCTTCTCCGGGAAGTAGACGAGCGAGGTCTCGATCGCGTCGCGCGCGCGCTCGAGCTCGGACATCTCCCAGGTCGAGCGCGCGAGCAGGAAGTGGGCGTCGCGGAAGCGGTCGGGCTCGGCCTCCACCGCTCGCCCCAGATGAGCGGCGGCGTCCTGGAAGTTCAGGAAGATGCTGGAGGCGTCCACACCGGTCGCGAGGTGCCATTGGGCGCGGCGCGCGAAGGCCATGCCGTAGAGGTAGTCGAGCTCGGGCCCGTCGAGTCCGTCCCGCTTGAGCGCATCGATGCCGTCGAGGGCCTCGTTGCTCCGCCCGAGGTCCATCCAGCAGCGCAGTTGCCACAGCCGCCCACGCGGCGCACCACCGGGCAAGGCCGCGGCCTCCTCGAACAAGGGTTCGGCCGCTTGCGGGCGATCGTCGTCGAGCAGCTCGCGACCCTGCGCGATGAGGTCGCGGACGGCGAGCTCGGCCGCGCTCGGGCCGAAGAGCGTGGCACAGGACGCCAGGGTCCAGACGAGGAGCGCTCCGAGCGCGCCGCGGAGGTGTTCGCGCTTCACTTGTGCGCACGCGGCGGAACGACGCACGCCTCGCCCCAGGTGCGGATCGACTCGATCTCGACGCCACCGCCGTCCTCGCGTTCGCCGCGCAGGTACGGCAGCCAGAAGTTCGTGATGACGGGCCGCGGCTCGGGACCGATCTCGGCGGCGCGCGCGAACCAGCGCAGCGCTTCCTCGGGCTGATTTGCGTGGTTGGCGAAGTAGACGCCCAGGTTCTGGTGCGCGTCGCCCCAGGCGTTCTCGAGCTCCCACGTGGCGTCTTCGTCGAGGTCGCCCGCTGCCAGCTGCCGCCGTCCGGTCTCGACGCAACGCAGCAGGAGCTCCTTCGACAGCTCGAGGTTCGTGTGCAGGTAGTAGACGAAGACCAGCGCGGTGTCGTTGACCACGCGGACGTCTTCGGGCGTGAGCTCCGAGGCGCGCAGGTAAGCGACGCCGCTCTTCTCCATCAGGCGGCGTGCCTCCTGGACCGTCACGTTCGAGGCCTGCGCGAAGGCGCGCGCTCGCGCCTCGTCGTTCGCGTCGGCGGGGACCTGCGCGTGCGCTTCGAGCTCGGCCAGGGCTTCGGCGTTTCCGACCTGGCCCCGGGCGGCGCGGCACAGGTCGCGGGCCAGAAACTCGAGCTCGACACCGGCGTCGCGGTAGAAGAAGCCCGCGTTGTTGGCCCAGAGCGACTCCTCCGGCTCGAACTCGCTCGCGAGCCAGAAGAGGTCCGCCGCCTTGGCCCAGTTCTCGTCCTGGTTGTAGCGGTCCGCGACGAAGGCCAGGCCCATGACTCCGGAGAGCATGCGGCCCGACATCTCCCACGTGATGCCACGGTCATAGATGTCGTTCATCGAGAGGAAGGACTTCGTCGCGGCCTCGAGCTCACCGTTCTCGATGTGGCACCAGCCCGTTCCGCTCCGGCAGACGATCTCGTAGCCCTTGCAGGCCTCGTCGTATTCGGGATTCAGCTTGCGGCAGCGCACGAACTCTTGCTCGGCCAAGCGGAAGAGGGCAGCGTCGGCCTCGCGCTCGTCGTTGCCGATGCCCTCGGCGGCGAATTCGAAGCGCTCGCGCGCCAGATACCAGCGTCCAAGCGCAGCATCCGGCTCGCGCTTGACGATGCGCTCGAGTTGCGCGACCGACTCCCGGAAGCCGCCACTCTTGCGGGCGACGCGCGTGAAGCGTTGGAGGAGCCCGTCGTCCTCGGGGTGGCGCGCGAGGCCGTCGGTCAAGACGCGCAGCGCCTCGCCGTAGTCTTGCGCCCATTCGTACAGCTCACCCTGCGTGCCCCAGACCCAGGGGTCGTCGGGTGCGAAGCCCAAGAGCTGCCCGAGGGCGTCGCGGGCCTCGTCGAAGCGCGCTTCGGCGTCCGCGCTCTCCTCGGCCTTGGCGCGCGTGTAGGCCCCGAAGGCGGCCTCGGCATAGGTGCGTTCGGGGAGGGTCTCGAGGCCTTCTCGCTGCTCGGGATTCGCCTTCAAGAGCGCCATGCCAGCCCGCGCCTGTTCGAGCGCGTTGCCGGGATCGCCGAGCAACCAGGCTGCGTGGCTCGCGCCCATCCGCGCGACGACGCTGTCGGCGACGGCGCTCCAGGTGCGGTAGCTCTGGAGCGCGTCCTCGAGGGCGCCCTGGATCAAGAGGCCCGAGCCGCCCGCCGCGATCGTCTTCTGGGCGAGGGCCAGGCTGCCCTCGGCCTTGGCGCGCAGGGCGCTCGGGTCGCGCGGAGCCAGGGCCAGGGCGCGGTCCACGACCAGGAGAGCGTCCTCGGGCGACCCGGCCGCGAAGGCCCGGTTCGCCTCCTTTATGTAGCGGTCCACCAGCAGGCCGGCCAGGATCCGGCGGGCGGCCTCGTAGTCGCCGGCACCGATGCGTTCGATCGCAAGCCCCTCGCGCTGGGTGCGATCGCTGGGTACGGGATCCGTTTCCTGGCGGGCCTGGAGGGCCTGCGGGACGGCGGAAACGAGGAGCAGGACGAGGAGCGTGGGGGGCAAGCGCATCAGGGGCGTTCGGGGCCGTCGGGGGTGGATCGCCCGCGGTCCGGGCTCTCCGGGGGACACGGGCGAGAGGGGTTTGTCGGCGGGGAGCCGCGCTTCGCGGCCGCTCCCGTTCGGCAAACGGCGCGCCAGAGCATGGCCGTCGACGGCGATCTTAGCGCAAGGCCGCACCCCGGAGCGCGCCCGAAGGTCCCTGGCGCGCCCGAATCCAGGGTCCCAGGGACGGGTCGGGAGGACGGATGCCCCACGGCTCGAAGGGGAATAAGATGGCCCTCCGCACGTCCCGCGTGCTCTCCGCCCCGCTCCGCCTCTCCCCCGTCGTTCCGAAAAGGTTGCGAACTTTGCCCTCCACGTTCCGATCCCGCGCCCTCACGGCCCTGGTGCTCGCGTTCGCTGCACTCCTGCCCGGTTGCGACGACCCCTCGTGCGTCTTTTCTCCGGCCGGTTGCAACGGCGGCGGAGGCGGTGGCCTCGCCGGTGACCCGGCCCTGTTGCCCGAGGGCGGACAGGTCATCCTGGACGGTCGGCCGACGCTCGAAGCCGTGTTTCCGGACGGGACCGCGGACGTGCATCCGCGCATGCCGATGACGCTGGTCTTCAGCGAGTCGGTCCAGCTGGCGACCGTCGCCGACTCACTCGAGGTCGTGGTCGAATCCGCCGGGGGTGGCCCGTCCCTCCCGGTGCTGGTCGCGAGCGCGAGCTCGCCGTCGGGAAGGTTGGTCTTCCTTCTGGCAGTGACCGACTTGCCGGCCGGTGAAATCGTGATTCGGGCGACGGACGCACCTTTGCTCACGGACATCACGGGGCAACGCTTGGCGCTCAGCGCGGGCCAAGAGCTGGCACGCTTCACGGTCACCGACGACGCCTCGACGATCCCGACGCCCGGGCTGGTGACGACGTTTCCGCCCACGGGCGCGACCGCCGTCGACGACACGACCGAGATCGTCGCGGTCTTCGATCGCGACATCCAACAGAACTCCGTGACCCTGGCTTCGTTCGCGGTCAGGGTCGGAGGGACGGCTCCCACGCGCAATCCGGTGGCGACGCCCTTGGTACGCGAGGGCATCGGAACCGGCACGCCGGACTTTCGGGTCTACGTCTATCGCAGCGTGGACGAAGAGGGGCGGCCCGTTCCGCTCGGTACCGGGCAAAGCGTGACGGTCGACCTGTCGCCGGCCGGCGCGAAACTGCTGGACAACATCGACCTGATGCAAGTGCCGGCGCAGACGGTCAGCTTCACGACGGCGAACATCAGCGCTCCCACCGACGCACGCATCGGCACGAATCCGACGGACGCGATCGGGGTCAACAACCTGACCAGCATGCACGCGGACGAGCTGCGGATCGAGCTGGACCTCGCCGCGGGTGAACCGGGGGACATCCTCGACGCCTTCTTGATCGGAACGAACCTCGACGAGACCGAGCCGCAGTTGATCGCCCTTCGACGCAGCCTCACGCTCTCCGACGCCGCACCGATCACGACGGCGACCTTCGACCTGCCCTCGCTCGATCTCTTGGCCTCCGCGTCGCCGTTGCGGGCGCGCTTCGCCGATGGAGTCGTCGCCTTCGCCTTCCGGCATCGCCGCGGCGCGGTCTTTTCGGCCCTGCACGTGCTCGATGTCGATGCCGATGCACCGGGCCTGCAGGACGCCATTCTCGATACCGTGGCGCCGACCTTCTCCGGGTTCCTCGACCCCGATGGGGGCCTCACGCGCTTTCACACCGACCTGCGCGAGTTCGCGGTTGTCGGCCAGGCCGACGAGTTCATCCGACGCGTCGACGTGACCCACCCTGGGGGCACCAACGCGCTCAACCCGAGCGCGGTCGGGAGCTCGGACGACGGGCTCTTCATCGCCTCGCCGATCGATCCGATCACCCCTTTGACCAGCGGCGTCTTCAGCGCCACGGTCTACGACGCGGCCCTGAACGCGGCGCCGACCGCGATGGGTACCTTCGAGCTGCTCGGGCTGGTGGGGACGACCGCGTTCACGCCGGGGGACGACTTGACGGTCCAGGTCTACGACCGGACGTCGAAGGCGCTCTTGCAGGGGGCTCGGGTCATCGTCCACTCCGACGATGGTGACGGGATCAATTATCCGTTCGTGGACAGCGCCTCGACCACCGCCGCAGGCATCGGAACGGTGGCGACCGCGAACGCGCCGTCGGTGGGCGCGATCTTGACGGTCGATCTGCCCGGCTACGATCGCTTCACGTTCCATGGCGTCACGGCGACGCGCGTGTCCGTGCCGTTGAGCCTTACGGGAACGGGTCCGACCGCCGTCATCGCCGGCTCGATCCGGACGTCGCTCGACAGCGTGGGGAACGTGCTTCAGAACGCGACCAACGTGGTCGCCGATACGCGTCGTCCGGCGGCGCGCGTGCCGATCTTCGAGTCGGCCTTCTGCTTTCCGAATCCCGCGGGCGGCATCGAGTGCGCCTTCGGACCGGAGACGATCTTTCCCGACCGGATCGGCGCGCAGAGCTACTTCGGCGGCGAGTTCTTGCTTCCCGACATCTCGTACGGTGCCTCGGACCTGCTCCAGGCCTTCGATCTGCGCGTACCCGCCGCCCCGACGGCGACGATGGAGTCGGATGCCGGAGTCTTCCAGATCCCGTTCCTGATCGACGATCCGACGAACCTCGCGGAGCGGCCGCGCAACTTGCCGAACACCGTGCTCGAAGCCCAGCCGCTCATGTCGCTCGCCGGAACTCTGGTCGGGGATCCGAAGACGACCGGAGACCCGATCGTGACGGTCGACGCGCAAGTGCCCGGGCTGCCCGATCCGGTGGTCGTGGGGCTCGGGCTCGCCTTCGCCCGGGACGTCGATACGTGGGACGTCGGCAGCACGATCCCGGGTGCCGTCGGCGCGAGCGGCTTCTTCCTGCAAAACGGCACGGTGCGCAACCTGCGCTTGCGGACGGAGATCCGAGACATCGACGGGGACCGGGTCGGTGCGCGCGCGCTCATCGGAGACCTGAGCGTGCCGCCGGCCGCGGCCACCGTGCTCGTGCCGATCGATGCGTCGACCATGACGTCGCCAGCGCCAGGCGGGAACAGCGGCAGCGAGACCTTCAACGTCGTGTTCACCGACGTGATCCCCGACTTCTTCGGGGGCGATGGCATGATCCGCGTCGACCTCTTCGATTCGACCGGCCGGGGCTGGAGCCTCTGGACGATGGACGGACCCGGCCTGGGCGGGCCCCTCACGGTCCACGTGCCGGACCTCTCCGGAGAGCCCTTGCCGGGCCTCGCCGACGGCACGATCGGTGCGGTCGTCAGCGTCTGGGGCCTCACGCTCTTCGATCCGGCCTCGTTCTTCTGGACGGACCTCGAGCGCACGGCCTCCGTCTTCTCCCAGTCCCGCCCGTTCGTGTTCTCCCAGCCCTGAACCGAGCTTCCGCTCTCGAGCGGGGCGTGGCTTCGGGCGTCTATCGAAACCTCGGACGGGGGCGTACGATGGGACTCCCTCCTGACGTCTCTTGCGGAGATCGCTCGCCATGCACGTCGCCTCGACCTTGCTCGCTTCCGCTTTCGTCTGCGCGTCTTCCGTTGCGGCCCAGTCCGTCTGGGTCGTGGACCAGGCCGCGGGGCCCGGTACCGATTTCGTCGCGATCACCGACGCCGTATCGGCGGCTTCCGACGGGGACTTCATCCTGGTGAAGGACGGAGGCTATGCGCCGGTCACGATCGACGACAAGGCGCTCACCATCCAGTCCGCGAGCGGAGTGTCTCCGCTCGTCAGGCAGTTCCACGTCCAGAACCTCGCCGCGGGCAAGAGCGTCGTTGTGCGCGGCTTCGACGTCCAGTTCGACCAGTTGCTCGGGACCGCGCCGGGGCTGCGAGCGACCGACAACCAGGGACGCGTGTGGTTCGAGGACTGCCGCATCCTGCACGACTTCCTCCACGGAGCGCGCGTGCGCACGACGATTGAAGTCAGCGACTCGAGCAGCGTGCACTTCGCGCGCATCGAGAGCTCCGACGACATGCTCGGAGGGTTGCCGGCGCTCGCGATGATCACGAACGCATCCGTCGTCTTCACCGATTCGACGCTCCTCGGTGTGTCGTCCTCGGGCTCCTTCTTCATCGATCCGGAGGACGGCGGGGCCGCGTTGTCGCTCGTCGACGCGAGTGCACGACTGGTCGGCACGACGGTCGTCGGGGGCTCCGGCGGGTTCGGGATCGCGGGCTGTATCCAAGGCGGAGACGGCGGCCCCGGTGTCGTGCTCGCGGGTGCATCGAGCCTCCGGGTGCTCGGAGCGTCCCTCGCAGGCGGCGCGGCGGGCAGCGGCAGCGGCGGTTGCCCGGACGGCGCGCCCGGCGCCGATGTAGACACCTCCGCCGGCGGCACCGCGACGGTCCTCGGCAGCGCTGCTCCGGCGCTCGTGTTCGCCTCGCCGCACACCGCCGGCACGGCGATCGCCTGGTCGCTCGAGACCTTGGGGGGCAGTGCGGCCTGGTTCGTGGCGAGCGACGAACCCTTGGGCGGGCTGGCTCTGCCGGCCTACACGGGCGCCCTGCTCCTGAGCCCGCCCTGGATCATCACGTTCCTCGGCGCGGTGCCCGCCAGCGGTACCCTGTCGAACGCCGACCTCCCCTTCGTGCTGGGCTTGCCGCCCGGCGTACTGGCGGACCGGCTGCTCGAGCAGGTCTTCAGCTTCCACCCGACGACGGGGCTCGTCGCGGGGGGCATCTCCGCCATCACGATCCTCGATCCAGCCTTCTGAGTGCTCGGGCCCGGCCGCAGACGAAGCGAGGGGCGGCGACCGTCGCCAGGGCTCGGAAGTGGGAGGGGACGGTGTCGACGAGGGGTGAAAGGGCGTGAACGCCGCGGGGGGCGAGGCTAGACTCGCGGCCTGCCCGACACCGTGACGCTCCGACCCGATCCCATGAAGCGACCGAATCCCCTTGTCCCCTTGCGCGGCGCGTGCTCGGCCGTCCTCGTCAGCCTCGTGCTCGCCTCCTGCCAGGCCCTGGAGGACCGTCCCGAAGGGTTCTTGGAGTCGGCCAAGAACACGGGGCACGAGACGAATTACCTGACCGGCACCGGGCTCGACGAGCTGCAGCCGGCGGACATCGCGCTGCTGCCGATCCGCAACCAGAGCGCCAACCGCTCGGTTCCGCTCGAGGCCCTGCGGGCGGACTTCCAGAACGGGCTCGTCGAGCGGCTCTACAGCCCGCTCGACTTCGCCTTCGTGGACGCCAAGGAGGCCGCGGCTCCCCCGGGGGGGGCGGCGGCCGGGCCCGATGCGACCATGGTCGTGGCCGTGACCCACTGGGATCCTTCGCGCTTGACCGGCTCGGGAGTGCTTGCGGCCGCGGCCGAGGTGCGCCTCTACGAGGGCGATGGCACGCACGGCCCCCTGATCTTCGGCGTGGCTCTGCGGCGCAACATCGACCTGGACCCCCGTCAGGTGGGGGGGGCCATGATGCGCGACCGGCTTCCCGAGGCGATCCGGCGCTTCGCGCAGGAAGCCCTGGCGCTCCTGCCCGAGCGCGATCCGCTGGCCGCCGCCCGCTGAGAGCGCCCCTCCAGGGCTCCCTTGCCCGCTTGCGGGTCGGCTCCTCTCCGAGGAGGAGCCCGCGCCGCCATTGTGTCCTGGTGTCGGGGAGCTAGACTCTTGCGCTCGAAATCGAGTCGCCGGAGGTTCCGGCGGCCAGGGTTTCGGTCGCCTCCCTGCCTGGAGTGTTCCAGGGGGAGCCGATCCCGCCGCGCGCGCCTTCGTTCGAAGGCGTTCCGGCACACCCCCTCCCGGAGAACCTTCCTCTTGGAGACGGGCAAGTCCACTACCCGAGAACGAGGTGCTTCGATGGCCATCGCCAGTGCACGCAAGAAGGAAATCATCGGTCAGTTCGGCAACGAAGACGGGGACACCGGGTCTCCGGAAGTCCAAGTCGCCCTGCTCACCGAGCACATCCGCAACCTGACGGAGCACCTCAAGGTGCACAAGAAGGACTTCACGTCGCGCCGCGGCCTCCTGATGATGGTCGGGCAGCGCAGCAAGCTCCTTCGCTACCTGCGCAAGCGGGACTTCAAGCGTTACCAGACGCTGATCGCGAGCCTGGGCCTGCGTCGCTGACGACGTGGACGAAGCTCCCGGTTCAAGGCTCGAAGCGGCGCGCGTCCCCCGAACACGGGACGACGTGAGCGCCCGATCCGGATCTCTCCCCGACCCCGCAGGGCGCCACGCTTGGCGCCGCGGTCGCGGCCGAGGTCTGGACACGCCCCCGCGCGATGGACGCGCGGCGGCCTGACGGAAAACGTTGACTGACAGACAAGAGGAAGCGGGCCGGGCCCGCAGAGGTTTGGAACGACATGACAGAATCGAATTACGTGCGCGTCGAGTGTGAGCTGGCGGGTAAGCCCCTCATTCTCGAGACCGGACAGATCGCGCGCCAGGCACACGGCAGCGTGCTCGTCACCTACGGCGAGACCCAATGCTTCGCGGCGGTTGTTTACGCCGACGGACGCGAAGACCTGGACTTCTTCCCCCTGACCGTCGATTACCGCGAGAAGACGGACGCCGCCGGCAAGATTCCGGGCGGCTTCTTCAAGCGCGAAGGGCGGCCGACGACGAAGGAGATCCTCACGATGCGGTTGACGGACCGCTCGATCCGCCCGCTCTTCCCGAAGGGCTTCAAGAAGGAAGTGCAGGTCCATTCGCGGGTGTTCGGCTACGACGGTGAGACGTCCTCCGACATTCTCGCGATGATCGCCTCCTTCGCCGCGCTCCACATCAGCGAGATCCCCTTCGAGTGCGCCCTTGGCGCCGTCCGCATCGGCCTGATCGACGACGAGTTCGTCACGATGCCGACCGACGCGCAGCGTCGCTCCGAGTCGACCCTCGACCTCGTCGTCGCAGGTCACGAGGACGCGCTCGTGATGGTCGAATGCTCGGCCAAGGAGATGCCCGAAGACCGCATGATCGACGCCCTCGAGCGCGCTCACGAAGAGGTGCGGGGCATCATCCGCGCGGTCGAGGAGTTCCGCTCCAAGGCCGGTCGCGAGAAGGTCGTGTTCGAGGCGCCCGTCCCGGATCCGAACCTGCTGGCGGGCGTCGAGTCCTACCGGGATCGGCTCCGTGCGGCGCTCGAGACCTCCGGCAAGCACGAGCGTTCCGAGGCGGTGTCCGCCATCAAGACCGAGTGTGTCGAAGCGCTTTGCGAAGGCGTCGAGAAGGACGAGCTCGCGAAGCACAGCAAGGCGGTCAAGGGGCTCTTCTCGTCCATGACGTCCCAGCTCGAGCGCGAGGCCATCGTGGGCGGACGCCGGGTCGACGGGCGTGCCTCCGACGAGATCCGCGCGATCACGATCGTGCCCGACTTCATCAAGCGTAACCACGGCTCGGCGCTCTTCACGCGCGGCGAGACGCAGGCGATCGTTTCGACGACGCTCGGCACGCCGGATGACGAGCAGATCATCGACGGGATCGAGGACGAGTACAAAAAGCGCTTCTACCTGCACTACAGCTTCCCGTCCTTCAGCGTCGGTGAAGTGCGCCGCATCATGGGTCCGGGACGTCGCGAGATCGGGCACGGCATGTTGGCCGAACGCGCGCTCCAGCCGGTCCTTCCCGAGCGCGAGCGCTTCCCCTACACCCTGCGGGTCGTGTCGGAGATCCTGGAGTCGAACGGGTCGTCGTCGATGGCGACGGTTTGCGGCGGCTGCCTCTCGATGATGCTGGCCGGCGTTCCGATCACGCAGCCCGTGGCCGGGATCGCGATGGGGCTCATCCAGGAAGGCGGCAAGACCGTCATCCTCTCGGACATCCTCGGCTCCGAGGATCACAACGGCGACATGGACTTCAAGGTCGCCGGTTCGGGCCTCGGCATCACCGCGCTCCAGATGGACATCAAGGTCCAAGGCGTCACGCGTCAGCTGCTCGAGGATGCGCTCGCGCAAGCCCGAGAGGGCCGCGTCCACATCCTGCGCAAGATGCTCGAAGTGGTCCAAGGACCGTCGGACGAGGTCTCGCCCCACGCCCCGCGGATGGAGCAGATCAAGATTCCGTCCGATCGCATCGGCTTCCTCATCGGGCCGGGCGGCAAGACCATCAAGGGCCTGCAGGAGCAGTTCAAGGTCAAGATCTCGATCCTGGGCGACAACGGTGACGTCACCGTGGCGGGGCTCGATCGCGACCTCGTGATGACCTGCCTGGAGACGATCCGCGGCATGACCGAGACGCCGAAGATCGGAACGCGCTACAAGGGCATCGTGAAGAGCACCAAGGACTTCGGGGCCTTCATCGAGATCCTGCCCGGCACCGAAGGCATGTGCCACATCTCCGAGCTGGCCGACGGTTACGTCGAGAAGGTCGAAGACGTGGTCAAGGTCGGGGACGAGATCGACGTCGTCGTCATCAACGTCGACGATCGCGGCAAGGTCAAGCTGTCCCACCGCCAGACCCTCGCGCCGGCCAACTGATCGCGCGCTCCGCGCGACCGACCCGCCGCTGGTGGGTCGGTCGCGAGGTGGTCCGTGCAAGCGCAGGGACCGGCGCGTCGCGGCCGACCACCAGGCGCGCTCCCTGCCTCCTCGCGACGGCTGGCCCGAGGAGGCATGGGGCGGACTGAGGGCAACGATTCAGAGCGCTCCACGGGGCTCGGGCGGCGGCGTTTCAGGCCTGTCCAGGGCTCGGTACAGAGGAGCGCGTGGCGCCGCTCCGGCGCCTGGCCCGGGAAGGAGCCCGCGCTCGCCCCGTCATCTTTTCGGCTTGGGCGAAGACCAATTGGGATCGCAAGTCCTGCTCGCGCAGCGGCTTCGCGGAATGAAGCGATTCCTTACACGCTTCGGCGAGACCTGTTTTTAGGATAAGTCCGTCGCATGGTGTGGCCGATGAGAGGGGGCGTCGCGTCCTTGTTGGGTTGCACCGGCACCGAGCTGGATCCCCATCCCTTCCGTTTCGGATGATCGGTCCTCGCTCCGGGGGGACCCTGGGCGTGCCGGTCGCCGTAGAGATCGCGCCTCCCATGAGATTCCACCTGATCCTCCTGGCTACGACCCTGCTCGCGGGAGCAGCTCGAGCCGAACGTATCGCGCCCGTTCCCGGCCCCGTTTCCATCGCGGAAGAAGCCCAAACCTGGATCGCGGAGAAGTCCGACAACATCTGCGGCTTGTCCGATCCGAAGAAGCTCTCGAACCCCGCCAAGGTGGATTACGACGCGCTTCTGAAGGCCACTGCGGAGATGAAGAAGCTCGAGAAGGAGGGCATCGATCCCGATTCCCCCCAGGGCAAGCAGCTGCGTAAAGAGGCGACCGACAAGGTCACGAAGGCCTCCGAGAAGATCCGCAAGAAGCAGGGTCACTGCAGTGTCTGGAAGCAGATCCGGCACAAAGACGGTCGCGCGGTGACGGACCTCACCGACGACATCAAAAAAGAGATCACCTGAACGCCGCCCGTTCGGGGTCGGCTCCGGGCGGTGCGAGGAAGGCGCACCGCGCGGGAATTCCAGGTTCGGGGGCCTCGCATGCGGGGTGGGGTTTCGCTAGGACTTTGCTCCCGGGCCTTGCGCCCACAGCGACCATGCCGACCACCCCTGCATTCGGCGGCCTGGGGACGACCCGTCCCCGGTCCCGTGCCGCGACGGCCCTCGGAGCCGTCGCCCTCGGCTTCGTGGCCGGCGGGTGCCTGGCACCGCGTGGGGCAGACGCGCACGAGGGCTCGCTGAAGGAGTTCGCAAAGGCGATGGAAGAGGCCGGCGCGCAGCCCGTGGAAGGGACGCAGAGGACGCGCGTCGACCGCGCCGACGAGCTTCCACCGAGCGAGCCGCTGCCCGCCGACGACATCCTGCCGCTCCCCGAGCCCGGGGACGTGGCGGCCGAGGACCTCGAATTCGACGACGTGCCCTACGTCGAAGAGAACCCCTACCTGCGCTTCGGCGAGCGCATCCAGGTGCACGAGCTCGAAGACGGTCGCCAGATCATCACGCGGCCCTTTCCGATGCCGCTCGGCAAGGCCAAGGCCGTGCTCGACCTGATGAAGGTCCTGCACCCCTTCCCCTTCAGCGAGCGCACGCTCGATGACGTCGCCGCCCAGACGGAGCCGCCGAATCCCGACCTGGTCGAGATCGTGCTGTTGCCCGGGTGGGACTTCGAGAACTACGGCAACCTCCAGAACTACCCGCCGACGAAGGCGCCCGGCGTCGAGATCGGTGATCTGTTCATCGTGACGGCGACGGCCTCGAAGCTCGCGATGGCGGAGGAGTTCATCAACCTCTTCGCCGCCGGCGTGCCCCAGATCGAGATCGAGGCCAAGATCATCGAGATCACGGAGACCGACACGCTCGACTACGGCGTGACGCCGATCTTCAGCGGCGGTGCCGCCCAGCCGACCCTGGAGTTCGGAGGGGCCAACTTCGTCAAGTCGTTCACCTCGAACCTGCCCAACTCGACGAGCCCGACCGAGGCCCTGCTCGCGATCGGCGGCATCCACGACGGGGTCGCCTTCAACGCGCTGATCGAAGCGGTGCAGAGCTGGCAGAACGTCGCGATCGAGTCGCGACCGAAGACCGTGGTGCGGGCCGGGGGCGTGGCGCGGATCGAGAGCACCACGGCCTTCCCGTACTACAAGATCTCGGGCATCAACACGAACGGCGGCTTCACGGCCACGGTCGAGTACAAGGACGTCGGGGTGAAGCTCTACATCGCTCCGCGCGTGCTGGGTTCGAAGAGCCTGGCGCTCGACGTCCACCTCGAGGGCTCCCAGGTCACCGGCTTCGAGGACGCCTTCGTGGACGATCAGGGCAACAGCTTCACGATCCCCGTCATCGCCTCGCGCACGGCCAAGACGATCGTTTACCTCGAGCCCGGCCAGACCCTCGTGATCGGCGGCCTGACCCAGGAACGCAGCCAGAAGGTGATCAACAAGGTCCCGATCCTGGGCGACATCCCGATCCTGGGCTACCTTTTCCGTTCCACGTTCGATCAGGTCAGCCGGGAGCACGTGCTCTTCGCCATCAGCCCCCGCATCGTCCAGCGGGGCCAGCTCGAAGACTTCTGAAGTCGAGACGGCCGGGAAGAGTCTGTCGTCCGGGTCGTCCGCGAGCCCTCTATGCAGCCCCTTTTCGCCTCGATTGGCCCTCAGAGAGCGCCGCGCGCGCGCCGCGGCGCCGCCCTCCTGTTGTCCCTCCTGGTCATGTTCGTTCTCGTCCTGATCGTGTTCCAGATCTCGATCTCGACCAGTACGGACGCGCGCGTCTCGCGCAACGAGGAGACGCTGCGCCTGATGGACGAGACGATCGAGTCCGTGCTCCTGCAGGTCTACGAGGACCTGAAGGCCGACGGAGAGGCGGGAGCCGGTGGGGGCGGCGGCGCGAGTGACCCAGCTGCAGCGGGTGGGCTGCCCGGCGCCGGTTCCGGCGGCCTCGATGGGGCGGCAGGCGGTGGCGGCCCGACGGACTCGAAGGAGGACGACTGGGCCCGTCCGCAACGGACGGAGATGAACGAGCTGCGCGTGCGCATCTTCATCCAGGACGAGGACAGCAAGTTCAACCTGCTGCAGATCCTGACCGAGGACGAGGACGAGGCCGAGAAGGCGCGCAACCGCCTCGCGCGCGTCATCGAGAACTCCCGCAAGGGCACCGCGGCAGAGATCGACCCGGGCGATGCCGGCAAGATGGCGGACCTGATCGTCGAGTTCGTCACACGACGACGCGACATGGTCCTGCCGAAGCCGATCCTGCGCTCGGACGACGAGGACGAGGAGAACATCGGGCTGCCCCTCAGCCTGCGCGAGTTTTTGGCGATCGACCCCGAGGTCTTCACCGAGGACCTCTTTCGCGACTACCGCGACGAGTACGGCGAGGCGGTCCATTCGCTCGGCTCCTTCCTGACCGTCTGGACCTCCGTGACGACGCGCGCCGACCAGGAGGCACAGCCCGCTGACCCCACGCAAGAGGGCGGCAACGCGCTCGACCCCGAGGACGACGAGGAAGCGAATCCCGACGAGGACGACGAAGAGGAGGATCCGCTTCTCGATACGGGCTCCGGCCAGCTCCCGGACTCCCAGGGTGGCGCGGATCCGACGGCCGCCGGCACCGAGGCCGGGAGCGGCAAGCGAGGCATCGCGGTCAACATCAACACGGCCCCGCTCGCGGTCCTCGACGCGCTGATGGACTCGCGCGACATGCCGCGTGGCTTCTGGCAGGACGTGCTCGAGTACCGCAACGAGGAGGACGAGGACGCGGAGGAGAACGAGGAGCCCGCGCTCGACGAGTACGGTGAGGAGATCATCGTGAAGCAGTTCTTCGCTTCGCTCGAGGAGCTCAACGAGATCGATGGCTGGACCGACCTCGAGCCGATCCAGCAGACCGAGCTGAGCAACCTGCTGGACGTCAAGAGCGAGATCTTCTCGATCTACATCACGGTTCGACGCCCGACCGGCATGCAGGACGACGCCCCGATTCAGGCCGATCGCAGGCAGCTCGAGCTCGAGGAAGAAGAAGGGCGTGGGCTGATCAGGACGGTGCGTTCCGTCGTCTGGCGCCGCACGGACGCCGAGGGCACGGTCGACATCGTCCCGATCATCCGCTGGGAGGTACTCGACTACGTGCCGATCGAGGTGCTCGACTATCCGGACGAGCGGCGGTGACCCGCTCGCGCGGGCAGCGGAAGTTCGACCCGGTTCGTCTGGACGTCTTCCACCACCTCTTCGCGGCCGCAGCGGAGGAGATGGGCGCCGCGCTGATGCGCGCGTCGTTTTCGCCGAACATCCGCGAGCGGCGCGACTTCTCGTGTGCGCTGTTCGATGAGCAGGGTCGGATGATCGGTCAGGCTTCACACCTGCCCGTTCACCTCGGATCGACCCCGATGAGTGTTCGCGCGGCCATCGAGAGCGTGGCGATGGAGCCGGGCGACGCCGTGATCCTGAACGATCCGTATTCCGGGGGCACGCACCTCCCGGACATCACGCTGGTCTCGCCGGTGTACCTCTCGAAGGGTGGCGTTCCGGACTTCTACTGTGCCAACCGCGCGCACCACGCCGACGTCGGCGGAGCGCATCCCGGCTCGATGGGGCCGACGCTCGACGTCCATGGCGAGGGCTTGCGCCTGCCTCCGGTGCGGCTCGTCCGCGGCGGCGAGATCCAACGCGACGTCCTGGCCCTCGTGCTCGCGAACATGCGCGTTCCCGAGGAGCGTGAGGGCGACCTGCTCGCGCAGTGGTCGACGAACAAGATCGGTGCGCGGCGTCTCGTGGAGATGGCCCAGGAACACGGGGCCGACGAGGTGCACAGGCGCGGTGCCGAGCTCATGGACTGGACCGAGCGCCTGACCGGTGAGCTCTTCGCTTCGATGCCGAACGGTTCGTGGAGCTTCGAGGACGAGCTGGAGACCGGCGTGGCCGGCGAGCCGGCCTACATCCGGCTGCGGCTCGAGAAGGGCGGGCGCAAGCTCGTGTGCGACTTCAGCGCGACGGATCGCGTGCCCGCGAGCCCGTTGAACACGACGCTGGCCGTCACCGTGTCCGCCGTCTTCTACGTCGTGCGCGCGCTGCTCCCGCCCGGCACACCCACGAACGACGGAATCCTGCGTTGCCTCGAGGTTCGCACGCGCGCGGGCACGCTGGTCGACGCGAGCTACCCTTCCGGTGTCGCGGCCGGAAACGTCGAGACCAGCCAGCGCATCGTCGACACGCTGTTGGGTGCCCTGGCGCAAGCCCTGCCCGAGCGGATCCCGGCCGCCAGCTCCGGCACGATGAGCAACCTGACTTTCGGCGGCGAGGGGTCGCGCGGTCCCTTCGTCTCCTACGAGACGATCGCGGGCGGGGCGGGGGCAGGACCCCGGCGCGCGGGGACCTCGGCGGTTCAGACTCACATGACCAACACGCGCAACACCCCGATCGAGGAGCTCGAATCCGTCTATCCGGTGCGCGTGCTCTCCCTCGGCGTCCGGCGCGACTCGGGGGGCAAGGGGCGGCGTCCGGGCGGGGACGGGATGAGAAAGGAGCTCCTGTTCACGGGCCCGACGCACGTCGCCTTCGTCTCCGAGCGTTCGCGTCAGGGCCCCTGGGGACTCGCGGGTGGCGGCGCAGGAGCTCCCGGCCGGGTTCGCCTGCGCCTCCCCGGTGCACGCTCGGCCAAGCCGCTGCCGGCGACGTTCACCCGTGTGCTCCCGGCCGGTTCGGTGTTGACCCTCTTCACCCCCGGCGGCGGCGCCCACGGTCGCTCGTAGCCGACCTCGGACGCAGCCGCGCACACCCCGACGGCCTTCCGTCGTCGCCTCGGGCCCGGATTCCCACCCCTGGGGTTGTTCGCGTTCCGACCGGCGGCGAGAATCCCCCCTTCGCTCGGAGCCCATCGATTCCGGGCCCACGGTTCGACCCGTACCTCTTCGCGAACACATGCCCTCCACGAGCGTCTTCGGAGCCCAATGGGGCGACGAGGGCAAAGGCAAGATCATCGACCGCCTCGCGCGTGAGGCCGACATCGTCGCCCGTTACCAAGGCGGCGCGAATGCCGGTCACACCGTCGTCGTCGCGGACGAGAAGTACGTCCTGCACCTGATCCCGTCCGGGATCCTCCATCCCGGCAAGATCAACGTGATCGGCAACGGCGTCGCCGTCGACCCGCTCGTCCTGCTCGAAGAGGTGGACGGTCTGCGCCAGCGCGGGATCGCCGTCGACGGCTCCAATCTGGTCGTTTCCGCGGGGGCCCACCTGATCCTCGAGCACCACAAGCGACTCGACATCCTGTCCGAGCGCTGGAAGGGGACGGGGCGGATCGGAACGACCGGCCGCGGCATCGGTCCGGCCTACGCCGACAAGTGCTCGCGGACGGGGCTGCGCGTCGGGGACCTGCTCGACGCGGACCGTTTCCGCGAGCGACTCGAGGCGACGCTGATCGAGAAGAACGCGTGGATTGCGAAGGTCCACGGCGAAGAGCCCTTCGACCTCGAGCAGAGCTTCCAGCGCTACGCGGCCATCGGCGAGCGCTTGGCGCCCTTCGTGCGCGACACCGGCGCCCTCCTGCGTCGTTCCTATGCCGAAGGCCGCTCGATCCTGTTTGAGGGCGCGCAAGGGATGCTGCTCGACCTCGATCACGGCACCTATCCCTACGTCACCTCGTCGAACACGGGCGTCGGTGGCATCGGTCCGGGAGCCGGCTTTCCGCCGAGCAAGATCGATCGCGCGATCGGTATCGCCAAGGCCTATTGCACGCGCGTGGGCGAGGGGCCGTTCCCGTCCGAGGACCACGGTGCGCAGGGCGAACGCTTGCGCGAGCTGGGCTGTGAATACGGCGCGACGACGGGACGCCCCCGACGCTGCGGTTGGTTCGATGCCGTCTCCGCGCGCTACACGCTCGAACTGAACGGCGCCGACGGCTGGGTCATGACGAACCTGGACGTGCTGACGTCCTTCGAGGAGATCCCCGTGGCGGTCGCCTACGAAGCGCGCGGCGAACGCTACGCGGAGTATCCCGCCTCGCTCCCGTCGCTCGACGGCATCGAGGTCGTGTTGGAGAAGCGCCCGGGCTGGAAAGAGGACATCACGGGCGTACGGCGCTACGAGGACCTGCCGCAGGCGGCGCGCGCCTACGTCGAATGGGTCGAAGAGGCGGTTGGCACGCCCATCGTGTTGCTGTCCGTCGGTCCCGAGCGCGATCAGGTCATTCCACGGGGGATTTGACGTGGCGATCGAGGAGATCCGCCGCCCCGACCTCGGAGGTCCCTTTCCCGAGCACATCGCCATCATCATGGATGGCAATGGCCGCTGGGCCCAGGAGCGCGGGATGCGCCGGGTCTTCGGGCATCGCGAGGGCATCGGCTCCGTACGTGAGATCACGACAGAGAGCGCTCGCATGGGCGTCAAGAGCCTCACGCTCTACGCCTTCAGCGTCGAGAACTGGAAGCGGCCGCGGGTCGAGGTGCGCTACCTCATGCGCCTGCTGCGCCGCTACCTGGTCGACGAGCGTCCGACGCTGATGAAGAACGACGTGCGGTTGCGTGGCATCGGACGCCTGGACGATCTCCCGACCGAGGCCCGGCGCGTGCTGCGCGAGACCGAGGAGCTCACGGCCGCCAACCCGGGGATGTGTCTGCGGCTCGCGCTGTCCTACGGTGGTCGTACGGAGATCGCCGATGCGGTGAAGCGGCTGGCGGAGGACGTCGAACGTGGCGAGCTCGCCGTCGCCGACATCGGCGACGAGACTCTGCGGCGCTACCTCTACGATCCCGAGACGCCCGATCCGGACCTCTTGATCCGAACGGCCGGCGAGATGCGGCTCTCGAACTTCCTGCTCTGGCAGGCCTCGTATTCGGAGATCTACGTCGCTTCGAAGTGCTGGCCCGAGTTCCGCAAGCAGGAGCTCCTGGAGGCCCTCTCGGACTACGCACGACGCGTTCGCAAGTACGGCGGCCTCGTCGCCGATCGCCCGTCACCGCCCGAGCGCGTGGCCAAGTAGCCGCGCATGCGTCGACGCATCCTGACCGGCCTTTCGCTCGCCGCCGGGGTTCTTTTCGCGCTCTGGTTGGATCACTTCGTGCCCGGTGTGATCGCCTGGCTCTTCGGTGCGCTGGCCGGCGGGCTGGTGGCGTGGGAGCTCGCGCGCATGGGGGAGTTCCGCGAACTCGGTCTCGGCCGTGCCCTGGCGGGGGGCCTGTTGGCGACGGCCGTCGCCTCCGCGCTGCTGGCCTACAGACTGGCGCTGGAGCCGCCGGCGGCGGGCTCCGCGGGGCTCCTCGACGACTATGCGTTGCTCGTCGGCGCCGCGCTCGCCGGCGCGTTGCTCGGCGGGTTGTTCCGTGCTCCTCCCGATACCCAACCCGGTGCGCCGCTGCGCCCGGCCTTGCTCCAGGCCGTCTGGGCCTTTCCGCCCCTGTTCGCGCTCGCGCTCTACGACCTCGTCTTCGGCGTTTGGGCCCTCGGGGCGCTCATCGTGCTCTCGAAGATCGGGGACAACTTCGGCTACTTCGTCGGCCGCTCGATCGGGCGCTCGCACCCCTTTTCGACGATCAGTCCGAACAAGACCACCGCGGGTTGCGTGGCCTCGCTGGGCGGAGGAATCGCCACCGGGCTCGCCTTTGCGGCCCTGGGTGGACTGCCCGCCGGGCGCTACGGCCTCCTGGGCGCGGCGCTCTTCGGGGGGCTCGTGAACCTCGGCGCCCAGGCCGGCGATCTGATCGAGAGCGTCGTGAAGCGACGCGCGGGCGTCAAGGACTCGAGCGGCCTGGTCGGCGCCTCCGGAGGCGTCCTCGATGTCGTGGACAGTCTGCTCGTCGCTGTGCCCGTCGGCCTCGCCGTCTGGCCCTGGCTCTTTCCCGCCCTCGATTGACGCGCGTCCAACGACGCGTGATCCTGGACCGACCATGGCCGAAGTCACCATCCCGCTCCGTTCGCACGATGAAGCCGTCCAGGTCCTCGGTCCGTACGACCGCAATGCGAAGCTCCTGCGTCAGGCGCTGGACATCGAGATCTACACGCGCGGAGGAAACCTGCGCCTGAAGGGTCCGGACAGCGACGTGGGCGAGGCCCAGCGGCGCGTGGAGCACTTGCTCGGCAAGCTGCGCAAGGGGCGCGCGCTCGACGCCGGGCAGATCGAGAAGATCCTTCTGCGCGCGGACGAACCGGCGGCGCGCAGCGACGGTCCGCCGCAGGACGTGGGCGGGCTCTCGAGCTACGGCGCGGAATCCCTGCGGGCCGTGGCGCAGGTGGCGGGCGGCGGTTCACCGAAGAAGCACGTCCTGCGCGCGCGCGCCGTCGAGCCGCGCGGACAGAACCAGCGCCGCTATCTCGAGGCGATCGAGGAGAACGCGCTCACCTTCGGGAGCGGTCCGGCCGGCACGGGCAAGACCTTCCTCGCCGTCGTCGCGGCGGTGCGCGCCCTGCGCGATGGAGCTTGTCGGCGTCTGATCATCACGCGCCCGGTGGTCGAGGCGGGCGAACGCCTGGGCTTTCTACCCGGCGATGTTCAGGCCAAGCTGAATCCATACATGCGACCGGTCTACGACGCGCTCTTCGACCTGGTGGGTTTCGAGGACGTCGCACGGCTCGAACAGGCGGGCGTCATCGAGATCGCGCCGCTCGCCTACATGCGCGGTCGAACGCTCGCGAACGCCTTCGTGATCCTCGACGAGGCCCAGAACACGACCGTTTCGCAGATGAAGATGTTCCTGACCCGCATGGGCGAGGGCTCGACCGTCGTCGTCACGGGCGACCCCAACCAGTCCGACCTCCCCGATAGCACGAAGAACGGCCTGATCGACGCCATCCGGCTCCTGCGCGGGTTCGCCGGGATCGGCTTCGCGGAGTTCACGGCCTCCGACATCGTCCGTCACCCGTTGGTCGAGCAGATCGTGCGCGCCTACGAGGGCGGACCCAAGCGCGGATGAGCGAGGTCGCCTGGCACGTCGAGGGCGACGGTCGGCGTCCGGTGACCGACGAGGCGGTCTTGCGGGCCGCGGCCTGTGCGCTCGACCACGGCCGACGACCGGGGCTCGAGCTCTCGATCGTCTTCGTCGACGACGCGACCCTGGCCGGGATGCACGCGCGCTACCTGGACGACCCCACGCCGACGGACGTGATCACCTTCGACCTCGGGGAGGAGGGGGAGGGGCCCGCCGGTGAGCTCTACGTCAGCCTCGATCGGGCTCGCGCCGAGGCCGCCGAGCGCGGCGAGACGCTCGAACGCGAGCTCCTGCTGTACGTCGTCCACGGGGCGCTCCACCTTTGCGAGTTCGATGATCACTCCGACGACGACCGACGCGCGATGCGCGCCGCCGAGGCCGCCGTGCTCGCGCGTCTGGGTCTTTGAGCGACACCGTCGGCGCAGGAGCAAAGGGACGCGAAAGTCGCCCTTGCCCGCTTTCGCAGACTTTTTTCGCGGGCCGCGAACGGCTCGCCTTCTCCGCCTTCGGATTGCGAACTCGGCCGCCATTCGCCAGGAGGCCCGTGAATTCGGGCTCTTTCGTCTTTCGACGTTCCCCGGGTCGGCGGCCTGCCCGGATGCGGATGGCGAGCTTCCCGCTTGCATCGGATGGCCGCATTTGAAAGCAAGGGGGTCGAGATGGGGGAACGAAGCACGAGTTTCGATTCTCGTGACCGTCTCGATGGGGGATGAAACCGATGGAAACGAGCACACGCGTCGAACCGGACCGACGCCGAAAACGCAGACCGGACATCGAGGCCGGGGACCTGTGGCGAGCCTACTGGGATGCGCCGAGCGACGAGTTGCGCAACCGTCTCGTCGAGGCCTACCAGCTCTTCGTTCGCGAACTGGTTCGACGCTTCGGCGCACGCCTGCCGCGCACGGTCGACCGAGGTGACCTCACGACGGCGGCCAACGTCGGCCTGATGGGAGCCATCGAGAGCTTCGATCCGAGCCGCAACGTGCGCTTCGAGTCCTACTGCGAGACCCGCATCCGGGGAGCGGTCCTGGACGAGCTGCGCTCCGAGGACTGGCTGCCGCGCCTCTGGCGCCAGCGCATCGAACAGCACAAGCGCACCCTCGAGGGCCTGCGCTCGAATCTGGGGCGCGAGCCGCTGGACAGCGAGGTGGCCCAGGTGCTCGAGCTCTCGCTCGACGAATACCACCTGATCTTCGGAACCGGCCTGCCCGGTGCGCCCACCGGCTCGATGCGAGCTTCCGACGGTGGTGAGGACCATGTCGCCACGCTGGAGGCGGTCGAGGACCGCCACGCCGACCTGCCGGGCGAGAAGCTGACGCGCGACGAGCTTCTGCGTTTGGTGGCCCACAAGCTGACCGAGCAGGAGTACCGGATCGTCTATCTCAAGTACTGGGAAGAGCTTCCCATGCGCGAGATCGGCGATCTGATGAAGCTCTCCGAATCCCGCGTCTGCAAGATCCACGGCCGGCTGCTCGAGCGCCTCAAGGATCGCTTCCGAGCCGGCGTGGAGTAGCGCGCGGGCCCGATCCGCTCGGGACAAAAGGACGGGGGCACGAAGCGCGGCTCCGTACCCCCGTGTTTTCCCGCTCGTGCCCGGATCTGCACCCAGGCGTCGGGAATCGATGTCGAGTCGATTCCGTCAGGTGGCTCCCCTTCCCCAAGAGAAGCGCGAGAGCGGGAAAAGCGCGTTCGCAGGTCCCCGACTGCGAGACACGCACACATCTCCTCCTTCCAGCGAGACGGGCGCAGTTCCCCAACCGTCCCGTCGCGCAGTCACCTTCGCGGCGCCGACGCGGAGTCCCCACGACTCACGATGGCCGGCAGGCCTGACGCTTCCCCAAGCGTCCGAAGGTGTTCCTTCCTCCCCCTGTTCCATCCGGATATGGAGCGCGCGTTTCACGATCTCCCTTCCGGAATCCCCTGCCGATCGGTAGGGGGATTCCTGACAACGCCCTTTTCCGGCGGTCGGCAGGTGAAAGGGGCGAACGCCGACACCGTTCTTGACGGAGCACCCCTGGGAGGCGCAGACACGGTCGTGCTGCCGCCTCACACTCGGGTTTTTGTGCCTGATCGTCATCTTCGGCATCCTCGTGGCGTTCGCTCGGAGCTCGCGCTCTCCTCGAGAGAGTCCGGCCCCGGGCCACGAATGGCCCGGGGTCGGGCGGGATGGAAGGGTGGCTTCGCACCCCGGACCCTCGAGTGAGAACCGAGTTCCCGGTGCCCCTCGGATGACGTCCGGGTAGAGGAACGACGACGTTCGGCGGCTCGGCTGCCCGCAAGGGGCCCGTGGCTTTGCGTCCCCGCCTCGCGGCGGGTTTGCCTTTGTCGTGTCATCGTCGGGAGCGTCGGAACACTACCTGGGAATTCGCAAAAGGCAAATCGGGCCCCTGAAACAGCCCGGAAGGCGTTTCCAGGCTCGACACAAGCCGTTGCGATGCATGTGTTTGGGACGCTCGATCGGAGGCTTCGAATCCGTGCCAGAGGCCTGCCAAAACCGCTGGAATTCGAGTCGGGCCGGGGCCGCGCGGCGCACCGGGAATAGAATGCCGCCCATGACGAGATCCGTGCAGGTCGCCGGCCGTACGCTCGGCGCTGGAGAGCTCTTCCTCCTGGCCGGGCCGTGCGTGCTCGAGACGCCCGAGCTGGCGTTGTCGATCGCCGGTCGGCTGGCGGAGATCGCCGCCGAGCGCGGCGTGCCGCTCGTCTTCAAGGCGAGCTTCGACAAGGCCAACCGGACCTCGCTGTCCTCGGGACGCGGGCCGGGGCTCGAACAGGGGCTCGACTGGCTCGCGCGGGTGCGCGAGGAGACCGGTCTTCCCGTGCTGACCGACGTGCACCTGCCGGAACAATGTTCGCGCGTGGGCGAGGTCGTCGACGTGCTGCAGATCCCGGCCTTCCTGTGTCGGCAGACGGACTTGCTTCAGGCTGCGGCCGAGACCGGTCGCGCGGTCAACATCAAGAAGGGTCAGTTCCTCGCGCCCTGGGACATGAAGCACGCCGTGCAGAAGTGCCGCGAGAGCGGCAACCAAAACTGCATCGTGACCGAGCGTGGAACGTCTTTCGGGTACGGCCGCCTGGTGGTGGACATGGGCGGGCTTCCCGACCTGGCCGCGTCAGGGGCACCGGTCGTCTTCGACGCGACTCACTCCGTACAGCGTCCGGGCTCGGGCGACGGGACGACGGGCGGCGACCGCAGCCTGGTTCCCACGCTGGCGCGGGCCGCGGTGGCGACGGGCTTCGTGGACGGGCTCTTCTTCGAGGTCCATCCGGACCCGGACAGCTCTCCGTCCGACGGCCCCAACATGGTTCGGCTCGATGCCTTCGCGGGCGTCCTGGACGAGATCCTCGCGATCCACCGCGTCGTGCGTCAGTCGGGTACGACCAGCCGGTAGGGGTGACGCAGGAGCTCGAGTTCGACCGGCGTCACACCGCCGTGATCGCCGTCGACCTCGTACGGGACTTCCGTCTTCGAGCTGATCCGTACCTTGCGCGCGCGCCGCATGCGCACACCGGGCCCCGTTAGCGGCCGGAAGAGCCCGCGCAGGAAGGCCCGGAAGATCTCGTGCAGCGAGCCCGACTCGAACAGGTAGACCTCGTAGCGCCCGTCGTCGATACGCGCGTCTGGGGCGAGCTTGAGCGTGGCCGCGTACTGACGGGTGTTCGCCACGATCACGAAGCCGGCCCGTTCGATCGTGCCGTCGCCGTCCAGCTCGACCTCGAGCGCGGGCGCGCGGTAGCTCCACAAGCAGCGGAGGCCGGCCCGGACGTAGCTCCATTTCGTGATGGGTCCGCGCCGTCGACGCTCGACCTCCTGCACGGCATAGCCGTCGAGGCCGACGCCGACCACGAGAAACGACAGTCGACCGTTCACTCGCGCGACGTCGATCGAGCGTTGCTTGCCCCGCGCCAGGATCTCGAGCGCGTGGTGGACGTCGCGCGGGATCCCGAGCTCGATCGCCAGCACGTTGGCGGTGCCGAAGGGCAGGATGCCGACCGGGGTCTCGGGATCGACGAGGCCTTCGAGCACCTCTCGCAGCGTCCCGTCGCCGCCGACGGAGACCGCGAGATCGAACTCCGTCCCGAGCTCGCGCAAACGGCCGACCGCATCGCCCCGGCGCGACGTCAAGATGAGTTCGACGCGCACCCCGCGCTCTTCGAGTGCGGCGACCAGCTCGCTCGCGGCCTTCGCGCCCTGCCCCCTTCCGGAGACGGGGTTCGCCACGACGACGACGCGGCGGAACGGGAATGGACGTTCCTTGATCTGGGGTTCGGAAAGGGAGCTCATGGACCGCGGGCGCTCAGCATAGGCCTCGAACGAGACCTGGATAAGAGCGCGGGCGGTATGGTACGCGGTCCATGGAGACCCTCGCGATTCTCGGTTCACACGGCTTTCTCGGTCCCCACTTGGTGGCGGCCGCGGTGCGACGCACACCCCATCGCGTGGTCGCCGTGGCGCGCACGAAAGACCCCGTTCCCGTCTTTCACGAGGAACCGGGTCGCGTGGAAGCGATCGAGGTCGATCTCACCGACCGGATCGAGCGGACTCTCGACGTTCTGCGACCTCGCCGCGTCGTCCTCAGCGCAGCTCTCTCGCGCGTGGCCGATTGCGAACGCGAGCCCGAGCGTGCTCAGGCCGTCAACGCCGACCTTCCCCTGGCCGTGGCCCGTTGGTGCAGCACGAACGAAGCGCACCTCGTCTACCTCTCGACCGATCTCGTGTTCGGAGGGCGGTTGCCCAGGCAGGCGCGCTTCCAGGAGGACGATCCGCCGGCTCCCTTGCACGTCTACGGGCGCACCAAGGCGCAGGGTGAGGCGAACGTGCTCGCGACCTGGTCGCGGGCGCTCGTGGTGCGCTTGCCCCTGCTCTTCGGCGACTCGGGCGGGCGAGGTCTCGGGGCTTCGGACGCGATCCTCGAAACGCTCCGAGCGGGGCGGCAGCCGCGGCTCTTCGAGGACGAGTGGCGGACTCCGATCGACGCAGAGAACGCGGCTGCGGCGGTCATGGAGCTCGAGGAGCTCCTGGTCAACGGATTCGTTCACGTGGCGGGACCCCAGCGCCTGTCCCGCTACGAGTTCGGGCTCGAGGTCCTGCGCGCACGTGGTGTCGACGAAGAGGACGCGCGCGCCGCGCTCGCGAAGTCCTGGCGCGCCGAGGCCGGCTTGGCGGACCAACGTCCCGCCGACGTGAGCCTCGACAGCACGCGGGCGCGCGGTTGGCTGAGGACCGAGCTGCTCGCGCCGCGGGTCGCGCTCCTGCCGCGCGGCGAGGCCTGAAACCGGCGAGCCACGCTCGTCGCTCGCTTGACCCTCGGAGGGGGCCGGGTTGAAGTGTGTCGCCACGCCCGCGAGAACTCCATGAACCTCGAATCCCGCTACGACCCGCACGCCCACGAGAAAAGCGTCTACGAGCGCTGGATGGCGGCGGGTGCCTTCACGCCCGACGAGACAGACTCCGGCAAGGAGCGCTTCGTCATCATGATCCCGCCCCCGAACGTCACCGGGGTGCTGCACATGGGGCACGCGTTGAACGGCACGTTCCAGGACGTCGTGATCCGTTTCCAGCGGATGTGCGGCAAGGACGCGCTCTGGCTCCCCGGGACCGACCATGCGGGAATCGCGACCCAGGCGGTCGTCGAGAAGAAGCTCCTGGCCGAGGAGAACGTGAAGCGCACGGATCTCGGTCGCGAGGCCTTCGTCGAGAAGATCTGGGAGTGGAAGGAGGTCCACGGCAACCGGATCCTCGAGCAATATCGCCGACTCGGTGCGTCCTGCGACTGGAGTCGAACGCGCTTCACGCTCGAGCCGCACATGTCGCGCGCCGTGCGCGAGTCCTTCGTGCGGCTCTGGAAGAAGGGCCTGATCTACCGCGGCGCGCGGATGGTGAACTGGGACTGCAAGCTGCAGACGGCGGTGTCCGACGACGAGGTCGAGATGACCACGACGAAGGGCAAGCTGCACTACCTGCGCTATCCCGTGATCGGCCAAGAGGGGACGTTCCTGACCGTCGCGACGACCCGTCCGGAGACGATGTTGGGCGACACCGGCGTCGCCGTGCATCCGGAGGACGAACGCTACGGCAAGCTCGTGGGCGAGAAGGTACTGCTGCCCTTCGTCGATCGGGAGATTCCGATCGTCGCCGACGATTCCGTCGACCCGGCCTTCGGTACGGGTGCCGTCAAGCTGACGCCGGGGCACGACGAAGCGGACTACGAGCGCGGGCGACGCCACGGTCTTCCGGTGCTGAACATCCTCGAGAAGGACGGCCGGCTCAACGAGCTCGCCGGGCGCTTCGCAGGGAAGAGCCGCGAGGCCGCGCGCAAGGAGATCCTGGCGGAGCTGGACGAGCTCGGGCTGCTCGAGAAGATCGAGGACTACACGCACAACATCCCGATCAGCGATCGATCGAAGACCCCGATCGAGCCGCTCGTCAGCGAGCAGTGGTTCGTGAAGATGGAACCGCTCGCGCAGCCGGCGATCCGGGCGGTGAAGAACGGCTCGCTCGCGTTCAAGCCCGAGCGCTGGACGAAGGTCTACCTCGACTGGCTCGAGAACGTGCACGACTGGTGCATCTCACGCCAGCTTTGGTGGGGACACCGCATCCCCGTGTGGTACGACGAAGACGGCGTTCCGGTGGCCTCGATCGAGGACATCGAGCTCGGTTCCTTGCACCCGGAGACGGGCAAGCCGATCGTCGCGCAGGACGAGGACGTGCTCGACACGTGGGCCTCGTCCTGGCTGTGGCCCTTCGCGACCCTGGGCTGGCCCGATCGTACGGCCGATCTCGAGCGCTTCTATCCGACCCAGTTCCTGTCCACCGCGCGCGACATCATCTACCTGTGGGTCGCGCGCATGGTCATGGCGGGCTACGAGCTGCTCGATCACCTGCCCGAGGAGAAGCGTTGTCCCTTCGCGACCTGCTACGTGCACGCGACCGTGCTCGACGGCAAGGGCAAGCGCATGTCCAAGTCGGCCGGCAACGGTATCGACCCGATCGACATGATCGAGCAGTACGGCGCCGACGCGGTGCGGTTCTCGCTGATCCTGCTCACGCGCGAGGGGCAGGACGTGAAGCTCTCGGAGGATCGCTTCGAGATGGGGCGGCGGTTCACGAACAAGGTGTGGAACGCGGCTCGCTTCTGCTTCCAGAACCTGGCTGGCGAGCGCGTCGACGTCGCGCGGACCGCGCCGGAGTCGCTCGAGGATCGCTGGATCCTCGCACGCACGCAAGCCGCCCGTGCCACGGTGACGAAGGCGATCGAGGAGTACCGCTTCAACGACGCCGCGACCGAGCTCTACCGCTTCGCCTGGAACGACTTCTGCGACTGGTACCTCGAGCTTTCCAAGTCTCGCCTGACGGGGGACGACGAGGCTTCGGCGCGCGAGGCGCGCGGGACCTTGGCCCACGTCCTCGACGCGATGCTGCGCCTCCTGCATCCGTTCGTTCCGTTCCAGACCGAGGTCCTGTTCGGAGCCTTGCACGAGACGCTGGGGACGGTGCCGGAGACCATGCTCGTCCGCGCGGACTGGCCGGCCGCGATCGCGGCCCACGCCGACGACGCGGCGCTGGCCGACTTCGAGGTGCTCCAGGAATTCGTGGGGGCGGTGCGCAGCATCCGTGCCCTGACCAGCCTGGGAGACAAGAAGCCGCTCGTGGCCATCGTCGCCGCCCGCGACGACGCGGCGCGGGGCGTGCTCGAGGCTTCGGCGGAACGGGCTCGTGCGCTCGCGTTTCTCGAGACGCTCGATGTGACCGCGAACGCCGAGCGCCCGGCTTCGAGCGCGGTCGGCATCGCCAAGGGGATGGAGGTCTTCATCCCGCTCGGCGGCGACGTCGACCTCGAGGCCCTCGCCGAAACGCTCGAGCGTCGGGTCGAGAAGCTGGAGAAGGGACTCGTCGCGGTCGAGAAGAAGCTCGCGAATGCCGGCTTCTTGCGAGGAGCCGAGCCGGATGTCGTCGAGGCCGAACGCGAACGCGCCGCCGACATGAAGCGGGAGTCCGAGTTGCTGACCCGCAACCTCGCCGGCCTGCGCTGACCGCGACGCCTCAACCCCATGCAAACGGGCCCGCGCTCTTCGAGAGCGCGGGCCCGTTTCGCATCCGCCGACCTTCAGCAGCTTGGGCCGCAGGGTCGTGCGAGCTCGGGATGGAAGCGGGTTAGTTCCAGCGATCCTGCCCGATCTTGAGATCGAGGTTGATGTAGAAGCCCTTCGACTTGGCACGGCCGGCGACGACCATCCGGTAATGCAACGTGTCGAGCGGCTTCGGCGGCTCGATGCCGTTCCTCTCCATCTTCTTGAGTTCGTCGGGAGTGGGCGGCTTGAAGGGGACGACGCCGACCTTGCCGCTCTCCTTGATGCGCTCGTACTCCATGGCGCCGTTGGCGACCCGTTGGGACACCGCGGCGACCGGCGTGCCGTCGGCCTGGAAGAAGAAGAAGTGCGCCTCTTCGGGATCCCCGAAGCCGGGAGTCTTCGCGAAGTCCGCGATGCCTTGCGTTGCCTCCACGAGCGCCGCGGCATCCTCTTGGCTGTTCGTATCGTCCTGCTCGGGCGCCGCTTCCTTGAGCTTGCCGGCCCCGCGCCAGCCGACGTAGTAGGTACCCGGCGGTAGCGCGGGTTCGACGATGGGTTCGGTGGTGGCGAGCACACCGAGGATGGCCGGACCCTCCGCGGCGGTCTTCTTCTCGAAGTCGTTCGTGTTGGCGCCGTTCACCTGCATCGCGGGGAAGAAGAGGATGCGCTCGTAGCCGTCGATCACCGCGTAGTTCGGCACGTTGATCTCGGCCTGGCTCGCGGGCACGTTCCAGCGCTGCAGGACGAGCGGCTCTTCGATGTAGAACTCCGTCTCGGGCGGCAGGGCCGACAGCTTGACGTCGTTGTCCAGGACCGTCTGTGCCACCGTTCGGCCGGGTGTGACGTCCGCCGCGCAGCGGAAGCCGAGCGCCTGCGTGGCCTGGGAGCGCACGGCGCCGAAGCGCGTCGCGACGCGCACGCCGACCTCGCCGTTGGAATAGGAACCGCCGACGGCCACCCGGTAGTTCGGATCGAAGCCCGCCAGCGCCTCGATCGTCCGGCCGCTCCTGCCCTTGCCGTCCTTGATCTGGATCGGCTTGTACTTCGGGAACTTGGTGTACGAGCTCGAGGTCCACTCCCAGACGTTGCCCACCAGGTCGCAGATCCCCGACGCAGAGGCGCCGAACTTGCCGACGGGCCAATCCTCGTTGCGGTCGGAGAGGTTCGAAGCGACCTTCGTCTTGTCGAAGTCGTTGCCCCAGGGATAGAGCCAGTCCTCGTCGCCCAGGGCGGCGCGGAAGTACTCGAACTCGGTCATGAGCCGCAGCCCGGCCCACTCGGCGTAGGCCACGGCGTCGTAGTAGGTGACGTTGGTCACGGGACGGGCCAGGCGTTCGGTCGGGACCTCCCACTCGAGGTCCTTCCAGTTCTCCTCCCACCACCGCTCCTGCTCGAAGCGGGCGCGCTCGAGTCGAATGCCCTCCTTGAGGGCGGCGGCACGGCGTTCGGCGTCGGCCTTCAGGAAGGCGTCCCGAGCCGCGTCGACGTCGGTCTTGCGACCCCAGTACCACGGCGGCTTGGCGCCGGTGGCCTTCACGAACTTGGCGTACTGCTCGTTCGTGACCTCGGTCGGCATCAGGTAGAAGTCCTCGATGTCGACCGTGTGCTGGGGCGTCTCCGCCGCCAGGGCCGACTTCTGCTGGAGGTTCTTCGGGATCAGCTCCTCGATCAGCTTGACGGGACTTCCCACCTTCGTGCGGCCGCCCTTGACGAGGACGACACCAGGAGGAACGTCCTGGGGCGAGGTGGAAACGAAACAAGACGTGAAGGCCAGGATGGCGCTGCACAGGGAGTTGCTGAGCACGGCGAACCTCCGAAACGGTGTCGTCGGATGCGAGGGGCGAGAGAGCGCCCGGGCGTTCGGGACCGGTGGGTCCGGACCGTACGCGAAGCCGAAGGCGGACCCCGGGCGAATGCGGGTACTATCCCGCAAACCGGCCGATGTTACCGGGCTCCCGATGTGCTGCCAACCGCCCGCGGGCCCCTGGGGTGGCTCTTCTTGCTCCGGCGACCTTCCCGGCCGACGTCCCGGGGACCCCGCGGGCCGCTCCGGGGGTCGGCGGCCCGCTCGGAAGGCGCCGCTGGCCCAGGCTCGCCGGCCCTCCCGAGTGCGTCCGGAACAGATTTCCACCCGACGGAAAGGTGCCGCCAGGCGGGCGAGAGGTCCGTGAAGTCGGCCGGTCAGGCCGAAAGGTCGCGCGAGCTTTGGGATGGATGCGCGCTAAAGTGCCGACATGTCGGAAAACGATGCCCTCGCCAAGCTCCGCTTCCAGGTGGGCGACGCCGCCGCCGGGCGACGCCTGGATCTCGTGCTCTGCGACGAGCTCGAGGGTGTGTCCCGGACCCGGGTCCAGGAGTTGATCCGGGACGGCGGGGTGCTCGTCGACGACGAGGTCGAGCTCCGTCCGGGCGCAACGGTCGATGCAGGCCAGTCCATCGCCTGCCGGGAGGTCGTTCGGTCGCGCGAGCGCCGTGGCGGGATCGTGGGCGCGCTCGAGGTCGTGTTCGAGGACGAGCACGTGGCGGTGATCGAGAAGCCCGCCGGTCTCGTGGCCCATCCGAGCTCGATCGTTCGGGGAGGCACCGTCTCCGAGCTCGCGACCGAGCGCTGGGGCCAGCTGCCGAGTCCCCAGGGTGAGGACCGGCCGGGGATCGTCCACCGGCTCGACAGCGATACGAGCGGACTGCTCGTCCTGGCCAAGACCGAGCTCGCGGCGACGTCGCTCCTGGCCCAGTTCAAGGCGCGCACGGTCGAGAAGTCCTACGAAGCCTTGGCCTTCGGTGAGACGCGCTTTCACTCCGATTGGATCGAGACGCCGCTGGGGCGCTCGAAGCGACGCTCGGATCGGATGAGCGTCATGCCCGAGGGCGAGGGGCTCGCGGCCTCCACCTACTACGAGACCCTGCTGCGGGCGCGCGGCTTCAGCCACCTGCTCCTGCGACCGAAGACCGGCCGAACGCATCAATTGCGCGTCCACATGGCCTCGATCGATCACCCGCTCGTGGGGGACGGCGTCTACCGTGGCCGTCGTGGGCTCCACCTTTCGGTTCCCAAGGACGCGCCCGCACCCGACCGCCACTCTCTGCACGCCGCCCGGCTCGCCTTCGACGATCCCGCGAGCGGCGAGCGACGTTCCTTCGCGTCGCCCCTGCCCGCCGACATGAAGCGCTTCGTCGGCTGGATGCGGGCTACCGACGGAGCGTGAGCCGCTTCGTCGCGCCGGGCGCGAGTTCGACCGTCCGCGACCGTCGTTCGCCGTCCGGGAACACGACCTCGAGCGTGCACGTTCCCGGGGGGAACGGGCCGAGCACGAGCGGTTCGCAGCGCAGCCCCTCGTCGTAGAGGCGCTCGGCTTCGCGCGCATCCTCGAAGCCGGTGAGGACCTGCCCTTCCGCGTCGTGGACGGCCACGCGGACGGCAACGAAGAGGTCCGCGTCGTCGCGTACCGTGAGCTCGAGGAAGGCGGCTGGCAGCGCGCGCAAGACGAGTTCCGGCGTCGTTCCGGGAACGATGTCGAAGACTCCACCGGACGAAACGCGTTCGGCCGTGCGCGCCACGACGCGATGCGGCCCCGGCCCCAGGGGCGGCAGCTCGAACCGGCCGGCGTCGTCCGAGCGGATGGAGGAGAAGCGTCCCAGCGGGTGTCCGCTCTTGCCGAAGACGTGCAGCGTGGCCCGGGCGAGCGGCAGGCCGTCCTCGCCGACGACCGTTCCACGCGCCGCCGTTCCCGGTCGCAGGACGAGCTCGAGATCGTCTCGGCGTCCCTGTTCATCGACCGCGATGCCGGACGTCGTCGCCCAGGCCAAGGGCGCCGACTCGGACAAGCGGTCCGGCAAGCGCGCGACGAGCGTGTACGAGCCCGCCGCGAGCGGATGGAAGTCGAAGCGCCCTTGTTCGTCGGTCAAGGCCTCTGCAAAGCCGTCGCCGGAAGGCGAGATCGCGAGCAAGGGCCCCTCCGCCAGGAGTTCGACCCAAGCGCCCGGGATCGCACGACCGACGTTGTCGACCACGCGGCCGGCGATGCGCGCCGCTCCGAGTTCGATCCGCCAGGGCTCGGAGGCTTCGGCATCCAGCTCGAGGGCGAACTCGCGCCGCAGGTGCAGGCGGCCCGCGCGGACGGAAACGGCGGCCAGGAAGCGTCCCGGTGCGCCGAGGAGCAGGGCGAAGCTCCCGTCGGTGGCCGTGGCGGTCGAACGTAGCGCGAGCGGACTCGCTTCGTCGGGGAACAGAACGAGCTCGGCCACGACGGGCTCACCACCCGCCAACACGCTGCCGCGCGCGATCCGCATGGACGGGCGTGGGCGACCGAGCGTCACGCGCGTCTCTTCGTTCTCGCGGACTTCGATCGTGCGCGATTCCAGCTCCTCGTCGGCGCTCGGAGGCGCTTCGTCACCGAGCGTCCAGATGCGCCAGGTACCCGGAGTCACGTGCTCGAAGCGGAAACCACCGTCGGCGGCGGTGGTGACCGAGCGCGCTTCGCTCAGCGGTTCGGTGGCGATGTGAACGGGGCGGTTCGACGCGGGTCGACCGCCGCCGTCGTACAGCCTGCCGGCAAGTCGGCCTCCGCGGCGCAGGACGAGCGTGGCGTCGCTGCGTCGGATGCCCGGAGCGACGGAGAGCTCGACCGGCTCGCTGCGCGCGTAGCCGGGCTCGGTGGCGAAGAAGCGGTAGCGCCCGGGCTCGAGGCGTTCCACCTGGAAGCGCCCCGAAGCCTCGGAGCGCGCGTCCGGCCGCGCTCCGCTCCAGGTGTGGAATTCCTCCGTCTCCGCCTCGGCGGCCTGGACGTGGATGCGCGCTCCCGCGAGCGGAACGCCGTCGGGATCGCGAACGAAGCCGGTCACGACACCGGATCGGAAGAGCCGGAAGTCGAGCTTCGACCCCGGATCGGAGAAGGGGAGTCGGACGTGGATTCGCTTCGACGTTCCGAAGCCCTCGGCGGTCGCGAGGAACTCCCACTCGCCCGGCTCGAAGCCCTGCAGACCGAAGGTCCCGTCGGGCGAGGCGAAGGCGAGGCGCAGGCCTTGGACGTCCGTCTCGGCCAGGCTGGAGTCGACGGGAATGGCGTGGATCTCGAAGCGCGTGACGGGTTCGCTCTCACCGGACACGACGCGGCCGTTCACCGGCAGCTTGGTTTCGAGCACCAGCACGCTCTCTTGCCCGTCGGTATCGACACGGAGGGTGCGGCTCGTCCCGCGCTGCCAGTAGCTACCGACCCGGCGCGTGGCCGTCGCGCGCAGGTCGTACGTTCCGGACTCCAGTCCGCGGACCTGGAAACGACCGTCGGCGGAACGCGCTTCGATCTCGGTCCACTTCCGTCCGAGGAAGTCCGGTGCGGCGTCTGCGGGTGCGGCCACGCGCAGCGCGAGGAGGATGCGTTCCGCGGGGTTGCCGTCGAACCAGACGACACGCCCGGCGAGTTGCTCGCCGCGCGACAGCCGGAGTTCGAGACCAGAGACGTCGCGCCCACGTCGTACGTTGACCCGCGGCGGTTGAGGTACGAAGTGGTCCACGAGCTCGGCCTGCAGCACGTGGTCGCCGTCGGGGACACCCGGGATCCGAAAGACGCCCTGGGAATCGCACACGACCCGACGGACGCGTCGGGGACCGTCGTTCGTGTCGGCGGGCCGCAGGGTGACGCGGGCTTCGGGGACCGGATGGAAGTCGTCGTCGAGCACGGTACCGCTGACGACGGCGCCCGCGGCGAGCGTGAGCTCGACCGTGAGCTCGTCTCCGGGCCCCGGGCGCAGGACCAGCTCCGGACTCGGGATGCGGTCGCGCGCGGTGGCGACCAGGGTCCAGCTCGCGATCGGTGGCAAGCCGCGAAGTTCGAACTCTCCCCGGGCATCGACCGGAGTCGCCGCGATGCGGGCGCGCGCCGAGGCGATCACGTCCACGTCCGCGGCAGGCGAGAGCTCGTCGACCAGGGCGTGTGCCGAGAGGCGGATCACGCCGTTCGGACGAGACGAACCCTCGCTCACGCGAACGCGGCCGCGGACGTTCGCACCCAGCCGCGGGTGCAAGACGACATCGGTCGTCTTTCCCGTAGGGACGAGCGGCAGGGGAGTCTCCAGATAGAGGTTGGCTCCATCCAGCTCGAGGTAGCACCGATACCAATCGGCCGGGAAGGCCAGGCGAAAGACGCCGTCGCCGTCGACGCCCACCCGAATCTCGGGATCGGCGAATTCGTCGTCGGGGAACGGCAGCCCTTCCAGCGGCGAGAAGCGCGTCGCGACGATCGTCAGCGTGTCGTCCGGTGTCGCCGCGTCCGGAAAGTCGAGCCGTCCCGTGACCCAGTTCGCGGCTTCCACGTCGAAGGGCGCGTCCGGCAGTGCTTCGACGAAGGGGTTGGCGACGTGCGTGGGGGCGGGCTCGCTCGGTGCGGGGGAGGCCTCGAGCACGGAAGCGACGGGTTCGTCCTTCTCGGGCAGGTGGGCGGGCCGCGTGTGCGTGCGCAGGGTCGTGGGCGCGCCGGGGAAGGACTCGCGACCCTCGCCGATCAGTAGACCCCCGAGTGCGTAGACGACGATGATGCTGACCAGGACGGCCAGGGTGAGGAAGGTCGACGGGTGGACTCGTTGGGCCATGAACGGAGGCGCTTCCTGCGTTCGACGACGCGAGTACGCCTCCGGTCGCGCCGCGGGGCGGGCGTGGCCGGTTGGGGCTTCACGAGGGAACGGGAGTCAGTCGCGGAAACGCTCCTTCAGCCTTCGTTCCTCTTGACCGCTCAACTTGACCTTGCGCTTTTTTTCCTCACCGTCGGAAGTCACCGTCCGGACCGAGTAGGTCCCTGCAGGCAGCGGTCCGATGTGGTGCTCGGAGACGGAGAAGTTGGAAAAGAAGTCCTCCATCGCCGTTTCCCAGCTGGAAAGGCCGTTGACCTGCCGGTCGTCCTCGTCGCGGACCTCGACCCGCGAGGGAACCGGGTTCTTGTCGCCGTCGATCGAGCTCACGATCAGGATCGTGCCGGCTTCCAGGGTCAGGGCGATCTCGTCCTGACCACCGGCGGTGACTCGTGCCCGCACGGAGTCCGAGGCTCCGGTCCGCGTGCGGCAGAAGACCGTGTAGTCCCCCGGTGCGATCGAGGTGTAGCGGAAGCTGCCATTGGCTTCCGTCACCGTGCCCGTGCGCCGGTCGAGGACGCGCCCGTCCGCATCCCGGACGAAGATCGCGGCCTTCGGGACCGGCGTTCCGGCCGTGTTGACGACCTTGCCGCGGATCTCGCCGGGCTTCTCGAGACGGAAGTCGATGCCGTCGAGCGTGCCGCCCTCCGCGAGCTCGAGACCGCCGCGGATCGCGCGACCGTAGCCCGCCTGGGACTCGGCCCCGAAGCGCAGGCTTGTTCCCGCTGTGATCGCGAAGTTTCCCGCGCGGAGGTTCTCGATGGAATAGGAGCCGTCTTCGTCGCTGCGAATGTTGCCGTTTCCGCCGAACCCGAGGCTCGCACTGACCGGACCCTCGACCGCGATGGAGAGGCTCACACCTTCGAGCGGTTTGCCATCGGGACCGAAAATGCGCCCGCGGATCACCCCGGACGGCAGCTCGAAGGCGAGGGTCACGGACTCGGCCTCGGGGACGACCTCCGTGAACTCGACCTCGCGCATCGCGCCCTCGACAGGGCGGACCGTGATCAGGTACGGGCCCGGGCGCTTGAGCTCGGTCGAGAAGGTCCCGGACTCGTCGGTCGAGATGAAGGACGTGTCGCCCAGCGCATTCTCGCTGTCGGCGACAAAGCTGAGCATGGCCCTCACCGGCTCGCCGTTGGCCGTCACCTTGCCGTTGGCCTGGACCGGGTTCGCCGGCGCGGCTCCGAGCGTGGCATGCACCGTCTCGCCTTCGATCACGGTGACCTTCTCCATGCGCAAGTTCGAGAGGAAGTCCGCTTCGTCGTCGCCCGAGCCGCGGTCGGTCGGCATGGAGATGAGCTGCCAATCTCCCGCCGCGAGCCCGTCGAACGCGAAGTGGCCGCTCTCGTCGGTGCTGGTCATGCGGGACATGCCGGTGAAGCCGCCCTGCATGGCATTGACCATGCGCCCGGGCTGGAGCGTGCCGTCCTGCCCGAAGACTTCACCCTCGATGTTGCCGCCGCGCAGAAGGAGGAACGCGATGTCGTCGACGGTTTCGCCTGCGACGAGCTCGAAGGTCTGCGGCGCGCTCGGGGCGTAGCCTCCTGCCTTGGCGGAGAAGGTGTACGCGCCGGCCGCCAGACCGGCGAGCTCGAAGCCTCCGAGCGCATCTGTCACGCCGCGGAGTGCGTCACCACCCCCGAAGCGCGCCCGCATGTCTTCGTCGTCGGGAGACACGATGGCGTTCGGAACGGGGCGCCCGTCCGGGCTCGCTACGCGGCCACGGAGGCGGGCCTCGGGGGCCAGCACGATGGCGATCGGTTCCGCTTCCATGGCGCCGGGCATCGAGAACTCGACAGGCTCGCTGCGGGCGTAGCCCTTGGCCTTGGCCTCGAGCTTCCACCAGGCCGGCTCGAGGCCCCAGAGCGCGAACGAGCCGTTCGCAGCGGAGAAGGCTTCGGTGCGTGACGAACCCGTGGCTTGCGCGAGCCAGGCCTCTTCGTCGCGTAGCGTGGTGGTGAGCTCGAAAGCGTCGAGTGGCGTTCCATCGAGGGCGTGGACCGTCCCGCGCACGACAGACTCGGGCTCGAGCACCAGCACGAGCGGGTCCGTCGCACCGGCGGTCACGTCGTCGATCGTCGTGCTACCGTGGTCCTCGTTCTCGTCCTCGCCGCGGGTCGCGCGCGCGACGACGACATACGTTTCAGCGCTCAGGCCTTCGACTGCGAAGGAACCCTCTGCATCGGCCGTCGCTTCCTGACCCCGTCGATCCCGTGTGAAGGCGCGGAAGCCACCGGCTCCAGGCCTGTCCGGCGTGTCCTCGAGACGGGCGCGGATCCGTGCGCCGGCGGCGGGCGCACCATCCGGCCAGCGGACGATGCCGGCGATCACCTTGCCGCGCGGGAGCACCAACTCGAGTTCGTCGCGGACGTCTCCGTCCGCGAGCTGCAGCGTCTGGGCCTCGCTCTGACGACCGTCCTCCGACGAGGCGCGGAGTTCGACCTCCGCGCCGATCGGTGCACCTGTCAGCAAGAAGCGCCCATCGTCGTCGGTCGTCGTTTCTTTCTCCAGACTCCGGGAGCGACCCCAGGGCATGCCGCCGCCGCCCTCGACCTCCGCGGAGACCTCGACCTTGGCGTTCGCGACCGGTTCGTCCTGCTCGTCCACGACGCGGCCCGTGAGCCTTGCTCCGGCCGAAAGCGTGAGCTCGACGTCCGTCGTGCGTCCGCTCCGAACCGTGAGCTCGTCGGAAACGAGCGGCGCGAATTGCTCCGTCTCGAGGGAGACCCGGTGCCGACGACCGGGAGGCAAGCCGCCCAGCTCGAGGGTCGTTCGACCCGCGAGGGCTTCCTTGCGCGGGCGGAACGAGAACTCGGTCATGACGTCGAATTGCATCGACTCGAACCCGCGCTGGAAGGCGATCTGATCTTCCGGGAGGAGCAGCGTGTCGTCGGGCGTGCGCAAGGTGACGGCGATCGAGCCGCCCAAGGCCGCCTCGATGACGACTTCATCGGGCAGGTCTTCCAGCAGGAGGCGCAACGGGGTGTCCACGTACAGGTAGCGGCCATCGAGCTCGAGCAGGACGAAGTCCGTGACTCCCGGCTCGGGGACCGCGGCCTCGAAACGTCCGTTGGCCGACACCGGAGCCTTGTCGTAGGGCGGTGTGATTGCGGGGCTGTCTTCGCCGAGGAAAAAGGCCGTCGTGCTCGTCTGGCCCGTGGGAACGCGGACCACGACGGACAGCGTCTCGTCAGGCGTCGAGCCGGAGGGAAAGAGCACACGCCCCGAGATGCGCGGTCCACGCGGCTCGTCCTTCTCTTCCCCACGCACGGCACGCCGTTCGTCCAGGCCATCGGTCGCGCGCTTGGCGGCTGCGGCCGCCGCGTTTCCGATCGAGAGCTTCGCGTCCTCTGGAGCCTTCGTCAGGGACGCCGCCGTGCGACCGGGAGCCGCGACGTCGCCGCGCGACAGCTCCGCGTCGTTACGATCCTCCCCGGCGAGAATCCAGGCGACGACACTCATCAATCCGAGACCGGCGACGAGCAGCGGACCGAGGATCTTCTTGTTCGATGGTTGCATGTGGGGCTTTCGAGGGGGGGCTTCACGGCCGTTGGCCGCTTTCGCGCAGCAGGCAGCATACGGTAGATCGCACGCGAGTTGCGCGCGACCCTCTCCGGGCGAGATGGAAGGAGAGACTCCTGGCAGACCGAAGAAGCGATGACTGCGCTCTCGCGCGCCTGCGTCACCCCGCTAGCGCAGGCGGATCTTGAGCCGCCGCTCGCCTTGTCCGTCGAGAGTGACGGTCTTCTTGGCATCGCGTCCGTCGTCGGTGACGGCAGTGACGGTGTAGGTGTCCGCGGGAACCGGGCCGATGCGTTGCTCTTTCGTTGAGAAGCGTTCGGTCATCGCCGTGGCGATATCGGTGAAGGAGAGCATGCCGTTCAGTTCGCGCCCGTGCGAATCGACGACGCTGACCCGTGCCTGGACGTCGTTGCCGGAGCGGTCGATCACCGTCACGAGCAACATCGAGCCGCTGCTGAGCGAGAGTTCGGCCTGCGAGGTCTCGCCCTCTTCGACCCGGACGAAGCCCTGGTCGACCGAGACCGAGTCGCCGGTCCGGGCGCTCAAGGAATAGGTGCCGGGGGCGAGCCCCTTGTACTCGAAGCGCCCGTCCGCACCGGTCGAGGTCATCGAGAAGCGCTCCATGAGGTTGCCGCCCTCGTCGAAGACGAAGATGGCTGCTCCGGAGACCGGCCGGCCGCCCGCATCGACGACCTTGCCCTTGACGTTGCCCGCGCGCCGCAGCCGGAAATCGATGCCGCTCTTCGCGTCTCCGTCGCCGACGCCGATGCCCTTCACGACCTGGCGGCCGTTGGGGTTCGTGTTCCCGAAGGCTCCGCCCATCAAGGCGCCACCAGCTGCGACCGAGTACTTGCCCGGGCGCAGGAACTCGAAGCGATAGGCGCCGTCCGCGTCGGTCGAGGTCTCGGCGTACTGACCGCCCATCATCGTGCCGTACGTGATGCCGCCGTCGGTCGTCAGCGTCACGCGTGCAGCCTTCACCGGCTTGCCGTCAGGGCCCAGGACGCGGCCCGCGAGGCTGGCACCGGGCAGCTGGAGGTCGAGCCGGTGTTCCGCCTCGTCGTTCTCGGGGATCGTCTCCGAGAACTCGATGTTGTTCTGCTCGAAGCCGGTCGCGTTGCGGGAGGACTGGACTTGAACGAGGTAGCTTCCCGGCTGGTCCAGGTTGACCTCGTAGCGGCCTTCCTCGTCGAGCTGCGCGAACTTGTAGGCCTCGAAGCCGCTCGCGCCTTCGGGGAAAAAGGTGACGAGGGCCTTTGCCACCGGTTCTCCGCCGTGCGTGACCTGGCCGACGACGTGCACGGGATTCGCGGGCGGAGCGCCGAGCTCGACGTAGGTTTCCTCGCCGTCCTCGATCTCGACCATGGTGAAGCGCATGTTCTCCATGAAGCCGGACATGTCACCGTCTTCCAGTCCGACCTGGTCCATGGCACCGATCATCGCGGTGACCTGCCACTTGCCCGGACGCATCATCTCCTTGCGGAAGGTGCCGTCCGGCTCCGTCCGGTGGGTGATGGTCTCGAAGGTCGACATGTCCTGGATGAACATCTGGGCGCCGCTCGCGGGCTCGCCGTCGGCCCCGTAGACGATTCCAGCCAGGGTGCCGCCCATGCGCAGCTGCAGCTCGACGCCTGACGTGACGTTGCCCGCGCTGATCTCGACCGCCACCACTTCACTGGCGGCGTAGTCCGGGTGCGTGGCGGAGATCGAGAGCGAGCCGGTCGCGAGACCCTCGAGTCGGAAGGTGCCGCCTTCGGTCGTGAAGGCCTCCGGAACCTCGAGTTGCCCCGCGAGCTTCGCGATGGTCTCCATCTGCTCGACCGTCACGGACACCTTGGCGCCCGTGAGCGGCGCTCCGTCCGGGGCATAGACCGTGCCGGTGACGGTGGCCTCCGGCAGCAGCGTGAAGACGAGCGGCTCGGCCGGCAGCCCTTTCGGCAGCTCGAGTTCGGCCGAGGTGGCGGGACCGAAGCCCGCGGAGGTGATTTCGAAGGTCCAGGTCCCGGCCGTGAGCTTGCCGAGCTCGAAGGCACCGCCCTCGTCCTCGAATTGCTCCGTCTTCTGGTCCCCGGGCATGAAGAAGACCTCGCCCTTCTTGCGTGCCGCGACACGGAACTTCGGGATGGGCGTGCCGTCGGCTTCGACCACGCGGCCCTCCACCACCGTGGGCCTTGCGAGGACCAGCTCGAGGTCCTTCGTCCCGGGCGTGACGCCGGTCATGCGCACGTAGTAGTCGATGTCATCGACCTCGAGCTCGGCCTCGACGGCGAAGGGCCCGGCGCCGAGGCCTTCGATCGCGAAGCGCCCCTTCTCGTCCGTCTCCGCGTCGCCGTCGGCTCCGCGCGCAGCGTTGAAGGCGCCCATGCCCATCATCGCGGCGGGATCGAAGTCGACGTCGACATCCGCGCCGGCCGCCGGGCGGCCGTCGGAGAAGCGGACGATGCCGGCGATCCCGTTGCCGCGATCGAGCTCGATCGAGAGCCCCTCGCGCAGTTCGAGGTCGGTCGTCTTGAAGGAGAGCGGGCGGCTGTCCAGGTAGCCTTCGGCCCGCGCGATGAGGCGTACGTCGCCGGGCGGCACGTGCTCGAGCCGGAAGATCCCCTCGGCGTCGGTTTCCGTACTGGCCGAGCTGCCGCCCGGAATGCCCCACAGGATCAGGCGCGCGGCTTGGACTCTTGCGCCCTGGATCGGCCTTCCGCCGGTGTCTTTCACGCGTCCGGCCAAGGTGGCTCCCTCGACCAGGTCGAGGGTCAGTTCGGTCGTGCGACCCGGCTCGACGTTGACGTCGGAAAGCAGCGCATCGGCCAGGTCGTCACAGCTGGCGGAAACCTGGTAGACCCGATCCGGCGAGACGCACCAGAAGGCGAACGTGCCGTCGGCGTGGACGGCGGTCTTGCGGTGGAGCCCCGGAGTGACGCCTTCCTGCATGGAGAACTGGGATGGATCGGGCAGGAGCTCGAGCTCGATCGTCTCGAACACCGCGGCGACTTCGCCGAGCGCGGCAGGCACCTTGACGGAGCCCCGGACGAGTCCGCCGACCGACGGTCGCAGCCTGACGGTCTCGTCGCGCGCCACGAGCTGCGGCTCGCGCAGGTAGAGGAACTTGCCGACCAGGCCGACGTAGACCTGCTCCCGGCTGGCCGGGACGGAGAGCGAGAAGCGTCCCGCGGGGTCGACTTCGGTCTCGTCGTGAATCCGCTCCGGATCGAAGGCGCCGCCGACATCGTTGTCCTCGAAGGCGAAGCCGAGCTCGCCGCCGGGGCTCTCGGGCCTGCGAAGTGCGAAGACCCTCAGACCTTCCGACGAGATCCCGGCCGGGACTTCGACCGTTCCTTCGAGCGAACGTCGGGGGCCCGCCTCGTCCTCGTGCGCTTCTCCGGCTGCAGCGTGTCGTGCGTCGCTCTCCGTGCGGGTGTTCGCGAGCGGCTCGGGCACCTGGAGCTCAGGCTCGTCCGGGCCGTCGATCAGGGTTTCGGACGGCCGCTCGGTACCCGGACGTGTGACGGTGGCTGTGGGGCGAGCGGAGCTCGCTTCCTCTTTCTCGGTCAGGAAAAAGAGCGAGCCGACGGCGGCGGACGCGAGGACGAGCAGGACGACCAGGAGGGGTGCCAGCTTCTTCATGTGGGGCAGCGAAGAGTCGGGGTGGGGGCGGCGTGGGGTGGCCGCATACGGCGATCGAATCGGTTATTCGGCGCTCCGTGGCGAATCCGGGCCACCATGGACCATCGAACGAGCGCCTGGAAGTCAAAGCGTGCAGGGCCGCGGTCTTCGCCGGGCCTTTCGCTAGAATCTCGCCGCCCGAACGGTCGCCACCACCTGCGGCACCTTCTCCCTGCGCCCATGTCTGCCCCCACCCCGCGCCCCCAGGACGACTCCGCTCGTTGGATGGCGGAGGTCTGGAGTCCCGAGCGAGAGCGTCACCCCGAGCGCCGCGAGAGCTTCGAAACGGACTCCGGGCTCGAGATGAAGCCGCTCTACGGGGGAGCCCCCGACGGCGGCTTGCCGGGATCCTACCCCTTCACGCGCGGGATCCGGCCGACGATGTACCGCGGGCGCTTCTGGACGATGCGCCAGTACGCCGGCTTCTCGAGCGCGCGCGAGACGAACCAGCGCTTCAAGGTCCTCCTGGAGAGCGGTCAGACCGGTCTTTCGGTGGCCTTCGACCTGCCCACGCAAATCGGCTACGACTCCGACCATCCCTTGGCCGAACCCGAGGTCGGTCGCGTCGGGGTGCCGATCAACAGCCTGGCGGACATGGAGCGGCTGTTCGAAGGCATCCCGCTGGGCGACGTGTCGACGTCGATGACGATCAACGCGACGGCGCCGCTCGTGCTCGCGATGTACGTGGCCCTGGCGCGTCGCCAAGGCGTCCCGCCGACGCGCATCCGTGGCACGGTCCAGAACGACATCCTCAAGGAGTATGTCGCGCGGGGGAACTATCACTTCCCGGTCGAGCCGTCCCTGCGGCTGACGACGGATCTCATGTCGTTCTGCGCCGACGAGGTCCCGGGTTGGAACACGATCTCGATCTCGGGCTACCACATCCGCGAGGCGGGTTCGACGGCGGTTCAGGAGTTGGCCTTCACGCTTTCCAACGGCCGTGCCTACGTGCGCGCGGCGCTCGCGGCCGATCTGCTCGTCGACGACTTTGCGCCGCGGCTGTCGTTCTTCTTCAACGCCCACAACAACCTGTTCGAAGAGGTGGCGAAGTTCCGGGCCGCACGGCGGATGTGGGCGCGGATCATGCGCGAGGAATTCGGCGCCCGGAACCCGAAGAGCTGGATGATGCGCTTCCACACGCAGACGGCCGGCTCGATGCTGACCAGCCAACAGCCGGACAACAACGTCGTGCGCGTCACGCTGCAAGCCCTGGCGGCCGTGCTCGGAGGGACGCAGTCGCTGCACACCAACTCGCGCGACGAGGCGCTCTCCTTGCCGTCGGAGGCCTCGGCGCGGCTCGCGCTCCGGACCCAGCAGATCATCGCGAACGAAAGCGGCGTCGCCGACGTCGTCGACCCGCTCGGCGGGTGTCCGTTCGTCGAAGAGCTGACGGATGGAATCGAGGCCGAGGCCAATCAACTCATGAAACGCGTCGACGACCTCGGAGGCTCGGTCGCGGCGATTCAATCGGGTTTCATGCAGCGCGAGATCCAACGCAGCGCGCTCCGCTGGCAGCGCGAAGTCGAAGGGGACGAGCGCGTCGTCGTCGGCGTCAACCGCTACCAGGTCGAAGAGCCTCCCCCGTCGATCTTCCAGGCCGACGCAGGCGCCCGCGAGCAGGTGCTGGCGGACCTCGCCGACGTGCGCGCCACGCGCGACGCGACGCGGGTCGATGCGGCCCTGCGCGCGGTCGAAGCGGCGGCGCGCGGCACCGAGAACACGATGCCGGCCTTTCTCGCGGCGGTCGAGGCCTACGCGACGATCGGCGAGATCTGCGCGGTGCTGGAAGAGGTCTTCGGCCACTACCGTCCTCCGGAGGTCCTGTGAGCGCGCCCCGCGAACTGGCCGGGCTCGTCGCCGAGCTGCACCACGTCGCGATCGTCGTCGCGTCGATCGAGGAAGCGCGCGGCTTGTACGTCGATACGCTGGGGCTCTTCGAGTCCGAGGTCGAGCACGTCGCGGACCAGAAGGTCAACGTCCTGGTTTGCTATGCCGGCGGGCAGCGGATCGAGCTCGTCGAGCCGTCCTCGGACGATTCCCCGGTGACGAAGTTCCTCGAGAAGCGCGGTGGCGGACTGCACCACCTCGCGTACCGCGTCGCGGACCTGGGCCGGGCCCTGGCCGAACTGAAGGCGAAGGGCGTACGACTGATCGACGAAGCTCCACGCCCCGGTGCCCATGGCACGCGCGTCGCGTTCGTGCACCCGAAGGCGACCGGTGGCGTCCTGACCGAGCTCGTCGAGATCCCCGAACCGAAGACCGCTTGAACCCTCTCCCCGGATCCATGACCCAGACCCCGCTCGAGCGCCTGCAAGAGATGCGCGCGGACTCCCTCGTCGGAGGGGGCCCGAAACGGATCGAGGCCCAGCACGCGAAGGGCAAGCTGACGGCGCGCGAGCGCGTGGCGCTGCTGCTCGACGAAGGCTCCTTTTCCGAGATCGATCGCTTCGTGACTCACCGTTGTCACGACTTCGGCATGGAGCAGCAGAAGATCCTGGGCGACGGCGTCGTCACAGGACACGGCCTGATCGAAGGGCGTCCCGTCTTCGTCTTCAGTCAGGACTTCACGGTCTTCGGCGGGTCGCTGTCGGAGACCCACGCCGAGAAGATCTGCAAGGTCATGGACATGTCGCTCAAGACCGGTGTGCCGCTCATCGGCTTGAACGACTCCGGAGGCGCCCGGATTCAGGAGGGCGTCAAGAGCCTCGGAGGCTACGCGGAGATCTTCTGGCGCAACACGCAGGCGTCGGGCGTCGTGCCGCAGATCTCGGGAATCCTCGGTCCGTGCGCTGGCGGAGCCGTGTACAGCCCCGCGATCACGGACTTCATCTGCATGGTCGAGAACAGCTCGTACATGCACATCACCGGTCCGGACGTCGTCAAAACGGTGACGCACGAAGAGGTGACGTCCGAAGACCTTGGCGGTGCCGAGCTGCACGCCTCGAAGTCCGGGGTGGCGCACTTCACGAGTCCGGACGACCAGAACTGCCTGGCCTTGATCCGACGTCTGTTCGGATACCTCCCGCTGAACTCCGCGGAAGGGCCGCCGTTCATGCCGACGGACGATCCGCTCGATCGGATGGACGAGCGACTCGACACGATCGTGCCCGAGGATCCGAGCAAGCCCTACGACATGCACGAGGTCATCCAGCTCGTCGTCGACGAGGAGAGCTTCCTCGAAGTCCACGCGAGCTACGCGAGCAACATCATCGTCGGCTTCGCGCGCATCGGCGGCTACGTGATCGGCATCGTCGCGAACAACCCGGCTGTGCTCGCCGGCTGCCTGGACATCGACGCTTCGATCAAGGGAGCGCGCTTCATTCGCTTCTGCGACGCCTTCAACATCCCGCTCGTGACCTTCGAGGACGTGCCCGGGTTCTTGCCCGGCACATCCCAGGAACACCGCGGCATCATCCTGCACGGGGCCAAACTGCTGTACGCCTACTGCGAGGCGACGGTCCCGAAGTTGACCGTGATCACGCGCAAGGCCTATGGCGGGGCCTACGACGTGATGGCCTCGAAGCACGTTCGCGCGGACCTGAACCTGGCCTGGCCGAACGCACAGATCGCCGTCATGGGCGCCTCGGGTGCAGCGCGCATCATCCATCGCCGCGAGATCCAGAGCGCCGACGATCCGGCCGCCGTGGAAGCGCAGCGTACGAAGGAGTACGAGGAGACCTTCAACAACCCCTACATGGCGGCGGCGCGCGGGTTCGTCGACGACGTCATCGAAGCCCATCGGACGCGACCCGCGCTGATCCGTGGGCTCGAGCTGTATCGCACGAAGGTCGAGCGACGTCCGGCCCGCAAGCACGGGAACATCCCCCTCTGATGGCCATGTTCCAGCGCATCCTGATTGCGAATCGCGGCGAGATCGCCGTACGTATCCTCCGCACCGCGCGTGAAATGGGGATCGAGAGCGTCGCCGTTTACTCGGACTTCGACCGCCGCGCCCTGCACGCACGGCTGGCGGATCGTGCGGTCGCCCTGGGCGGAGCGCTTCCGTCCGAGTCGTACCTGGACATGAAGAAGATCCTCGCTGCGGCCAAGCGCACGGGGGCCGAGGCGATTCATCCGGGCTACGGCTTCCTGGCCGAGAATGCGGCCTTTGCGCGGGCCGTCGAGGACGCCGGTCTGGCCTGGGTCGGACCACCCCCGGCTGCGATCGAGACGATGGGGGACAAGATCACGAGCCGGCGGTCCATGCAAGCCGCGGACGTCCCCGTCGTGCCCGGCATCGTCGACCCGATCGAGAACGCCGCTGCGGCCGAGGTCGAGGCCGCGAAGGTCGGCTACCCGATCGCGCTGAAGGCGGCCGCGGGGGGCGGTGGCAAGGGCATCCGGATCGTGCGCTCCAAGAAGGAAATGGAGGGCGCCTTCCGGACCGCATCGGGCGAGGCCAAGTCCGCCTTCGGAGACGGGCGCATCTACCTCGAGCGCTACCTCGATCGCCCGCGCCACATCGAGATCCAGGTGATGTTCGATCGCCACGGCAACGGCGTGCACTTCGGTGAGCGCGAATGCTCCGTGCAGCGCCGTCACCAGAAGCTGATCGAGGAGTCGCCGTCGCCGGTCGTCGACGAAGCGCTGCGCGCCGCGATGGGACGCGTCGCGCTCGAGGCGGCGCGGGCCGTCGGCTACGTCGGGGCCGGAACGGTGGAGTTCCTGTACACCGCCGCGAGCGGGAAGCCGGAGTTCTTCTTCCTCGAGATGAACACACGGCTGCAGGTCGAGCATCCGGTCACCGAGATGGTCACGGGCATCGATCTGGTCCGCGAGCAGCTGCGCGTCGCCGCCGGTGAAGAATTGGGTTACGGCCAGGACGACATCCGCTTCCATGGGCACGCGATCGAGGTCCGGGTCAACGCCGAGGATCCGACGAACGGCTTTCTGCCGTCGACCGGAACCATCCAGAATCTGCGCTGGCCCGGTGGCCCCTGGGTGCGCGTCGACTCCGGCGTGTACCGCGGCATGGAGGTCGGCCTGAACTACGATCCGATGCTCGCGAAGTTGATCTGCTGGGCGCCGGACCGCATGGGTGCGATCGAGCGGATGCGGCGCACCTTGGCCGAGCTCAACATCGGCGGGGTCCGAACCGGTACGCCGGCGGCCTTGGCGGTCCTCGAGAGCGAGGCCTTTCGCTCGGGCGACTTCGACACGCACTTGCTCGAGTCGATGGACGTCGGTTCCGTGCGCGGCGATGAGGTCCAGGCCGCCGCGATCGCGGCGGTGCTGCACCGCTGGAGCAGTGCCCAGCGCCGCGCGCTCGCGCACCGCGGAGACCGGGCCGGCTGGCTCGAGCGCGGTCGAGCCGAGCTGGGCGGGCAGCGCGAGCGCTCGGCAGGGGAGGTCGGCCGGTGAAGTATTTCGTGACGGTCGACGGAAGCACTCACGAGGTGGAGCTCGAAGAGCGGCTCGGCGAGCTGCACGTCCGCTTCGCCGGAGAGGACGTGGACGTCGGCTTCGACGAGGTCGATCGCCTGGGCCAGATCGCACTCTTCCTCGCGGACAAGAGCTACGGGGTCTCGATCGAGGGCGACGCGCGCAATGCGTTCGTGACCGTCGCGGGCCATGTGTATCGCGTCGAAGTCGAGGACGAGCGCGAGCGTGCGGCCCACGCCGCCCAACGCAAGGGCGGAGGCCGCGGCGGCGACGTGAAGAGCGTCATGCCCGGTGTCGTCGTCGACCTCCTCGTCCAGGAAGGTGACGAGGTCGAGGAGGGGCAATCGCTGCTCATCCTCGAGGCGATGAAGATGCAAAACGAGATCACGGCCGCGCAAGCCGGACGCGTGAAGCGCGTCCACGTCACGCAGGGCCAGGCGGTGGGCAGCGGGGCCAGGCTGATCCACATCGAAGCACGGCCCGAAGCTTAGTGCGATAGGGAAAGGACCAGCTTGACCCGAACTAAGGTGGACCTGACCACCCGATCCTTGACTCTCTTCCCCGTCACTGACGAAAAGTCCGGCGGCGTCATCGTCTCCACCCCCGAACGCATCGTCCTGACCGCAGCGCGGTCGACGGTTGATTCCGACCATTGGGAAGGTCACTCCTCGAAGGCGGCGAGAACCGCGGGATTCTGCTCCAATGGGAAGGACACAATGATCAGCTCGCAGCGTGAAATGGAAGGATCGTGCTTGATCAAGATCTGTCTTGACCAGCAGCTCATTGACAGGGACTAAGGGGGGGGGTAGCGTCGACAACCTTGGTCCGGGCAATCGTGCCCATGACCCACCTCAACCATATTCAAAGACTCTTACATGCAACCAAAACTGCTCGCTATTGCGATTTAACCTCCGTCGTCGGCTTCCCGGTTCTGTCCGCAGGCGTCGTCGTCGGGCCTTGCCCCGCTCCGGGGGGAGGTGATGTAACCGTCTTCGATGGAGCTCCCGGCGGCAACTGTGCGGTTCGGAAGCGGATCAACGGACAGA
>JAJDEW010000016.1 GCA_029259595.1 Planctomycetota bacterium | reverse complement strand
CTCAGACCACCGTCTGTGAACCGTACAGCCGTTCGCAGGCGACGCCACTCGCGCGGCAGCGTTCGATCAGGCGGTCGGATTCGAGGATCGGGGCGGACTCCGGCGTGTACTCGATGCTCGTGATGAAGCGGCACCAGGGTTCCTGACCCATGGCGTAGATGCAGACGCGCTCGGGTGCGAGGCGTTCGACCAGGGACCAGGCGCGCTCGGCGTTCGAGCCGCACAGGCGGCGGCTCTGGTCGTGGGCGCGTTTGGGCGCCGTGCGGAAGAGCGCGCCGTAGAGCCAGCTCATGGGCGCGCCGTCGCACTCCATGCCCAAAAACAGGAGCTCGGGGCGGCCGACCTGCTCGCGCAGGAGATCGTAGAGCTTGGGCTCGAGGTTGGCGGAGTCGGCGGCGCAGACGAACGAGCGCTGGCCGAAGCGCACGAGGTGCGCGAGCTTGGCGCGCACACGCAGGTCGCCGTGCTCGCCCAGGAACGGGAGGCCGACGATCTCGCCGCCTTCGATCGGGAGTCGCTCGAGTTCGTCCAGCTCGCGCACGTTCGCGAAGCCGGCGGCGCGCAGGGCGTGGGCGGGTGAGGGGTCCTCGAGCCAACCGCCGCTCGCGCGCGGCACGACGAGCGTACCGATGCGGCTGCGCAACGGCAGGAGCGACTCGAGCACGAAGTGGTCCTGGTGGCCGTGGGTGATCAGGACGTAGTCGAGGCGCGGCGGCAGGTCCGCGAACGAGAGGCGCGGCGGCTCGCTGGCGGACGGGTAGCCCAGGAGCGGGTCGATCAGGACCGCGACGTCCCGGGTCTCGAGCAGGACGCAGGCGTGTCCAAGGTAGCGCACGCGCACACCGCCGTTCCCAGCGGGCACGGGCACGTGGGTCGAGCGCGGCGTGACGTCGGTGAAGAAACGCTCGAAGCGGGCGCGCCGCTCGCCATCGACGCCGCAGAGCTCGGCCCACTCCTCGAACGGGCGCCCGCTCTCGCGTCCGTCGAACAGGGCCCGCGCCGCTTCGCTGTCGAAGGGCAACGCGAGCTCGAGCGAGCGCTCGTCTTCGAGGCGTGGCGTCGACAGGACGAAGGCGCGCGCGTCGCCCTCGAGCTCGCGCAGGACCAGGCGCTGCGCGCCGCGGTCGTAGTGCGGGCTCGCGTACACGAGCGGCTCGAGGAAGCGGAAGTCCGCGCGATGCTCGGGGTCGTAGACCAGCTCGACCAAGCCCCGCAGCGGCTCGGGCACGCGCGCGTAGAGCGCCTCGAGCGACGCACCCTGCCCCTCGGCCTGCAAGAGCGCCCCGAGCTCGCCGATCGCCTGCGCCAGCTCGAGCGCCGGCGCCGCCTCGTCGCGCAGCTCGGCCGCGAGCGTGCCGATTCGCGCGGCCGCGCTGGCCGGCAGGTCGAGGAAGGGCCCCCCGCGCATCTCCGGACGCTTCAGGGCCGCCGCGTGGACGGCCGGATTGCGCGCGAAGGATTCCAGGATCGGCAGCTTCGCGTTCGCGAGCTGCAAGGCCGCGGTCTGGGGCGCGAGCGCGTGCAGCCACGCATAGAAGCGGTGCACCGTGGGCTCGATGGCGACGTCGGCGCGCAGGAAGACGGGGGCAGTCATGACGGCGAGGGGTTTCCGCGCGGCGGCAGGCTAACGTAACGCCAAGCTGCTTGCACTCGGAGCGGCCCGTCGTGAGACTGCGCGGCCCGAGCGCCCGGAGGCGCCGCCCCATCCGTGACCACCACCCTCTCCGCACGCGGACTGCAGAAGAGCTTCGGCGACGTGCAGGCCCTCGCGGGTCTGGATCTGTCCGTCGAAGAGGGCCGCTGCCTCGGCCTCCTGGGCCCCAACGGGGCCGGCAAGACGACCACGATCGAGATCCTCGAAGGGCTGCAAGATCCGGATGCCGGCGAGGTCGAGCTGTTCGGCAAGCGCTGGAAGGACGCACGCTCCGAGATCCAGGAGCGCATCGGCTGCCAGCTGCAGGAGACGCACCTGCCCGACAAGCTGAAGGTCACCGAGGTGCTCGAGATCTTTGCCGGCTTGTACCGCACGGCCCGGCCCGCGAGCGAGCTGGTCACCCTGCTCGATCTCGGCGAGAAGACCGGAGCCTTCGTGAAGGACCTCTCGGGCGGCCAGCGCCAGCGTCTCGCGCTGGGCTGCGCCTTGATCCACTCGCCCACGCTCCTGTTCCTGGACGAGCCGACGTCGGGTCTCGACGCCTCGGGCCGCCGGCGGGTCTGGGAGATCGTGCGTGACTTCAAGGCCCAGGGCGGGACGGTGCTCCTCACCACCCATTACATGGAGGAAGCGGCCGAGCTCGCGGACGACGTCGTGATCATCGACCACGGCCGGGCGCTCGTCAGCGGGACGCCGGACGAGCTCGTGCGCGGCCTCGAGAGCGAGAGCTTCGTCGAGCTCGCTTGCACGGGCCCGAACGCCGAAGCGCTCGCCGCCGCCTTCGAGGCGCTGCCCGAGGTCCAGAGCCTCACGCGCGACGACGGCAGCTTCCGCATCGGAGCGCGCGCGGTCGAGAAGCTCCTCCCGCGCCTCTTCGCCACGGTTCAGGAGCACGGCCTGACCGTCATCGACTTGAACGTCCACCATCCGACCCTCGAGGACGTGTTCCTGCAGCTCACCGGCCGCGGCCTGCGCGAAGAGGTGGTCGCTTGAAGGGCCTCCTGCAGCTGACGCGCATGCGCTTCTTGCTGACGATCCGCCAGCCCGAGGTCATGTTCTGGTCGTTCGTCTTCCCGATCATGCTGTCGCTCGTCCTGGGCTTCGCCTTCGGCAACGCCGGCCCGGGCCCCAGCATCGTCGCGGTCGTCGGCGACGACGTGGACCTGACCATGCTCGAGGAGTCTCCCGACCTCACGCTTGTCAGCAACGTCGACGAGACCAACGCGCCCGAAATGCTCCTGTCCGGCGCGATCGACGTGTGGATTCGCCTGCAACCGTCGCCCGAGCTGCACTTCGACGAACAGCGCATGGCCTCCGTCCTCGGACACAAGCGTGTGCTCGCGACGCTCTCGCCGCCGGAAACGCTGCTCGTGGCCGTCCCCAGCGAAGAATCCGGCGACCGCTTCATCGACTGGTTCTTCCCGGGCCTGCTCGCGCTCAGCATCATGAGCACGAGCGTCTGGGCCGTCGGCTTCTCGTTCGTCGAAGCGCGCCAGAAGAAGCTGATCAAGCGCTTCCTCGTGACGCCGATGGGACGACCGGCGTTCCTGCTGGCACCGATCCTGTCGCGCATGGCGGTGCTGGTGCTCGAAGTCGTCGTGCTGCTGGTCTTCGCGCGGCTCGTCTTCGACATCCCCTTCCGCGGCAGCCTCGTCACGTACTCGCTGTTGTGCGTCACGGGCGCGCTCGTCTTCGCGGGCATCGGCGTCCTGCTCGGTTCGCGCAGCGGCACGCCCGAATCCGCCGCCGGCCTGATCAACCTCGCGATGATGCCCATGGGCCTCACGTCGGGGATCTTCTTCAGCTACGAGCGCTTCTCCGAGCCGGTGCAGGTCGTGATCCGCAACCTGCCCCTGGCGCCGTTCGTCGATTCGCTGCGCGGCGTCATGTTGCACGGCAACTCGTTCGGCACCGTGCTGCCCGCGATGGGCATCCAGCTCGCCTGGGGAACGGCGGCCTTCGTCGCGGGGCTCGCGCTCTTCCGCTGGAAATAGCGCCTTCGGCCGACTCCGGCTATACTCCCCGCTTACATGGCCCGAACGGGGCCGGCGCACCGGGAAGGAGCGCCGATCGGGCACGGCACGAGGAGGCACGGTTGTTGGATTTCATCCAGCTCCTGAGGGGGCGGTCTCGCCAGAGCGCGGCGCGGACGGCCTTCCTCTACAAGAGCGGCGTGGCCGGTGACGACGACAGCGTGCAGACGCTGCGTTACGGGGCACTCGAAGCCGACGCGGATCGGATCGCCCGAGGACTCATCCGACGTCTCGGGACCGAGACCGACGCGACGCCCGGCCCGCGCGCGCTGCTCCTGTTCCCGCCCGGCCTCGACTTCGTCCGCGCCTTCTTCGGTTGCCTCGTCGCGCGCGTTCTGCCGGTTCCGACCTCGCCACCCCAGGCGCGGCGCCCCATGGAACGCACGCAGGCCATCGTGCGCGACTGTCGCCCGGCGGTGGTCCTCACGACCGCCGCCGTCCTGGAAAACCGCGAACGGATCGAAACGCTCACGCCCGCTCTCGCGCAGGTTCCCTGGATGGCCGTCGACGAGCTCGAGCACGATTCCCTGGCCCGACTGCCCGCGCGCACCCGGAGCGTCGCCGCGGACGACGTCGCCTTCCTGCAGTACACCTCCGGCTCGACCGGCAAGCCCAACGGCGTGCGCGTCACCCATGGCAACCTGCTGCACAACTCACGCGAGTTGAAGCGGGTGCTGCTGCACGACGAGGACTCGGTGCTCGCGAGCTGGCTGCCCTTGCACCACGACATGGGCCTGATCGCGATCATGCTGCAGACCGTGTTCAACCGCGCGCGCTGCATCCTGCTTCCGCCGGCCGCCTTCCTGGCGCGGCCGCAGGTGTGGCTCGAGACGATGACCGCGGAGCGCGTCACCTCCACCGGCGGGCCGAACTTCGCCTTCGAGCACTGCCTCGCGCGCATCAGCGACGACGAGCTCGCGACTTACGACCTCGCGAGCGTGAAGAAGATCTTCAACGGCGCCGAGCCGATCCGCGACGGCACCATGCGCGCCTTCCTCGCGCGCTTCGTGGCCTGCGGACTGGACCCGACTTCGATGCACCCGGGGTACGGCCTGGCGGAAGCGACGCTGGTCGTGTCGAGTCCCGCGCAGCAGCGCCTGCCCCGCACGCTCGCGGTCGACGAACGCGCCCTCGCGGCGGGCACGCTGCTCGGCTCGGACGGCGGCAAGCTGCTGGTCGGCTGCGGCGAGGTCGTCGACGACACGACCGTCGCGATCGTCGATCCGACGACGCACGAGGTCCTGGCGGATGGGCGCGTCGGCGAGATCTGGATCGCGGGGCCCAGCGTCGGAGACGGCTACTGGGACGAGAACGGCGCACGCCGCGCGTCCTTCGACGCGCGCACGAAGGACGGCGCGGGTCCCTACCTGCGCACCGGCGACCTCGGCACCTTCGAGGGCGGCGAGCTGTTCGTCACGGGCCGCACGAAGGACCTCGTCATCGTTCGGGGCGAGAACCACTACCCCCAGGACCTCGAGACGACGCTCGAAGCCTGCCACCCCGAGCTGCGCGCGACCGGTTCGGCCGCCTTCGCCTTCGAAACGGAACGCGGCGAGGAGCTCGGCCTCGTCTGCGAACTCCAGCGCCGCCGCTCGAACGAGCCGGATCGTGTCGTCGCCGCGATCCGCCGTTCGCTCGCCGACGCCCACGGCATCGCGCCCGCCGTCGTCGTCCTGATCGGCCCCGGCCTGCTCCCGCGGACGACCAGCGGCAAGGTCCGCCGCAGCGAGGCGCGCAGGCGCTGGCAGGCGGGCGAGCTCGACGTCGTGGCCGAGCGCCGCTTCGCTGCCGACGGGCCGCTGCTTCCGCCCGCGCCGCTGGTACGCGACGAACCCGCGCTGGCCGCCTGGCTGGCCGCGGCCGTCGCCGCGCGCGCCGGACTCGCTTCGGCCGAGCTCGCACCCGACACGACCCTGGCCGAAGCCGGCCTGGACTCCCTGGCGACCTTCGACCTGTTCCGACACGTCGAACAGGAGCTCGGGACGCGGCTCTCCCTCGCGCGCCTGTTCGAAGGCGCGAGCCTCGCCACGCTGGCGCGCGAGCTCGCGCGCTCGACGGAGCCGGCGCCCGCGTGCGCCACAGGGGACGCGGACGACCACAGCGACGGCACACGCCCCTTGACCGCCGTCGAACGCGGTCTCTGGGCGGTCCAGCAGGCCGAGCCTGGGAGCAACGCCTACAACCTGAGCCTCACGCTGCGCGCGCGCACGCGCATCGAGCCGGACTGGTTCGTGCGCTCGTGGAACGCGCTCGTGGAACGCACGCCCGCCCTACGGACGCTCGTCGTGCGCCGGGCCGACGGCGAGCCGCGCGCGCGCGTGCTGCCGTTCGCGACGTGCGACCCAGCGAAGCCCGATGCGACGACGCCGCTCGCTCGCGTCCTCGAGCTCGCCGACGCCGACGAGCTCGACGCGCAGCTTCGCACCCTGCGGGAAGCGCCGTTCGACCTGGGCGCTGGCCCGCCCTGGCGCGCCGCCTTCGTGCGCACTCCCGACGCCGACCGACTCGTGCTCGTCGCCCACCACGTGTTTTGTGACCACGCATCGCTGGCCCTGTTGCTCGAGGCCTGGGGCGCGGGCGCTACGAGCGCTACGGAAAGCGCTCCGTCCCCCCCGGCTTCCGAGGAGTTGCGCGAGGAAGACCTCGCGTTCTGGCGCGACACGCTGCAACCGGACATCGAGGCCCTGCGGCCGCGGGACGACCGCCGCGAGCCGGGGACGACGGGGATCGTGGCCGAGCGTGCGTGGCTCGACGCGGAGCTCTCGCGCAAGCTCGAGGCCTTCGCGCGCGAGCGTGGCACGACGCCCTTCGTCGTGTGCCTCACGGTCGCGCAGGCCTTGCTCGGGCGCATCGCGGGCCAGCGGGAGTTCACGCTGGGCACGCTCTCGGCGGGACGCGGCGCGGGCGAGGCCGAGCGCGTGGGCTGCTTCGTGCATCCCGTGGCCCTGCGAGCGCGCGTCGAGGACGACGCGACCTGGGACGAGCTCATCGTGCAAACGCGCCAGGGGCTCGCCGCCGCCTTCGCACACGAGCTTCCCTTCGCGACCGTCGTCGAGGCGACCGCACCCGAGCGCGAGGAGGGCCGCACGCCCTACATCGACGTGCTCTTCACGTGGCAGCTCGCGCACCGGCACGGGCGCGACGACCTGGCTGCGGTCGCGCTCGGCCTAGCGGACGCGGCGCTGACGATCGACGGCCAGAGCTTCGTCACCGAGTCGCCGCCCGCACTCGCGGCCCAGTTCCCCGTCGCAATCGACATGGCGCGCGGCGGCGACGGACGTGTGCGGCTCGCGGTCGAGCTCGACGCCGCGCACTACGCACCGCACACGGCCAGGGCCTGGGCACGCTGGCTCGTGGTCTGGCTCGAAGCGGCCCTGGCGGGGCCCGAGACCCCCCTCGGTGCGCTCGCCCTGGGCACGCCGGCCGAGCGCGCGCATGCGGCGGTCTACGCGCGCGGCCCCGAGCTCAGCCAGGGCGGAGACTGGTTCGCGGACGTCATGCAGCGCGGCGAACGCACGCCCGAACTCGTCGCACTGGTCGACGACGACGGCACGCTTTGCTACGGAACGCTGCGGGCGCGGGTGCTCGGGCTCGCGAGCGTTCTGGCGCATCGCGGCGTGGGCCCGGGGACGCGCGTCGGGTTGTGCGATCCGCGCGGAGCCGACTTCACGACGGGGTGGCTCGCGCTCTTCGCGCTCGGTGCCACGCCCGTGCCGCTGGACCGGCGCTGGCCACGCGCGCGACAGCGTGACCTGTGTGTCGCCGCGGGGGCGCGGCTCGTGCTGCGCTGCGGGGATCCGAGCGAAGCGCTGACGGACGGCGCAATCGCAGAGCTCGCGCTCCGCACGCTCCTCGACGCGACCGTCGAGCCCTTTCCCTGGCGGTCCCATGTCCACGACCCGGCGGACGAGGCCTACCTACTGTTCACGTCGGGCTCGACCGGCACGCCCAAAGGCGTCCGCGTGCCGCGGCGCGCGCTCGAGGCCCACGTGCGCGCGGTGGCGGAAGTCTTCGCGCTCGCACCGGGGGACCGCGTCCTGCACATGGCTTCGGTCGGGTTCGATCTGTCGTTGGAAGAGCTCGTGCCCGCGCTCGCGGTCGGCGCGACCGTCGTCGCGCGCGCCCAGGACACGCCGCCCTCGGCCGCCGAGCTCGAGGAGTTCGTCCAGCGCCAGGGGATCACCGTGCTCGACCTCCCCACGGCTTTCGCGCACGTGTGGGCCGAGGCGCTCGAGGCGGAAGAGCGCTCCGTCCCGTCCTGCGTGCGCCTCGTGATCCTGGGCGGAGAGGCCGCTCATACGGCGCTTTGGCGCCGCTTCTCGCTGCGCGCGCCCCACGTCCGACTCCTGAACACGTACGGCCCGACCGAGGCCACGATCACGGCGACCGTGTTCGAACCGGCCACGCACGCTGCGACCGAGCCCTGGCCCGCCGTCCTCCCGCTCGGGCGCGCGCTTGCGGGTTGGAGCGCGGCCGTCCAGGACGCGGCCGGACATCCGGCACCCATGGGCGTGGCGGGCGAGCTCGTCCTCGGCGGCGCGGGGCTCGCGCTCGGCTACCTCGACGATCCCGAAGCCAGCGCCGCGCGCTTCGTCACGACGAACGACGGCGAACGCCTCTACCGCTCCGGCGATCGCGCGCGGCTAGACAGGGACGGACAGCTCGAGTTCCTGGGCCGCGACGACGACCAGGTCAAGATCCGGGGGCACCGCGTGGAGCCCGGCGAGCTCGAGGCGCGTCTCGCCGCGCGCCCCGAGCTGCGTTCGGCCGCGGTGGTCGTCGAACGGCGGGGCACAACCGCCGCGCTGGTCGCCTTCGTCGTTCCGCGTGGCGCCGACTTCGCGCGCACGGACTTCGAAGCCAAGCTGCGCGCGGAGCTCCCCGCCTTTCTCGTACCGCGCGCTTTGCACGTCGTGACCGAGCTGCCGCGCACGAGCGCCGGCAAGCTCGATCGCCCGGCCCTCGCTCGGCGCGTGACCCACGACACTGCCGCGCTGGCCACGACCTCCACGCAACCGCAGCACCCGAACGCGTCGGAACTCGAGGCAAGCCTCCTCGCCCTCTTCCGCGGGCTGTTGAACACGGACGTCGGCCCCGACGACGACTTCTTCCAGAGTGGCGGCGATTCGATCACGGCCCTGCGCCTGGCATCACAGGCCGCGACGCTCGGCCATGAGCTGGCTCCGAGCGATCTGGTCCGCGCCCGAACGCCGCGCGGACTCGCCACCCTGCTGCGCGCGCGCGGGACCCTCGACACCCCGCCCGTCGAGCGCGGTCCCGAAGCGTCCGGTCCGGTGCCCTTGACCTCGATCCAACGCTGGTTCTTCGCACGGCACGGCGCGCGTCCGAAGCCCTGGAACCAACGCCTGTCCTTTGACGTGCCGGCCGCCTTCGACCTGGCGCGCGCACGCGCCTTCTGCGCGAATCTCGTTCGGCGCCACGATGCGCTGCGCCTCGTCTTCCAGCGCACGGACGGCACGTGGCAGGCGGCGGTGACGCCCGCCGCGACGTGCGCGGCGCCGCGCGTCTTCGCCGCTGACGCCGCGGACGCGGAGACGCAGCTCGCGCAGGCCGGCGCCGCGCTGGACCTCGAACACGGCCCACTCCTCGTCGGCGTCCACATCCGGGGCCCGCACGGGAACCGGCTGGTGCTCGAAGCCCATCACCTCGCGATCGACGCGGTCTCCTGGCGCATCGTCCTCGACGAGCTCACCCACGCCGCGACACACGGGTCGCTCGAAGAGCGCCAGGCCCCGCCGTCCTGGAGCGCACGCGCGCGCACTCAGGCCGGGCTCGCCGACCCCGCACGCGAAGCACCACGCAACCCTCACGCTGCGACCTCGATCGGTGAACGCCAGGCGAACTTGATCCCGGGCGTTCGAACGGACACTGCGGGCGAGGTCACGGCTCCAGCGCAAGACGCTGCTCGCCCCTCGGATTCCGATGGGACGACGACGCCGGGCCGAACCGCTCGAGCGCACCGTCGGGGGGACGCCGCGGACGCGGCGGCTTCCGACACGCTCGTTCCGGAGCCGCGCGGCAGGTCATCCGCGGGCGCTGCGGAGCAAGCCGAACTCGTGCTCGAAGTCGGGGAGACGACACGCCTCTTGGCCTGCGCGCGCGACGAGCTGCGGGCCGAGCCGCTCGAACTCCTGGCGGCGGCGCTCGTCGCGGTGGCGGGCACGCTCCCACGCGATCGGAGCTCCGGGTCCGCTGCAGCGACGCTCGCCTTCGTGCTCGAGCGGCACGGGCGCGACGCGCGCGACGGCCTTCCGGCGGCGCACGGCATCGTCGGCTGGTTCACGGAGCTGGCCACGGCGCGCGTGACGCTCGAAGCCGACGCGACGCGCGCGCGGCGCCTGGTGCTCGCGAAGGGCGCCCTGCGCGCGGCGGCGCTGCTGGGGGCGGAGGCGGACGCGCGCGAGGCCATCGCGCTGAACTTCCTCGGGCGGCTCGACGAGGGCGACGCTCACGGCAGCGTCCGGGCCGTGTGGAACGAAGCGCGCCTGATCCGCTCGCCCGCGGCGCCGCGCGACCACGTCGTCGAGGTCGACGCCTTCCTCAGCGGCGGTCGTCTGCACGTGCGCCTGGACGTGGAACGCGGGGTCGGCCCGGGAGCCGAAGCGCTCGCGCACGCGCTCCGCGCCGAGCTCCTGGCCTGGCTCGAGGACGATACCGCACAAAGCACGCTCTCCCCGGACGACTTTCCGCTCGCCGGGCTCGACGCCGGTGGTTTGGCCGACGTCCTCGGTCGCTTCGGAGGCGGGCGCGGGTGAGCGAGCGGGACGTCCAGGACATCTACCCGCTCCTGCCGCTGCAAGAGGGGCTCTTGTTCCACGCCGTGCGGGACCACGGCGACGATTACGTCTCGCAGATCGCCTTCACCCTGCGGGGGAGGCTCGACGAGCAGCGTTGGCTCGCAGCCTGGCGCGCGGTCGCCGCGCGTCACGAGGCGCTGCGCACGGCCTACGTCTGGGAAGGCGTCGAGCGGCCGCTGGCCGTCGTCCTGCGAACGGTCGAGCTCGAGATCACGCGTCGCCGCGCACACGGTGCCGCGGCCGTCGTCGCGCTCGAGAACCCCGAGAAGCCGGACGACATCGAGAGTCTCGAGGCCCTCATCGCCTCCGAGCGCACGCGTCCTTTCGACCTGGGCCAGCCGCCGCACTTCCGACTCTTGCTCGTCCAGCTCGCTCCCACGACGACGCGCATCGTCTGGACCGCGCACCACCTGGCCCTGGACGGTTGGTCGCTGGGCCTCGTGCTCGACGAGGTCTTCGCGCACTACGCGGCGGGCCCTGACATCCAGGCGGACCCCGCTCCGCGCTTCCGCGACATCGTCGCCTGGAACGAGGGACGCGACGCCGAGGCGAGCCGCGCGTACTGGCAAGCGACCCTGGCCGGGCTACGTCGTCCGACGCCACTCGCGCTCGCGCCGGCCTCGACGCCGCGCTGGAGCGAGCTCGTGCACACGCTCGACGCCGAAGCCACACAGCGCATCGCCGCCCTCGCCCGCGCGCACGGCGTCACGCCGAACACCTGCGTGCTGGCCGCCTGGGCCCGCGCACTCGCGATCCTCGCGGGCGAGGACGAGATCCTCCTCGGGATCACCTTGGCCGGAAGACCGCCCGAGCTCCCTGCCGCCGAGCACACGGTCGGGCACTTCGTGAACACCGTTGCGCTGCGCCTTCCCGCGGGGCGCGGTCGCAAGCTCGGCGCCTTCCTGCGCGACGTGCACGCGCGTCTCGTGGACGTCGAACGCCACCAGTGGACGTCGCTCGCCGACGTGCGCGCCGCCAGCGCGTTCCCCGAGCGTGCCCCGCTCTTCGAATGCGCCTACGTCTTCGAGAACTACCCCCTGAGCTCCGACGTCGCGCGTTCGGAGCAAACGGGTCTGCAAGTCGACGACGTGCAAGTCGCCGAGCGCACGCACTATCCGGTCAGCCTGGCGGTCTTCCCGGGCGAGCGACTGAGCTTCAAGCTGATCCACGACGCGGCCCGCTTCGCTCCCGAACGCGCCGAGGCGACCCTGGCGCGCGTCGTGGCCCTCCTGGCCGAAGAGGGAGGCGAGGACCGGCGCCTCACGGGCAGTGCGCTCTCGGCGGACGAGTTCGAAGCGTTCGCGCGCTACGGAGACGGCGGCGCACCGGTCTCGACGGCGGACGTGCTGGACGTCATCGACGCGCAGGCGCTCACCGCACCCGCTCACCTCGCCCTCGACGACGGCCGCCACGGCGTCTCCTACGGCGAGCTCGTCGCACGCACGTCACGCCTCGCGCGCGTCCTGCGCCGCCGCGGCGTCGGCCCCGAGACGCGCGTCGTCCTGGCCTTGCCGCGCGGGAACGACGGCTGGATCGCGGCGCTCTCCGTGCTGCGCGCCGGCGGCGCCTGGGTCCCGCTCGATCCGCGCCATCCGGCCGCACGTCTACGCGCGCTCGTGCGCGACCTCGCCGAAACGCACGGCGCGCCCGACGAGGTCCACGACGACGCCAGCTCCTGTCCCGGAGCCGACGAGCGCACCCTGCTCGTGATCGTCGCGGCCGATGCGGCACGAACGCAGACCTTCGGGGAGGGAACGACGGTCTTGACCGGTTCGACGCTCGAGGCCGAAGCGCGCGACGAGGACGCCACGCCGCCGGATTGGCCCGTCCATCCCGAGCAGGCCGCCTACGTCGTCTTCACCTCCGGCTCGACCGGGACGCCGAAGGGAGTCGTCGTAGCCCGCCGGGGACTCGTCAACATGGCGCGCGGGCACGGCGACGTGCAGGGTGTCGAGGCCCGGACGCGCTTCGCGCAGCTCGCGCCGACGAGCTTCGACGCCTCGATCCACGAGGCGTTTACGGCCCTGTGTTGCGGCGCGACCCTGTGTCCGATCGACCCGGATGTCGTCGCGGGGCCGGAACTGACGGCGACGCTCGCGCGCCTCGGGATCACGGCGGCGTCGATGCCGCCGTCGGTGCTCCGCGAGCTCGACGCCCGACGGTTGCCGGCCTTGCACGGTCTCCTGGTCGGCGGCGAGCTGCTCGCGCCCGAGCTCTACGAACGCTGGAGCCCCGGGCGCCGCTTCGCGAACGTCTACGGTCCCACCGAAGCCACCGTCATCGCGACGCGCGCCGTGGGCGACTGCGCGCGCGACACGATCGGGCGGCCGATTCCCGGCGTTCGGGTGCACCTCTTGGATGGGGACCTCGAACCGGTCCCGCCCGGTGCGCCGGGCGAGGTCTTCCTCGGCGGCCAGGGCGTCGCCCGCGGCTACGCCGGGCGGCCGCGCGAGACGGCCGAGCGCTTCGTGCCGGATCCCTTCGCGCGCGCGGCGGGCGCGCGGCTGGTGCGAACGGGCGATCGCGCGCGCTGGCGTGCGGACGGGACGCTCGTCTTCCTCGGACGCGTCGACCTGCAGATCAAGGTCCGCGGCGTGCGCATCGAGCCGGGCGAGGTCGAAGCGACGCTGGCCGCCCACCCCGACGTCGAAAAGGCCGTCGTCGGCGTGCGGCGGATCGCCGACGCGGACGTCCTGGTCGCCTGGTTGCTCGCGAGCGTCGGGGCGCGGCCGGCGGCGAGCACGCTGCGCGCCTGGCTCTTCGCGCGCTTGCCCGCCGCGCAGGTCCCCGATCGCTTCGTCGTGCTCGAACGTCTGCCGCGCACGCGCCATGGCAAGGTCGACCGCGACGCCCTCGACCTGCCCGCCCCGCTCGCCTCGTCCGCGCTGGCGCCCGAGCGTGCGCTGACCTCTGCCGAAGAGGAGCTGGCCGGGCACTACGAAGCGGTCCTCGGGTTGCGCCCGACGCGGCCGAGCGACGACTTCTTCGCGCTCGGCGGGCACTCCCTGCGCGCCCTGCGCTTGCTGGCGCGCCTGCGCTCCGCCTACGACGCGGAGCTCGAGCTGGGAACGCTGTTCGAGACGTCACGGCTCGACGCGCTCGCGCTGCGGCTCGCAAACGGCAACCCGTCTGCGGCGGACGCCGCGCGGCAGCCTGCGGCGGAGGCGCGCGTCGAAGAGCCGACCGGTCCCGCGCCTGCGACCCTCGCCCAGACGCGGCTCTGGTTCCTCGAGCGACTCGACGAATCGTATTCGAGCTACCTCCTCCCGGCCGCGCTCGAGCTGGTCGGCCCGCTCGACGAGGGCGCGCTCGACGACGCCCTGGCCCGGCTCGTCGCACGCCATGCCTCCCTGCGCACACGCTTCGTCGAAGGCGACGACGGCGAACCGCGGCAGATCGTCGAGCCGGCCGCGACGTTTGGGCTCGAGCGCCGTGAAGCGACCGGCGCCGAGGCCTCCGACGAGGTCGCGCGCGTGTTCGCGGAGCTCGCGGCGCTCCCCTTCGACCTCACGCGAGCGCCGCTCCTGCGGGCGACGCTGGTGCGCACGGGCGCGGACCGCAGCGTGCTGGTGCTGGTCGTCCACCACCTCGTCGCCGACGGCTTGTCGGTCGCGATCCTCGCGCGGGAGCTCGCGGCCTTCTATCGCGCGGCCCGCGCGGGCACCGAACTCACGCTCACGCCGGTGCCGCTCGACATGCGAACGATCGCGCGCCGCGAGCGCGCGCGCGACCCGCACGCGGGGCTCGAGTTCTGGCGCAGGGAGCTGGCCGGCGCACCGCTGGTCCTCGAGCTACCGACCGATCACCCGCGACCGCCGCAACGCGACGCGCGCGGAGCGACCGAACGCCTCACGCTCGAGCCCGGCCTGCGCGCCGGCGTCGAAGCCCTCGCGCGCGAGGAGGGAACGACGCCGTTCGTCATCTTGCTGACCGCCTATCAGACCTTCCTGGCGCGGGTCACGGGGCAAACGGACTTCCTCGTCGGCACGCCGGTATCGGACCGCGTGCAGGCGGACGAGGAAGAGCTCGTCGGTCTGCGCATCAACACGGTCGTGCTGCGCACGCCCGCCGCGCGCGGGGAGCGGATCTCGTTCCGCAGCCGCCTGGCCGACGTCCACGCACGCGTCGTCGCAGCCCTCGCGCAACGCTCGACGCCGTTCGAGACGCTCGCCGTCGCGCTCGTGACGCGCCGCGATCCGACGCGCACGCCGCTCGTCCAGACGCTCTTCTCGTTCCAGAACTTCGAGCTGGCCGAGCTCGACCTCGGCGACGTCCGCGCGCGGCTCTTGCCGCTGGACGCGCCCAGCGCCAAGTTCGACCTGTCCCTTTCCGTTCAGGAAGCCCACCTCGGCCAGGCCGACGCGCACGGCTGGATCGCGGCCTTCGAGTACGCGACGGCGCTCTTCGAACCGACGACCGTGCAACGCTTGCTCGCGGGCCTGCGAACCTTGCTCGCGGCGGCGGTCGCGCGGCCCGACGCGCCTTGCAGCGAGCTCTCGAGCCTCGACACGCACGCGCTGCAGACCCTGGCAGGCTTCGAGACCGGCCCCCCCGTCGAGACCGCGACGTCGCTTGGCGCCGCCTTCGAGGCCAGCGCGCGTCGACGGCCCGCCGCCAGCGCGCTGACGGATGGCTCGCATACGCTCGACTACGCCACCCTCGAGCGCCGCAGCGCCGCCGTCGCACGCGCCCTCCTCGCGCGCGGACTGCGCGCCGAAGAACGGGTCGCGCTCGAGCTCCCGCGCTCCTTGGACTACGTCGTCGCCGTGCTCGGCGTCGTGCGCGCCGGCGGCGTCTTCGTTCCGCTCGACCCCGAGCTTCCCCCCACGCGCCGGAGCGCGTTGAGCGCGAGCGCGCACACGAAGTTCGTCGTCGTCAGGACGAGCGACACCGTACTGCGGGCACCGGGTCAGGGTGCGTCGCCGGCGCAGGCGGGCGCCGACGTTCGAGCGACACAGCGACCCGGCGCCGTGACGCTCGCCGCGCTCGAGCGACAGGGCCAGGCCGCCGACGTTGCGCTCCCCGAGGTCGGCCCCGACCGCTTGGCCTACGTGCTCTTCACTTCGGGCTCGACCGGCACGCCCAAGGGCGTCGCGGTCACCCACCGTGCGGTCGTACGGCTTGCCCGTTCGGAACGCTATGCACCGTTCGGCGAGCTCGAGAGCGTCGCCTTCACGGCGCCGGTCGGCTTCGACCCCTCGATCGCGCAGATCTTCGGCCCGTTGCTCGCCGGTGCGCGCAGCGCGGTCCTGGAAGTCGACGGAGGGGCGACGCCGACGCTGGCCGAGCTCGGTCGCTTCCTGCGCGCGACGCGGCCCGCCTTCCTGCGCGTGCCGCCGGCCTTGCTCGCGCCGTTACTCGAGCGCGAGGCCACGGCCTTGGCCGACGTCGCCTGGCTCGCGCTCGGGGGCGAGGCTGCCTCGGCCGCCGTCGTCACGCGCGCGCTCGCGCGCTTGCCCGACACGCGGCTCGTCAACGGCTACGGCCCGACCGAGTGCACGACGATCGCGACCGCCGCACGGCTCACACCACCCCTCTGCGAGAGCGTCACGATCGGTCGTCCGATCGAGGGCACGATCGCCCGGGTGCTCGATGCACGCCTCGCGCGCGTCCCCGTCGGCGTGTGGGGCGAGCTGTGTCTCGGTGGCGCGGGCCTCGCGCGCGGCTACGACGGCGATCCGCGCACGACCGCCGAGCGTTTCGTTCCCGATGCGTTCGCGGCCGAACTCGGTTCGCGGCTGTACCGGACCGGCGATCGCGCGCGCTGGCACGCGGACGGAACGCTCGAGTTCGGGGGTCGGCTCGATCGCCAGGTGCAGGTCAACGGCTATCGCGTTGAGCCGCGCGAGATCGAGGCGGCGCTCGAGCGCGCGGCAGGCATCGCGCGGGCGCGGGTCGGCCTCGCCGGCCAGCGGCTCGTGGCGTGGGTCGTCCTCGCCGACGGGGCAGAGCTCGATGCAGCCGGCCTGCGCGCGCAGCTCGCGAGCGAGCTCGCCTCCCATCAGGTGCCGTCTGCCATCGTCACGCTCGAGCAGCTGCCGTTGGGCCCGAATCAGAAAGTGGATGACGCGGCCTTGCCGGCGCCCGGCGACGCCCCGCGTGGCGCGACGCCCCCGGCGACGGAAACCGAAGTCATGCTCGCCGGACTGTGGTCCGAGCTCTTGAGCGGCGCGCCTTTCGCGCGTGAGGACGACTTCTTCGAGCTGGGCGGACACTCGCTGCTCGCCGTGCGGCTGGCGGCGCGCTTGCGCGAAGCCTGCGGCGTCGAGCTGCCGTTGCGCACGTTCTTCGAGGCTCCTCGGCTGGCCGAGCTCGCACGGGCGATCGACACACACAAGAGCACTGCGCAGACCGCACGTGCCCTCGAGCGCCGCGTTCCGTCCGCGCTCGAGCCCGTGTCGTTCGCCCAGGAGCGTCTGTGGCTCGCGGAGCGCCTGGCCGACGCGGAGGCTGCGCCGCCCCACGGCGTGCAGTCCTTCCGATGGAAGGGAGTGCTCGACCTCGCTGCGCTGGAAGCCGCCTTCCGCGACGTGATCGCGCGCCACGAGCCGCTGCGCACGAGCTTCGTCGAAACGCCCGACGGCCTGCGGGCACGCACCCACGCGCACTTCGCCTTCACCCTGGTCCGAGCCGATCTGTCGCACCTCTCCGGCACAGCGCGCGCGACGGAGCTCGCCGCGCGGACGCGCGAACTCGCGCGACGGCCCTTCGAGACAACGGGCACGGTGGCCGCGGCGTTCCAAGCTCGCGAAGGAGGCCAGGAGTGCGAGGCACGCGTCCGTGCGGCCTGCTTCACGCTGGCGCCCGACGAGGTGCGACTCGTGCTCGTCACCCACCATGCGGCCTGCGACGGTTGGTCGCTCGGAGTGCTGGCGCGCGAGCTCGATCAGGCGTATGCCGCGCGCCGCGCCGACCGGGCGCCCGTGTTCGAACCGCTCGCGATCCGCTACGCCGACTTCGTCCACGACGAGCGCGAACGCTTCGAAGGCGGGCGCCACGACGCCGAACGTGAGTTCTGGGGCACGTTCCTGACGGGGGCGACGGAACCGCTCGGCCTTGGACGTCGCGCGGGACCGAGTGCGGGTGCGCGCGCCACGCACCTCGTCGACGTCGAGCTCTCCGCTTCGACGACGCGCGTCTGGAGAGACGCGTGCACAGAGCGTGGTGCGACGCCCTTCATCGGCGCGCTGGCCGCGTTGCAGGCGACGCTGGGCCGGCTCGCGGATCAGGAGCGCTTCGTGCTCGGATCGCCCGGCGCGGGTCGGACTCGGCCCGAGACCCACGCACTGGTCGGCATGTTCGTCGACCTGCTCCCGCTGCCGGCTTCGCTCGCAGGCGATCCGACCTTCGACGAGCTCTTCGAGCGCGCGCGTGCGACCGCCCTCGCCGCCTCGGAGCACGATGCGCCGCATCCGGCCGACGCCAGCGCCTTGCTCGACCCCGAGGGGCTGCGACCGCGGCGCGGCGAGCTGTTCGAGGTGGTCTTCACGATGCACGCCGCACCGTTCGAAGAGCTCACGCTCGGGGGTGGACGGATCGAGCGCGACGACCCCGACGTCGGAGTCTCCGTGGCCGACCTGTGGCTCGCGATCGAGCCGCACGCCGACGGGAGCTGGAACGTGACCTGGCAAGCGGATGCGCGACGCTTCGAGCGCGACGAGCTCGAACGCATCCGACGCGTCTTCGAACGCGCCCTCGACGCTCTCGCTCGGCGGCCGTCCGAACGCGTGTCCGCACTCGAACTGTGGGAGCCCGGCGAGTGCTCGGCCTTCCTGGGGCAGCACGCCCACGGTCCGTGCGAGACCCCGAGCACGGTGACCGCGCTGTTCGCAGCCGTGGTCGCCGCCCATGGCGAGCGCGTGGCCGTCGCCCGCGGCGACGAGGCGCTCACCTACCGCGAGCTCGACGCGCGCGCCAACCGGCTCGCGCGTCTGCTGGCGGACTCGGGCGCCTTGCCTGAGACGGTCGTCGCGCTCGCGCTGGAGCCGTCGCCGCGCTACGTCGAGGCGGTCCTGGCGGTGCTGCGCACGGGCGCGGCCTTCCTGCCCATCGATCCGAAGGCGCCCGAGGAACGCGTGGGACGGATGCTCGAGGCGTCCGGTGCGGCGCTCGTCGTCACCGACGCGGCCACGGTCGACACGCTGCCGGGCGGGTTCTTCCTGCCGCTCGTGCTCGACGAACTCGAAGGCGAGCTCGCGACGCGCTCCGACGCACCGCTGGCGGAGGTACGCGGGCCCGACTCGCTCGCCTATGTCATGTTCACCTCGGGCTCGACCGGCGAGCCGAAGGGCGTGCAGGTCCGCGACGCGGCCATCGCGCGCCTCGTGCGCGCTCCGAACTTCGTCGCGCCAAGTCCCGCCGACCGTATGCTCGGCTTCGCGCCGGTGGCCTTCGACGCGAGCACCCTCGAGCTCTTCTTGCCCCTCGCCCACGGCGCGCGGTTGGAGTGGACGCCGCGACCGGAACTTTCGCCGGCCGAGCTGGCGACCTTCCTGCGCGAGCGCGGCATCACGCTGGCCTGGTTGACCGCCGAGCTGTTCCATCGCCTGGTGGAAGCCGACGTCGAAGCACTCGCCGGCCTGCGCACGATCATCGCGGGCGGCGAGGCCCTGTCGCCGGCACACGTCGCCCGCGCGCTCGCGGCCTTCGAAACGACGCTCCTCGTCAACGGCTACGGTCCGACCGAGAACACGACCTTCACCGCTTGCCACGTCTTCGACCCGAACCAGGCCGACGGCGCTGACACGCCCGTGCCGCTCGGCCGTCCGCTGCCCGGTACGTACGTACGGGTCGTCGATCGCGACCTGCGCGCGCGTCCGCCCGGAGCGTGGGGCGAGCTCGTGACCGGCGGCCTCGGGCTCGCGCGTGGTTATCTGAACGCGGCGCGAGAGACGGCCGCGCGCTTCGTCCCCGACCCCGACGCGCGGGGCGAACGCCTCTATCGAACCGGCGACCGGGTGCGCTGGCGCGCGGAGGGCACGCTCGAGTTCGGGGGACGGCTGGACCGCCAGATCAAGCTGCGCGGGCAGCGCATCGAGCCCGCGGAGATCGAGTGCCACCTGAACGCCCATCCCGCCGTTCAGCGTGCGGTGGTCGACGTGCACGGTGCGGGCGGCGCCGCCGTGCTCGCCGCCTGGGTCGTCGCGACCGACGTCGAGGCGCCCGAGCTCGTCGAGCTCCTGCGCCGCAGCCTGCCCGAGCCGCTCGTTCCGAAGGCGATCCGGTTCCTGGCCCGGCTCCCGCTCAAGCCCAACGGCAAGCTCGACCGCGCAGCGCTGCCCGATCCGCTTGCGACGGAGAGCTCGGACGCGCCCATGGACGAAGACGACGTCGTCCTCGAGCTCTTGGCGAACGAGTGGCGCACGCTGCTCGGACGCGAGCGCGTAGCCCGCTCCGACGACTTCTTCGAGCTCGGCGGGCACTCGCTGAGCGCGACGCAGCTCGTCGCACGCGTGCGCGAGGTCCTGGGCGTCGAGCTGCCGCTGACGACGATCTTCGAGCATCCACGCCTCGGTGCGCTGGCCGAAGCGATTCAAGACCTGCGCCTGCACGCGGAAGCGCTCGCGGCGCCGCCGATCACCCGGGCGCCCGAGGCGTCTTCGTATCCGCTGACCTTCGCCCAAGAGCGGCTCTTCTTCCTGCAGCGGCTCTCGCCGGAGTCGTCGACCTACCACTCCGCCTTCGCCCTCGAGCTGCATGGAGCCGTCGACGCCGGGGCCTTGCGTACGGCCTTGGCCGCGCTGATCGCGCGCCACGAGGTCCTGCGTACCGCACTCGTCCTCGAAGACGGCACGCCTCGTCAAGTCGTGCACGCGCAACTCGAACCCGACCTGCGCGTCGAGAACCTCGCTTCCCTCGTGCCCGAACGCCGTGCCGAGCGCGTTGCCGCGCTCGAGCGCGAGGTCGTTCGCACGCCCTTCGACCTGGCGGCGGCACGCAGCCTGCGGGCCGTGCTGCTGCACGTCGGTGACGCGCGTCACGAGCTCCTGCTCTGCCTGCACCATGTCGCCTCCGACGGCTGGACGCTGGCGGTGTTCTGCCGCGAACTCTCGGCGCTGTACGCCGCGGCGTGCGAAGGCCGCACGGCCGCCTTGCCCGCGCTCGAGGTCCAGGTCCGCGACGTCGCCGTCTGGCAGCGCGAACATCAGGAAGGCGAGCCCCTGGAACGCGGCCTCGCCTTCTGGAGCCGCCGGCTGGCTGGGGCGCCGACGCGCATCGAGCTGGACCTTGCGCCGAACGTTCCTCCCGGCGACGGGCGCGCCGTCGGACGACTGACGCAGGCCTTCGACTCCGTCGCACGCGCGCGTATCGAGGCCTTCGCGCGCGCCAACGGCGCGACGCCCTTCCTCGTCCTGCTGGCGGCCTTCGAGGTCGCGCTGGCCAAGCTGGCGGCGACGCGCGACTTCGTCGTCCACGTCCCCGTCGCGAACCGCACGCGCGCCGAGCTCGCGCCGCTGCTCGGGTTCTTCGTCAACGTCTTGCCGCTGCGCGCCTCGTTGGCCGGCGCGTTCAGCTTCCGCCAGCTGTGCGAGCGCGTCCGTGCGGACACGCTGGAGGCCTTCGACGTGCAAGACGTGCCCTACGAGCGGATCGTGCGTGCGCTCGGATACGAGCGCAGCGTCGGAGGACGGCCGCCGTTGCAGCTCTTGTTCGCGTTTCAGAACGCGCCGCTGGCCGCGCTGTCCTTCTCCGGCGTCGAGGCCACCGCCCGCGACCTCGAAGCGAGCGGCGCCGAAGCCCACGCCGAGTTGGGCCTCGTCGTCGAACCGGCGCCCGACGGCGGGTACCGCCTGGCGTGGGAGTACGACGCGACGCGCCACGACGACGTCGCGGTCGCGGCCTTCGCAACGGCCTTCCAGGCGCTCGTCGGAGAGCTGCTCGACGGCGCCGAACGACCGCTCTCCTCCTTCGCCCTGGCGACGGACACGGGACGCGGGCACGAGGCCGACGCCGCGCCGGAGCTCTCCGAGCATGTCCTCGGCGCCTTCCGCAGGCATGCCGATCGCATCGCCGTCGAAGTCGGCGGCCGGCGCGTCACCTACGGCGAGCTCGCGCGACGCGCCGACCGACTCGCCCGGCAACTCACAGGGGCGGGAGTGCGTCTCGAGGAACCGCTCGCCTTGCTCGCGCGCGACACCGACCAGCTCGTCGTCGCGATGGCCGCCTGCCTGTTCGTCGGCGCGCCCTACGTCCCGCTCGATGCGACCTTCCCCACCGAACGCCTGCTGGCCTCGCTCGCGGCGGTCGGCGCCACGCGCGGGCTGGGCGGCTCGGCCGACGACGTCGAGCTCTTGACCTCCCTCGGGCTGCAGGCGCTGCGCATCGACGGTGCAGCTCGGGATGCCGGAAGCGACGCGAACCACGACACGCGCGACGACGACGCCTTCCGGCCACGGCGCATCCCCGCGGAGGCGCTTTGTCACGTGCTCTTCACCTCGGGCTCGACGGGCGCGCCCAAGCCGGTCGGACTCACGCGCCGCAACCTGGCGAGCTTCTGTGCGCTCGAGCACTGGGACGTCGGCAGCGACGACCGCTTCGGGCGCGCGGCCAATCCGGTGTTCGACGTCGTCGCCATCGAGTTGTGGCCGACGCTCCTGGCGGGCGGCACCGTGGTGGAGCTCCCCCGCGAGCACGTGCTCGATCCCGAACGTCTCGCGCGCGCGATTCGCGCGCGCGGCCTCACGCACCTGTTCTTGACGAGCGCCGTGCTGCACAGCACGGCCCAGAGTCGCCCCGACGCCTTCGCGCCGCTGCGCTCGCTGCGCTTCGGCGGCGAGCGTGTGCGGCCCGAACCGGTGCGCGCCTTGCTCGAGGCCGGTGCGCCCGGTGTCCTGTGGCATCTCTACGGTCCGACGGAAACGACCGTGTTCTCGTCGGGCGGGCTCGTTCGCTCGGTGCCCGCCGGTGTACGCACGATCCCCTTCGGCGGTCCCTTCCCCGGCACGTTCCACTACGTGCTCGACGACGACCTTCAACCCGTGCCCGACGGTTGCGCGGGCGAGCTCGTCATCGGTGGCGACGGCGTCGGCCGCGGCTACCCGGGGCGAGCGCGCGAGACCGCGGCGCGCTTCCTGCCGGACCCGTTCCGCTCCCTGCCCGGCGCGCGCATGTACCGCACCGGTGATCGCGTTCGGCGCGACGCACAGGATGCCGTGTGCTTCCTCGGTCGCCGCGACGGGCAGATCAAGCTCCTGGGGCAACGGATCGAGCTGGGCGGAATCGACTCCGCCCTCGGGCGCGTCGACGGCGTGCGCATGGCGGCCGCCGACGTGCGGAGCGATCCGCGCGGCGAACCCCGGCTCGTGGCCTGGCTCGTCACCGCGAACGGGATGCCGACGCACGCGGCCCTGCGCGCCGCGCTCGCTCGCGAGCTGCCGGCAGCCTGGATTCCGCAGCACTTCGTTTCCGTCGAACACCTGCCGCTCAACGCCCATGCCAAGGTCGACCGCCGCTGGCTCCCGGATCCGGTCTGGGAAGCGGAGCGCCGGGCAGCGCGGGTACCGGACGATCCCTTCGTGGCCTGGATCGCGACGTTGTGGAGCGAAGTGCTGCACGTCGAACGGGCGGGAGGGGACGACGACTTCTTCGCCTGCGGCGGACACTCGCTCTCGGCCGCGCGCTTGGCCGCGCGCGTCAGTGAAGCGCTCGGCTGCGACGTCGCGTTGCGCCTGGTCTTCGAGGCGCCGCGCTTGCGGGACTTCGCGGAGCGCGTGCGCGCCCTTCGGGGAACCGGCGACCTCGTGCGACCGGCCTTCCCTCGCCCGACCCCCGCGCGGACCGCGCAGCGCCGCGGCCCCCTGTCCCCGGCGCAGGAGCGGCTGTGGTTCCTGAGCCTCCTGCAGCCGAACGACCCCGCCTACAACGTGCCCGGAGCGCTGCGCCTGACGGGGAACCTCGACGTGGACGCCCTTCGACGCGCCCTGGACCACGTGACCGAGCGGCACGAAGCGTTGCGCACGCGCATCGTCGACGAGGGCGGTGTGCCGGAGCAAGTCGTAGGGACCGCGGGTCTCGCCTTCGAACACGTCCCGTATCCGGAGGCGCGCTCGGACCAGGCCGCTCTCGCCCGGCGCCTGCGCGAGTTGGGACGCGTGGCGGTCGATCCGCGCCAGGGTCCCGGGCGCTGCACCTTGCTGGAGGTCAGTGCGCGAGAGCACGTCGTCGTCCTCGTCCTCCACCACTTGTTCATCGACGGCTGGTCGCTCGCGATCCTCTTCGACGAGCTTTCGCGCTCCTACGCGCTCGAAGCGGGCTTCGAGACGGAAGCGGGTGCGGATCCGACGGTGAGCGCAGCGTTGCAACCGCTCGAGGTGGCCGCCTGGCAGCGGCGCTGGAGCACGAGCCCGGCCTTCGCGCAGGAGCTGGAGTCCTGGCGCACGACCTTGGCCGGTGCACCGGAGGAGCTGCCGCTGCCCACCGACCGGCCGCGGCCGGCGGTCGCGTCGACCCGCGGGGGCACGTGCGAGCTCGAGCTGCCCGCGGAGACGGCCCGGCATGTCGGGGCGCTGGCCGTGCGCGCCGGCGCGAGCCCGTTCATGGTGCTGTTGGCGGCCTTCGAGGCTTGGCTCGCGCGACTGGCCGGCGTCGACGACTTCTGCGTCGGCGTCCCCCACGCCGGGCGGACGCGGCCCGAACTCGAAGGTTCGATCGGCTTCTTCGTGAACACGCTGGTCCTGCGTTCGGACGTGCCGGGTGCGCGGAGCTTCGACGAGCTCGTGCGGCGCGTTCGGCGACGGTCGCTCGACGCCTTCGAACACGCCGATGTGCCCTTCGAAGCGGTCGTCAACGCGGTGCAGCCGGCGCGCTCGACGGGTCGCACGCCGCTCTTCCAGGTGATGTTCGCGCTACAGAACACTCCGCGACGGGAGCTCGCGCTCGCTGGCCTCGCGCTCGAGCCTCTGGACGTGCCCACGGATACGGCCAAGTTCGACCTCGTGCTGGCCATGACCGAGACCGACGCCGCACCCGGCGCCGGCAAGGGGCTCGCGGGAACCTTCGAATACGACGCGACGCTGTTCGACGCGGCGACGGTGTCGGGCTTCGCGGAGAGCTTCGCCAGCTTCCTCGACGCGCTGGTCCGAGCTCCCCAACGCGACTGGCGAGCAGCCGCGTGGGTCTCCGCCCCGGCCCAAGCGCGGCTCATCCGGCTCGCACGCGGTCCGGAACCCGGCGCGCCGCTGCCACCGCTCGAACGCATCGCCGCCTGGGCCCGACAGGACCCGGACGCGCTCGCCGTCGAGGAAGGAGACGCGCGCCTCACGCGCGGCGCGTTGGTCGAAACAGCTCGCACTCTGGCGGGTGCTCTCGGCGCAGCAGGTGCGGGCGTCGAAACGGTCGTCGCCGTCCTGGCGGGACGTTCGACCGCGGAAGTCATCGCCGCCGTCGGCGCCAAGTGGTGCGGCGCGGCACCGCTCTTGCTCTCTCCCGAGGATCCGCCCGAGCGCCTGGCCGCGATCGTCCGCGAGGCCGACGCGCTGGTCGTCGTCGCCGCGCGACGCCACGCGCTGCTGGCCCGCTCCCTGGGAATCGCGGTCCTCACGCTCGACACCGGCCCGAACGCCGCTGCCGTCGTCGGGCATGACCCGGAAGGCGGCGTAGCCGGCACGGCGGACGACGCCGCCACGCTCCCCGACGAGCTCCGGTCGAAGCGTGCACCACGCAACCCGATCGGTTCGTCCACCACGGCGACGGCCTCGAGCGCGGCCTGCGCCTTCGAGCTGGCGCACGCCCCCACGCCCGAGGGCCCGTCACCGGCAGCAGCAGGCAACCGCAGCACGGCTCCCCAAACGGCGCAGGCCTCGAACCGCTCACGCGCGTTCGCGCCCGCGACGCCGGTCGTCACGCCGCCCGACGCGCTCGGCTACGTCGTCGCCACCTCGGGCTCGACGGGGACGCCGAAGATCGTCCTGGTGCCGGAGCGCGGGCTCGCGAACCTGTGCGCCTGGCACGCGCGGGCGTACGGGCTCGGTCCGACCGACCGCTCGGGGCGCATTGCGAGCTCGACCTTCGACGCGGCCGTGTGGGAGACCTGGCCGGCTCTCGCAGCAGGGGCCAGCCTCGCACTCGTGCCGGACGAGCTGCGCCTGGACCCGAGCGGGCTCGTGACCTGGGTCGCGGACCGCGGACTGACCGTACTCTTCCTGCCGACGCCGCTGGCCGAGCTGGTGCTGGCCGTGGATCAGCCCGAACACACGACATTGCGCGCGCTGCTCGCCGGCGGGGACCGCCTGCGCGGTCGCGGGACCGGACGGCGAACGTTCCGACTCTTCAACCACTACGGACCGTCGGAGGCCAGCGTGGTGGCCACCGCCGGCGACGCGGACGATGTCGCGGTTACCGCCGGCGCGCCGGTGCCGACGATCGGTCGTCCCATCGACGGCGTGCGCGCCTACGTTCTGGACGAACGCCTCGAACCCGTGCCGCGCGGCGTGCGCGGCGAGCTGGTGCTCGGAGGTGCGACGCTCGCGCGCGGCTACGCCAAGCGCCCGCGCGAGACCGCGGTTGCCTTCGTGCCGGACCCGTTCGACGCGACGCCGGGCGCGCGCGCCTACCGCACGGGCGACGTGGTGTCCTGGAACCCGTGCGGTGAGCTCGTCTTCCACGGCCGCGTCGACGGCCAGGTCAAGCTGCGCGGGCAACGCATCGAACCGGGCGAGATCGAAGCCGCACTGGTCGCCTGCGAAGGCGTGCGCGAAGCCGTGGTCTTGTCGAGCGGGGAGCACCTGCGCGCGTACCTCGTGCCGGAGACGAACCAAGGCGCCGGAGTTGAACTCGACCCGCGCCGGGTGCGCGACGTCCTGCGGGGACGCCTGCCCGCGGCGCTGGTTCCGACGGAGTGGCTCGTCCTGCCGAGTCTGCCGTGGAGCAAGAACGGCAAGATCGATCGCACGGCTCTGCCCGAGCCGTCTGCCCTCGTCGACGAACGCAGCGCGCCGCGCGGTGCGATGGAAGAGCTCGTCGCGCAGGCCTTCCGCGAGGTCTTCGAGACCGAGCCGTGCTGCGCCACGAACGTCTTCGACCAGGGCGCGCATTCGTTGGGCCTCGTCCGGGTGCGTGCGACGCTCGAGCAGGCGCTGGGACGCGAGGTCGCGGTCGTGACGCTCTTCCGCTTCCCGACGATCCGCGCACTGGCCGCCCACCTGGAGCGCGGGGAGAGCGCCGCCCGGCAGACGACGGACGCTGCCGTGCTCGGGGCCCAGCGCGCGGATCGGCGCCGGGCCGCGCGCGCCGGACGACGCGGACGCCGGGGGGAGACGCCGTGAGTCCGCACGACGAGCGCTTGCGCGATGCGATCGCGGTCGTCGGCATGGCAGCCCGGCTGCCGGGTGCCGCGAATCCGCGTGCCATGTGGCGGCTCCTCGTCGAAGGGCGGCGCGGCCTACGCACGCTCTCGTCCGACGAGCTCGAGCGCGTCGGCGTCAGCGCCGCGGAGCAGGCTCGCCCCGGCTTCGTGCCGGTCGCCGGCGACCTCGCACACATCGAAGACTTCGACGCGGACTACTTCGGATTGTCGCGGGCCGAGGCCACGGTGCTCGACCCCCAGCAGCGCCTGCTGCTCGAGTTGGCCTGCGAGTGCTTCGAGGACGCAGGGCAGCGGCCGTCGCAGCTCGGTGCGAGCTGTGGCGTCTTCGTCGGCGCCGGTCGCAACGACTACCTCTGGCGCGTCCTGCAGGACGAACGCCAGCGCGCGACGCTGGGGACCTTCGCGCTCGAGATCGCGACGTCGCGCGACTTCCTCGCGACCCGCATCGCCTACCTCCTCGACCTGCGCGGTCCGGCGCTCAGCGTGCAGACCGCTTGCTCGACTTCGCTCGTCGCCGTCCACGTCGCGTGCCAGAGCCTCCTGTCCGGCGAGTGCGATGCGGCGCTGGCGGGCGGCGTGTCGATCCGCCTGCCGCAGGCGACGGGGATGCAAGCGAGCGCCGGCGGCGTCATCTCGCACGACGGGCACTGCCGCGCCTTTGACGCCGACGCGAGCGGCAGCGTGCCCGCCAACGGTGGCGGCCTGGTCCTCTTGCGGCCGCTCGCGGCGGCGCTCGCGGACGGCGCTGCGATCCACGGTGTGCTGCTCGCGACGGCGGTGAACAACGACGGAGCTGACAAGGTCGGCTTCACGGCTCCCAGCGTCTCCGGCCAGGCCGCGGTCGTTGCCGAGGCCCTCGAGCTGGCCGGCGTCGAACCTGCCTCGATCGGATACGTCGAGGCTCACGGCACCGGTACGCGGCTCGGTGACCCGATCGAGATCGCGGCGCTGGCGAAGAGCTTCCCGCCCCGCAGCGGGGCCGCGACGTGGATCGGTTCGCTGAAGTCGAACTTCGGCCACCTCGACGCGGGCGCGGGCATCGCGGGGCTCCTGAAGGCGCTCTGCGTGGTGCGCGAGGGCGTCGTCCCGGTCTCGCTCGACTTCCGCACGCCCAACCCCGAGCTCGGACTCGCGGCGACCGGCCTGCGTGTCGTGGCGGAGGCGAGCACGCTCGAAGCGTCGGACACGCCGCGCCGCGCCGGCGTGAGCTCGTTCGGCATCGGCGGCACGAACGCGCACGCGATCGTCGAGCAGGCGCCCTGGAACGTGCGCGGGCCCGAGCCGCGGGAGCCGCGCCTCGTCTGCCTGTCCGCGCGCTCGCGAACGGCGCTCGCGGCGCGCGCACGCGACCTGGCCGCGGCGCTGGACGAACGTCCGGACCTCGCGCTCGACGACGTGGCCTGGACGCTCGCCGCCGGCCGCGAAGCGTTCGCCTGGCGCGCGTCCTTCGTCGCGCGGGACACCACCGAAGCCAAGCAACTCGCGCAGTGCTTGGCCGACCTTGGCGCTGCGCCCTCCGCCGCCGCGGCTTCCGGCGCGCCTCTCACAGACGGCCCGCCGAGCGCACCGGCCTCGGTCCGAGCCAGCGACATGGCCCTCGGGCATGCGAGCGAGGCGCCGCGCATCGTCTGGCTCTTCCCGGGCCAGGGCACGACCTTCGCCGGCATGGGGCGCGGCTTGCGCGGCGAATCCGTGTTCGCGGCCGCCTTCGGGCGCTGCACGCGGCTCTTCGCACAGCACGGGATCGCAGAGCTCGAGCGCAGCGTCTTCGGGCGCACGGACGCGGCCTCCGCGGCGTTGGCGCGAACGGACGTGGCGCAGGCGGCGCTCTTCGCGCTCGGGTGGTCGCTGGCCGAGCTCTTGGGTGCGCGCGGCGTCGTGCCCGACGTCCTGGTCGGTCACTCGATCGGCGAACTGACGGCGGCCGCGGTCGCGGGCGTCTTCACCCTCGAGGACGCCGTGGCGCTCGTCGCCCTGCGCGGGCGCGCGATGCAGGCCGCGCCGGCCGGTGCGATGCTGGCCGTGGCGTCGTCGGAGGCGGAGGTCGCGCGCTACCTGTCGAAGGACGTGGCGCTGGCCGCGGTCAACGGACCGGCGCTTTGCGTGGTGTCCGGTGCGGTCGACGCGATCGCCGCAGTGGAGGCGGGGTGTGCGGGCGACGGGGTGTCGGTTCGGCGGCTCGCGATCGAGCACGCCTTCCACTCCCCCGCCATGGCGCCGGCGGCCGCAACGCTCGCGGAAGCGCTCGCTCGGGTCGACGCGCAGGCGCCGCGCCTTCCCTGGATCGCGGCGCGCACGGCGAAGTTGGTGCAGGTCGCACCGACGCCGGCGGACTGGGCGCTGCAGCTGACCGAGACGGTGCGCGCCTTCGATGCCGTGCGTGCAGCGCGGGCTTCGCTGGGGCTCGAGCTCGGGCCGGGCCGCAGTTTCGCGGCAGCGGTGCGCGCGAGCGCCGCGCCCGCGCCGGCCTGGGCACCGTGCCTCGCTTCCGCAGACGAACAAGCTTCGGACTCCGCCGACGCCGCGGCCTTGCTCGCCGCGCTCGGCGTCGCCTGGACGACGGGTCTCGAGCTCGAGGCGGAGGCGCGCGGACCGCTCGAGCGCGGTGACGACGTCCGTCCACCCCAACGCGTCCACCTACCGACCTACCCGTTCGAACGCGAGCGCTTGTGGGTCGAAGCGGCTGCGCCGTTCGGTTCGGAAGGGGACGGTGGGCGCGCGCCCGACCAGCGAAGCAGCGAGGTCCACGACCTCTTGCCGTCACGCGAACCCCTCGAGCAGATCGTTCGCGCGGCCTGGAGCGCGGCGCTCGGGTTGGACGAGCTGGGCCCGCAGACCGACTTCTTCGCGGCGGGCGGGAGTTCGCTCGTCGCGATCCAGGTCGTCGAGCGCATCGGGCGCGAACTGGGGACGACGCTTTCGACCGCCGATCTCGTCGGCACGCCCCGGCTCGCAGACTTCGTCGCACGCGTGCGCGCGCGACAGGCCGGTGGAGACCGAACCGAGGACGCGGACCGCTCGGCTTCCGTGGTGGTCGGCACCGGCCCCGCGGGTGTGCAGGACGGTCCCCCGATCTGGCTCTTCCCCGGTGTCGACGGCGAAGCCCTCCCGCTGGCGGGGCTCGCGCGGCGGCTGGGAGCCCCGGCTCGGATCCTGCGCTACGGAGCAGGCGACGCGGTCGTGACGCTCGCGCGCGGCTGTGCCGAAGAGATCCGGCAGACGCGCGCCGCGACGGATGCTCTGCGGCTCGTCGGCTGGTCCTTCGGCGGCTGGGTCGCGTTCGAAACGGCGAGGATTCTCGTCGGCGAGGGGCTCACGCTCGAGCGCCTGGTCGTGCTCGACACGCACTCCGCGCGCGACCTTCCGCCGGAAGAGCTCGCTGCGGCGGCGGAGGGGCCCCTACCGCCCGCCCTGGTCCGCGCGGCCGCCGAATACGTCCCCCGTCCGGCCGCGCTCGAGCTGGACCTGATCCTCGCGGACGACCCGAGAACACCGCGCGAATTGACGCGCGGCCGCTGGGAAGCTCTCGTCGACGGCCTGCGTCCGTTGGCGACCCCCGGCGATCATCGTTCCATGCTGCGCGCTCCGCACGTCGACGCGCTCGCGCGGCACCTCGCGAACACCTTTTCGCTGAGTCTTCCCCTTCGATAGAACCATGGACAACCGAAGCGAATCCTACGACGTCATCGTGATCGGCGGCGGCCCCGCCGGCGCGACGTGCGCGACCCTGTTGGCGCGCGAAGGCAAGCGCGTGCTCGTGCTCGAGCGCGCAAAGTTTCCGCGCTTCCACATCGGCGAATCGATCACGGCCTGGGGCTCGAACCTGCTTCGAGACCTCGGCGTGTACGAGCACCTGAAGGACGCGAACTTCATCCGCAAGCGCGGGCTGCAGTTCGTGCTGCACGACCGGACGCGCAAGATCTACTTCTCCGAACGCGACGGTCGCGACGAGGACGGGCACTTGCCCTGGGCCTTCCAGATGCCGCGCGAGCGCTTCGACCAGATCCTGCTCGACAATGCGCGCGAGAAGGGGGCCGACGTGCGCGAAGAGCAAGCCGTGCAGCGCGTCCTGTTCGAGGGCGAGCGGGCGACCGGCGTCACGTGGAAGGACCTTGCGACCGGCGAGGAGCACACCGCGCACGCGCCGTGGATCGTCGACGCCTCGGGCAGCGCCGGCGTCCTCAACCGCCAACTGCCCGGCAACAGCAGCTTTCACCACCTCCTGCACAAGAAGATCTCCCTCTTCGGCCACTTCCGCGGCGACTTCGGCTTCGAGAACGGTGACTGGGAGATCCACTTCAAGTTGTGCGTTCACGAGAACGGCCGCGACTGGGCCTGGTGGCTGCCGATCGGCAAGGACCTGTGCTCGGTCGGTGTGACCCTGTCGCAGCAGACGGTCAAGGAACGCAAGGGGTCGCTCGACGAGCTCTTCCAGGAGACGATCGCGGGCACGGCCTTCCTGAACGAGTGGATGCAGCAGGACGGGCTCGAGCAGGTCGGCAAGCTGAAGAGTGCCAAGGATTTCTCCTACACGTCGAAGCGCCACGTCGGAAACGGCTGGGCGCTGGTCGGAGACAGCGCCGGCTTCATCGACCCGGTCTTCTCGACCGGCCTGCAGATCACGTTCAACAGCGCCTTCTGGCTGTCGCAGGCGCTGTTCGAGCTGGACCGCGAGCCCGGGCGTCGCGCGGCGATCCTGGCCGAGTACAACCGCGCAGTCGACCGCTCGTACCGCATCAACGGCACGCTCGTGCATCTCTTCTACCTCTCCGGCGTCGACCCCGACAAGTTCGAGAACCCCGGCTTCATGTGGAAGAACATCCCCTGGGCCGGTTGGAAGTACCGCTTGGCCTTCCTGTACTGGGGTGTGCGCTTGATGCTGAAGCCCAAGGCCGTGCGTCGCGAGATGGGCGAGGACGTCGTCTTCGGCAATCCCAAGGCGGACAACCTGATCGCCCGTCAGTTCATGAACCTGTCCCGCAACTTCGACGAGGTCTACGCCAGCGAGATCGCGGCCTCCGAAGTTCGCTCCGACCTGACCGAGCAACCCGTCTGAGGACCGCGATGAACGACACGGACCCCGAAGCCGACGACCGCATCTGGCGCGTCGTCAAGAACCACGAAGAGCAGTTCTCGATCTGGCCCGCGGACCGCGAGCTTCCGCTCGGCTGGAACGAGGAAGGCACCCAAGGACCGCGCGAGGCTTGTCTGGACCACATCGAGACCATCTGGACCGACATGCGACCGTTGAGCGTGCGCCGAGCCATGGAGAGCGACGCGGACTGACGCAGCGACGATCGCCATGAACCCGTTGTTCAAGAAGCTGAATCTGACCGACCACAAGGACCTCCTGATCGTGGCTGCGCCCCGGAGCTTCGAACCCGAGGTGCGTTCGCTCACCGGCGTCACGGTTCGACGCAAGCCGCAGGGATCTCGTCCGATCACCTTCGCGCTCTTCTTCGTGCAAACCCTGCGCGAGGTCGCGGCCGCCGCCAAGACCCTGAAGAACGCGCAGGGCGATCCGGTCGTCTGGTTCGCCTACCCCAAGGCCTCCTCCGCGAACTTCACCTGTGAATTCAATCGGGACACCGGCTGGGCGGCGCTCGGAGAAGCCGGCTTCGAGGGGGTCCGCCAGGTCGCCCTCGACGCGGACTGGTCGGCTCTGCGCTTCCGACGCGTCGAGCACATCAAGTCGATGAAACGGCATCCCTCCCGCGCGCTGTCGAAGAAGGGCAAGGCGCGAACCGGTGATTCGGAGTAGCCCGCAACGCTCGATCACGACAGGCCGAGCGGGCAGGCTCCGTCGGACCACGGCGAGGGGACGTCAGGCCGCCGCAGCAGCGCATTAATGGACTCAAATTTATGTCCATATGGACTAAATTTTATGGACATTCCCTAGACTGGCTCCATGTCGAGCCCCCAAAGGGAGAGCAAGCTGTTCGGAAGTCCGGGACGAACCGAAGCCCTGATCCTGATCGCGTTGCTCGGAGAAACGTATCCACGCGAGCTCACGCGACTGCTGCATGAAGGCCGAGTGGATGCTCAGAGAGCCGGCGTCACCTACATCGTCGACGACTTCGAAAGGGAAGGCGTGCTCGCGAGTCGCAGGCTCGGCCGCACGCGGCGCATCTCCCTCGATCCGCGCTACTTCGCGGCCAAAGAGCTGCGCGCTCTGCTCGACAAGATGTCGAAGGGACGACCCGACTTGCAGGCGATCGCCGCTGGGCGCAGGAGCCGTCCGCGACGGAAGGGCAAGGAACTGTGAAGCTCCACGAAGGCTCCACCCTGCGGGAGGCTGCCTTCGCCGTTTGTACGGCATTGGATCGAGCGAGCGTCACGGCTGTTCTGAGCGGAGGAAGTGCCGCAAGCATCCATGCTCCAGATGCGATCACGTCCTACGACCTCGACTTCATCCTGGTCGTCCATGCTCGCGGGGCACCTTCTGCCCGTGCCTTGGAGGCGTTGGGCTATACGAGAAAGGGTCAGGACTACATTCACGAAGCCTGTCGCTACCAGCTCGAATTCCCTCCCGGCCCTCTCGCCATCGGGGACGAGCTCATTCACCAGTGGGATACGCTGTGTGAAGGCGAGACTCTTCTGCACATCCTGAGCCCGACCGACTCTTGCAGGGACCGCTTGGCCGCGTTCTATCACTTCTACGATCGCAACGCCCTTCGTCAGGCCCTGGCCTTGGTGGTCGCACAGGCCGGGAGGATTGACTTCGAAGCGATTCGAAGTTGGAGCGAGCGCGAGGGTGCATCGGAGCGCTTCGAGGAGTTTCGGAGCCTGAGCGGCCGGTCCGTGTGACCCGGGGCACATGATCCGGATCCGAGCGTAGACTGGAAGTCGTGCCCGAGCTGCCGGACGTCACCGCCTACTTGGAAGCGCTCGAGCGCCACGTCTCGGGGCGCGTGCTCGAGGGAGTGCGCTCGAGGAGTCCGTTCTTGGTGCGGTCGTTCGATCCGCCGCTCGCGGAGGTGGCGGGCAGGCGGGTGGTCGGATTTCGACGGTCGGGAAAGCGGATCGTGTGGGAGCTCGAGGGAGAACTCTTTCTCGTGCTGCACCTGATGATCGCGGGGCGACTCGTGTGGCGGAAGGCGGGGGCGAAGATCGGCGGACGCATGCAGCTCGCGGCCTTCGACTTCGGGCACGGAACGCTGGTGTTGACGGAAGCGGGGACGAAGCGGCGGGCGTCGCTCTACGTGGTGCGAGGCGAGGAAGGGCTCGGCGCGCACGACCGCGGAGGACTCGAGCCGCTCGCTTGCACGCTCGAGGCCTTCGACGAGCGCCTCCGGGCGGAGAACCACACGCTCAAGCGCGCGCTATGCGATCCGCGCGCCTTCAGCGGCATCGGCAATGCCTACTCCGACGAGATCCTGCATCGCGCTGGATTGTCGCCCTTGACGTGGACTTCGCGCCTGGATGCGACCGAGGTCGAGCGCTTGTGGTCGGCGACGCGCGACGTGCTGACCGAGTGGATCGAGCGACTGCGCGCGGAGACCGGCGCGGGCTTTCCGAAGAAGGTGACCGCCTTCCGCCCGGGCATGGCGGTGCACGGACGCTTCGGGCAACCGTGTCCCGTTTGTACCAGCAAGGTCCAGCGCATCGTCTACGCCGCGAACGAGACCAACTACTGCCCGACCTGCCAGACGAAGGGCAAGCTGCTCGCCGACCGAGCGCTCTCGCGCTTGCTCAAGGACGATTGGCCGAGGTCGCTCGAAGAGCTGGACGAGCGCCTGGGACGCTGAGCCGTTGCCCTTGCACAAGAGCCGCGCCGAATCCGATTCGGCGCGGCTCTTCGAGGACCAGGCAAGCTTGCCTGAAGGTCTTGGCCCGTCTACTGGTCGTACGTCGAGTGCACGATGCCGATCCAGCTGCTCGAAAGGCTGCTGCGGTTGATGACGACGTCGGTGGTGTGCCCGCTGTTGTGGTAGTTGCCGAACGAGAGGTGCAGGGAGACCACGGTGTCGGCGTTGTCGGTGATCTGCAGGCTACCACCTCCGAACTGGTTGAAGCCCCATTCCCGGATCGGGAGCAGCGCGCCGGCTTGGGTGACGGCGTAGCCGTGCACCGAGAGGATGGCCTCGACGGTCGAACCCCAGACGATCCTCAGCCCGCCGGGCGTCCCGTCGCGCTCGAGCCGCAGGGTCGGACCCCGCGCGATGACCTGACCGACGGCATTGTTGGTGGAGACGACGCGCCGCGTGACGATGCCCATGTAGGCGGGTCCAGCACCGCCTTGGACCTCGGGGCTCTGGGACGTACCAGCTTCCGAGCCGCTGCGAATCAGACCGTCGACGTGCAGCTTGCCACCGGGATCCGCAACACCGATCCCGACGTCGCCGTCGGTCGTGATGCGCATGCGCTCGACGAAGAACTGGGTGTCGTCCACCGAGAAGACGAGGTCGTCGAACTGGGAACCGATCTGCATCGTTCCGGGCGCTCCGAAGGACGAGGCGTCGTTGACGTGACCCGCCCATCCACGGCCCTCCCCGTTCTCTTCGAAGTAGATGCCGGAGAAGCCCGCGGCGTTCGGGTTGTCGAAGGTCGCGAGGCCTTCGTTGGCGAGGTCGTTGACCACGGAGAGCCGGCGATCGGGCGACAGAGTGCCGAGGCCGACACTCCCGGTGGCCTGCTCGACGAAGAGGTCGAGGCTCAACGGATAAAGCATGCCCAGAGTCGCGTCCGAGGAAGCCTCGAGGCAGCCACCGGCTTGATCGGCGAGCCGTGCGACGCACGGGAAGGCGGCGGAGACCTCCGACGTGGTCCCCACGGAACCGGCGACAGCGCGTCGGTTGCCGCTGACTCCGTCCACGCCGACGGTGTTCGCGGGCGGCGGGGTCAGGCGAGCGGCCGGGGTCTGCGCGGGGGCCGGGGCCGACGTCGAGGACGACTGGAGGACGAACGGCGCACCGCTCGCGGTCAGGGCCAAGGCGATCAGGGGGAGGGAAGACAGGTTCATGGCAATTCTCTCGTTGGGAGTGGAAGCGCTCCTCGCGGAGGTGCGGGGGGCTGATCCTTCGAACGACGTCCCCTGATCCCACCCGCGGGATTTCGACGAGAGTGGCCCTCTTGACTGTGGATGGCACGTCCTCGGCCCTTGGCTGGCAAAGGGTTACGGCGAGCGCGGCCCTGCGAATCCGGGGCAGGTCGACCTTTTCGCCCAGCCGCGGCGAGCAACAGCCCCCAGGGCCACCGGCGGGCCGTTTTGGGTTGCGATCCATCTTCCCGCAGCCGCCTCCGGTTCCTGGATCACCATTCTTGCGGACCAGTCCAGGTTGCTGGGGGGAGGCGTTCGCGGCGCTCGTCGCGTGGGGATCCCGTCCGGTCCGTCGGCGGGAATTTTCGGGACCTTTGGCGCATTGGGTCGCGCGCGTGGGGTGTGTCCTTTCGCGAGAACCATGGCCGAATCCCCTACCGTCCCCGCCCTGCTCGATCGAACCCGCTGGATCCAAGCGCTCGCGCGCCAGCTGGTGAAGGACGCCCATGCGGCGGCCGATCTCGTGCAGGACGCGTGGGTCGAGGGGCTCGAGCATCGCCCCAGCGCGGATCGGCCCCTCGGGGGTTGGCTCGCGACGGTGATGCGCAACCGCCTGACGCGGCTGCGGCGCGGGGACGCCAACCGCGCGGCGCGGGAGGAGGGGGTGGCGCGCGACGTCGCGTTGCCCTCGACGCTCGACGTCGTCGCCAAGGCGGCCACCCATCGGGACGTCGTGCAGGCGGTGCTGGGGCTCGACGAGCCCTACCGGCGCACGATCCTCCTGCGGTTCTTCGAGCAAAGCTCGTACGGGGAGATCGCGCGGCAGACCGGCGTGACGAAGGCGACCGTGAACAGTCGCCTGACGCGCGGGCTGGCGCTCTTGCGTCTCAAACTCGAAGCGAATCACGGCGGTGACCGCCGGACCTTCCTCGCCGCGCTCGCGCCACTCGCGAAGCATGGCGGAGGACTCACCTCTCTGACCTTGGGAACGAAGATCATGACCGCAACGATCGGTATCACTGCCTGGGCGCTGGTCGCCACGACGCTGTCCGTGGGGCTGACGGGTTCGCACGGAGAAACGAACACGGGACGCAGCGAGCTCGAGCTCGCCCTTCCCGCGCGAGCCACCTACACGGAGGCGAACGAGCTGGCAGCCCAACAGGACCGGCGGCCGGTGCAGACTCGACCGGCTCCGGCCCAGGAGGAGCATGGGCAAGAGCACGAGCATGCGAACGGACACGACTCGCGCATGGACTGGAAGACCGAGGTCACCCACAGCCAGGTGCTCGGTCCGGCGATCGAGACGTTGGTCGTGAAGACCGGCGCGGGTTCGGTGGAGATCGTCGAGTCCACGACCGGCCAGCTCGTCATCGATGCCGTGGTCAGGGCGGACACGGAGCGGGTGCGGCCGGAGCTCTTGACCCACGCCTTCGACGATCACGTCGAGCTGGTCGAGGACGGAAGCGAGCTGTCCATCGAAGAGCGCCACGAGAACCAGCGCGGGATCCAGGTCTCGTTCGTCGTGCACGTGCCGAAGGCGCTGGCCGTGTCCGCCAATTCCGGGGCCGGATCCGTCACGATCCGCCATGCCAGCGGCAAGGTCACGGCCAACTCGGGGGCCGGCAAGGTCCAGGTTCTCCTGAAGGACAAGACGGTCGCCGACCTCAGCGCCAACTCGGGCGCGGGAACGGTCATCGTCGAGATCGGGCGCGTCGAGAAGCGCGTGACCGTCAACTCGGGAGCCGGAACGGTGCGCCTGCGCGTGCGCGACTGGGACTCCCCGGGAGAGGCCGCCTTGAATTCGGGCGCGGGTTCGGTGCGGTTGGTCGTGCCGGCCAACGTCACCGGTCGCTTCGACGCCGAGACCGACGTCGGCTCGATCCGCCTCCCGGCCGGCTTCGGCATCGCGGTCGAGCGTGAAGAGTATGGGGTCGGCGCCAAGGCCAAGGGTTCGATCGGCCAGGGCACGGGCACGTACAAGCTGCGCTCGGGCGCCGGCTCGATCGTGATCAGCTACGAGGGACAGGAGGAAGCGAGCGGGAAGTAGGCCGCGCGCCGACGCCTGGAGTCCTTGGAACAAGGGCTTCGAGGGCCAGGGCGTCGGCATTCGCCTGGGTGAGGCTCCTGGAAGCGCTGGCGAATCCGTGGATGCGGCGAGGCTTGCGGGTGCCGCGACGGACGGCGTCCTGGCGCCGAATGACGTGTTCAACGAATCGACCGGGCGACGGGGCTCCGCGGTGTGCGGGGCCCCGTCGCTTCATGTTCGTCGGTGCTCAGGGTCCCTGGGGCCACCACAGCGAGTCGATCTCCGCGTCGGAGAGGTCGACGCCGGGGCTCCATTGCACCTTGCGCGCCGCCGCGAAGCCCGGGTAGCTCGAAACCGGGTCCTGCACGAGGAAGCGGATCTTGCCGTTGGGGTACTCCTTCTGCCGGAAGCGGAAGGCCATCTGGTTGCCGATGATGTGGAACTCGTCGATATGCACCGAGCGTGCGCCGCTGATCGAGACGTGGCTGCGATCGGCGTTCGGAGCGTAGACCCGGAAGTTGTCGAGAATGACAGGCCCTGTCGCGAAGCCGTCGCCGTCGAGGTGCGCCCCGTGCGGCTCGGAATCATCGACCCAGACCACGAGGGCGCCTTGCGATCCGTTCGGGCCTTCGATCACGCGACAGTCCCGGAAGATGACGCCGCCGAGGTGCCCCGCGATCGTGAAGGCGTAGCCGCCCTCGCCGAACACGTTGTAGGCCGTCATGTTCTCGAAGACGAGCGTGCCGTAGCCGGTCGTGCCGGGGTTGTCGGTGCGACGGTTGACGATCTGAACCATCGTCCGCCACGACCCCTCCATCGTGCAGTCGACGAAGTACGAGTTGCCCGCCGGAGAATCGAGGTAGAAGACGTGCTCTTGCACCGGGGCCGCGTGGACGCCGCGGATGTCCCAGCGCATGCGGCCCATGGCGCGGATGCCCCACTTGTAGCCGAGGCCGTCGAAGCTCCCGTCCTGGGCGCCCTTGAAGTCGACGTCGTAGACCTGAACCAGGCCTCCGGTGTCGGCTCCGATCGGAACGCCGATGCACTGCGTGTCGGAGGACGGGGAGAGGATCGTGAGGTTCTGGATGCGGATGCGGCTCACGCCGCCGGTCGGTTGTCCGTCATTGCGACCGAGGTGCAACGAGAAGGACGTGATCTGGCTCGCGCGCTCCGGCCGGAGTCCGACGATCGTGAGGTCGATCGGCTCGAGCCCCCAGTCCGCGCGGTAGAACTTCTGCCCGGCGTCCCCGCCGCCGATCTGCTGACCGGCGCCCGGAAGCGAGCCGTCGATTCCGAGCACGTCGCCGGGACCGGCCAGAAGAATGGCTTCGATCAGCGGATACCCAGCGGTGGGGTAGCTGATGTCGTCCTCGGTGCCGGCACCGTTGAGGACGACGATCTCATGCGGTCGAACGACGTGGGTGAGGGCTCCGATCGGTTCGATCGGAGGAACGATGACGCCAGCGGGGTCCGCGGCCTCGAAGGCCCGTTGCGCTGCGAGCCCGGACATCGAAAGCCACGGGAGGGCGAACCCCATGGCGAGGGCCATGGAGCGGCGATGGATCTGCATGTGGATTCCTTGGTGGATTCACGAAGCGGCGACCCAGTCGCCGGCGCTAGATCCGTCCGGGAGGGACGGGACGATCCAATGCCGCTTCAGCCCGGGGTGTAGACCAGCGCCGAGCGCATGCCAAGTTCGCTCCGAGCGCGAACCTCCCGCAGACCCGACCTGCCACCTCTCGCTCCGGCCGTGAGCACTCGAAAACGGCCCGGAGGAGGTCGCGGAACGATCCGAGGCCCGTGCGCGCCGAACGCCCGCCTGCATCCACAGCCGCCGACGACTCTTTGCGACAACCTGCGCCTGCGCCCCCAGGCTCGCGCTCTGCTTCCTCGTGTGTTGCGCGGAGGACGCCGCTTTCCGACGAGTCGGCGGAAGGCGACTGCGCCGTACGGACACCGCCAGCGAAGTCACGCCCGTTCGCGGCATCGACGGCATCACCGTGGGCTCCGGCTCCTGCAGATCGGTGCGCGACGAGCTCGACGACTCATTGACGCGCGTCGAAAGCTGGCAGCCCGATGGAACAGCCACGGATGCGATGGTCGTGTGCCCGGGCTCTCCGGACGCGCGCAGCGTGCCGCTGATTTTTTCATCGGGCTGCCAGGAGCCCTGGGAGCCCACCGTGCCGGAGGGCAGGCCGGAGTCACGGCACGGCCGCCACAATCGCTGTCCGAGGTTTCAGACGGGGACGGCCGGGAACCGAAAGCGGAGGACTCCGCTCACCTTCCCGCACCATGACTCCGCACCGTATCGAGGGCACGAGCCCTGCCAAGCTGCCGCAGCTGCGCCCCGTCCCGGCTCCGGAGCTGCGGCGCGGGAAGCTGCTTCCGCTCGACCGGCACCCGCACGCGCGCTTTCGGGCCACGTCGTGGTTCGGTTCGCTCGATGGTCTGCGCGCCTTTGCGATCCTGGCGGTCATCTGGCACCACACGGCCGGGCACGGCTATCCGGGGACGTGGCTCGCGCGCAGCGGTCCGCACGGCGTGACGCTGTTCTTCGGCATCAGCGGCTTTCTGATCACGACGCTCCTGCTGCGCGAGCGTCAGAAGCACGGGACCATCTCGATGCGTCGCTTCTACGTGCGGCGGACCCTGCGCATCTTTCCGTTGTACTACGCGGTGCTGCTCGCCTACACGGGCCTCGTCTGGGCGCTCGAGACCGGTCAGGCCAGGGCCGACTTCTTCGCGAACCTGCCGGCCTTCGCGACGTACACGTCGAACTGGTTTGTTCCGCTCGAGTCGGGCCGCGTGATCTTCTACTTCGCCTGGTCGCTCGCGACGGAAGAGCAGTTCTATCTGGCCTGGCCCTGGGCCGAGCGCTACCTGAGCCCGCGCGCGTCGCTGGCCCTCGTCGTTGCCCTCACGGTCGGGCTCGTGACGATCCGGGCCCTCGACCTCACGTCGACGATCTTCACCGGCGCCCCGTTCCTGGGCATCCTCGCGACCAGCGTCGCGCCCGCCATCTGCTTCGGTGTGATCGTCGCGCACCTTCTGCACGAGCGCTCGACCTTCGGCCTCCTCTGGCGCGTCGTCGGTCAGCGCGCGGCGAGTCCGGTCCTGCTCGCGATTCTGATCGGCCTCTTCGTCGTCCAGGCCCATCCGCTCTGGATCCACGCCGTCGCCGCCCTGCTGGTCACGAGCTGCGTCATCCGCGAGGACAACGCCCTCGCGCCGTTCCTGCGCCTGCGCCTCCTGACGCAGATCGGGACGGTCAGCTACGGCATGTACCTCCTGCACATGCTCGGCTACAACGCCGTCCAGCGCGGCCTCGACGCCGTCGGAGTCCACCAGCCCCTCGTCACCTTCGTGGCCACCGTGGCCCTGGCCCTAGGCCTCGCGATCCTGAGCTTCCACACCTTCGAGGCGGCCTTCCTGCGCCTCGGCAAGCGCTTCTCCCGCGCCTGAGCGTCGAACCACTCGAACGCGTCGCGCTCAGCGTCGTTCGAGCTCGATCTCCGCGATGCCGCCGACCAGGCCGTGCTCGCGACCCGCTTCGCGGCCGAGGATGCGAAGCTCGAGCCGACGAACGACGACCGTCTTGGGCAGTCGGGCCTCCAGCTTCAGGAGGTCGTCGTCGCCGCGTGTGAGGGCGACGCCGTCCTTGTCCTTGTTGACGAAGAGCCGGACGTCGGTCAGTCGCGCCCAGGCGTCGAGGTGCAAGGGATTGCGGTTGGCGGAGCTGACGAGGACGGTGTTCGCGCGGACGCCCTTTCCGAGCTCGAGCTCGAGGCGCGGGGCCGGATCGTCGGCTTCGAAGAGCCAGGTCGAGAGCTGGGTGCCGTCGGCCGCGTGCTGTGCCGGATGGCGGTCGACCGCACTGGAGGCGCTGAAGTCGAGCTCGCTTCCGAGCAGGAGGTTCTGACTCGAGGCCGAGGCGTAGGTCGTCATCCAGTCCTCGAGCAGCGTGTCGCACGGAAGCGTGAGCTCTTCGGTCTCGATCCACTCGGACGCGACGCGGGCGCGCACCTCGCGCTCGTCCCCCGGAACCACGACGCGCAAGCGGCAGGTCAAGCGGTGGTCGCCGGCGCGCGTGAAGGTGACCTGTAGCGCGAAGCGCTCGTCGCTCCAGCCCTTGCTCGGATCGCCCTCCAGGGTCGCGACGACCTCGCCGTCGAGCCGCCACTCGGCTTCCAGCACACGCAAACCCTCGACCAGACCGCCGGCCTCGGAGTAGCGCTCGACGAGCTCGGGTCGGACGCCCTCGAGCCAGGCCGTGATGGTGCCCGAGCCGGAAGCCCGCAGGCGCAGCGGAGCGTCGGCGGCGGTCGCGTAGACCGGCACTGACGGCGCACTCTCGGCGCCCGACGAGGGCGCGGTCGCCCGCTTCAAGAAGAGCAGCGCGAAGCACGTGTTGGCCGCGTCCATCGGCTTCGGAGGCCAGACCTGCTCGCCACTCGTGCGCCAACCGCCGTCTTCGTGCTGGCTCTTGATCAGCTCACGCGCACCGTCCGCATACCAGTCCGCCGCACCCAGGAGACGCTCGCCCGAGAGCGAACCCACGCGCTCGAGACCGTACAGCCAGTAGAAGTACCAAGCGTCCGAGCCGCTCGGGTTGGCGGTCACGGTGTAGTTGTCGACCAGCCAGGCGCGTCCGAGTGCGACGATCTCGTCCAGCTCGCGGACCTCGGTGCGCGAGAGCTTCGGGCCGAGGTCGCCGAGCGAGTACAAGAGCGTCAACGCGGCCGACGTCATCGCACCGGTCGGCGAGCGCTCGGAAAAGTCGTAGCGGAAGCCGGCCACGTCCCCGCGCGTGCCCGCCCGCGGCGCCTCGCGATAGGCCTGCAGCGCTTCGATCAGCTCACCCGTGAGCTTGCGCGGCAGTGCGAAGCCCCGCCCCTTCACCGCATGCAACCCGAGCACCGCATAGACCGTGTTCGAGAGGTCTTCGCGCAGGCTCGAGTGACCCGGATAGCCCCAGCCACCCTTGCTGGAGCCCCGAATCTCGAGCAGGGCTTCGTGCAGCTCCTCGAGCCGGTCCCCGTACAAATCGCCCAGCTGGTCCAGAGCCATGAGCTGGCACGCGATCGTGTAGGTGTGCGTGGGGACGCGCGCCAAGAGGTACAGGACGCCGCGCTGGATGGCGGGGTGATCGGGCGGCAGTCCGCACTTCGACAACGTGTAGACCGAGAGCGCGGCTTGACCGCTGGCGTGGTCCCAGTGCGCGGTCGCCTCGCGGTTGTGCGAGTCCCACGAGCCGTCGCGATTCTGCGTGCGCAGCAAGTGTCGCACGCCGCGCGCGACCGCTTCCTCGATGCCACGCGAGAGCCCCTGCGCCCCTTCGCCTTCCTGCAAGCCGCCCGGCGACGCGACCAGCAGGGGCACGAGCAGGGCGAGCACGCTCAAGCCCGCGACCCCAGCCGTCGTACGAAGGGTGCCACGGTCATGCCCTGCACGAGGATCGAGAACACGACCACGACATAGGTCATCGTCAAGAGCAGCCCACGCGCCTCGACGCCGACGGGAATCGCGAGCGCCAGGGCCACCGAAATGCCGCCGCGCAGCCCGCACCACGTCAGGATCTTCACGGTGTGGCGCGAAAACGTGCGCAGGCGACGCAACCCCGTGATGGTTCCACCGACACTGAGAAAGCGTGCCAGGACGACGATCGGAATCGCGACCGCTCCGGCGGTGAGCCACGTCGGCGCCAGCTGGATGACCAGCACCTCGAGGCCGATCAGCGCGAACAGCACGACGTTCAGGACCTCGTCGACGAGCTCCCAGAAGGTGTCGATGTGCCGCCGCGTCTCCTCGGTCATCGCCAGAGTGCGACCCGTGTTCCCGATGAAGAGTCCGGCGACGACGACGGCCAACGGTCCCGACGCGTGCAGGGACGCGGCCAGACTGTAGACGCCGGCTGCGAGCGCCACGGAGAGCAGCACCTCGACCTCGTACTTCTCGATCGAGCGCATCATCCGGTAGACCAGGCCGCCGGCCAAAAAGCCCAGGACGAGGCTCCCGACGATCTCGACCAGGAAGAGCCCCACGATCGAACCGACGTCCGCCGACCCGGACCCGCTCGCGAGTCCGACCAGAACGGTGAAGACCACGACACCGACGCCGTCGTTGAACAGGGATTCGCCGGCGATCTTGGTCTCGAGCCCTTTCGACACGCCCAGGCGCTTCAGGATCCCGAGCACCGCGATGGGGTCGGTCGGCGAGATCAGCGCGCCGAAGAGCAGCCCGTCGATGAAGCGGATCTCGAGCCCCAGGAACGGCAGCACGAACCAGGTCGCGGCTCCGACCAAGAAGGTCGAGACCATGACCCCGACGGTCGCGAGCAGGCCGATGACCCGGCCCTGGCCGACGAGTCGCCCGAGGTCGACGTGGAGCGCTCCCGCGAACAGGAGGAAGGCCAACAGCACTTCGAGCACGGCCTCGCGGAACGAGAGCCGCTCGAGCAAGCGCACGGCAGGCGCGCGCAGATCGAGGCCGGCGGCATCGAGCAACAGCACGAGGATCGACGCCCCGAGCGAGAGGGCCATCACGCCGATGGTCGTCGGTAGCCGCAGGTACCGGTGGTTCAGCCAGCTGAACAGGGCCGCCAGAACCAGAACGAAGGAGACGAGGGGAAAGACTTCCATGGGGCGAGCGACCGCGAGGGCCGGAGCGCTGCGTCAAGATACTCGCCCGCGTTGCGTCGCCCTATGCAGAATCCCGTCGGCGAGGAACCGTCACGGAGCGGCTCGGATCCGCACGCGCCGACCTAGAATGCCCGCATGTCGAACGCGAGCTTGCCCTGGACCGATCGCGTTCGCGCCGTCAACACGGCAGCGGTCCGCGGGCCTTCGGACGGAACGGGCGCGCGCTTCGTCCTGTACTGGATGACGGCGGCACGGCGCCCTTCGTGGAACTTCGCGCTGGATCGCGCGCTCGCCTGGGCGCGGGAGCTCGGTCTGCCGCTCGTCGTCCTGGAGGCGCTGCGGCTGGACTACCCGCGGGCCAGCGACCGACTGCACCGCTTCGTGCTGCAGGGCATGGCCGACCAGCGGCGCGCGTTTGCCAAGGCCGGCCTCACCTACCACGCCTACGTCGAGCCCGCGCGGAACGCGGGGCGCGGGCTCGTGGCAGCGCTCGGAAAGGAAGCGGCCGTGGTCGTCACCGACGACTTTCCGTGCTTCTTCCTGCCACGCGCCGTGCGGGCCGCGGGCGCGCAGCTGGACGTGCGGCTCGAGGCCATCGACGGCAACGGCCTGCTGCCGCTGTCCCGCTCCGAGCGCGCGTTCACGACGGCCTATTCGTTCCGACGCTTCCTCCAGAAGCACCTGCCGGACCATCTCGAGGACTTTCCGCAGGCCAATCCGCTGCGTGGGCTCGACCTGCCGCGCCTCGCGCGGCCACCGCAGGCCCTGCAGCGCTGGCCGGCGGCCACGGACCGCCTGCTGGAAGCGACGCCGGCGGCGCTGGCTCGGCTCGAAATCGACCACCGCGTCGGAGCGGGTTCGCTCGCGGGCGGCGCGGCGGAGGCCGAGCGGCGCGTGCAGACCTTCGTCCGCACGAAACTCGACGCCTACGACGAATCACGCAACCACCCGGACCGGGATGCGACCAGCGGTCTGTCCGCCTACCTGCACTTCGGCCACGTCTCCCCCCACCGGATCTTCGCCGAGCTCGCGCGACGCGAGGACTGGTCGCCGACCGAGCTGTCGAGCGAGACCGCGGGCAAGCGCAGCGGCTGGTGGAACATGAGCACGTCGGCCGAGGCCTTCCTGGACCAGCTCGTCACGTGGCGCGAGCTGGGCTACGTCTTCTGCCACCACCGCGCCGACTACGACGACTACGCCTCGCTCCCCGCCTGGGCCCGCACGACGCTCGCCGAGCACGAAAATGACCCGCGCGAACACGTCTACGAGCCGGCCGACTTCGAAGCGGCGCGGACGCACGACGAGCTGTGGAACGCCGCCCAGCGCCAGCTCCTGCGTGACGGCGTCCTGCACAACTACCTGCGGATGGTGTGGGGCAAGAAGATCCTCGAATGGACGCCTTCGCCGCGCGCCGCCCTCGACGTGATGATCACGCTCAACGACACCTACGCCCTCGACGGTCGCGACCCCAATTCTTACAGCGGCATCTTCTGGACGCTCGGGCGCTTCGATCGCGCCTGGGGACCGCAGCGCCGCGTGTTCGGAAAGGTGCGCTACATGACGACGGCCAACACACGCCGCAAGGTGCGCGTGAAGGACTACCTGGAGACCTTCGGGGCGTCGTAGGGCGGCCCGTGACCGAAGCGCGGCTGGCGGTCGCGCCGGCGTCCTCGGCCTCAAACGGCGTTGCGCAGGCCCAGGTCCTTCGGACACGGTGCGAGATACAGCTGCGACTGGGCGTAGAACGCATCGTGGGCGTGGACCAGGTGCGCGAGCAGGGTCGTCGGGACGACGAGAGGAACCACGCCGCGGCGATAGTCCTCGATCGATTCCAGGACGCGCGCCTTCTGGGCCGCATCCATGCGGTCCTTCACGAAGCCGAGCAGGTGCTGCATGACGTTGACGTGCCGGGCGCGCGTGGCCGGACGCGAGAGGGCCAGCTGGAAGCCGATTCCGTAGCGCGCGATGATCTCGGGGTCGGGTTGACGGCCGAAGGACGAGACCAGCGGGCCGAGCTCGCGGTAGATGCGCTCGTCGTGCGCCAGGAGCAGGAACTTGTGCGCCGTGTGGAACTCGATCAGGCCCTGGCGCGTCGGTCCGGCTTGCAGGAAGCGCCGCCAGCGACCGCGCGCGAAGACGCGCTGGACGAAGGTCTCGCGCAGGTGCGGATCGTTGAGACGGCCCTCTTCCTCGACCGGCAGCTCCGGCCAGCGCGCGCGCAGCACGCGCGTGAAGAAGCCGACCCCGTCGCGCCCTCCGAGGCCGCTCTCGCCGTAGACCTTGAGGCGCTCGAGGCCGCAGGACGGCGAGCCGCGCTTCACGACGAAGCCGTCGAGTGCGAGCCCGCGCAAGCGTTCGACCTCGGCTTCGGACCAGGCCAGCATGCGCTCGGTCCAATCGTCGCCGGTCGAGGGCGCCACCAGCCGTTCGCCGTCGTCTCCGCGCATGATCCGGATGGCCGGACGCGGGATCGACATTCCGACGCCGACCTCGGGACACACCCGTTCCCAAGCGGTGTAGCGACCGAGCTCGTCCGTCAGGAAGCGATCGCGCGCGTGGCCGGCGTCGTAGCGCACGGCATCGCCGAGGAGGCAGGCCGAGACGCCGAGCAGGAGCGGCGGAACCTCGGAGCTCATCGAGTCTTCCCGAGAACGTCGCGCAGGCCGGTCTCGAGGTCGGGATGGCGAAACGCGAAGCCTGCGTCGATCAGTGCCTTCGGCTGGACGCGCGTGCTGGCCAAGAGCATCTCGTCGGCCTTTTCGCCTCCGAAGGCGAGCCGCGCGCCGAAGGCGGGCAGGGGCAGGATCGTCGGGCGCGAGAGCACGCGGCCGAGCGACTTCGTGAACTCGGCGTTCGTGACCGGGTTCGGCGCGACCGCATTGACCGGTCCGACCAGGCTCTTCTCGGTCAGGGCCGTGCTCACGACACGCACGACGTCTTCGAGCGTGATCCAGCTCATGAACTGACGCCCGTCGCCGATCTTCCCGCCGGCGCCAAGTCGGAACGGCAACAGCATCGTTCCAAGCGCGCCCCCGGCCGGCGACAGGATCACGCCGAAGCGCAGATTGACGACGCGCACGCCGGCCTCGCGCAGGGGTTCGGTGGCCGCTTCCCAGCGCGCGCAGACGTCCGCCAGGAAGCCTTCGCCGCGCGGAGCGGACTCGTCGACCGACGTATCGCCGCGGTCGCCGTAGTAGCCGATGGCCGAGGCGCCGACGAAGACGCCCGGCTTGACCGTGCGTGCCGCGAGCGCTTCCGCCAAGAGCCGCGTGCCCTGGACGCGACTGTCCACGATCGCGCGCTTCTTGCGCTCGGACCAGCGCCCGACGCCGATGTTCTCGCCGGCGAGGTGCACGACACCGTCGAGGCCTTCCAGCGCGTCCGCAGCGATGGTGCCCGCGTCGGGGGACCAGGACACGTCGTGCTGCTGCGGCTTCGAGCGAACGAGCCGGGCCACCTCGTGACCACCGGTCGACAGGAAGGCGCAGAGTTCGGTTCCAACGAGCCCGGAGGCTCCGCTCACGAGAATCTTCATCGGTCGACAAGTCCTCCTGTCGTGGTCGTTCAGATCGTTGGCCAGGACCCGGTGGCGGAACGCGAACATGCGCTCGAGGCGTCCACGAACATAGCGTCCTCCCAAAAGTCGACCGAGGGGCCCGAACGGCAAGCGGTATTCGATCCGGTCGACCATCGTGCAACCGCCGCCGGGGCCGGTTGCGGGTTCGGCGGGCAGCATGCGGTGCTCGTGGCGCCAGAGCGAGAACGGGCCTTCAACCTGACGGTCCTCGAAGCCCGGCTCCGCTCCTGCGTGCAGGGAATGCTCGGCGATCCAGCGCGTCCGCAGCGGGCCGAGTCGTGTCTCGAGCTCGACCCGGTCGCCGTCCTCGAGCCGTTTCGGTGCACAAGCCAGGCGAACGGGCTCCCACGGAGGCGTCAAGCGTTGGAAGGCGCCGGGTCGCAGGTGCCAGTCGAGGACCTCCTCGGGACGGGCGCGCAGGTTCGAACGCTTTTCGAAGACGAGGTCGTGTTTCAAGCGATGTACCGCTCCTTCAACCAGGAGCCGAAGGCGATGAGCGAGGAAAAGCGGTGCGTGCCACGCGGGCCCCGTCGAACCGAGCGCAGACCGGCTCCGCCGATGGCGAGCTCGACCGAGGCCGGCAGGGCCGCGCGCAACTCGCGGAGCGTGTTCAGCGTGGCCGGGTCGCCGTGCGCGAGCGAGATGCCGACGCCCACAAGATCCAGTTCGAGCTCGCGAGCCGCCGCGATGATCTCCTCGTTCGGCGTCTCCGCCCCGAGGACCTGAGTCGCGACGCCGTGCTCCTCGCAGGTCACCGCCGCCATCCACAGGCCCAGGTCGTGGGCCTCGCCGGAGAGTCCCGCGAGCACGGCGCGCGCACGCGGCGGATCCCCACGCTGCCCGGCGAACCGCCGCCGGAGATTTCGCAGGCGCTCTCCGACCATCTGGGAACAGGCATGCTCGTGGCGGATGTCGAGTCGACCCGCAGCCCAGCCGTCGCCGACCGCGGTGAGCAGCGGAGCGAGCCGGGTCTCCATCCAGACCGTGCACCCGAGCTCGTCGGCCTCGCGCGCGAACTCGGTCACGAGCCGCTCGGTTCGAAAGGCGCCCACGGCCTCGAGCCAGGCCGAGGGCGTGGGCGGAGACGACTCGGACGCGCGGGCGGCGAGCAGCCGCTCGAGCTCGGCCTCCGGTTGCCCGAGGACCTGCCCGGGACGCAGCCCCAGGGCCAGGCCGGCCGCGACGCGGCGCAAGCGCGCGACGGTCGCGGGAGGATACCGGCGGTGCCCCGAGGCGAGCCGCAGGGAGCGGGGCTCGCCATAGCGCCGCTCCCAGATCCGCAGGGTCTCGGTCGGGATGCCGGTGGCCGCGGCCAGGCGGCCCACGGAGAGAGGAGGGTTCGAGGACATGTTCGAAGGGGGCCGGCCCTGCGCGCGACGCGCCAGCGGCGTGCCAACCTAGCGGGAGCCGCGCCAAACTGTCCATTATTTTATCTGGACAAACTAGCGCAAAGCCGTCAGGGTGACCCTCGAGCGGCCGGGGGAGCAGGGTTCGCATCCTCCCTCCTCATCGAACCCCCGGGCCTTGGCCCACTCTCCCGGTCGCTCCCCTCCCACCGCAACGGCGAGGCCCCCGCGTCCTTGCGGGAGACCTCGCCGCAGGCGGGCGGGCGCGCGCTTGGGCCTACTCGGGCCACCAGAGGGCGTCGATCTCGGCGTCGGTCAGGTTGTGAGTCGCATGCCACTGGATCTTCCAGGGCGTCAGGAAGCCCGGGTACTGCGACACCGGGTCCTGGACCAGGAAGCGAATCCTGCCGTTCGGCCAGGCCAGCTGCTTGAACAGGAACGCCGTGCGGTTGCCGTAGATCGCGAACTCGTCGACGTACAGGGAGCGCGCTCCGCTGATCGAGACGTGGTTGCGGTCGGCATTCGGTGCGTAGACGCGCAGGTCGTCGATGATGACGGGCCCGTTCGCGAAGCCGTCGGCGTCGAAGTGGGCTCCGTGGCCGGGCGAGTCGTCGACCCAGATCGCCATCGCTCCGTGGGACCCGTTCGGCCCTTCGATGACGCGGCAGTTGCGGAAGATGAGCGCCCCCAGGTGACCGGCCACCGTGAAGGCCGAGCCGCCTTCGCCGAAGACGTTGTACGCGGTCATGTCCTCGAACAGGAGCGTGCCGAAGCCCGATGGTCCGGGGTTGTCGATCCGCCGGTTCACGATCTGCACCATCGTCCGCCAGGAACCCTCCATCGTGCAGTTCACGAAGTAGGAGTTGCCCGAGGGCGAGTCGATGTAGAACACGTGCTCCTGGACGGGAGCCGCATGCACGTTGCGGATGTCCCACTGCATCCGGCCGGCCGCACGGATGCCCCACTTGTAGCCGAGCCCGTCGAAGCTGCCGTCGCTCGCGCCCTTGAAGTTCACGTCGTAGACCTGAACCAGGCCGAACGAGTCGGCACCCTTCGGAACGCCGATGCAGCGCGTGTCGGACGGCGGCGACAGGATCGTCAGGTTCTGCACGCGGATGTGCTTGACCCCCCCGGTGCGGACACCGTTGTTCAGATCCTTGTGCAGGTAGAACGAGTTGATCTGGCTCTCGCGGTTCGGCCGCAGACCGACGATCGTGATCTCGATCGGCGTCATGCCCCAGTGGGCGCGGTAGAGCTTCTGCCCGGCGTCGCCGCCGCCGAACTGCATCCCGGCGCCGGGAATGTCGCCGTCGATCCCCAGCACGTCTCCAGGCTTCGCCATCAGGATGGCTTCGATGAGCGGGTAGGGACCGGCCTTCTGGATCAGGTTGTCCTCGGGCCCGTTGCCGTTCAGGACGATGATCTGGTCGGGGCGAACGATGTGCGTGAGCGGGCCCAGCGCTTCGATCGGAGGGGCGGTGACCTGGGCCAGGTCTTCGGTTGCGATGACTTGCGCCCCGACGACCGAAGCGGTCGAGGCATGCAGGAGCGCACCCGCGGCGAGGGCCGCGAGCGAACGATAGATCTTCATGGCGAATCCTTCGTGATGTTCACGAAGCGGCGACGGGAGTCGCCGGCGCTAGGTCCGTCCTGGAGAGAGTGGACGGGACGATCTACGGCCGCTTCAAGGCACACCGTGTAGAGAGCGCGTTGGCGGGAACCAAGGGCGCTCCGCGAAAAATAAAGCGTCATCGTGCGGCGCACTTCGAATGAACTTTCATTCCTCCAAGGGCTTGCCGAAAGTGTCCGTGCAAGGGGTCGTGAGCCGCGCATTGGCGCGCAACCCCAGGTTGTCGCATTTCCTGGCCAGGGGTCCCGGCCAGGCCCTATTCGGCGCGTTGCGGGCACGCTCCCGGGGACCTCACGGCCGGACGGTCGGCCGTCGGGAGCCGCTTCCTCCCCACGGAACGAGCCCGCGAGCGCAGGGGAGCGGCGAGCTCCAGCCGGCTTGGCGGACTCGTCGAAAAGCCCGTGATTGCGGCTCGCGCCGTCGAGCGTGCTGCGGATGCGAGCGGGTTGGCGCGCCGCTGACCGGGTCGACGGGCGACTCGCAGCGACCCGACGTCGAAACGGCCCGAAAAAGGTCAGGGACTTTCGGCGCGCGCTCCGTCTCCCGGGGCGGTGAGGGCTCCTGGCCGTCGAGCGGGCCGGCGGCCGACGTTCAGTCGCCCGCGTAGCCGAGGGCGCGCATCTGCTCGAGCTCGGAGGGCGTCAGGGCGGCCTGTCCCAGATCCGGGGGCTCGGGCCCAAAGGCCGCCAGCCGTGCGGCCAGCGCCGTCCGCCAGCCCTCGTCCGTCGGCGTCATGGCGCGCGGCGCTTCGCCGCCGGGCCCGAGCGCGAGGAACAGCTCGCCCGCGGCCGGATCCAGGCGCGGCCCCGGCCCGATGGCACAGCCGTACTTCGCGGCCTCCCCGCGCAGGGCGCCCACCCAGCGGCCGGCAGCGCGGTGCTCGACATAGGGCGGCGGCAGGACGTGCGGCAAGTCCAGGAGGTCGAAGCGGGCGCTCGCGCCGTCCGGCAAGGGCGCGAGCCCCGTAGCAGCCAGCACCGTATTCGCCAGGTTGGAGACCGAAACGGGCGCCGTGACGCGACCGACCGGTCCGCCGCTGCGGTGCACGATCAAGGGCACGCGCGCCACGGGCTCGTAGGGCAGACAACCGTGGCCGTAGATGCCGGGCACCTCCCCGAACATCTCGCCGTGGTCGGCCGTGACGACGACCAGCACGTTGTCGAGCAGACCTTCGCGCTCGAGGGCGCCGAAGACCTCGCGCAGGGCCTCGTCCTGGACCAGGAGCTCGCGGTCGTACTGGTCGATCGCCGTGCGCAGCAGGTCGGCGTCGACCTCGCCGTCGGTGTGTTCGAGCGGCGCGACGGCGGCGAGCTCGACCGGGACCCCTGCCACGGGCTCCGGAAAAGGGTAGTCACGCCCCTTGGGAGGGTCGTAAGGGGCGTGCGCGTCGAAGTAGTTGAGGAAAAGCAGGAACGGACGCTCGCGCGGGCGCTGCGCGAGCTTCGGGAGCACCCAGGCGTTCAATTCGGCGGCGGAGAGCTCCCAGGCGTCCGGATCGGGGTCGAGCACCTCGTGGAAGTCCCGCAGGAGGCCGTAGCGGCGCGACGTGAAGGGCCCGCCGACGGCCGCGACGAGGTGGTAGCCGGCCGCGCGCAGGGCGCTCGTGAAGAGCGGTGTCGTCGGGCTCACCGTCGGCAGTGCCCCGTCGTCGACGACGTCCTCGAGATGTCGCCAACAACCGTGCTCGGCCGGCTCGAGTCCCGAGAACATCGACACGTGCGACGGCAGGGTCCACGTGGCCGACGGGACGGCGTTCTCGAACACGCGGCTCTGCGTCGCGAACTCGGCGAGGAAGGGGTCCGTGCGACGCCCATAGCCGTAGGTCGACAGGTGATCGGCGCGGGTCGTGTCGAGCGAGATGACAATGATGTCGGGTCGACGCACGGGCTCGCCGCACGCCGACGCGAGCAGAAACAGGAGCAGGGGCCCGGCCCGGGCGCGCATGGCGACGTTCGTCATCACGGATGAGCAGTCTACACGGAGAGGCCGGACCGAAAGCAGCCCGGAAAGCCGCGTGAGTTCGTGGATTCACGGCTCTAGAATGTCGCGGCCATTCGGCCCCCTGCACGAGCGACCCGCGACGAGTCCTCTCGATGGCTCAGATCTTCCATCCGAGCTTCAACACGATCTCGAAGGTGAGCATCTTTGGTGCCATCTTCTTCCTGGGTGCCGTGATCTATGGCTGGGACACGCTGTTGCGCTCACCATACGCGACGCAGGTCAACGTCGCGCGCGAGCAACCGGTCCCGTTCAGCCACAAGCACCACGTCGCCGGGCTCGGCATCGACTGTCGCTTCTGCCATTCGACCGTCGAGGAATCCGCCTTCGCCGGGATTCCCGCGACGAAGACCTGCATGGGCTGCCATGCGACCGTCTGGAAGGACGCGGAGATCCTCGAGCCCGTGCGCGCGAGCTTGCGCGACGACCGCCCCATCGAATGGACCCGCGTGCACGACCTGCCGGACTTCGCCTACTTCGATCATTCGGTCCACGTCGCCAAGGGCGTCGGGTGCTCGACCTGCCACGGACGCGTGGACCAGATGCCGCTCATGTGGCGCGTGAACACGCTCAACATGGACTGGTGTCTGTCCTGCCACCGCGATCCGGCCCCGAACCTACGCCCGCGTGACTCGATCTTCGACATGCGCTGGGACCCGGACACGCTCGATGCGAACCAGCGCGCGCAGCTCATGATGGACTACCACGTGGAGAGCATGACCGACTGCTCGGTGTGCCACCGATGAAACCGGACAGCACGAAGGCCAGCTCTGCGACGGACGACACGTCCTTCGTCCCCCCCACCCCCTGGCGCGAGGCGCTGGCCGGGGAGGACTTCGCGCGGCTCGCGGCCGAGCTCGAGGGCGTCCCGGGGCGCTCCCTGCGGGACCGTCTGGCGGCCCTGGCCGAAACCGGGGGCTCGGACGCGCTGCGCGCCTTTCTGAGCGGCGTCTTCCCCTCGCAGCTCGAAGGCCTCGACAACCTGCCGCGTCGGGATTTCCTGCGCCTGGCCGGCAGCTCGCTCGCGGTCTGCGGCCTGGGGGCCTGCACGCGCCAACCGGACGAGACCATCGTGCCGTGGGCGCGCTCGCCCGAGCTCACGATCCCCGGCAAGCCGCGCTACTTCGCCACGGCCATGACGCTCTGGGGCTCGGCGCTCGGTCTCCTGGTCGAGTCGCACATGGGGCGTCCGACCAAGGTCGAGGGCAACCCCGATCATCCCTCCAGCAAAGGTGCGACCGACGTCTTCGCTCAGAGCGCGATCCTGTCGCTCTACGATCCCGACCGCTCGTCCACCGTGCTCGGGGCGGGCCAGATTCGCACGTGGGAAGCCTTCGTGGACGAGCTCGGTCGGCGCATGAACGGCTTTCGCGCCAAGCGTGGCGAAGGGCTGCACGTCCTGTTGAACGAGACGCTTTCGCCGACCCTGGCGGCCCAGCTCGAGTCGTTGCAGCGCGAACTGCCGCAGATGCGCGTGCACCGCTGGCAACCGATCCACCGCGATCTCGAACGCCAGGGAGCGCTGCTCGCCTTCGGACGCGATGTCGTTCCGTCCTACCGGCTGGAGCGTGCGGCGGTGGTCCTGTCGCTCGACGCCGACTTCCTGGCGAGCGACCGCGGCGGCGTGTGTCAGGCGCGCGACTTCGCCAAGGCGCGGCGCGTGCGCGCCGACACGAGTTCGATGAGCCGTCTGTACGCCATCGAGAGCGCCCCCAACCCGAGCGGCGCCATGGCCGATCACCGCCTGGCGGTGAAGCCGTCGGAGGTCGAAGGGCTCGCGCGCGCGCTGGCGAAGGAGCTCGGACTCGACGTCGACGCACCGACGCTCGGCCCGGAGCGGGCGCGCTTCGTCCAGGCGCTGGCGGCGGACCTCTCCGCGCACCGGCGGACCTCGGCGGTCGTCGCGGGACGCTGCCAGAGCCCTGCCGTCCACGCCCTCGCCCACGCGCTCAATCGCGCGCTCGAGAACCACGGGCAGACGGTCCTCTTGCACCCGCCGCTTGAGCCGGACTCGCGTTCGGTCACCGATTCGATGCGCCAGCTGGTCGACGCGATGCGCGCCGGATCCGTCGAGGGGCTCTTTCTGCTGGGTGGAAACCCCGTCTTCGACGCCCCGCGCGACCTCGAGTTCAGCCAATCGCTCACGTCCGTGCCGTTCCGCGTGCACCTCTCGTCGCACGAGGACGAGACCTCGCGCGTCTGTCATTGGCACCTGCCCGAGGCGCACTTCCTCGAGAGCTGGAGCGACACGCGCAGCCTCGACGGGACCGCGAGCCTGGTTCAGCCCCTGATCGCACCGCTGTACGGCGGCAAGACCACGCACGAGCTGGTGGCCGCCATGTCCGGCGAGGCCGGCGTCAGCGCGCACGACCTTCTGAAGCGCTTCTGGCGCGCGCGTGCGGGCCTGGACGAAGGACCCGAATTCGACCGCTTCTGGCAGACCGCGCTGCACGACGGTCTCGTGCCCGGCAGCGCGCCGCCGCCGCTCGACGTGGCGCTCTTGCCGCGGCTCGACATCGGTCCCGCCACGCCGTCGATCCCCGGCATCGAGATCGCCCTGCGGCCCGACCCGAGCGTCTACGACGGCCGCTTCGCGAACAACGGCTGGTTGCAGGAGTTGCCGCGCCCGCTGACACGCATGGCCTGGGACAACGCGCTCTGGCTCGCGGCCGAGGACGCAGCGCAGCTCGACGTCGAGAACGGCGACGTCGTACGCGTGACAGCCGGCGAGCGCTCCATCGCCGCGCCGGTCTGGATCGTGCCGGGACATCCCCAGCAGACGGCGACGCTGCACCTCGGCTACGGGCGCACGAAGGGCGGCGAGCTGGCGCGCGGGGTCGGTGTCGATGCTTACGGCCTGCGCTCGTCGCACACGCCGTGGACCGTGCCGGGCGCCCTGCTCGAGCCGACGGGCGCGTCCACCGAGCTCGTCAGCGTCCAGGACCACGCCTCGATGGAGGGGCGCGACATCCTGCGCGTCGCCACGTTCGACCGCTTTCGCGCGAACCCCGAGGCGCTGGGCGCGCACCACGGCGCGCACGATCCGAACGAACTCTCGATGTACCCGGAAGTGGCCTACGAGGGCAACGCCTGGGGCATGGTCATCGATCTCAACGCGTGCATCGGCTGCAACGCCTGCATGATCGCGTGTCAGTCCGAGAACAACATCCCGGTCGTCGGCAAGACCGAAGTCGGGAAGGGTCGCGAGATGCATTGGCTGCGCATCGACCGTTACTACGAGGAAGAGGCGGAGACCGGCCAACTCCTGGCGTTGCACCAGCCCGTGCCGTGCATGCACTGCGAGAATGCCCCGTGCGAGGTCGTCTGCCCCGTCGGAGCCACCGTGCACAGCTCGGAAGGCCTCAACGAGATGGTCTACAACCGCTGCATCGGCACGCGCTACTGCTCGAACAACTGTCCGTACAAGGTGCGGCGCTTCAACTTCTTCCCCTACGCCGACTACGAGACCGAGTCGCTCAAGCTGGGGAACAACCCCGACGTGACCGTCCGCTCGCGGGGCGTCATGGAGAAGTGCACCTACTGCGTCCAGCGCATCAGCTCCGTCCGGATCGAGGCCAAGAAGGACGGCGGCCGCGCGATCGTCGACGGCGAGGTGACGACGGCCTGCCAGCAGGCCTGCCCCACGCAAGCGATCGCCTTCGGCAACCTCAACGACGCCGCCAGCGTCGTCGCGCGCGAACGCGCACAACCCCATCACTACGGACTCCTCGAGGAGCTCGGCACGCGCCCGCGAACGACGTACCTCGCCAAGCTCCGCAATCCCAACCCCGACCTGCGCCCCGAGTAGGCCTTGCAGCCCGCACCCCCGAAGGAACCCGCGCGGCCCGCGGTGATCGCCCCCGGTCACACCCACGCGAGCATCACGGACAAGATCACCTCGATCGTCCTGCGACGTCACACGCCGCGGGGTTGGTTCGTAGGCTTCGGGATCGCGTTCGCACTGGTGATGGTGCTCTTGACCTCGATCACGATGCTGCTCTTGAAGGGCACCGGGATCTGGGGCCTGAACGTTCCGGTGGGCTGGGGCTTCGCGATCATCAACTTCGTGTGGTGGATCGGGATCGGCCATGCCGGCACCTTGATCTCGGCCATCCTGCTGCTGTTCCGGCAGGACTGGCGCACGTCGATCAACCGCTTCGCCGAAGCGATGACGCTGTTCGCGGTCGCCTGCGCGGGGGTCTTCCCCTTGCTGCACGTCGGCCGGCCCTGGCTCGCCTACTGGCTGGTGCCGTACCCGAACACGATGGCGCTGTGGCCGCAGTTCCGCTCGCCCTTGCTGTGGGACGTCTTCGCGGTGTCGACCTACGCGACGGTCTCGGCCATGTTCTGGTACGTGGGCCTGATCCCCGACTTCGCGACGCTGCGCGACGGGGCGAAGTCGAAGGTCTTCCGGGTGATCTACGGGATGCTGGCCCTCGGCTGGCGCGGGGCGGCGCGGCACTGGGAGCGCTACGAGACGGCCTATCTGCTGCTCGCCGGGCTGGCGACGCCGCTCGTCGTGTCGGTGCACACCGTCGTCTCGCTCGATTTCGCGGTGTCGGTCATCCCCGGCTGGCACGCGACGATCTTCCCGCCCTACTTCGTCGCCGGCGCGATCTACTCGGGCTTCGCGATGGTGATGACGCTCGCGATCCCGCTGCGCAAGGTGTACGGGCTGCAGGACTTCATCACCATGCGCCACCTGCAGAACATGGCGAAGGTGATCCTCGCGACGGGACTGATCGTCGCCTACGGCTACACGATGGAGGCCTTCTTCGCCTGGTACAGCGCGAACGACTACGAGCGCGGGATGGCCTGGAATCGCATGGTCGGGCCCTACGCGCCGTTCTACTGGGCGCTGATCGTCTCCAACGTCATCGTGCCCCAGTTCCTGTGGCTCAAGAAGGTGCGTTCGAGCGTCGTCGCCCTATTCGTGATCTGCCTCGTCGTCAATGTGGGGATGTGGCTCGAGCGCTTCGTCATCGTCGTCACGAGCCTCAGTCGCGACTTCTTGCCCTCGAGCTGGGACACCTACTCGGGCACGATCTGGGACTGGTCCCTGTTCATCGGAACGATGGGCCTGTTCGCGGCTCTGTTGTTCCTGTTCATCCGCTTCCTGCCGATGATCTCGATCTTCGAGATGCGCACGCTCGTCCCCGGCGGCGAGGCGGCGCCGCACGACAAGGACGCTGATGCGGCGCCGGTGGACGGCGCGGGGCCGGAGGAGCAGGCCTGATGTTCTGGCGCGACCACAAGATCGACACGCCATGCTTCGGGGTCCTGGCCGAGTTCCCCGACGGCGCCAGCCTGCTCGAGGCCATCGAGAAGACCCGCGCGGCGGGCTACGAGAAGCTCGAGGCCTACACGCCGCTGCCGATGCACGACGTGTGGCACGCGCTCGGGCACAAGAGCCGCTTGCCCGAGCTGGTGCTGTGCGGCGGGATCGTCGGCGCGCTGGTCGGCTTCGGGATGCAGTACTTCGCGTCGGTCGTCCACTACCCGCTGAATGTCGGCGGACGCCCGCTCAACAGCTGGCCGTCGTTCATCATCATCACGTTCGAGCTGACGATCCTGTTCGCTGCGGCCACGGCCGTGCTCGGCATGCTGGCCTTGAACGGACTGCCGCGGCCGCATCACCCGCTGTTCGAGATCGACGAGTTCGAGCAGGCCAGCGCGGATCGCTTCTTCCTCCTGATCCTGGCGCACGACCCGCTCTTCGAGCTCGGCAACGCGACCGCGTTCCTGAGCGAGCTCGCGCCCCTGAGCCTGTCGGAGGTGCCGAACGCATGAAGGCCCTGCGTCGACTCTGCCTGGCCGCGACCCTCCTGGCTGCCAGCGCCTGCCGTCAGGACATGCACGATCAGCCGCGCTTCGAAGCGCTCGAGGGCAGCTCGTTCTTCGCCGACGGCCTGTCCGCGCGGCATCAAGTCGAAGGGACGATCGCGCGCGGCGAGCTGCAGCTGGACCCGCACCTCGCGACCGGGCGCATCGACGGCGCCTTCGCGAACAGCCTGCCCATGCCGCTCACGCGCGAGCTGCTCGAGCGCGGCCGCGAGCGCTTCGACATCTTCTGCTCGGCCTGCCACGACCGGGCGGGATACGGAGAAGGCATGGTCGTCCGGCGCGGCATGAAGCAGCCGCCGAGCTTCCACATCGAGCGCCTCCAGCAGGTGCCGCTCGGCTACTTCTTCGACGTGATGACGCGCGGCTTCGGTGCGATGATCGACGTCGCCGACCGGGTTCCCGTCGCGGACCGCTGGGCGATCGCGGCTTACGTGCGCACGCTCCAGCTCAGCCAGCACGCCACGCTCGCCGAGGTCGCGCCCGAATCCCGGTCGAAGCTCGAGGACCAGCGATGAGCGCAACGACACCTCTGGCCCACAACCTCGAGCGCCTGCAGCGCACCGCCTTCCGCGTCGGCGGCGGCGCGGCTGTGTTGTGCCTGGTCGGCCTCTTCGTCGATCGCGACCAGTTCTTCCGCTCGTGGCTGATCGGCTTCCTGTTCTGGCTCGCGCCGGCGCTCGGGAGCCTCGCCATCGTCATGCTGCACAACATGACCGGCGGGGCCTGGGGCTTCACGATCAAGCGCTTGCTCGAAGCCGCGATGCGAACGCTGCCCGCCCTGGCGGCCCTGGCGCTGCCGATCCTGCTCGGCATCGGCAGCCTGTACGAGTGGTCGCACGCGGACGTCGTCGCCAACGACGAGATCCTGCAGCGCAAGGAGGCGTACCTGAACGTGCCGTTCTTCATCGTGCGCACGGTCCTGTACTTCGCGATCTGGATCTTCCTCGCGCGCAAGCTCATCCGACTGGCCGAGCGCTACGACCGCACGCTGAACCCGAAGGCATTGCGCCGCATCGGGTTCCTGTCGGGCTTCGGGCTCGTGCTCTACTTCCTGACGATGAGCTTCGCGTCCTTCGACTGGGGCATGTCGCTCGAGCCGCACTGGTTCTCGACGATCTACGGCGTCCACTTCATCATCGGACAAGGCCTCAGCACCCTCTGCCTGGCGGTGATCGTCTGCTCACGGCTCGTCCGCCACGACCCGTTCTCGCGCTGGATCGAGAAGAGCCACTTCCACGACTTGGGCAACCTGATGCTCGCGTTCGTGATGCTGTGGGCCTACATCTCGTTCTCGCAGTTCTTGATCGTGTGGTCGGGCAACCTGCCCGAGGAGACGCCCTACTACCTCACGCGGACGCAGAACGGTTGGCAGGTCATGGCGCTCGTGCTGGTCGTCTGCCACTTCGCGGCGCCGTTCTTCATTCTGTTGTCGCGCCGGAACAAGCGGACGGCGACGACGCTCGCCCGGCTGGCGACGGTGCTCTTCCTGCTGCGCTTCGTCGACTACGTCTGGCTGATCGCGCCGTCCTTCCATCACGGGGAAATGCACCTCTCGTGGCTCGACGTCGCGGCGCCCGTCGCGATCGGCGGCATCTGGATCGGGCTCTTCACGCGCAACCTGCGCGGTCGCCCGCTGATCTCGCTGCACGGCAAGCTCCTGAAGCAGCTCGAGGAGGCGCCCCAGTCATGAGCACGCCGCGCTACGAGACTCGCGACGCGCGCCCCGCTCCGCTCGTCCTGTTCATCGCCGGCCTCGCCCTGTTGACGGCGGTCGTGGCCCTCGTGGCCAGCGGACTCTTGCGCGCCTTCGCACCGGACGACGAAAGCGAGCGCACACACCCGATGGGTACGTTCCGCGAGCGCCCGAACGAGCCGCTCTTGCAGGCCACGTCGACGACCGAGGTCCGCGCCCTGCGGGCCTGGGAGGACGACATCCTGGGCCAGCACGCTTGGGTCGACCGCACGAACGGCATCGTCCGCATTCCGCTCGAGCGGGCCATGATGCTCGTGTCCGAAGGCGGCCTGCCCCAGCTCGAGGTCGTGGCGGTGGAGGGCGAGCGATGAAGGCTCTCGTTGCGACCTTCGGCGCCGTGTTCCTGGCGGCCACGCCGGCTGCCCAGACCTACGGTCCGCCGGCGCTGCCCGACATCGACTGGGAGAACCGGCTCGGCGCACAGCTCGCGCTCGACACCGCCTTCGTGGACCAGCGCGGTCGCCCGATCACGCTCGCTGACGTCGTCGGTGAGCGGCCGGTCGTCCTGGCCCTGATCTACTACGAGTGCCCGATGCTGTGCAATCTGGTGCTCGAGGGACTCGTGCAGAGCCTGCGCGCCCTGTCGCTCGAGCCCGGCACGGACTTCGACATCGTCGCGCTCGGCATCGACCCGAACGAGGGTCACGAGCTGGCCGCAGCGAAGCTCGCTTCCACGCTCCAGGCTTACGGGCGTCCCGACACCGAACCCGGCTGGCACTTTCTGGTCGGCGCGACGCCGGCGATCGACGCCGTGGCCGAAGCCGTCGGCTATCGCTACACCTTCGTCGAAGAGACCGGCGAATACGCCCACCCCGCGGGGATCGCGATCGTGACGCCCGACGGCGTCCTCAGCCGCACGCTCTTCGGCACCGAGTTCGCGCCCCGCGACGTCAAGTTCGCGCTGATCGAGGCCTCTGCGGGCACGGTCGGCACGCCGCTCGATCAACTCGTCCTGCGCTGCTTCCAATACGACCCGACCAAGGGCGCCTACGGCTTCGCGATCCTCGCCACGATCCGAACGGCCGGCCTGTTCACGGTGTTCGTGCTCGGCGCGTTCATCGCGCGCATGCTGTGGCGCGAGCGTCGCAAGCCGGCCATGGGAGGAGTCTGACGTGTTCGAGGACTTCTCCTTCTTCCCCGAAGCGGCCTCGACGGTCGCGGGTCGAGTCGACGCGATCTACCTCTTCCTGGTCGTCGTCACGATCTTCTTCGTCGGCCTGATCTCGGCGGCGCTCTTGATCTTCTCCGTTCGCTACCGCCGGGGGCGCGGACACGCCCCGGAGCAGGTGCACGGTTCGATCGCGCTCGAGATCCTCTGGTCGGCCATTCCGCTGCTGATCGTGCTCTTCGTCTTCGGCTGGAGCGCGAAGGTCTTCTTCGACGTCCGCACGGTGCCGACCGAGGGCATGGAGGTCTTCGTCACCGGCAAGCAGTGGATGTGGAAGCTCCAGCATCCGACCGGCCATCGCGAGATCAATTCCCTGCACGTCCCGAAGGGTCAGGCCGTCATCCTGACGATGACGTCCGAGGACGTGATCCACGACTTCTACGTCCCCGCCTTCCGCGTCAAGCAGGACGTCGTTCCCGGGATGTATTCGCAGCTCTGGTTCGAAGCGACGAAGACCGGGACTTATCACCTGTTCTGCGCCGAGTACTGCGGCACGAAGCATTCACAGATGATCGGTGAGATCGTCGTCCTGGAACCCGCCGCCTACGAGGCCTGGCTCGCGGGCAATCCCGCCGGGCGCAACCCCGTCGAGGCGGGCAAGGTCTTGTTCGAGAACCTGCGCTGTGCAACGTGCCACGCCGCCGGCTCGGGCCAGCGCGGGCCGGACCTCGCCGGGCGCTTCGGCGAACAGGTCCGCATGCGGGACGGCCAGACCGTGATCTTCGACGAGAACTACGCGCGCCAGTCGATCCTCGAGCCCAAGAGCCACATCGTCGCGGGCTTCGAAGAGTTGATGCCGACCTACGAAGGCCAGGTCTCCGAGGACGAGATCCTGCAGCTGATCGCCTACATCAAGTCCCTTTCAACCGGAGACGAGGAGCCGAAATGAGCGTCCCCGGAGCGGCCACCGCGCGAACGGCGGAGCCTTCGAACTACCTGAACGCCGAGTACAGCATCAAGTCGTGGTTCCTCACGCTGGACCACAAGCGGATCGGGCTGCTCTACCTCGCCGGGCTGACCTTCTTCTTCACGCTGGGCGGTCTGTTCGCGGTCCTGATCCGGCTCGAGCTCCTGACTCCCGAGGGCGACCTCTTCCAGTCGGAGACGTACAACAAGCTGTTCACCATGCATGGGATCTTCATGGTGTTCTTCTTCTTGTTGCCATCGATCCCGGCCGTCCTGGGGAACTTCTTCCTGCCGCTCATGATCGGAGCGCGGGACCTCGCCTTCCCCAAGCTGAACCTCCTGTCGTGGTACATCTACATGGTCGGAGGGCTCTTCACGCTCTACGCCATGGTCGCGGGAGGCGTCGACACCGGCTGGACCTTCTACACGCCCTACAGCAGCGTCTACGCGAACAGCCACGTCATCGCGGCCGCGCTCGGTATCTTCATCTCGGGCTTCTCGTCGATCCTGACCGGCGTCAACTTCATCGCGACGATCCACACGATGCGCGCGCCGGGGCTGACCTGGTTCCGAATGCCACTGTTCGTCTGGGCGCACTACGCGACGAGCCTGATCATGGTGCTCGGAACGCCCGTCATCGCCATCACGATCGTGCTGGTGGCGATCGAGCGGCTCTTCGGCGTCGGGATCTTCGATCCGGCCAAGGGCGGCGACCCGATCCTGTTCCAGCACCTGTTCTGGTTCTACTCCCACCCGGCGGTCTACATCATGATCCTGCCGGGCATGGGCGTCATCAGCGAGATCGTCGCGTGCTTCTCCCGCAAGCGGATCTTCGGCTACCACATCATCGCGATGTCCAGCCTCGCGATCGCCGTCTTGGGCTTTCTCGTCTGGGGCCACCACATGTTCGTCAGCGGCCAATCGATCTACGCGGGCATCCTCTTCTCGCTCTTGTCGATGCTTGTGGCGATCCCCTCCGCCATCAAGGTCTTCAACTGGACGGCGACGCTGTACCGCGGCTCGATCCGCTTCGACACGCCCATGCTCTACACGCTGGGCTTCATCGGGCTGTTCACGATCGGTGGGTTGACCGGAATCTTCCTGGCCTCGCTGGCCGTGGACGTGCACGTCCACGACACCTACTTCATCGTGGCCCACTTCCACTACGTCATGGTGGGCGGCATGGTGATGGCCTACCTCGGCGGACTGCACTTCTACTGGCCCAAGATGTTCGGCCGGCTGTACCCCGAGACCCTGGCCAAGATCGCCGCGGTCATGATCTTCGTCGGGTTCAACCTGACGTTCTTCCCGCAGTTCTTGCTGGGCTACCTCGGCATGCCGCGCCGCTATCACGCCTATCCCGAGGAGTTTCAGGTCCTGAACGTCCTGTCGACGGCCGGCGCCTCGATCCTCGGGCTCGGCTTCGCGCTGCCGATGGGCTATCTGATCTGGTCGCTCTTTCGCGGAAAGCCGGCCGGTAACAACCCCTGGGGCGCGAGCGGTCTCGAGTGGCAGACGCAATCGCCGCCGATCAGTCACAACTTCGACGAGGTGCCGATCGTGACCGAGGAAGCCTACGCCTACGACACGCTGCGGCCTCCCGCCGCTGCGAGTCCGGAGCAGGAGGAGGTGCTCCATGTCTGACGCCACGACCTCCGGACGCCTCGCCCATCACTTCGAGTCCCTCGAGCAGCAGCACGAGAGCGCGCTGCTCGGCATGTGGGCCTTCCTGGCGCAGGAGGTCATGTTCTTCGGCGGGCTCTTCACGTGCTACGTCGTCTACCGCAACCTCTATCACGACGCCTTCGTCGAGGGCTCGCACCACCTCGACGTCTTCCTGGGAACGGTCAACACGGCCGTCCTGATCGGGAGCAGCCTGACCATCGCTCTGGGCGTGCGCTCCGCCCAACTGGGCCGCCCGCGCGCGACGGCGGGCTTCATCGGCGCCACGATCGCGCTGGCGCTCGTCTTCTTCGGCATCAAGTCGGTCGAGTACTGGGCCAAGTACGAACACGGCCTGATCCCGGGTCTCGCCTGGCACCCCGAGCCCGGCGCCTCGCCCCAGCTCGGGATCTTCTTCGGCCTCTACTTCGTGATGACCGGCATGCACGCCCTGCACATGCTCATCGGCCTCGGGCTGATGGTCGTGGTCGGCTGGCGCGCGCTGCGCGGACGCTACGGCCCCGACAACTTCATCGGCGTCGAGGTCCTGGGCCTCTACTGGCACTTCGTCGACCTGGTGTGGATCTTCCTCTTCCCGCTCCTCTACCTCCTCGGGCGTCACGCCCACTGAGCGCGGCCATGAGCGATCACGACGTCCTCCCCTTGCGCGTCTACTTCGGCGTCTTCGGCACGCTGCTCGCGCTGACCGGCTTGACCACCTGGATCGCCTACCAGGACTTCGGCAACCTCAACACGACGATCGCCCTGGTCATCGCCTCGATCAAGGTCGTGCTGGTCGTGCTCTGGTTCATGCACGTCAAGCAGTCGAGCGGCCTCGTCCGCATCTTCGCCCTGTCCGGCTTCTTCTGGCTCATGATCCTGTTCGGCTACACGCTCAGCGACTACTTCACGCGCACGAGCGTTCGCGGCTGGGAGTGAGGGACGGCGGGCCGCGCCCCGAGCGAGCCGTCGAAGCGCCAGAGCGCGCGGGCCGAGGACCGCTCCGGCGCGCTTCCGTCGCCGAGTGACCAGGAGCGCCCGCCACCCGGTTTCTTGCCCGGCGGTGACTCCAGGTCGTCCGGCTCCAGGGGAGACAGGGACGTCGGAGAATCGGCCCCGGGACGAAGCCGGTCGACATGTCAAAACTGCAATGTCCTTCCACCGCAAAACCAGCTTCTTAGGTAGACTCGCCCGCTCGGCCTCACTTCCTGACTGTGGACCTCTCCCAGGGACATTCGATGCTCAGCAGACGACAGATCTTGCACATGGCGATGGCGAGCGGTGCCACATCGCTGACCCCTCTCGGTCACTTCGCAAAGGACTCCGGCCACGGAGGAGGCGGCGGCCACGGCGGTGGCAGGGGGCCGCGCCTGACGCCCTTCCTCGCTCCCTTGCCGATCCCTCCGCCGCCCGCGCAGAAGCAGCCCTTCCCCGTTTCGCACCTGGCCGCCCAGCACCTGGAAGACCTGGGGCCCGTGGCGCGCACCTCGCAGTTCTACGAGATCATCCAGGAGGAAGTCGAGGTGAGCCTCCACCCCGAGCTCCCGCCGACGACGGTTTGGCGCTACCGGGATACGAGCGCGCCGGAGACGAGCCCGTACCTACCGGGACCGACGTTCCTCGCGCGACAGGGAACTCCCCAGGTCATTCGCCACTTGAACCGTCTGCCCCGCAACCACGTGGGCTTCGGAGTCCCCAACACGACCGTCCACTACCACGGCGGCCACGTGTTGCCCTTCTTCGACGGCTTTCCGGAGAACGTTTCGGACCTGCCCGGCCGTGCCGTCATCGAGCCGGGCGAGCAGTTCGACTACGTGTACCCGATGCAGGACTTCGGCTTCGTCCACGGCAACCCGGACCCGACCGACCGTCCGTCGACGCAGTGGTACCACGATCACTTCCTGGATTTCACCGGGCCGAACGTCTACCGCGGCCTCGCCGCCTTCTACCTCGTCTTCGACGAGCTGGACACCCTGAACGAGACCACGGGCCTGCGCTTGCCCAGCGGTCCCTTCGACATCCCCATGGTCCTGGCCGATCGCCGGGTTCGCAACGACGGTTCGTTGGTGTACGAGCCGGGCGACTTCGACGGCTTCCTCGGCGACCAGATGCTCGTCAACGGCGCGATTCAACCCTTCCTGGAGGTGAAGCGCCGCAAGTATCGCTTCCGCTTCCTCAACGGTGCCAACGCGCGCATGTTCCTCCTGCGCATCACCGACGACGAGAATCGCAACCCGCGACGCTTCGACATCATCGCGACCGACGGTGGGCTCTTGTCGAGGACGCTCCGCAACCAGCGGACGGTCTTCATCGCACCGGCGGAGCGCTTCGAGATCGTCGTCGACTTCTCGCAGTTCGCGCCGGGCACCGAGCTCTACTTGACCGACTTCCTCGAGCAGGACAGCGGCCGAGGGTCGGGCGGTGACTTCGAAGAGCCGGACGAGGTGGATCGCGACGAAGCGCGCAAGATCCTGAAGTTCGTCGTCCAGGGCGGCCACGTCCGCGACCGCAGCCAGGTCCCCGACGTGCTGCGCCCCTTCGAGGCCATTTCACAGGACATGATCGCGGCCGCGGAGCGCAAGCACTTCCGCTTCGAACGTCGCGGTGGAGCCTGGGCCATCAACCACGAGTTCGTCGACCTCGAGGAAGCCCTCGCAACCGTCAATACCAACGTCCCGCAGGTCTGGACCTTCGAGAACGGAGGCGGTGGTTGGTGGCACCCGATCCACACCCACATCGAGTTCGGTCACATCTTGCGCCGCAACGGCAAGCGTCCGGGCCCCCTCGAGCTGGACGGCAACGCCAAGAAAGACGACGTCGTCTTGGCCGGCGGGGACGAGGTCGACGTCTTCTTCGACTTCCGCGACTTCCTCGGCGCAGCGGTCTTCCACTGCCACAACTTGGAGCACGAAGACCACTTCATGATGGGCCGCTTCGACATCGAGGGCGAAGGCCTCTCCTTGGGCGGGCGCCGTTGAAGAAGCCCCTGGGGCGCATCCTCGGCCTCGTCGCGTTGCTCACCCCGCTGGGGTGTGCAACGACGGGGCCCGAGGATGCGCCCGACGCTCTCGGCCACGAAGCGCCGCCGCGGCACGTGCCCCGCACGGCGGAGGATCATGCGCGCCTGGTCGGCTACTTCCCCGACACGCCCTTGTCTTCCGAGGACGGCAGTCGAGTGCACTTCTGCACCGACCTGGTCCGGGACAAGCGCGTCCTGATCAACTTCATGTACACGAGCTGCGAGGACACATGACCTCGCACGACGGCGAACCTGGTGCAGGTTCAGAAGCTGCTCGGTGAACGCGTCGGAGAGGACATCGTCTTCTACTCGATCTCGCTCGACCCGCGGATCGACACGCCGGAGGTCTTGAAGGAGTACGCCGAGGCCTACGGCGTCGGTGACGGTTGGACCTTCTTCGTCGGCGAAGAGGAGCCCGTCCGCGAGCTCCGCCACTCGCTCGGCGCCTTCGACCCGGACCCGGTCGTCGACCGCGACAAGACCCAGCATGCGGGGATCCTGATCTACGGCGACGATCCCAAGGGCCGCTGGTGTGCCCTTCCGGGCGAGATGAAGCCGAGCGCCATCGTGCGGGCGCTCGAGCGGATCATGGCGATCTGATAGCGGCTGTTCGCCGCCCTCAGTGCCGGGGCCCGATCAGCTCGATCAGGTTGCCATCCGGATCGCGAACCACGGCCAGCTGATCGCTCTCGGGCCGCTCGCCGAGCGGCACGGGACCCTTGGCGAGTACCGCCCCTCCGGCCGCTCGAACGCGCGCGAGCGAGGCGTCGAGGTCCAGCACACGGATCGTCAAGTAGCTGATCCCGAGCTGCGAGTGAATGAACGTGTTGTCGGAGACCCTCGACGTGACTCCGGGCACCGTCATGAGCTTCACCATCGTCGCGTCCTTGTTTTCGGCCGAAGTCGCGAACACGCGCACCTGCAGCGGCTCGCCGTTCGTCAGCCCCGCGGCCGTGCAGAGCTCGGCCGGCGCCGCGAAGCCCTCGCGTTCGGCCAGCCCGAGCACGCCGCCATAGAACGCAGCGGCCGCCTCGATGTTGCTCACGACGATCCCGAAGTGGATCGTGTCGTGCGCGAAGATCTTCGCGGGCTTCGACTCCTGGACGAAGGCGAAGGCAAGAACAGCAGGCAGGAAGGCGGCGAGCAGCTTCCTACGCGACATGGGGATCCTCGGGTTCGAGACGGAGGGAGTGCGGGCCGTCCACGGTAACCGCGCCCGGGTCGCGCTGTCACTCGAGCGGGTGCGGCAACGCGGGGATCGCGCGGCTCCCGGGCTCTCGGATCGCGGTCTGCTCCCTCATGACATGGAGCTGGGTCCCCTGCGACCGACCAGGTCCTCGCTCCGGGCTGCGCCTGCGCCGTCAGCCGGGCGCCGAGCGGTACTGCTTCCAATCCGCGCGGTAGGCGATGCCCAGACTCACGAGCCGTTGAATCAGGCTCTCGTAGGCGATTCCGGCCGCCTCGGCGGATTCCGCGAAGTCTTCGCCGTAGGTCAGGTCCGCGTTCGGGTTGGCCTCGAGCAGGAACGGACGGCTGTTCTTGTCCAGACGAAAGTCCATGCGCGCGTAGCCGGACAGGCGTAGGTTGCGGTAGGCGCGCTTGGCCAGGCGGACCAGCTCCTCGGTGAGGCCGGGCTCGAGCTCGGCATGGGCCGTACGGACGCCGGCCGAGCGTTGGTAGGCGAGGTCCCACTTGACCTCGCGCGTGGCGATCAGGGGTTGGCCCTCCGCCAAACCGTCGATCGTGAGCTCGCGCGGCGGAAAGGCCGTGAGACTCTTGTTGCCGAGCACGCCGACGTAGACCTCGCGGCCGTCGATGAACTCCTCCGCGATGGCGGCGGTCCCGACCTCCTCGTGGATGTGCTCGACCCGCTCGGTGAGGTCCTCGGCGTTGGACACGATCGAGGCCTCCGAGATCCCGAGCGAGGCTTCCTCGCTTACGGACTTGACGAAGAGCGGGAAGGCCAAGCGGCGGTGCACGCGCACCTTGCCCCCACGCTCGAAGACCTGGAAGTGCGGAACGCGCACGTGGTGGAAGGTCAAGATCTCCTTCGACAGCGCCTTGTCACGCGCCAGCGTGAGCCCGCGCGGGTTGCAGCCCGTGTAGTTCGTTCGCAGGAGCTCGAGATAGCTCACGACGTGCTGGTCATAGGACGCGGCGCCGTGGAACTCGACCAGCATGTTGAAGGCCACGTGCGGCCGAACCTCGTCCACGGCCCGGCGAATCTCGGCCACCTCGTCGACCACGCCCAGCTTCGTGACCTCGTGGCCGAGGTCCAGGAGCGTGGAGCACACGTCGAACTCCGTCCGCCACTCCGAAATCTGCTCGTCCGAGAGTCCCTCGATCGAGTCGGGCGGCACGAGGTCGTCGTGCATGACCACGAGAATGCGGCGCTTTTTCATGGCTAGCGGGCAACCTGGTGATGGCCACCGTGGATGTGGTTCATGGTCTGCACCGTCACCATCACCGTGAGATCGGACAGGGCCTCCTCCTCGGCACGGAAGACGCGCAGCCCGAGCTCCTCGCAGCGCTCGATCATCTCCTCGAGCACGACGTCGATCGTATAGCGGTACTGGCCGGTCCAACGCGCGATCGCGCGGCGCAGCTCGGGCCGAGCACGCCGCAAGAGCTGCGCGGCCGAACGCCCACTGGCACCTGCCTCTTCCGCCTCCGGAAACAAGCGGCGCAGGTCGCGATCGTAGTCCTCGCGGGGCTCACCCGCGTAGCGCTCGCGCTTCTCGCGGTAGTAGTCGCCCAGCGTGGTCCGCAGCTTGGCGAGGGACTCGGTCCGCTCCCGACAACGCACAGCCTGCGGCTTCTGCGCGATCTCGGCCATCAGGCCCTCGACATACTCGAGCTTCTTCTTCGCGCCGCGCCAGGTCGCGTAGCGCGTACGCCAATCCGAACGCGGACGCAGCCAGACCGCGAAGGTCTCGGCGAAGTCCTCGGAAGGATGGCTCTGGGCATACCAGCGCTCCAGGTTCACGACGAAGCGCTTGCTGTAGGGCTTGGGCGTGTAGGCCTGCAGATAGGGTTCGGAGGGGCTCCCGAAATGCTCGCGCCACTGACGCTTGCGCCCAAGGTGATAGGCCGTGTCGATCGCGTGCCCGCACTCGTGCCGCAGAAGGCGCATGCACTCCTCTTCGGTGCCCCCCTCGACTTCGAGGAACTGGGTCCGCTCGAGCTGCTTCAGGCGCGGGTGCGCCAGGAAGAAGGGCACGGCCACACCCGGCACACCATCGGGCGAGAACCACTCGGTCGAGAGCCAGACGTGGGGCCGAAAGCGCAGGCCGCGACGCTCCAGCTCGCCGTACAGGCGCTCGACGCGCGCCTCGATCTCGGTCCCCTCGACCTGGAGACCGAGCTCGCAGAAGCGCACCTCCAGCAGACGTTCGTCGCTCCACGCCGCCCAGGCGGGTTGGCGCGCGCGTCGGGCGCGCGGACGCTTGGCTCGTTTGCCGGCCATGTGGGGGGAGGATAGTCGTTGGCGGGGCTCCAAGCCCGCCCCGAGGTCGGATCCAAGCAGACTGTCCCACATGAATGGTGTTCCTCCGGCGTCGATCGGCCGAAACAAGCGAGGGAAAGGCTGCAACCGCCGTTTCCAGGACCGGTCTTCGACTCCCGGGCCCCTCCTCGGCTCGGACCGCCGTCAAGTCCGGCTCCGACAACGACTCAGGGCCTCGGGTGCCTCACTCAAGCGGATCAGTTCGGGAGAGGCCCGGCCGGTGAGGGGCTCGGTCGCGCGCCGCTCCGTGCCCGGCGCGGGACGTCACGGGGAAGCGTGGTCCGAGCTGGCCGGGTCGGACCGCGAGCGACCCGCGACGGCGACGACGGCGGCCGCGATGGTCGCGAGCTGCGCGGCGGGGCGGAGCGCCTGTTCGAAGGCTTCGCTGGTGCCGGGGTCGTTCAGGCGGAGCCAGGCCATGGCCTTCTTCGGCCCTTCGTACCACAGCCCCCGGAGGTGGAAGTAGTCCTCGAGCAGGGCGGTCAGGAGCCAAGCGCGGCGGTAGTTGCCTTCGGCGTCGCCGCGCCGGCTGCGGGCGAGCATCTTGTGGGCCCAGACGCGACGCGCCTGGAGCTCGTCGGGCGGCAACGGCTCGGGGCCGGCCCTGTGTTTCGCATCCAGACGTTCCAGGAACGCTTCGGCCGACGTTCCCCGCTGGAGCAGGATGCGCGCGCCGCGCAACCGCAGGTGCTCTTCTTCCGGGCTCTCCAGCACGACCTCCGG
>JAJDEW010000150.1 GCA_029259595.1 Planctomycetota bacterium | reverse complement strand
TCGGATGCGATGCATGTGACCGGGAGGCCCGGCAGGTGCGCGAGAACGCAGGCGAATCGGTCGATTCGGCGAGGCTCTCGTGTGCCGGCCGGGCTTTCCGGACGCATGCAGCGCGCCGGATGACTTTTTCATCAGGCTGCTAGCTCCCAGATCGCGGTCGCCCCGCGCTCGTCCCGCCCGTCGCATGTCCCCGCACTCGAGCCAACTCCCCCGTCATGGCCCGACCTGAGTTGTCCGAGCCGACGGACGGCGTCTTCGTCCTGGCCTGCAGCTTCGAAGACCGCTTCCTGGCGAAGGGCGCGCGCTTCCGCTGGCACCCCGGCGAACGCTGCCGGCGCAAGAACTGCGTGGCCTGCGCGAGCTTCATCGGCACGCTGTGGTGGACGGACGATCTGCTGCGTGCCTGCGAGCTCCTGGAGTACGCCGACGCGGACCTGCGCTCGGATCTCGAGCAACGCGTGGCGCCGTTGCGGGAGCAGGAGGCCGAGGACGAGGAGGCGTCGCTAGCCCACGCCGCCCTCCGGGCCGAGAAGAAGGTCTTGACCCTGGAGGCCAGCCGTGCGGCCGACGCCGAGATCGAGATCCCGGCACCTGCCGGCTTCGCCTACCTTCCCTACCAGCGCGCGGCGATCGCGTTCGCCCTCGACCGCGAGAACACGTTGCTGGCCGACGAGATGGGCCTGGGCAAGACCATCGAAGCGCTGGGCGTGATCAACGCCGACACGCGCGCGCAGCGCGTCCTGATCGTCTGTCCGGCCAGCTTGAAGCTGAACTGGGCGCGCGAGTGCGAGCGTTGGCTGGTGCGACCCGCGCGGATCGGCGTGGCCGGCAGGACCTTTCCGAAGGACGCGAACATCGTCGTCATCAACTACGACATCCTGGCCAAGTGGAGCAAGGAGCTGCGCGGCACGTGGGATCTCCTGGTGGTCGACGAGTGCCACTACGTGAAGAACAAGAAGGCCAAGCGTTCGCGCCGGCTCTACGGCATCCAGGCCGAGCGCAAGCTCTTCCTCTCGGGAACCCCGATGCTCAACCGTCCGATCGAGCTCTGGGCGATCGTCAACTACCTCGCGCCCGACGAGTTCGATCGCTTCTGGGAGTTCGCCAAGTCCTACTGCAAGCCGACCAAGGGTCGCTACGGTTGGGACTTCCGCGGCGCCACGCGACTCGACGAGCTGCACGATCGCCTGCGCAGCACGATCATGGTCCGGCGCCGCAAGGTCGAAGTCCTGAAGGACCTGCCTCCCAAGCGGCGCCAGGTCATCGAGCTGGATTCGGCCCACCTCAGCGACCTGATCTCGGTCGAAAGCCAGGCCTGGAAGGAGCACCAACGCCGCCTGGCCGAGCTCCGGGCTCTGTCTCGCGCGCCGCAGGGCGCGGACGCGGACGATGCCACCCTCGAACGACTGCGCCAGGGTTTGAACGAGTCCTTCGGCGAACTGGCCAAGCTGCGTCAAGCCACGGCCTTGGCCAAGGTGCCGCTCGTGCTCGACCATTTGCAGCGTGTGCTCGAAGACACCGACAAGATCGTCGTCTTCGCCCACCACCGCGCGGTGATCGCGGAGCTGGCCGCAGCCTTCGAGGACACCGCCGTCACGCTGACGGGTGGCGACTCGCTCACCGATCGACAGGCGGCGGTCGACCGCTTTCAGGAGGATGCCACCTGCCGTCTCTTCCTGGGTTCGATCACCGCCGCCGGGCTGGGCTTGACGCTGACCGCCTCTGCGCACGTCGTCTTCGCCGAGCTCGACTGGGTCCCGGCGCGCCTGACCCAGGCGGAGGACCGCACGCACCGCATCGGCCAGCTCGAGAGCGTCCTGGTCCAGCATCTCGTGCTCGAGGATTCCCTCGACGCGCGCATGGTGAAGACCTTGATCCAGAAGCAGGAGATCATCGACCGCGCGATCGATGGCGAGCGCCAGGCGAGCCTGTTCGAAGGCCCGCTGGCAGAAGCGCTCATCCTCGCCGCCAGCGCGCAGGAAGAAGACGAGGCGGAGCCGGACTGAGCGAGCCCGCCGCGCCTCCGTCGTCCGAAAGCGAGCTCAGGAGGTCGCCGTCTCGCGCTTGCGGTCTTCCTTGGACTTCGCCTTCGCGGCCAGCGTGCGGGCCTTGTCCGAGGTCTGGAAGATCTCGAGGGTCACCGAGTCGGCCGCGGAGACCGGCACGGTCGCGATGTCCTCGCCCTTCAGACGCGAGCGCCCGGCCATGACGCGCCGGTAGCTCTGCTGGTTGCGCAGGTACAGGCGGAGGTAGCCGCCCAACTTCCTGGCCTGCTCGAGGGCGTAGCGGGGGTAGAAGACGAGCGGAGACTCGAGCGGGCGGCCGGGTCGACGGTCGCGCCGGACCTTGCGGCGGAAGACGCCGCTGTCCATCGGGTGGATGCCTTCGATCTTCGCGGCCGCGTAGAACGAGAGCATCATCCACTTGATCTTGTTGACGTCGAAGTCGCGCAGCTTGCCTCGCAACATGACGCGTTCGACGTGCTCGGGACTGTAGTAGGTGTCCCAAGCCTCGTGATAGACGTCGAGCAACTCGTCCTTCGACATCCACTCGTGCGGCATGGCGACGTGCACCGAGTCGTAGTCGTTCATGTCCGCTTCGAGCGGCACTCCCTTCTCCACCAGCTCCTTGTGGTCCTGGGAACCCGGCAGCGGGGTCAGGATGAAGAAGTAGAGCAGGTCGATCGGCAGCTCGCGCTGGATGATGCGGATGTCGCGCCGCACGGTCTCCGGGGTGTCCGACGGAAAGCCGATGATGCAGCCGGCCAGGGTGAGCGCCCCCGCCGCGTGCCAGGCCTGCAGCATGGCCCGGTACTCGGTGATCTTGTTGTGCCCTTTGCCCGTGGCGTTCAGCGTGTCGGGATTGATGCTCTCGAGGCCGATGAAGACGCGGTCGACGCCCGCCGCTGCCGCCTTCTCGATGAAGAACGGAATCTTGTGGCAGAGCGTGTCGACCTGGATCGTGATCTTGAACTCGAGCCCCTCCTGGCGCAGCGCGATCAGCCGATCGAAGAGCGGTTCCCAGACGGTGTTGCGGGCGAAGTTGTCATCCGTGATGAAGAACTTGTGGATGCCCTGAGCGAGGTTCGCGCGAACGATCGCCTCGACGTCGTCCGGCGCGCGGTGGCGCGAGGTGCGCCCTTGGACGTTGATGATCGTGCAGAAGCTGCACAGAAAGGGACAACCGCGGCCCGCGTCGAAGCTGGTCCGCGTGCCCGACATGCGCTTCACCAGCTCGGCGGGCAGGTGCGGCACCGGCCGGCCTTCCAGGGCCGGCAGATCGGCCATGTAGTCGTAGAGCGGACGAAGCTCGCCACGCAGCGCGTCCTGCAAGAGCGTGTCCATGCGGCCCTCGAGCTCGCCGGCGAAGAGCGAGAGCCCGGCCTCCATCGCCGCTTGGATGTCGGGGGGCAGCTCGGGCAGCATGGCCAGACAGCCGCTGACGTGAAAGCCGCCGATGCAGACAGGGATCCCTTGCTCGAGGAAGCGCTTCCCGAGGTCAACCGCGCGCGGGAACTGGTTCGTCTGCACACCGACCAGCGCGACGAGCCCCAGTCCGCCCGAGGCTTCGATGCGCCGCACGATGCGGTCCACGCGAATGCGCGTGTTGGTCTCGTCGTGCGCGGTGATCTCGATGCGGACGTCCTCACCGAGGACGTCTCGCTCCGAGCAGTCCAGCGCCAAGCCGTACAACGCGGCGAGCGTGTTGGACGGCACCGAAGACCGCAACCACTGGATGACGTAACCCTGATCGTCGTAGTGGGAAGGCTTGATCAGGACCAGCTGGAACGACCGACGCGGCTTGGTCATGAGAAGACTCCCGGACCTCGGTCCCGGCTGAGGTGGACGATGCAGGCCGTGGCCGGCCCGCTCTGCCGACGGGGTCACGTTCGTCGAATCCCGCGCAAGAACGGCGCTCCGTTCGTCGGCACGCGCGACCCTGTACGCCTCCGAACGTCCCGTGTCAGATCATCGAACTCGAAGCCGAATCCGAATTTGCGAACGAAGACCGGGCGCACGGGCGACCAGGTCCCGTGTCGGCCCGGGCACGACACGCGAACCCACTGCGTTTCGAAGCACCGCAACGATGCCTCGTCTCTGCAATGGACCACATGCGGCCCGTGCCGACGTGGTGTCGTGCTCAGTCGACCGGCTTGACGTTCTCTGCACGCGGGCCCTTGGGGCCCTCGCCGACGTCGAACGAAACTTTCTGTCCGTCGCGAAGGTCGTCGTAGCTCGTTCCGATCACGGCGGACATGTGAAAGAAGATGTCCTTGCCGTCACCCGTGTCGATAAATCCGAAGCCCTTGTCGGTCAGTCGCTTGATAGTGCCTTCAGCCATGTCTTGCAGCTCGTGAGATAGTAGGTAGGGGTTTCTGGGCAGCCCCATGCGCGATCGGCCTGGGCTCCGCTGAGGAGGGAACTCTATGCGACCGTCGGCCGCAAGCCAGTGCAGTTCCGCTTCGCCGCCCGAAAAGCGACCTGATTCTCGCCGCTCCCCGACACCGACGCCATCCACTTCGCGCGCCCCCCTCTTGGAATTTCCGTCGCAGGGCCCCGCGCCCGGCACGACGAAACGATCCCAAAACCACCGTCCCGCCCCCGAAAAGGCCCTCGGCGAGTCGTCGGAAGGCCGGACCCGAGCGCCTCGCCGGCGGCGCCGCCCGACCTGGCCGGACCCGGGCCGCCGCCCTGCGGACGCGCGGACGGCTCCTCGGACACTTTCACGGATTTCGGCTGCGTCCCCTCTTCGAGCGACCTTTGGCTCGACCCGCGGCCACGCTCGAGTCCGCTTCGGCCACGACCTGCGCTTCGTGAGCGAGCGCCGGAACACCCCCTGTGGCGGCGCACCGCCGGCAGGCGACGAACCTGGGTCCCTGCGTGCCGTTTGCCGGACGATGCGTTCCGCCTTCTCTCAGGGCCGTTCGAAGCCCAGACGCGTGACCGCGGGTTCCTCACCGCCGGCGCCGCGGCGCAGTCGCACCTCCGCCAGGACAAAGCGTTCGCTCCCGGGCGGGTCCGTGGTCCAGGGACCGAACGCGCGGCCGTCACGGCTCGTTCGGAAGCGGACGTCGACCCGCGCCGTCCCGGAGGTCTCGGCTTCGAGCACGAAGGCGCCGGCCCCGGTGCTCGTGCGGTCGAACAGGGCGAAGGCGCGGCCGGTCGCGTTCTCGTCGAGCCGCAGGCTCCAGGCCTCGTTCAAGAAGCGCGTCGGTGAGTTGCGGCCGCACAGGAGCACGAAGCGGTCGAGCTCGGGGTCGAAAGCCATGCCGTAGAAGCCTCCGCGGGCGGATGGCGCGTTCGCGGCGCGATGTTCGCGCCACGTCCGCCGCTCGGGGTCGAAGCTCCAGAGGTCGTCCTCCCGCTCCGAGAACTGGTCCTGCACGCCGCCGGCCAACACGAAGCGTCCGTGGTTCCCGTCGTAGGCGAATCCCGAGCGTACGCGCGGGCTCGGACGCACGGGCGGGTCGAGCACGACGTGGCGGTTGGCGGCGACGTCGTACAGGACGGTCGTGTCCACGTAGATGCGGTCCGTTCCGACGACGCGTGCACCGCCGAAGAAGAGCACCTGATCGGACGCAGGGTCCCAACCGGTCATCGGAGAGCCCGGGACCGTGTACGCGCTCGGCAGGCCGTCCGCGCTCACCGCGGTCGCCGGTGCGCGGCGTGACCAGTGGTTCGCCGTGGGGTCGAAGATCAGGATCTCCCCGCCGTTGAAGAGCGCGAAGCGTCGCGTCGGCGGGTGGTAGATCAAGCCGTCGTCGCCTTGCCGACCGATGTCGACGCCGCTCGGGAAGCGCTCCTCCCAGGTCTCGCTGCCGACGCGGTAGACCCAGGTGTCCGAGAAGACCTCCTTCTCGGGCTCGTCGTTCTTCAGCCCGCCGACGTAGAGCACGAGGTCGTGATCCGGACTGTAGGCCGCCGGTTGATGACAGCGTCCGGACGGCGCGACGCTCGTCGCCACGCGCCGCCAGAGCGCGCTGCGCGTGTCGAAGATCCACGTGTCGTTCGTGTTCCGCATGGGCCAGATGTGGCTGTCACGCGTCTCGCCACCGAACGTGAAGACCCGTCCGTCGCCCAGGAACACGGTCGGATGCGTGGTGCGCGACGTCGGCGGATCGGGGGCGAAGAGTCGGGTCCAGTTCCCTTCGGCCCGGAGCAGGCGCCCCTCCTCCACCGTGGCGTGCACGAGTCGCCCTTGCTTCCAGTCCGCCTCGGACTCGAGCGCATGGCCCGTGAAGGGCTCGTGCCAGAAGTCCAGCGTGCGCACTCCGGAGGCGAGTCGCAGCGTCAACCGGTGCGGGCCCGCCGCCGGATCTTCGAGACCGGACTCGAGCAGCTCGGCCGTGACCGACGAGGTCAGCTTCAGGTGCAGGTCGTCGAGCGCGCCGACGAAACCTGCGCCGACGTCGTTCGTGTCGCCGAGCCGTACGGCCGTGAAGCCGAAGGGCAGCGGCTCTCCGGCGAGCGCACGAGCCTGGGTCTCGCCGTTCAGAACGAAGCGCAGGTGCTCGAGCAGCGTCCCGTCCAGGCTCAGCGCGACGTGGTTCCACGCTCCCAGCGTGACCGGCTCCGTACTGACGAGGCCCGGTGCTGTCGGCGTTTCGAGTCGCACGGCGAGGTGCCCGTCGCTTCGAATCGAGACACGCAGCGCACCCGCGAGCTCGAGCAGCGTCGTGCCCAGGGCGAAGGGCGTGGGACGAAAGCGCAGGTCGACGGTCCAGTCGCGCGCCGCGGCCGCCGTCGAGGCCACGCCGAGCACGACGCGCGTGGAGGGTCCCAGCGCGAGCCCGCGCCCGTGTCGACCCGCCGTCCAGCGCACGTCCCGCGCCTGGACGAGAGCCAAGCGCGGATCCGACGTGATCTCGCGCGCCCCTTGGAAGCGCAGGGCCAGCAGGGTCGCAGGCGTCGCCGCGCACTCGCCCCACACGATCGGCACGATCCGCTCGAAGCCCAGCCAGGGGATTTCGACCGACTCGTCCCAGCCGTAGGAGAGGAGCTCGTCGCCCGGTTGCAGCGCGAGCTTCCAGGCGAGTTCGCCGCTCGTGACCGCCAGCTCTCCGTCGAGGAGGTTCTGGGCCTGCGGCAGATCGGACGACAGGGCGAAGACCAGAACGGCCAAGCGGCCGAGCGGGAAGCGAACTTGCATCGGAAGGGCTCCGGAATCCGGGTGTGAAGCGAGGTGCGGACGGTTCGGAGCCCTACCGCTGCCTACCGGAACCGATCGAGGCGCGGATCCTAGCCCGCAGCCACTCCGAGTTCGCGCGACATTTCGCCCTCAGCGGCCGACTTCGTCAGCCGCTCGCCGTCCGGCCGCACGACGCGAACACCGGCCTCCTCGACGAGCGTCCAGGGTCGCTTCCGGGGCCGCTGACCGCAAAGCTCCACCAGACAGCGAGTTGGGCCGAACGGTCCCACGCTCCCGGGGTGGCTGTGTGCGCGTCCGAAGTCGACGCGTGGCACGTGCGGAGCCGTCGAGGGACAGGTCCCTGGATCTGCTTCGAGCCCGCGGGTTTCCGCGCGAGCCACCAGCCAACGGAATCAGTTCGTCGCGCTGCAGCCCTGCTGCAGGCGGGCGAAGTCCGCTTCCATGCGCCCCAGCTCCCCGTGACCCAGAATGGGCTCGATCACCCGAGCCAGGACGCCCGGGAACTGAACGCTGCACGTGTAGTCGATCCGGCTCTTGCGACCACTCATGTTGTTGCCGACGAGGTAGCGCAGCTCGACCACCGCCCCCTCGACCGTCGTGGTGTAGGCGAAGACCGTGCCTTCCTCGAACTCGGTGATCTCGACGGTCCGCACCTGGAGCTTGCCGTCCAGCCGCAGGGTCTCCTCCAGGCGCGAGCCCTTCTCCAGCCGCCCGGGCGAAGAGGACCTCGATTCCGTCATGCCCTCGATCCAGGTCTTGCGACGCTCGGGATTGGTCAGCCACTCGAAGACGACATCGGGGGGCGCGGACACGGTGACGATGCCCGTGTGCTTCCACAGGCCGTCGCCCCCCCCTGCCATGGTCAAGAGTCCTGCCGTGATGCTGAGCAGGATCGAGAGGATCATTCCGAGTGATTTGACGGTATCCATGGTGCAGGCCTCAAAGCCCTCATCGACCGCTCGGACCGGGAATCTGACCCCGTCCGAGGCTTGCTCGCCTCAGCGCCCTTCACGATGCCGTCAGGGGTCCGAGCGCGCTTCTTTTTGCCTGCGCCTTGCGCTTGCGGCGCTGCGCGACGCGGGCGGAAGGAGAGCCGGCCAACTCGGGGTGCTATGCTGCCGAGCTCCTCGCGCTTCCCCCGGCCCAGACCGCGCATCGACCATGAGCCACGCCAGCCTGACCTCCGCTCGCCCCGCCATCCAGCTCGACACGGATGCGCGTGCCGCCTTCCTGACGAAGACCTACGCGCATCTCTTCGGCGCGATCCTCGCCTTCACGGGCATCGAGATCGCGCTGTTCACGAGCGGTCTCGCCGAGCGAATCGCCATCGCGATGAGCGGAACGTCGTGGCTCTTGATCCTGGGTGGCTTCATGCTGGTCTCGTGGTTGGCGAGCCGCGCGGCCTTCAGCGCCCGCTCGCTGGTCGCGCAATACCTGGCCCTCGGGGCGATGGTCGTCGCCCAGGCGCTGATCTTCGTGCCGATGCTGTACCTCGCACAAGCGACGGCCCCGGGCGTGATCCAGAGCGCCGCGTTGACGACCGCGATCGGCTTCACCGGCCTGACGCTGGTCGCCTTCTGGACCCGCAAGGACTTCTCGTTCTTGGGCGCGCTCTTGCGCTGGTTCGGGATCGGCGCGCTCGTGGCCATCGTCTCGGCCGTGATCTTCGGCTTCCAGCTCGGAACCTGGTTCAGCGTCGGCATGGTCGTCTTTGCCGGGGCCGCGGTCCTGTACGACACGTCCAACGTGCTGAAACGCTTCCCCGAGGACCGCTACGTCGCGGCGTCCCTGCAGCTGTTCGCCTCGATCGCGCTGATGCTCTGGTACGTCTTGCGGTTGTTCATGAACCGCGACTGAGCCTGCGCGCGAGCCGCGGCCGCCTCGTCCCGCCGGGGCGACCGTGGCCGCTCGCGCGAACTTCCCTCGCCTGCTCGCTGTAGTTCATCGTCCCCGTCCGCGCTACCTTGCGCGGCCGGTCGCCCCGGCTCGCCATGCCTCTCTCCCGACGCGCACGTTCCGCCACGGCCTGGACCACCCTCGCCTTGGCCTTCGCCGGCGTCCTGATCTGGACCTGGGGCACCTGGCCCGACGTCCAGATCGACTTCGGGCGCGAGGTCTACGGTGCCTGGCGCCTGGCGGAGGGCGACGTCCTGCAGCGCGACGTGGCCTGGTTGCAGGGTCCCCTGTCGGTGCACTGGAACGCGCTCTTGTTCCGCCTCTGCGGGACGTCCCTACGGGTCCTCTTCGTCGCGAACATCGCGTTCGCGGCCGCGCTCGGAGCGCTCCTGTTCGTGCTCCTGCGCGCCCTTTTCGGAACGCTCGGAGGCTTCGCCGGAGCGCTCGCCTTCGTGCTCGTCTTCGCGTGCCTGCAGCTCGCCGGGGTCGGCAACTACAACTTCATCGCACCCTACTCGCACGAGCTCACGCATGGCGTGGGACTCGCGCTCGCGGCACTCGCGCTCCTCGCCTGGCACGAGCACGAGCCCCGACGCTGGAAGGTGCACGCGCTGGCCTTCGTCGCCGGGCTCGTCGCGCTGACGAAGGCCGAGCCGGCCTTCGCGCTCGCGGCCGCCCTCCTGCTCGCGGCGGTCCGCGCACACCTTCGTGGCCGGCGCTCCGAGGAGCGCGTCGCGTCGCTCCAAGCCGCGACGATCGCGCTTCTCGCCCTGACACCGGCCGTCTTGATGCTGCTCGCGCTGACGCCTGCGCTGGGACTCCACGGCGCCGCCGAAGCTCTCGCAGCGCCCTATGTGAACCTCGCGCGCGGCGACGTTCTCGCGCTGCCTTTCTATCGGCGCCTGGCCGGGACCGACGAGCTGGGCGCGAATCTCGGGCGCATGGCGCTGTGGCTGGTCGGGCTCTCCGCCGGCGTAGCGGTGCTCGTCGGCGTAGCGCGCTTCGCACCCGCGCGCGCCCGCAGACCAGGGGCGAAGGAGCGTGTCCTGACCCTGCTCGGCGCAACGCTCTGCTTCACGCTCTTGCCGATCCCCTGGCTCGGGACCCTGGCGGTTCTTCCGTTCGTATGTCTCGCGGCCCTGGTCCCCGCCTGGCGCTCGGGCTCGCTCGCCACGCTGGCCCTGTTCGCGTTCGCCGCGGCGCTCACGGCCAAGATCGCCTTCGCCTGCAGCGCGCGCCACTACGGCTTCGCGCTGGCCATGCCGGGGACCGTCGCGTGCATCGCCGCGGTCGCGTCGCACCGCCCGTGGGAGCAGGACTTCTGGCGCGGTCACGGCCCGGGGCTACGCATCGTCGTGCTGGGTGCCGTCGTGGCCTGGTCCGGCGCGCACCTCGCGGAGAGCTCGCGCTGGCTCGCGATCAAGACGGTGCGCGTCGGGACGGGAGCGGACGCCTTCCTGGCCGACGATCGCGGCACCTACGCCAACCGCGCCCTCGAGCTGCTTCGCACACGGACCGACGCCGCCGTCGCCGTGTTACCGGAAGGCGCGCTGCTCAACGTCCTCGCGCGCCGCCGCAGCCCGTCGCGCGTCGTGAACTTCCTCCCGCCGGAGCTGGCCGTGTGGGGTGCCGAAGAGGTGGCGCAGGAGCTCGTCGACGCGCGCGTCCGCCACGTGCTGACGTGGGAACGCAACCTCACGGAATACGGCTACGACTCGCTCGGAGACTATGCCCCAGAGCTCGCGCAGTGGCTCGATGGCTACCGAACGGTCGAGACGATCGGCGATCCCGGCCGCGCCTTCTCCGGTCGCCTGGTCCGCTTGCGCGAAGCGCGCGGCTTGATCGAGAACGTCATCCTGATCTCGATCGACACGCTGCGCGCCGATCGCTTGGGTGCCTTCGGTGGAAAGCGTGGACTGACCCCTGTGCTCGACCAGCTGGCCGACGAAGGCGTGGCCTTCCCCCGCGCCTACGCCGCCGCGCCCTGGACGCTGCCCTCGCACGCCGCACTCTTCACGTCGCAGTGGCCGCACGAAACGGGCGTCGGGACGTACGCCGAGCCCGGGCGCCTGGCTCCAGGCCTTCCGACACTGGCGGAGACCTTGCGCAATGCCGGCTTCGCGACGGTCGGCTTCACCGGTGGCGGCTACCTCTCCGACGCCTTCGGTCTGGACCGCGGCTTCGACGTCTTCCTCGGGGACCTCGCCCAGGCGAGCATGCACGACGTCGTCGAGCGCGCGCGCTACTGGCTCGGAGCGCGCGATCCGGCCCAGCCCTTCTTCCTGTTCCTGCACACGTGGGAAGTCCACCAGTACGAGCCGACGGAGGACTTCCGCGCGCGCTTCGTTCGGCCCTACGCGGGGCCGCTGGCGGACGAGGAGTCCCTGCCGCTCTTCCTCCAGCAGAACCAGTGGCAGCAGCGCGGAGCGACGCTCGACGCGGCGGACCTGTCGTATGCCCGCGACGTGTACGACGCGACGGTCGCCTCGGCCGATCAGGCGCTCGGACGCCTGCTCGAGCTCCTGCGCGCGCGCGAGCTGCTCGAGCGCACGCTGGTGGTCGTGACCTCGGACCACGGTGAGGAGTTCCTCGAGCACGGGGCCACCGGCCACGGCTACACGCTCCACGAGGAGAATGTGCGCGTGCCGTTGATCCTCTGGCACCCGTCGCTCGTCGCGCGTCGCATCGCGCGACCCGTGAGCCTGGTGGACCTCGCGCCCACGATCGCGCGGCTGGCGCACGCCCCCGTGCCCGCCACCTGGCGCGGTCACGATCTCTTCGAGCGCGAGGACGAGCCGCGGACACGCTTCCTCGGCTCCGCGCACCGGCCCTTCGTCGGGGCGATCCGGGCCGACGCGAAGGTCATCGTGTCCGCAGGCGCGAGCCCGGCCTTCCGGGGCTATCACCTGGCGACCGACCCTGAGGAGCGCACACCGCTCGCGCTCGAGCCCGACTTCCGTCCGCTGCTCGAGGAACTCCACGAGAGCTACCTGGTCGGCGCCCGCGCCGGCGCTGCCGTCGAGGCCGACCCGGGGCTCGAGGCGGACCTGAAGGCGCTCGGCTACGCCGGCGCCGGAACGCCTTCGCCCGGTGCCGCGGCCCCGGCGCTCCGGGAGTTCCGAGCCCTGCTCCAGACCCTGCTGGTGACGGGCGGCGCGCGTCGCTGACGCCGTCCTCAGGTCGTCCCTTGCACGCGCGCTTGGGCCCGGGCGACGCGTTCGGTCTTCCAGCGATCGAGACGCAAGCACACGTAGCGAAGTCCGAATCCAAGCACCGCCAGCCCACCGGCGACGAGCCCCTGCAGCAGGCGTCGTTCTTCCGTCAGCCGGGTCTCCGGCCCGGACGGCCACAACGCGACCACCGCGAGCGGTACGGCCACGACGAGCGGCAGCACGAACCAGAAGAGCGCTGCACGAAAGTAGGGCTTGCGCCGCGTCAGCTTCTCCGCGGTTTGCCACAGCACCGCACCGATCACGATCGGGAACCCGATCGCGTAGCCCTGCCCCATCCCGAAGCGCATGTCCATGCCTCGCAACATGAACCAGAAGATGCCACCGAGCAGGAGGACGATGCTGAGCTTGGCCGACGCTTCGGCTCGGACAAGGGCGGGCTCACGCGTCCAGAACAGGCGCTGATCCGCCAGGACGTTGACGAAGCCGCAGGCTTTGCACGGGGCGCTGGCGCCGGGCGCCCTCTCGAGCGCGCCATAACAGCGTAGGCAGTAGGGGCGCCGGATCGCGTGCAAGGGCTCGGATCCGAAAGCGGCTGGGCGCGGGTCGAGCAGCGTTTTCATGCCGGAAGTCCTCGCCTCCAAGCTACGGGCGATCCCTGAGGACGTCCACAACGCGAGCCCCCGGCGGCAGCGCCCCCACTTCCTCGGCGACGGGGCACGGGTCGGAATGCGCGCGCAGGGCGTGCCTCGCCGCGAAGAGCTTGGTAGCTTCCCGCGGCTACGGCTCACCACCGCCCGTTCCTCCCCCGTCCCATGGTCGCCTCGCCCCTCGCCCAACGTCGCTGCCTCGTCCTCGGCGTCAGCGGTTTCCTGGGCCGCTCGGTCGCGCGCGAGCTCGTGTCCCGCGAGGCGGAGGTGATCGTGCAGGTGCGCTCCACGACTCGACTGCCGCGCGACCTGGCCGCGGCCGGACTGCGCGCGCATGAAGCAGACCTCTCCGAGCGCGGCTCCGCGCGCGCGCTGGTCCAAGCCGTGCAGCCGGATCTGGTGTTCAATCTCGTCGGCTACGGGGTCGCGAAGAACGAGCGCGCGGAAGCGGGTTACGAACGCCTCAACGTCGAGCTGGTCGCGGAGCTCGCCGAAGCGCTGCGCGCCTCCCCCTCCGCCAGCGGCGTACGCTTGATTCACGTCGGTTCCGCGCTCGAGTTCGGACGCGCTGCGACGAGCTTGGACGAGCGCGAGCCGTGCATGCCCGACACGGCCTACGGGCGTTCCAAGCTGCGCGCCACGACCCTGCTCGACGACGCGCGCCTGGACGGCCTCGCCGCCCTGACCGCGCGGGCCTTCACCGTCTTCGGGCTCGGCGAACGCCCGGGGCGCCTCGTCCCGACGCTGATCGCCGCGCGCGGCTCGTCGGAGCGCATCCCGCTGTCCGACGGGTTCCAGCAGCGCGATTGGATCTACGTCGAAGACGCGGCCCGCGCGCTGGTCGAGCTGGGGCTGTGCGACGACGAGGCCGTGCGCACGCACCGGCCGCCCTTCGACGCGCCCGCCCTCAACCTCGCGAGCGGCAGGCTCCACAGCGTGCGCGCCTTCGTACAGCTCTGCGCGCAGCACCTCGGCCTCGAACCACAGCGCCTCGGCTTCGGCGACGTGCCCGAGCTCGCGGAAGAGCTGCACCACCCCGAGGTGCCTGTCGCTCGCCTGCAAGCGGCGCTCGGCTGGACGCCGCCTCCGACGCCGGCTTCCGGGCTGGCGCGCCTCGCCGAACGACTGGGCGCGGGAGCCGAAGCGTGACGCGCACCGACGCCTGCCTCAACTGCGCGGGAACGGAGCGCGAGCTGGTCCTCGACCTCGGCTCGACGCCGCTCGCCAACGCCTTCGTTCGCCCTGAACACGAAACGTGGCCCGAGCCCACGTGGCCGCTCGAGCTGCTCGTGTGCCGCACGTGCGGCCTCGTGCAGCTCTCCGAGTCCGTGCCGCCGGAGATCCTCTTCGCGGACTACGTCTACATGACCGGCGCCTCCGCGACGATGGTCGCCCACTTCGACGAGCACGCCTCGACGCACGTGCACGACCTGCGGCTCGGGCCCACGGATCTCGTCATGGAGATCGCGAGCAACGACGGCACCCTGCTGTCCGCCTTCGCGCGCCGCGGTGTGCGGACGCTCGGCATCGAACCCGCGACCAACCTCGTCGTCGCCGCCAAGGAGCGCGGTGTCGACAGCGTGGCGCGCTTCTTCGGTGCGCAGTGCGCCCGCGAGTTGCGGGACGAATACGGCCCTGCCGCCCTGATCTGCGGCAACAACGTCCTGGCGCACGTTCCGGATCTGGCCGGCGTGCTGGAAGGCTGCCGGATCGCGGTCGAACCGGTCGGCGTCGTCAGCATCGAGGTGCCCTACCTCGTCCACCTGCTCGAACGACTCGAGTACGACACCATCTATCACGAGCACCTGTCCTACTTCTCGGTCCGTGCCCTGGCCGACGCCTTCGGGCGCCAGGGGCTCGCGATCTTCGACGTCCAGGAGCATCCCGTGCACGGCGGGAGCCTCCGTCTCCTGGCCCGACCCGGTCGTGAGCACGCGGCCTGCGTCGCCGAGCGCATCGCGTCCGAGCGGGCCCGCGGGCTCGAGGACCTGGCCACCTATCACGCCTTCGCGCAAGCCGTCGCTCGCAATCGCGACGAGCTGCGTGCCTTGCTCGAAGGGCTGCGCGCGAAGGGGCGCCGCATCGCGGCCTATGGTGCGCCGGCCAAGGGCAACACCCTCCTCAACTACTGCGGGATCGGGACGGACCTGGTCGAGTACACTGTCGACCGCAATTCGCTCAAGGTCGGCACGCTCACGCCGGGGATGCACCTGCCGGTGAAGGACGTGCGCGTCCTGGCCGAAGACGTGCCCGACCACGCCTTGATCCTGCCCTGGAACATCGCTCCCGAAATCATGAAGCAAGAAGAGGACTACACCCGCAAGGGCGGCCGCTTCCTGCTTCCGATTCCCACGCCGAGGATCCTCACGTGACCGGCGCGGCCGGCCAAGGACTCAAGCGCGAGCAGGTCGTCATCCTTTGCGGTGGACAGGGCACGCGCATGCGCGAGGAGACCGAGTTTCGCCCCAAGGCGTTGGTCGAGATCGGCGGCAAGCCGGTCCTGTGGCACCTGATGCGTCACTACCACGCCTTCGGTTACCGGCGCTTCATCCTCTGCCTCGGGTACCGCGGCGGGATGATCAAGGAGTACTTCCTCAACTATCGCTGGATGAACGAGGACTTCACGCTGCGCTTCGGCGGCCGGGAGCCCGAGATCATCCCCCACGCCTCGGAGGTCGAGGACTGGGAGGTCTCGTTCGTGGACACGGGGCAGGACACCCAGACCGGCGGCCGCCTGCATCGGATCAAGCACCTGATCGACGGCGACACGTTCCTCGCCAACTACTGCGACGGGCTGTCGGACGTCGACCTCGACGCGCTGGTGGCCTTCCACCGCTCGCGCGGCAAGATCGGGACCTTGACGGGCTTCCATCCGCACTCGAAGTACGGCTTGGTCAAGGTCGACGACGGCGGCATCGTCACGTACTTCCAGGAGAAGCCGCTGATGAACGATCTCACGAGCGGGGGGTTCTTCGTCTTCCAGAAGGAAGTCTTCGACTACCTGTCCTCCGACGCGGGCTGCATTCTCGAACACGAGCCGTTCAACGCGCTCGCGGCCGACGGCGAGATGGCGCTTTACTCGCACGGCGGCTTCTGGCAGTGCATGGACACCTTCAAGGAAGTCCAGGCCCTCAACGGGCTCTGGGACCGCGACGAGGCCCCCTGGAAGCGCTGGACATGAGCTTCTCCTGGACGAATCGCAAGGTGCTCGTCACGGGCGCCACGGGTTTGCTCGGCTCCTGGCTGACCCAAGAGCTCGTTGCGCGCGGCGCCGACGTCACCTGTCTGGTCCGCGACCGCGTTCCACGCAGCCGGCTCGTCACGACCGGCACGATCGAGCGCGTCAACGTGGTGCACGAACGCCTCGAGAACTACGAAGGAGTCCTGCGCGCCGTCAACGAGTACGAGATCGACACCGTCTTCCACCTCGCGGCCCAGACCATCGTCGGCACGGCCTCGCGCTCGGTCCTGTCCACCTTCGAAGCCAACATCAAGGGCACCTGGAACCTGCTCGAGGCGTGCCGCACGTGCAGCTCGCTGGTCCGAGGCGTGGTGCTCGCCTCGAGCGACAAGGCCTATGGCGAGCACGCGACGCTGCCGTACACCGAGGACTTCGCGCTGCAGGGACGCTACCCCTACGACGCGTCGAAGGCCTGCTCGGAGCTTTTGGCGCTGTCCTACGCCACGTCCTTCGGCGTCCCGGTCGCCACGACGCGCTGCGGGAACCTGTACGGGGGCGGCGACCTGAACTACAGCCGCATCGTGCCCGGCACGATCCGTTCCGCGCTCCACGGCGAGCGCCCGATCGTGCGCAGCAACGGCCAGCTCGTCCGCGACTACTTCTACGTCGAGGACGCGGTCGCGGCCTATATCTGCCTGGCGGAGAACCTGCGTGGGCTCGATCTCGCGGGTCAGGCCTTCAACTTCGGCACGTCGACGCCCAAGAGCGTGCTCGAGATGGTCGCCGCGGTCCTCGCCGCCACCGGACGGGAAGACCTCGAACCCGAGGTCCAGAACACCGCCTCGAACGAGATCGCGGCCCAGACGCTCGACTGCACGAAGGCCCACGAGGTCCTCGGCTGGCGACCGGCTTTCACGCTCGAGGACGGTCTGCGCCGCACGGTGGACTGGTACCGCGAGCACGAGCTCGGCGGCGTTTCATGACCGAGACCGGATCGTCGACCACGCGAACGGCACCGGGGACGCCCGAGCTCTCGATCATCATCCCCTGCTACAACGAGGTCGAAGCGATCCCCTATACGTTTCCGCAACTCGCGGCGGCCTTCGAGCAGGCGGGCATCGCGCTCGAGCTGGTCGGGGTCGACAACGGGTCCAGCGACGGGACGCCGAACAAGCTCCGCGAGCTCCAGGCGACGGGCCTGCCGATCGTGCCGGTGACGGTCGCAACGAACCGCGGCTACGGCTTCGGTCTGCTCGCCGGCATCCCCCACGCCCGCGCGCCCTGGATCGGCTTCCTGCCGGCCGACGGCCAGGTCGACGCGGAGGACGTCGTACGGCTCTTCCAGGCCTTGGCGCCCTGCGGGCCCAAGACGCTCGGCAAGATCCGCAGGCGCTTTCGGATGGACGGGCTGGCCCGCAAGCTGGTTTCGATCGCGTACAACGGGCTGGTCTGCTGCCTGTACCCGCGCCTCGGCTCGATCGACGTCAACGGCACGCCCAAGATCGTTCACCGCTCGACGCTCGAACGCATGCAGCTCTCGTCCGAGCGCTGGTTCCTCGACCCCGAGATCCTGATCAAGGCCCAGTACATGGGCGTGCGGGTGCTCGAGATGAACGCCTTCGCGCGCATGCGCGGCACCGGACTCTCCCACGTCCGGGCCAGCACTTGCTGGGAATTCCTGCGCCAGCTCGCGCGCTATCGCTTTTCGGGCTACCTGCGGCCGTGGCGCCGCTCGCTCGAGACCGAGCGCATTTGAGCGTCGCTCGCTCGTCCCGCCGCGACTCACGCGGTCCCGGGACGAAATCGACGCCGTCCCGTGAGCCCTCGCGCGAGCTCGGCTAGGATTCCGCCCGATGGAGTCGGAACCCGAGCGAGCCTCCGCTGCGAGCGCTGTGAGCGGAGGAGGGCGCGCGGCCCTCTTCGTCGGCTTGCTCGCGGTGCTCGTGCTGTGCGCCTGGTCGCCCGTCTTCCGGCCGAGCGAACTGCACGTCTACGGCCTGAACGACCAGGTCGGCTACATCACGACCGCGCGCTGGTTCGCGGACCACGCCGAGCTACGTAGCCACCTCGTCACGCCCGCCTTCCTGGACACGCCGAACTGGCGCGTCTACATGCCGGGCTACTACGCGGTCCTGGCCGGCGCCTACCGCTTGCTCGGCTCCGCCGACATCGTGTGGATCCTGCCCAGCCTGGCGTCGTACGTGCTCTCGGCCGTGCTCGTCTTCCTGATCGGAAGGCGCATCTACAGCGCGGCCGTCGGCGTGCTGGCGGCCGTCTTCTTCCTCGCCTACCCGCTCGACATCGCCTTCGCCTTCACGGCCATGTCCGAGCCGGCCTCCGCGCTCGTCGCCCTGGCATCGTTCTACGCCTTCCTGCGCCTGCCCGAACGAACGCGCGTGCTCTGGATCCCGCTGCTGCTCGTCCCGCCCTTCCTGTTCCGGGAAACGGGCGCGTTCCTGGCCGTCCCGATGGGTCTCTACGCCCTGTCGCGCAGCGGTCGTGCCAGCGTGCGCCCGCTCGCCCTCGCCGCCCTGGGCTCGGTCGTGCTCCTGGGCGGCCTGTACAAGTGGCAGACCACGACCGGCAAGCAGGCCGCCTTCGTCTCGTGGCTCGTGACCGGCGAGACGAACTTCACCGACTTGATGCGTGAGCGCGAGCTGCCCGAACCGACGACCGGTGAGTTGCTGGAAGCCCTCGTCGCGAACACTCACCGCAACCTCGAGCTGTTCGGGGAGCGGGTGACCGAACGCGCCGGCGAGCTGACCGAACCCGTCTTCGTTCTCGTCGGCCTCCTGTTCGCACTGCTCGCCCTGGTCGCCTTCGGCGTTCACCGCGGCCGTGACGGCTTCGCGCTGGGCGCCGGCCTGCTGTCGCTCGTCACGTTCGGCCTTTTGATCGTGACGCACGTCGCCTTCAAGCACGTGACGATCCGCTTCATCCTGTTCGCCTTTCCGTTCACGGTCATCGCCGCGGCTTCCCTGTTCGAACCCCTGGTCCGAACCCTCGCGACCCGCGGCCGCGGCCTGCGCCTGGCCTGCTACGGCGGCCTGCTCGTCCCGTTGGTCGCGGCCAGCGTCTTCGGCACGCTGCGGCGCGCGGACGAAGTCGTCCTCGCGACGCCCGCCTTCTACACCGACGGCATGGAGTTCTTCGGACACGACGACACGAAGCTGCTCGTGTCGCCGGCCGAGTACGGCATCACGTACACGCTGCGCCACTACCCCGTGCGTTGGTGCTTCGTGCCGGAGAACGACGGCACGCTGCGGGTCCTCGCGGAGCGCTTCGCGATCGGGACGCTGATCGTGCCCGCGAGCGATCTCGGCACGAAGCTCACGCCCTCCGCGCTGCGCGCGGTCGGCCTCGTTCGCGTCGGCGAATTCCAGACCGGAGCCGTCGTCTTCAAGGACCCGGAAGGCGTGGCCGAGCTGCGCCGCCGGCGCGCGGCGAAGACCGGTGAGGGACGATGACCGACGCCCCCGAGCCCGCTCGCCCCACGACCTTCGGACACGGACGTGCTCTGGCGCTGCTGGCGCTGACGCTCGTTTTCGTGTTCGGTTCCATCGCGTGGCGCGGGGAGGTCATCTATTCGTACGACAACGGCCCCGAGGTCGGAATCCCCAGCGACGAGCGCCCGGTCATCCGGCTCTACACCGACCTCGGCTGGTGGTTCTTGCCGGAGATCCAATTCCATCTCCAGAGCGATTCGGCCGGGTGGTTGCCGACGTGGTCGCCGAACAACGAGCTGGGGCGCCCCGCCGCGCACATCGCGGGGCCCAGCAAGGTCTTCGTCCCGAGCCTCGTCCTGTCCTGGCTGACGCGCGACGCCTTCGTGTTCTACACGCTGTCGTTCGGCCTCGCCGTGGCCCTGACCGCGTTGTTCGGCTACCTCCTGTTGCGGTCTTTGCGGCTGCATCCGGCCGCCTGCTTCGCTGGCGCGCTCTCGCTGTCGCTCGGAGTCCTGATCGCCTACCGCCACTGGTACGTGATGTTCCTCTGGGGCGTGTGCTGGACCACGGCCTTGCTCTGGATCGTGACCTGCATCCGGCGCGAGCTCACGCTCGCGCGCGCCCTCGCGCTGGCCTTCTTCGTGCATTGCCTGCTCCTGTCGGCCTATCCGCAGCACACGGTCTTCCACGCCTACATCCTGGTCGGCTACACCTTGGTCGGCCTCTGGCGCAGCCCGCTGACCTGGTCCGAGAAGGTCGCGCGACTGGCAGGGATCGGTGCGGCCGTTCTGGTCGGAAGCGTCGCCGCGGCCCCGGTGCTGGCGGACCTCGTCGCGACCTCCGCCGCCTCCGCCCGCGGGCAGACCGAGTTCGAGTTCTTCGTGCCCGGGCTCCTCGCGATCGCGAATCCCCAGGAGTTGTTCGACTTCGTCGTGCTGTGGTTCGACGCCTTCTGGTACGGCAACCCGATCGAGCAGGACTACCCGACCTACTTCACCGGGCTCTCGTGGTCGCCAGTGGTCGCGACGCTCGTCTTCGTCGCGCTCGTCCCCCGCCTCGCGCGACGCCTCTGGCCGCTCTGGCTCTTCGTTCTCGCCACCCTGACCCTGGCCGTCTGGCCGGCCGCCTACCGGCTCGGCTGGCTCTACGGCGGTCTGCACTTTTCGCGCTTCAATCCGCTCGATGGAGCCTGGATCCCGATGATCCTGCTCATGGCGTACGCCGCGGATGCCCTCCTGCGCGGCGCCGCCGGCGGGCGCCTCGTGCGCGTCGCGTGCGTGGTGGTGCCGGCAGCCTTGACGTTCGGTTGCCTCGCAGCGAGCGCGCATCCTGCCGCCTGGCCCTACGTCGTCTTCGGAGGCGTCGTGGTCCTCCTGACGACCGCCTTCGCCTGGACGGGACGTGCGACCTGGCTCGTGAGCGCGGTCCTCGTCTCGACGTTGCTCCAGGCCGACCGCCTCATCCTGACGCGCAAGCCCGCGGACATCCCGTTGACGTCGCCGCTGGTCGAGACGATCCGGCGCGCCACGGAAGACGGCTCGCGCCTGGCTTTCGTGGGCAAGAACGGCTTCGTCCCGCTGCCACCCAACCACGACGCCCTGCTCGGTCTGCGGAGCATCCATACCTACAACTCGCTCACGTCGCAGCGCTACCAGGACTGGACCCTGCGCCTGAGCTCGGTCGGCACGTTCTCGGGCGGGCGCTTCTTCACGACGATCATCTCGACCGGCGGTCTGGAATCCGACGCGTTCGATTCGGCCGGGATCGGGGCCCTGCTCGCCAGCACGAAGCTTCCACCTTCCGTCGCCAGACCGTTCGGACGCAACCGCATCGTTCACCGCGTGGTCCGGCCGCCGATCCTCGAGGCGCAGGTGCGCGGCTTCGACCTCGTCGACGAGGACGACGCCGTGATCCCTGGCTCCGTACGCGCGGCACAGCGCCTGAGCGTGACGCGCGTGGACAACCAGGACGATCGCCAGCGCTACGTGCTCACGCCGTTCGACGAGCGGACCCTGCTCTTCGTCAGTCAGCAACACCACCCGGATTGGCGTGCCTTCGCAGGCGAAGACGAGCTCGCGACGGTGCGGATCGACGACTTCTACCAGGGTGTGCTCGTGCCGCCACAAACGCGCGAGGTCGTCCTTCGCTTCCTGCCGTGGTCACGCCTGGCCTGGATCCCCCAAGTCCTGTTCCTCCTGGCCGGCCTCGCGACCGGCGCACACGCCTTGCTGGGCCAGCGCCTTTCGCGACGGGGAGCGCGCGGCTCGTGAGCCGCTCGACCGACAGCGCCGCGCAGCGCCGCCCCCGTTTTGCCGGCACCCTGGCTCCCCGTCCTCGTCCCGGCGCTATCCTCCCCCGAGCGCTCGCGACCCCGCGCTTCGCGCACCCTTCGCGCCGGACCCAGCCGAGATCCGGCCACCGTCCGCTCCCCATGGAAGTCAGCACGTGAAAGGCAGTTCCAACCGAGCGACGAAGCTCGCGCTCCTCATCGGCTCCTGCGTCCTGGCCGTCGGGCTGCTCGAGCTGGCGGCCGCGCTCGTGTACCGGCCTGCGCTGGACCTTTCGGGCGTGGAGAGCCCCGGCGAGGTCGCTTACACACCACGCAACGGAGCCGGCTTCCGCGAGGACCCCGTGCCACCCGAAGCCTTCGACGAGCACACGACACGCGTGCTCGTCCTGGGCGATTCGTTCACGTTCGGACAGGGCGTGCCGGACGCGAACGACCGCTTCACGGAGCGCATCGAAGCACGCCTGAACGCGGAGGCCGCGGCCGCCGGTTCGGACCGTCGCTTTCATCTCTACAACGCGGGCGCTCCGGGGTCGTTTCCTTCGGACTGGCTGGTCTACCTCGAGAAGCTCCTGCCGCGCTACCGGCCGAACGTCGTCGTCGCCGTCTTCTTCCTGCGCGACGGCACCTCGCTGTCGACTTCCCTGCGCTACTACCAGGACAAGATCGACGAGCTGCGGTCCGAGGTCGACGGACGCCTCGCGTACCGCTTTTCGTACGTCGGTCGCACGCTGCTCGAGCAAGGGCTCGAGCAGCGCTTCTCCGACTGGTACCTGGATCAGTTCCGGCGCGCGTATCTGGGGAACGACGAAGAGACCAAGAGCTGGGTCACGATGCGCAATCGCCTGCGACTGATCGACCGCGCCTGCCAGGAGGCCGGCGTCGAGTTCCAGCTCGTCATCTTCCCGCTGCTCTTCGGCCTGCGTGACTACCGCTTCTACGACGTCGAAGAGAAGATCGCCGACTTCGCGCGGGGCGATGGAATCCCGGTCCTCTCGCTGATCGAGGGCTTCGCCGGTCGCGACGAGCGGGCACTGTGGGTCGGACCGCACGACCAGCACCCCAACGAAGCTGGCCACGCCGTCGCGGCCGAGACGCTCTATCCCTACCTGGCGCGCACCCTGGGCCTCGCTCAGAAGGGCGAATAGACGAAGGGCGAGGCCCCGTCCGAGAGGGACAGGACCAGGAGCGCGATCAGGAGCAGGGCGATGACGAGCGGCGGGAGCCACCAGCGCTTGTTGCGCAAGACGACGCTCAGGAAGGACTCCTGCTCGGGGGAATCGGGCGGCATGGGGCCATTGTTCCCGAGGCCGTCGCACAACGGAAGCCCCGGCCGATCCCGTCCGGGCCGCCGCGGCATAGACTGGGTCGGCCCACGGAGGTGACGCCCTTGAACCGATGCCTGCTGCCCCTCGCTCTCGCCCTCGCGACCCCTGGCCTCGCCGCGCAGACACCGGTCCTGCCGCCGGGCTTCCTCGCCCAACCGATCGGAAGCGGTTGGGGACAGCCGGTCGGGCTCGACTTCATCGATGCGCGCCGCATGGTCGTGGCCGATCGTGGTGGCACGGTCTGGTACGTCGAGGACGACCGCCGTCGCAACCGGGTCGTGAACCTCCAGAGCGAGACGCTCTCGAACGGCGATCGCGGCCTCCTCGGGATCGCGGTGCATCCGGAATTCGAGGTCAACGGATTCCTGTACCTGCTGCTGGTCGTCGACCCCGGCAACGACCATGTCGACGACGATGCGCACGCCTTCTCACGGCTCGTTCGCTTCCGGACGGAGTACGACGCCGCCGGCGATCTCGTGGCCTTGCCGGCGACGCGCACGGTCTTGCTCGGTGAAAGCTGGTCGAGCGGCATTCCTTCCTGCCATCTCTCGCACGCGATCGGATCGCTGCGCTTTCTCACCGATGGCAGCCTGGTGCTCGCCAGCGGCGACGGCGCGCACTACGACCTGGTCGACAACGGCGGCTTCGACCCGCCGTGCTTCGGGCCCGACCGTCTGGGTGCGGCCGACGACATCGGCTCGTTCCGCTCGCAGTCGCTGGACAGCGCCTCCGGCAAGGTCCTGCGCATCGATCCCTTGACCGGCGACGGCTTGCCTGACAATCCGTTCTACGACGGTGACCCCCGCTCGATGCGCTCGCGGATCTGGGCCCTCGGGCTGCGCAACCCCTACCGCTTCGACCTGCTTCCGAACTCGGGGCCGCGCGAGGCGCTGCTGGTCGGCGACGTGGGTTGGAACACCTGGGAGGAGATCAACCTCGTCACGGGCGGCGAAAATCTGGGCTGGCCCTGCTTCGAAGGCCCCTTCGCCCAGGGTCAGTACCAAGCCGCGGACGCCTTCGGGCTGTGCGACGTCGCGGCCGTCGGTCACACGCCGCCGCTCGTCGCCTGGCACCACGGCGACAGCTCGCACGCGGGCTTCACGGGCGTTTGCACGTCCGGCGTCACGGTCTACACGGGCGACGACTATCCACCCGTGTGGCGCGGCCGCATGTTCTTCGTCGATTTCGGGCTGTCCTGGATGCGGTCCGCGCGTCTGGACGGAAACCTCGTGCCGACGGACGTGCTCGAGTTCGGTACGGGGCTGGGGTCCCCGGTCGAGCTGCGCACCCACCCCGAGAACGGGGACCTGGTCTGGATCAGCCTCCTGTTCTCGACGCCCAAGATCTACCGCATCCGCTACGTCGGCAACGACGCTCCGCCGGTCGCCGTCGCCACGGCCACGCCCGACGAAGGTGCGCTACCCCTGACGGTCACGTTCTCCGCCGCGGGCTCGTTCGATCCCGAAGGGCAGGCCCTGAGCTATCGCTGGGAGCGCTCCGACGGGACGGTGATCGACGAGCCCACCTGGTCGACGACCTATACCGAGGCCGCCTCCGAACGCATGCACTTGACAGTGACCGACACCAACGGGTGGTCCGCGACGCGCGACGTCGTCGTGACGCCGGGCAACGCGCGGCCCGCGATCGAGGTCGTGCACGCACCTCTCGAAGGCGCCTTCGTCCCGTTCGACGCTCCGCTCGTGCTCTCGGCCGAGGCGAGCGACCCCGACCAGCCTGGCTCGACGCTCGACGCGACGTGGACGATCGACTGGGTCCGTGCACACCACGAACACCCCGCCTGGGCCCGCTTGCCCGGCCTCGAGACCGCGCTCGAGCGCTTGCCGAAGGCCGACGAACGCGGCAGCGGCCAGCTGCGACTGCGGCTCGAGGTGCACGACGCACGCGGTGCCAGCGACGTGCGGACGCTGACCGTCTACGATCGCGACGCCCTTCCGCGTGTACATCTCGCCGGGATCGATCCCTCGCGCCCGCGCCGCGGCCAGACGGTCCGTGCCACGGCGCACGTCCACTTCCCGGGCCGCACCCTGGCCGATCGCTTGCCCGTGCTCACCTTCGATTGGGGCGATGGCACGCGCGCCGTATTCCCCGACGCACTCGACGGCGTCGAGCTCGAGGCGACGCACGTCTACGCCTCGGCCGCGGCCTACGAGCTGCGGGTGGAGGCGACGCTCGACGGCCACTCTCACGCGGAGACGCTCGTCCTGCGCGTCCGCGACGTCCGCCCCGACGTCGCCGTGTTCGCGCCGGTCTCGATCGAACGCTGGGTTCCCTGGACCGATCAGCTGGACGTCGTCGCCCGCTTGCGCGCGGATCTGCCCCCGAAGGACTTCGACGTGCAGTCGTTCCACTTCGGACAGGGTCCGGACTTCGCGCGCTGGATGGAGGCACGCGTCGACAACGGAGTACGCGACGTCGTCGTGCTCCTGGACTACGTGCCCGCAGCGGTCTTCGCCGGCGAGGACGAGGGCTCGCTGGCCGAACGCTGGCTCGAACACGGCAACGGCCTCGTCTGGAGCGGCCAGACGGCCTTTCAGGAGATCCTCCACCCGGACGGAACGGTCACGCAGAGCGGCGGCCTGTCCGTCGGGGCCGATCGCGTGCTCGACGTCGCGACTCCGGCCATCTGTCGAGGTTCCGGAGCGCAGATCCCGCAGGCCGGCGCGAACGCCATCCTGCCGTCGCTCGGCACGTGGTTCTCGCACGCTGCCCTGCGCTACGACCAGATCGGACCGGCATGGTCCGTGGGCGCCGTCTTCGCCGAGGACGCGGACCGGGACGCCGACGCGCTGGTCCTCGAGCACGAGGCAGGCGGCTTCTACGCTCAGTTCCACTGCAGCATCGAGGACGAGCTGCCCCACGCGGCCGTGCTCGCGGAGTTCCTCCGGCGGACCCTCCTGGGGGTGCGCCGACCGGCGACACCCCAGGCGCGCTGAGCGCGCCGTCCGGCGTCCGAGCCGACTCCCACGGAACCGCGACGTCAGCGACTCGCGGCCGTGGGCCGCCGAACGTCGCGCGCGCGGTCCGTGGGCGTGAGCTCGAGCCGTTCGAGGCGACCATCGACGCGCTCGCCCTCGACGATCGTGCGCCCCGGCGCGTGCAGACGGAAGCGCACGTCCCAGTCGTCGGGCCAGGCCGGCAGGACGAAGAGCGTGTCGCCGTCGGTCTGCAACAGCATGGTCTGGAGCGTGCGCATCAAGACCCCGCCATGGGTCTGGTCGGGAGTCCAGTCGTAGTTCGCGGCCCAAAAGGCGGGAAAGCGCGAGGCGGGGTCGGTGTTGCGCGCGCGCTGAACGAGGCCGGCGCGAGCTTCGTCGGCGAGCCCGAGGTGCGTCATGAAGAGCTCGTCCTGGCGCCAACCGGCGTGCCCGCGATCCGTGCGGCGCTCGAGTGCGGCCAGGCCCAGGGCCGCGTTCGCGCGCTCGAAGGACACCCGCCGGAACGGGAACACGGCGTACAGCTCGGGATTCTCGACGTTGCGCTTGTCGGCGAAACGAGCGGCCGGGGCCAGGAGCTCGACACCGTCCTCGACACGCGTGGGCAAGGCGGGCACGAGCTCCGCGAGCCTCAGCCAGCGCGCGCGTTGCGCCGCGGTGGTCGACGTGCTCGGAAGCTGCACGAGGCGCTCGAGCACCGCTTGCAGCCCGGCGACCTCCGGCATCGGGTTCGTCGTGTCCCACCAGGTCTCGAGCGCCTGCGATGGCGTCATGACCCACCTCCCGTCCGGACCGGTCGCGTAGTGCTCGTCGAAGAAGGTCAGGACGGACTCTGCCGTGGGCAGGAGCGTCTCGCGCAGGAAGCGCTGGTCTTCGGTGTAGGCGAAGAACTCCTGCATCAGCCAGACCAGCTCGAGCCCGGCCACCCACTCGCGCTTGTGCCAGCCACTCTCCTGCAGCTTGTCGGTGCCGCGCTCTTCGAACGGTGTCCAGCCGTAGTCCGCAGGAAACGACCCGCCCCAGAACGTGATGCACTCGGGCAAGAGCGCGCCACCGTGGCCGGTGTAGCGACGCGCACGAAACTCGTGCAACGCCAGCGTCTCGGTCGAGTACATCCGAAAGAGCGGCAGCAGCGACTCGAAGTCCCCTGCGGCCGACAGCGCGTGGTACGGCAGGCGCGTGTTCTGCCACCAGTAGCCCGGGCCCCAGCGCCGGTAGTCGGCGTCGCCGAAGCGACCCTCCCACGGCACCGTGAAGAGCGAGCCGTTGAACTTGATCGGGAAGCGCCCGCGCCCGGCGCAGGCGGTCACGTAGCGCTGCAACGCGTAGGCCTGTTCGACAACGGCTGCATCCGCCGCGCCGGCTTCGTCGCGCGCGCGGATCTCGATCCAGCTCCGTTGCCAGAAGGCGCGCCACCAGTCCGCGTGGGCACGGTCGCGCTGCGCGGCCGGCACGGCGTCGGTCGCCGCGATGCGCTGCACGACGGCGCGCAACCAAGCGGAGGGCGAAGACGGATGCTCCGTCGCGACGAAGAGCTCGAGGCGCTGCTCCGAGGCGGGCTGCGCCCGGAGTCGCGTCGGCCCCTCACGCCGTCCGTTGCTCGCCCGTAGCAGGCCTCCGAAGGTGCGCCCGGACAGCGGATCGGGCCGATCCGCGAAGTAGTCTTCCAGGCCCTGGACCCGCACGACCTCGTCGAACCAGGGCGAGCTCTCATTCCAGCGGTACCACCCGATCATCCCGGCCGGCGCCTCGCCCAGCAGCTGATCGGGCGCGATCACGACCTCGCCCCGCAGGCTGTTCGGTCGTGCGCGGTCCTCGAACAGATCGCTGATGTCCGCCTGCGGGACCGGCTCGGGCGCCGTGCGCCAGGGTTCGATCGTGGCGATCAGCGCGCGCGGCACGGGGCTGTGCACGCGCGCGACGACGACCGGGTGGTGCGCGTCGACGAAGAGCTCGAGGCGCACGGCCGCGGCGCCTCGTCCGTAGCGCACCTCGAGCACGCCGCGCTCGAGCCGCAGCGCGTGTTCGAAGGCGTCCATCGGAGGCGGCGGATCGAGCGCCACACGCACCCGCCCGACCTTCAGGAGTCGCCCGACGTGGTCCCAGGCGTCCGACTTCGCGACGTAGAACACGAGCTCGCCCGACGGTTCGACCCAGGCGTTCAGCGCCACGTCACCGTTGCCCAGCGGCACCGAACCATGGGCGTCCGCGGACGGCGTCGTCCAGACGACGTCGTGACGACCGGGATCCGGCGGAACGAGCCCCTCGTGCGCGCGCGCCGTAGCACAGCTCGCACAGGCGGCGCTCGCGAGCACGAACAGGCGTGCCTCGCGTAGGACGTGGCTTGGACGGATGCTCATGGCCTTGCAGTCTAATCGGGAGCGTCGTCGCCAACGAAGCAGCGCGAGCGCAGGACGAAGCCGAGCCAGCAGAACGCTACGAAGGCGCGCACGATCGTCCACGCGGCCGAACCGCGGGCCGAACCTGCGCCGAGCGGTCGGGCTTGCGTTCCACGTTCCCGTTCGACGTCGTCCAGCACCGCTCCACAAGGAAAGTCTCCACCTGGCGTCCGCCGTCCGCGGGCGCTTCGAGGGGAGGCGCTCGTGAGCACCGGGGCGAGGGGTGAGCCGGCCAAGCCCCCGTCTTCGATCCGGGATTCGGAATTGCGGATTCGTCCGCGACCGGGTCGGCCTAGCGGAGCTTGCGTCCGGGGAACCCCGGTGGCGCCCTTGAAAAGGGCCCTTTGCGCGATGCGAAGCCCCGGGGCGGGTCGCGACTGAGGCCCGCTATGGCGCTCCGCAGGGTCCGACCGGCTCGCCCCCTCGCTCCAGAGAAGTCGGCGAACGGTCGAATTTGTCTGGTGTTCGCGTGCCCCTTGGTGCCAAGTACGCGGAGCTTGCCTCCGCTCCCGCACCTCTGCGGGCACGTGGGACAGCTGCTGCTCGCTTCGAAACGTTCGAGCGGGCGAGCCTTCCGGCGGGACATCCGTCCTGCTCAGGAAGCGCGCCATGCCACTCCCGGATGGCGCAACGAGACAACAAGAATCCGATGATCCGCGTTTTGATCCTTTCCGTTCGGTTGGACTGAAGGCAAGCACGGGCCACCAACGAACTACGAAAGGAAACGTCCCCATGGGGAAACGACTCTACGTCGGCAATTTGCCGTACAGCATCACCGAAGACAGTCTGTGTGCCGCGCTCGAAGAGGGCGGAGCCACGGTCAAGGAAATCCACCTCGTCGTCGACCGTGAAACCGGTCGTCCGAAGGGTTTTGCCTTTGCCGAGATGTCCAGCGACGCCGAAGCTCAAAGCGTCATCCAACTCATGGATGGCAAAGAACTCGAAGGTCGCAACCTGACCGTCAACGAAGCACGCCCGCGCCCCGAGCGCGGCAGCGGCGGCGGTGGCGGCGGCGGCAACCGCTGGTAATCACCGACTCTCTCGGTCGGGTCGGCTGAGCCGGCCCGTATCGTTCAGGGCCGCGGGAGAGATCCCGCGGCCCTTCGCATTCCACCAGTCCACTTCGCCTCGCCTGGTAGGCGGCGGAGCCGACGACTCCGAAAAAGGAAACGACCATCGCCAGAAAACGCTCTCCCGAAACGCTCGAGAAACGCCGCCGCGCCCTCGACAAGCAGCGCAAGCGCGACCGCAAGTTGGCCGACCGCGTAGCGCGCCACGCCGACAAGAAGAACGGTGTCCCGGACGAAACCTACGACCCCTCCTACGGCTTCCACGGGGACGACCGCGACGACCCCCGCCCGCCCGCCGCGCCGGACGAGCGACCCGCTCCTGAAAGCTAGGAACCAGCCGCTGCTCCCCGGATCCGACACACGCGACGCGCCTCGAGGGTGACCCGACCACGGGCTGCCTCGGCGCCCCGTGGGTCGCGGCGTCTGTGCAAGGCCCGCCGCTCGTCCCCTGAAGCTCGCGCTCTACCGCTCGTCCGGGAGCGGCGCCCCCGGCTTCACCTTCCTGAAGGAACCGCGCTTCGTTCCGCGCGAGAGGTGGACGACCCCTTCGCGAACGATGCGGCGCAGGACGATGTCGACGAGCACCGTCTCGTCCGCCCGCAGGACCGCTTCCGCGAGTTCCTTGCCGGCCCGCAGGCGCGCTTCCCCGTAGTGCACGAAGCCGTCGGTCGGGCGCGGCTTGATCCAGAGGCCCAGCTCGTCCATCCCGGCCTCCTCCGGGCGCTCGACCTCGCCGTCCACGACCACCGCCGGGCATCCTGCCATGACGTCGTGGTTCAGGAAGTAGGTGAGCGTGTTGCCCGCGCGCTGGTTGCGCTGACGGTCGATGAAGAAGCCCTTCGGCAGGTGATTCGGGTCGTCGTCCTGGCCGATCAAGAGCAGGTCGAAGTCCGAGATCGGATGGCCTTGCGAGTCCCGCACGCGGAAGATCACCTGGGTCATGCGGTCGTGCACGAAGATGCGGTCGCGTAGGAACAGGCGATCTTCCTTCTCGACGCGCTCGGCCGCGTGCACCGCTTCGGTCTCGGCCGCGAACGCGTCGCAGAGCGCGACGTAGTCCGCTCCCGGCCGCGCGGCGCCGTCCTGGGGAGCGACCGCGCAGCAGCGCAGGATGGCGTCCACCACCTCGCTCCCGTCCGCTCCGGCCCGCTTCCCCACCGAGCGCATGATGCCCTTGTCCGAACCCGAGTGGGCGGCGCCCTTCACCAGCCGGAAGGCCGTGCGCGGAGCGTGCTTGGGACGCCGCGCAACCAGTTCATTGGGGCCCTTGCCGCGCGCTTCGCTCTCCTGCTCGAGCAGCACGTAGGTCGCGTTCAGGTTCGCCGCGGCGGCGCGCACGACGCCGTCCGAGCCCAGCTCGCCGGTGTAGGAATTCAGCGCGTCGAAGAGCTTGCGATCGATCGTCTGCCCGGTCAGCACGAAGGCGTTCACGCTCCCGGCCAGGGGCTGCTTGCCCTGCGCGATCCAGGCCGCGTTCAGCTTCCACGCTTCGGGGCTACCGAGCTCGAGCCAGTCCAGCACACCCTGTCCCGGCTCGACGCCGCCGAACCAGCTCTTGATACGGCTGATGCGACTCTTCCCGAGCTGCGCCAACGCGCTGCCGAAGTTGGCCGGTGCGAGCATCACGAGGTGGCTCATGGGGCACGTCTCACGCGCGCCCGCACGGCCCGCAACGCCGTAGAAGCGCTCGACCCAGTCGCGCATGACCGGTCCGCCGGTCGAGTGTGTCACGGCGGCGAAGCGCTCGCCGGCCTCCAGGAGATCCGCAAGGTCTCTCCGCACCGCGGCCTCGACCGCGCGCGACACGTCCTCGAGGCGCACCTCGTCGTGGAAGCTGACGTATTCCCCGAGCCAGATCTGCCGTACCGAGAGCGACAGGTCGTAGTGTTCCGCCTCAGCCGCGAGCCGTTCGGGCAAGCCGCCGTAGGTGTTCGTATGAGTGACGCTCCAACCGTGGACGAAGACGACGGACAGCGAACGAGGCATCGGACAACTCCGTAGGCAAGAAGACGCTGAGGTCACCCCCGGTGTCCGGAGTCCGGCCCGGGGTCCGAGGCGTGAGCCTAGCGGATTCGCGGGGTCGCGCGAAGTCCGGCCACGCGCGTACCGCGGCTCGGATCGGAGCTCGCCACACTCTGCGGATCCACACGTTCGCGAGCGGTGTCCGAGCGGCGATGGGCACCCCCGACCTGGGATCTGAACGCGCGGCGTCGGCCGCGGCAACCCGGGGGCGGGGGGTTCCAGGTGCCGACGACTCGGGCCGGACCGGACCACCAGCGGACGCAGACCGCAGCCTTCGTGTTTCCGCACGGTTCGAGCCCTGCGTTTCGATCACCCCCGAGGTGCCTTTCAAGGGATCCCTCACAGTCCGGAGCGAGCCGGGGCCGATGCTCGGAAGACACCGACCCGGAGAGACTTGCCCTTGAGCCCCGCCGCCAGCCCGACCCGCTCCCCCGCCCCCCAGGCCCCCGCCCGCGCCCATGCTGCGGCCGAGGCCCTGAAGCACAACGTGCGCACCGTCGTGGCCGTCCCCGACGCCGTTCTGGAACCGCTCCTCGTGGCGCTCATGGCCGGCGGTCACGCCCTGGTCGAGGGCATACCGGGAACGGGCAAGACGCTCTTGTCGCGGGTGATCGCGCGCTCGCTGGACTGCACGTTCAAGCGCATTCAGTTCACGAACGACCTGATGCCCTCCGACATCGTCGGGTCGTCGGTCTGGCGCGCGAACGAAGGTCGCTTCGAGTTCGTCCCCGGTCCCCTGTTCGCGAACGTGATCCTGGCGGACGAGGTCAACCGCACGAGCTCGCGCACGATGTCGTGCCTGCTGGAGGCCATGGAGGAGGGCAGCGTGTCGGTCGACGGTCAGTCGCTGTCGCTCGGGAGCCCCTTCGCGATCCTCGCCACGCGCAACCCGATCGAATTCCACGGCACCTTCCCGATCCCCGAGGCGGCCCTGGATCGCTTTCTCGTGCGCGTCGAGCTGGGCTATCCGCAGCCCGAGCAAGAACGCGCGCTGTATCGCGGCCAGGCCACCGAGGTCGCGCTGGCTACGCTCGAGCCGGTCCTGTCCCTCGCCGAGCTGACCGATTTGATCCGGTCCGTCCGCGACGTCCGCGTGGCCGAGCCCGTCACCGACTTCGCCTACCGCACCGTGGACGCCACGCGTCGACACGACTCGATCCTCTTGGGAGTGAGTCCGCGCGCCGCGATCACGTGGGTCCACGCCGCGCGTGCCTTGGCCCTGCTCGGCCAACGCGACTACGTCTTGCCCGATGACCTCAAGCGCCTGGCCGGACCGGTCCTGGGTCACCGCGTGTTCCTGAAGGAGGGCGGCGACGCACGCTCCCTCATCGAGGAAATCGTGGCGGCCACGCCGGTCGAGCTCTGACCGTTCTGCGGCGATGACGGTTTCGAGAACGAGACGCGGGCCCGCGCGCCTGCGCCCCACCCGCTTCGGCGTCCAGAGCGGGCTCTTCTGGCTCCTCTTGTTCGGTGCCTACTTCGCTTCGCCGTACTCGAACCTGTTCTTCCTCCTGCTGGCCTTCCTGACGCTGGTCCTCGGCGGAGGGCTCGTCGCCCAGCGCGCCAATCTGCGCGACGTCGAGCTGGTCCTGGAGGAGCTCCCGCCCGTGCCCGCAGGGACCGCGGTCCGTGTGCCGGTGCGCCTGCGCGCCAAGGGGCGTGCGCGCTTCGCGCTGGAAGCCGGCTTCGAGCTCGCGGACGGGCGGACACTGGCCGGACGGCTCGACCTGCTCGCAGGCGACGCGACGCTCGAGCTGCGCGCCGACGCGCTGCCGCGCGGACTCCACGGGGTCGAGGGCGCCTTCGTCCGCTCGTCCCATCCGTTCGGGCTGGCCTGCGTCACCCGGCGCGTCGCCTTCGAGGGCCGGCTCGTCGTCTACCCCGCCCCGCGTACGTTCCACGGTGGCCGTAGCGCGCCCCGCTCGCTCGAAGACCTCCTGGGGCCGACCGAACGCGGCGCGGGCGACCTGCAACCCGAGAGCCTGCGCGACCATCGCGACGGCGACGGTGTGCGCGCCATCCACTGGCGCGCGAGCGCGCGGCGCGGTCGTCTCGTCGTCCAGGAGTGGGAAGGAGCGAGCGGCAGAGGCCTCGAGGTTCTCCTGGATCGTCGCACGACCTTGGCGAAGCTCGAAGGCGCGCTCTCGACGATCAGCGCGATGGTGTCGTACGCGCGCACCAACAAGGAGACGCTGCGGCTGCACAGCCAGGGCCTCTCGGCCACCTTCGGCGACGGACACCGGCCCTGGGTCGAAGCCCTCGCCTTTCTGGCCGGGGCGGACGTCCTGTCGGCGGACTCGGCCGCACCGCCGAAGACTTCGCCTGCGGTCGTCCGCCTGCCGCGCCGGTCGGCGGGGAGCGTTCGATGAGCACCTGGTCCGGACCCCGACCGGGCGGAGTCGACGGCCGGCGCGCGCTGCAGGGCTGCATGCAGGCCCTGGTGCTCTTGAACCTGGCGTTCGTCCAGCTCACGGGCGCGGCCGGACTGCACTGGCTCGCTCCGCTGTACGCGCTGACGCTGGGCGCGCCGCTCCTGGCCCGCTTCCGCGAGCGGCTCGGCTACGTCCTGCTCTGGAACGGCGGCGTCGTCGCCTTCTTCTTCGTGCTGCTGCGTCACGCGCTCGGTGCGAACCTGGCCTACATCCTGGAAGACGGGCTGGTGCTCGCAGCCCTATGCCAGGTCCACCTCTTGAACAACCTGCGTTCGGACCAGCGGCCGGACCTCCTGTTCTTCAACGCTTTCCTGATCGCGATCATTACGGGCTTCATGAACCGCGGTCTGGGCTTTCCGATCGCGTTCCTGGCCTTCGCGCCGTGCTTCGTGGTCGGCTTGCAGCTCTTGAGCGCCACGCGTGAGGGACGGGTCCTGTCGGCAGCCGTCACGCACCGACTGGTCGCCGACGGCGCACGGCGGGCGGGCACCCTGCTCGTCTTCAGCCTCCTGGCGTTCTTGTTCTGGCCGCGCGACTTCCAGCGCAAGGCCTTCTTTCGCGGCAGCTTCGAGCTTTCGAACGGGGACGCCTCCGAGCTGTTGGTCGGATTCAACGAGCGGCTCGAGCTCGGTCGTGGCGGCTCGGTCGAAGTCTCCGACCGGCTGGCGTTGACGGTGACCTTGCTCGAAGGCCGCCGCGCGGACGTGCCCGCCCTGTGGCGGGGCGCCACGCTGGGAGCGACGGAAGACGGTGCCTGGAGTTCGCTCGAGCCCGGAACGCTGCGACTGGCGGGCGCCGCCGACGCGGGCTGGCGCCGCAGCCGCGGACGGCTCGTTCGTCCCGGCGAGCGCGGGGAACGCCGTCCGCAGGTCGAGGTCACGCGCCACGATCAGGGTACCGAGCGGCTCTTCGCGCCCTTGCACACCCGCGCGCTGCAGCTCACGGGCGAGGGCAGCGACCGGCTGCTGCACACGCACTCCGACGGGACCCTGTCGGTCGACGCGAGCGACCTCGTTTCCTACCGGCTCGAGCTCGTGGCCGGACCGGAGCGGTCGCCGGGTGGCGTGCCTTCGGACGAGCTTGCGCCCGAGCTCCTGCCCTACGTCGAGCTGGTCGAGTCGCCGGCGATCGAACGCGCACTCACGCTGGCGCAGCGCCTGGTGCAGCCGCTGGCGGACGATGCGCCGCAGCACGCGTTGGTTCAGGTCCTGAGCGAGCACCTGGCGCGGACCCGCACCTACCTCGCTCCGGGCGCCGATGGCGCCGCCGAGAGCCTCGACGCGTTCCTGCGCGGGGCCGCGGGCGGACACTGCGAGTTCTTCGCCTCGGCCCTCGCGACCATGTTGCGCGGCCTGCGCGTCCCCTGCCGGGTCGTCACCGGACTGCGCAGCTCGAGCTGGGACGCGACCGGGCAGGTGCTCACGTTCCGTGAGGCGGACGCCCACGCCTGGGTCGAGGTCTTCGACCCCACGGCCGGGTGGATCGCGGTCGACCCGAGCCCGGTCCTGGTGCGCTCCGCCGCCGCGGCCGGCGCCTGGTCGCGTCTGCGGTCGCTGGCGCACACGGGCTGGGAAGCCGTCACCGACTTCGACGCGCAGCGGCGCGCCGCGCTCTTCGCCTGGGTCCGCCGGCTGCCGGCACGGGCCGCAAGTGCCGCGCGCGAGCGGCCCCTGCACACGGCCGGCGTCACCCTGGCCGGGGGCCTGCCGCTGGTCCTCGCCGTCGCCTTCGTGCTCCGTCGCCGCCGCGACCGAACGCCGCCCGCGATCCGCTCCTACCGCCGGGTCCTGCGCCGGGGCGGCCTGCGACTCTTGCCTGGGGAGACCCCCCGCGAGCTCCTCGTGCGCGCCCGGACAAGCGCACTCGCGCCCGAGCGCCTGGACGCCCTGGCCGCGGCCACGCGGCGCCACGAAGCTGCGCGCTACGCCGGCTGAGCCTCGCGCGAGCCGGCGGAGCCATGCGCGGGGCCGGCGGAGCCCCGTGAGGAGGACCTGGAGGCCGCAGCAGAGTCCTCAGGCGACGCCCGCCGGTCCCGGGCCCTCCGCTGCGTGCGGGGGAGTCAGGGCTGGCCCAGGGCGGAATCGAGAGCTGCCCGGCACCTCACGGAGCTCGCCAGGCCCGAGCGCGCTTCCAACGCGCCCGTCCTGGCCGTCGGCTCGCTCCGGCCGCACTGTGCGGAAAGCGCCTCGAATCGGGCCCCGCGGCCTGAGCCGGGTCCCGGGTTCGGGAGGGATATGCCATACTCCGGGCTGGTCTCTCGCGGGTCGTGCACCCGATTTCCCCAGAATCCTGACTTCGCCATGAAACGAACCCGGCTTCTCACCTCCCTCCTCTCCCTCGCGCTCGGTGCCGGCGCGGTCTCCGCCCAGGGCGACTGCTCCAACCCGGCCTTCGGGCCCGACGTCATCGTCGGCTCCGTTTCCGGCATCAGCAACTACGGCGGCGTCAGCGGCGTCGGTGGCTACGCGCTCGGCACGACCTCGTGCAACATCGGGACCCAGACCCTCGATTGGATCGCGGGCAACAACCGCCACCCGGTCATCGCGCAGAACATGTACCGGCTGGAGAACGGCGTGTTCGAGCAGATCGGGCTCAGCTGGCTCAAGCACGGGTTCACGGCCCTGCAGGGCAGCGTTTGCTGCAACTGCAACCCCAACCCGAACGGTTCGGCCCTCGGTGTCGGATGCTCGGACCCGTATTCGTCCGGGCTCAACGGCTCCCAGGGAGGCCTCGGGCCGCGCTTCGAAGTCGACGCGCACTCGGGACTGTTCTCCTACCCCTTCACCGCCTCCGGGCAGAGCGGCAATGCCGTCTACAAGCGCATCCAGGTCGCGAACTCGGACATCGATCCGAGCCAGCACCCGGGCGCTTCGTTCTTCGGGGAAGGCCACTACATCGCCCGCGACGACGCCCAGGCGGGCAACGGCAACAACAACGCCTCCTACCGGGCCCTGAACGTCGGTAGCTTTTCGGGCGGCGCCTGGCAGATGGCGACCACCGGTAGCACGCAACGGACCCTGCCCGCCATCTGGGCCTGGCAGGCGAGCGATCCGAACGTCCGCATGGAGAACGTGCAGGTTCCGGGCGAAGGCCTCTTCGTCGTCGGCAGCAACGCGACCGACAACGGCGACGGGACGTGGCACTACGAGTTCGCCATCTACAACCTGAACAGCGACGCCTCCGGCGGCAGCTTTACGATCCCGGTCCTGCCCGAGGTCACGGTGACGAACATCGGCTTCAAGGACGTCGCCTACCACTCCGGCGAGCCCTTCAGCAGTGCGGATTGGACCAGCGCTCGCAACGTCGATTCGGTCTCCTGGTCGACGGACACCTTCGCCTCGAACCCGAACGCCAACGCCCTGCGCTGGAGCACGCTCTACAACTTCCGCTTCGATGCGGACCGGGCGCCCGGTCCCGTGGTCGCGACGCTGGGGCTCTTCAAGCCCAACACGCCGAGCCAGGTTTCGGCCGGCGTCACCGGCCCCGAGTGCGGCAGCTTCGTCGCCAGCCAAGCCGTCCGTCTCGGCACGCCGGCGAACCCCAACGCACTCCTGTTCGGCCAGACTTCCCCGCCCGTCATCGGCATGACCTGGGACCCGAAGATCGATCACTCGAGCTTCTTCCCGACGGCGACGGTCGACTTCATCGGCGTCAACTCCGGGAGCGTCAACGTGTCGCTGCCGATCGGAACGTTGCTCTGCAGCCCGGGCGGTGAGCTCTTCTATGCGTCTCCCGGCCAGCGTTTCCCCATCGCGATCCCGCCCTCCTGTGAGCTGGTCGGGCGCGCGCTGTGCGCCCAGGGCGGCTCGTTCGCTCCGGGCCAGATCCAGTTGACGAACGCCGTCGACATCGTCATCGGCAACTGACCGACGGGCCCGTTTCCAACCGGGCCAAGCAAGCAAGCGGGCCGGAGCCGAGTCGAAGGACTCGGCTCCGGCCCGCTGCGCGTTCGCGCCGCTGCCCGGTGAAGGGAACGCGGGACTCAGTCCTTCGTCGGCGTCCCCAGGATCGTGGCCTCGATCCCGTCCGGCTTCGCCAGGCAAGATGCCACGAAGTCCCAGTTCACGCCCTTCCAGAAGGCCTTGATGTAGTCGGGGCGGACGTTGCGGTAGTCGATGTAGTAGGCGTGTTCCCAGACGTCGCACGTCAGAAGCGGCGTCGCGCCCTCGGTCACGGGACAGCCGGCGTCCGCGTGGGTCACGACCTCGAGTCGGCCCTTGGCGTTCTTCACGAGCCAACACCAGCCGCTGCCGAAGTGCGTTGCGGCGGCTTGCGAGAAGCTCTCGCGCAGCTTCTCGAGCGAGCCGAAGTCTTTGTCGATGGCGGCCTTCAACGCCCCTTCCGGGGAACTCGCGCCGCCCGGCTCGATGCAGCGCCAATAAAACGAGTGGTTGTAATGCTGAGCGGCGTTGTTGAAGACGCCACCCTGGGCCTTCTTGACGAGCTCCGTGAGTGAAAGCTGCCCGAGGTCCTTGCCTTCCACGGCCGCATTGAGCTTGGCGACATAGGCCTTGTGGTGCTTGCCGTGGTGGAACGCGAGCGTCTCGGAACTCAGGAAGGGTTGCAGGGCATCCGAGGCGAAATCGAGCTGAGGGAGGTGATGTTTCATGAGTCTCCGTGAGAGGGAACGATCGTAGGGCTCGTGCGCCGCACGCGTCGGTCGTCACGGCACGGCACGATGCAAGAGTAGGGTCCTCGGGAGGGTCGCGACCAGGACGCGAGAGCCCTTTCTGGGGATTTCCTTGGCGCGCAAGTCTCGCCTCCCTGCGCCGCCCGTAAGCCGCACCGGTGCCTTCGAAGCGGTGTTCGGACGTCGGGCGGAACCGGCGGCTGGACGAACGCGGCGTCGGGATTATGATTCGCCCCGTGGCCAACGTGGAGCTGACTCGACACCTGTTCCAGTTCTTCCCGGACCTCGCGAACCGCGAGCTGGTCGTGGAAGCCTCGACGGTGGCGGACGTCGTGCGGGAGATGGATCGACTGGCCCCCGGACTCGCCTTCTACCTGTGCGACGAGCGCGGCCGGCTGCGGACCCACGTCAACATCTTCATCGGTGAAGGACGCGTCGCCGACCGGGAGCGCTTGAGCGATCCCGTCGACGCCTCGTCACGCATCTTCATCCTCCAGGCTCTGAGCGGAGGCTAGTGGGGTGACGCAAGGACTTGCTTTTGATGTTTGGCGTCCTTCCGCGCTCCGAGTTTCCACGAAGACGCGTCGTCGCTGCGCCTTGCCACGAACGCAACGGCCACCAATCCTTGCGACACCTCACTAGCAGCCCTCGTACCTCTCGGAGATTCTCATGAGCGATCGCATTCTGGTCGGGACCCGCAAGGGCACGTTCCTGGTGGAGAAGGCGGGGCGTCGCTGGAACGCGCGGCTCGCGGGGCATCCCGGTGTCGGCGTCAACTTCGTCGTGCGCGATCCATGGTCCGGCACGCTCTGGGCGGCGCTCGGACACGGTCACTGGGGCGCCAAGCTCTCGCGCTCGACCGACGAAGGTGCGACGTGGGAAGACGCGGCGCAGGTCCGCTATCCCGAGGGTGCGCGCTACCTCGCACCTCCCGAACCGACCGAGGACGGCTCGGAGTCCCAGCTGGGGCCGCAGTTGAAGGACGCGACCTTGCTCAAGCTGTGGACCTTGGCCTTCGGTCCGAAACACATGTACGTCGGCACGATCCCGGGCGGGCTCTTCGTCAGCGAGGACGGTGGCGAGAGCTTCGCGCTCAACCGCCCGCTGTGGGATCACGAATCACGCGGAGGTGACCTCTTCGCGGGCGAAGGCTCGGGCCTGACCCACTGGTACGGCACGCCCGCATCCGATGGTGAGTTCGCACCGGGGATCCACTCCATCTTGGTCGATCCGAACGATGCGGCGCACCTCTACGTCGCGATCTCGACCGCGGGCGTGCTCGAGAGCAAGGACGGGGGCGCCACGTGGCACGGACGCAACCGCGGGATGTTGATGGACTACCTGCCGAACCCCGCCGCGGATTGGGGTCACGATCCACACGCGATCGAGCTTTGCCCCGGTCAACCGGATCACCTCTGGCAGCAGAACCACTGCGGCGTCTTCGTCAGCTTCGATGGCGCCGAGAACTGGAAGAAGGTCAGTCGCCCCGAGCAAGGCGTGCACTTCGGCTTCCCGGTCGCGGTCGATGCGCGCGAAGGCCGTACCGCTTGGCTCGTGCCCGGCAAGGCCGACTCGCAGCGAACGGCCATCGATGGCGGCCTCTTCGTAGCCCGGACCCAGGACGGCGGCGACAGCTGGGAGGACTTGCGCGAAGGCCTGCCCCAGGAAAACGCCTTCGACGTGGTCTATCGCCACGCCCTGGGCAACGACGGCGATCGCTTGGCCTTCGGGAGCACCACCGGCAATCTTTACGTCAGCGAGGACCGCGGCGAGAGCTGGCAGACCGTCGCCAACAACCTGCCGCCCGTCTACAGCGTGCGCTTCGGCTGACGAGCCTCCCCGGGCTCCCCGGGCTTCTCGGGCTCCTCGGAGTCAGCGGGGGGGCCGCGTCTGCGTCGCGCGCCCGGGGTGCCGGCCCCTAGGAAACTCCAATCGGATCCGGATCCCTGGAGTAGACTGGGCGTCCCCGTTTTTTCCATCCCGACTGAGACGCCTCGGCATCATGTTGCACCGCTTCCCTTTCGCTTCCCGTCTGTCCGTGCTCGCCCTGCTCCTGGCCGTATCCCCCGCCGCGCAGGATCTCGTACAAACCGAACTGCGCATCGCGCAGGGCAGCGGCGGCTTTCCCGCCGCCCTCGACGACGAGGATCGTTTCGGCGCAGCGGTCGCGTCCCTGGGCGACCTCGACGGCGACGGCTTGTTCGAACTCGTCGTCGGCGCGCCCGGAGACGATGACGGCGGAGCCGAGCGCGGTGCGAGCTGGATCCTGTTCCTCGACGACGCCGGCAGCGTGCGGAGCACGGTCAAGGTCAGCGACACTTCCGGCGGCTTCGCGGGTGCGCTCGCGGACGGCGATCGCTTCGGATCCTCCGTCTGCGGACCGGGCGATCTCGATCGCGACGGCATCCCGGACCTGATCGTCGGCGCGGATGGTGACGATGAGCGCGGTACGGACACCGGCGCGCTCTGGGTCCTGTTCCTCCAGGCCGACGGCACGGTGCGTTCGCATCACAAGATCGCGCAACTCGAAGACGCGCTCGGCGCGGCCCTGCTCGGCAGCGGTGACCGCATCGGCGCGAGCCTCGCGGGCATCGGCGACCTCGATGGCAACGGGACTCCCGACATCGCGCTCGGCGTCGACCAGGAGTCGGTCGGTGGAACCGGTGCTCTCTACATCGTCTTCTTGAAGAGCAACGGCACGCTCACGAAGAGCCACCGCCTCGCGCTTCCCGTCAGCGGCCCCGTGGCCGGGGACCGTTTCGCCGCCTCGTTGACCTCGCTGGGCGACCTCGACCAGGACGGCCACGTCGATCTTGCGGCCGGTGCCCCGGGCGACGACACGGGTGGCAACGAACGCGGAGCGGTCTGGGTGCTCTTTCTCGACGACGCCGGCGCGCTGCTCTCGTCGACCAAGCTCGCCAGCGGTTTGAACGGAATGCAGCCGCTCGCGGACGGCGACGCCTTCGGAGCGGCTGTCCTCAGCGTGGGCGACATCGACTTCGACCGCTTGCCCGACCTCCACGTCGGCCTGCCGGGCAGCGACGACGGTGGAACGGACCGCGGCGCGCTGCGGACCCTGCTCTTGACCGCGAACGGTCGCGTCAACCGCACCTACACGGCCAGCAGCACGAGCGGCGGCTTCGCCGGCACGCTCGCGGATGGCGACGCCTTCGGCTCGGCGCTGGGCTTCCTCGGACGCATCAACGCCGACGAGGCCCCCGACATCGTCGTCGGGACTCCCGGGGACAGCCTGGCCGGCAACGGCAGGGGCGCGGCCTGGAACCTGTTCCTCACGGCCGCGAGCATCATCACGAGCAACGGCAGCGGCGTGAACCCCGAGATCTTCCAACCGGGCAACTCCCCCACCCGGATCGGGACGCTCTGGCAGCCCTTCATCGACTCCGCGGGCTTCCTCGGCGAGCCGCTGTTCCACTTCATGGGAGTCTCGAACGTCCCGTCGCGCATGTCGACGGGCGCCTCGGGCGAGCTCCTCATCAGCGTGCGTCAGCCCAACCCCATCGCGAGCTTCGGCTCGCTGCCCGGGCAGCCCTTCCGCGTGGCGATTCCGCCCGATCCGCGCGTCGTCGGCGTCCGGCTCTACACGCAGGGGGGCCTGTGGTTCCGCAACGGCACCTTCACCCTGACGAACCGCCTCGAGTTCATCGTCGGGCTCTGAAGCGCATCCCCGGCGTCGAGCGGCGTCCGCCGCACTCCTGGCTCAGCGGCCATCGAGCTCGGCCTGAATCGACTCCAGCAGAGCGCGCCGCGAGGCGCGGTTCGCGTCGTCGCGTTCCGTCAAGAGAAGCAGGTCGCGCGCCAGCTCTTCGGCTTCCTCGAGGCGTCCCTGCTCGCGGTACAGCGTCGCGAGGCTCTGCATCAGGATGAGCGTGTTGGGGTGCGCCTCGCCCAGGACCTCGCGCAAGCGCTCGAGGGCTTCGGTGAACAGCGGCTCGGCGTCGTCCAGGCGGCCGCGCTGGAAGTAGTGGAAGGCGAGGCTGTTCATCGCTCCCAAGGTGTGCGGGTGATCTTCACCGCGCACGCGCAGAGACACTTCGAAGGCCTCGTTCAGGAGCGCTTCCGCATCGTTCCAGCGCCCCAGGGAGTGGTAGAGGCTGCCGAGGTTGTTGAGGATCGTCAGGGTGTCGGGATGGTCATCGCCCAGTACGCGTCGGAAGCCCGCGAGGGCGCGCTCGTAGAGCGGTTGCGCCTGCGCCAGGCGCCCGGCTATGAAGTGCTGGTAAGCCACGTCGTTGAGCGTCGCGAGCGTGCGCGGATGGTCGTCGCCGAGCACGCGGATTCGCGCCGCGAGCACGTCCTCGTAGATCGCGAGGGCCTCGGTGCTACGGCCCTCGCGACTGAGCACGCTGGCCAGCCTGTGGAGTGAGTGCAGCGTGTCGGGATGGTCCTCACCCAGGAGCGTCTTGCGGGCTTGGTAGCTCGACTGCAGGTGCTCTTCGGCCTCGTCGTAGCGCCCGAGCTCGGAGAGGATCTGCCCGAGGTCGTTCTCGGTCGTCAAGGTCGCTGCGTGGCCGGCTCCGAGAGCCCGCCGCTTCTCGTCCAGGAGCTCGCGGTGCAAACGCTCCGCCTCTTCGAAACGACCTTGCTTGGCCCGCAGCGTCGCGAGCCGGCCGCGCGTCTCGAGCGTGCGCTCGTCCTCGTCGCCGAAGCTTTCGCGTTGCGCCACGAGCGCCGCATCCAGAAGCCGCTCCGCCTCGTCGTAGCGTCCCACCAGGAGCTCGTGCCAGCCCAGACTCCCTCTCGACGCGAGCGTCTCCGGTGCATCGGGACCGAGCGTGCTCGCCCGCACTTCGAGCGCCCCCTCCAGCAACGGACTCGCCTCGTCGTAGAGTCCCAGCGAGTCGTAGGCGCTCCCCATCACGTCCATCATCCGGGCCGCGACGACCGGGCTGATGTCGTTCGCCGCGGCGATGGAGGCCGCACCACGGTCGAGCAGCTCCTTGGCGGTCACGGTCTCACCGCGCGCGTACTCGGGGTCTTGCGACGCGAACAAGCCCGACAGGAATTCGACGACGTGGTCGGCCTCGTCGCGGGCCGTCCGAAAGCGCTCGGTCGCAAGCTCGAGTGCAGCGTTCTTCTCGCCGAGCTCGTCGTTGGCCCGGGCCTGCACGAAGGACGTGCTGGCGAGCCCGAAGAGCGCCAAGAGGAGCGCCGTCGCGCTGGCGGCCGCGGTGGCGCGATTGCGACGGACCCATTTGCGAAACTCCGCCAACGCACCGGTCTCGAAAGCGTGCACGACGCGTCCGTCGAGAAACGCGGCCAAGTCGTCCCCGAACTCGCCCATGGTCGCGTAGCGCCGGGCGGGATCGCGGTGCATGGCCTTCTCGCAGATCGCGACCAGCTCGCCGGGGGCGTCGGAAGCTCGATTCGCGAGCGGATCCGGCTCACCGGCCTGAACCAAGCCCCAGACGGCATAGCCGTTCATCTCCCTGCCGGGCACCTCGTAGGGTGCGTGTCCGGCCAACGCGTGGTACAGGATCGCACCCAGAGAAAAGACGTCGGAGCGCTCGTCGATGCCCTCGACGTCGCCGATCGCCTGCTCGGGCGACATGTAGGCCGGAGTGCCGAGCACGTGCCCGTCCATCGTCTCCAGCGCGCCTTTGTCCTCGTCCCGCTCGGTGTGGATGATCGACTGCGCGGAGTCCGCGAGCTTCTTGACCCGCACGTTGCGCGAGTCCCGCCGTCCACGCACGCGCGCGAGGCCCCAGTCCATGACATACACCTCACCGTGACGCCCGACCATGACGTTGGCGGGTTTCAGGTCGCGGTGGATGACGCCCTTGTAGTGCGCATAGGCCATCGTCTCGGCGATCTTGAGGATCACCCGCAGGACCCTGGTCTGGGTCCAGCCGTCCTCGCCGCGGTGCGCCTGTTCGATGATGGTCTTGAGCTCGCGCCCCTTCACGAGGCGCATGGTGAAGAACACGCGGCCGCCCTCGTCCACGCCGAGCTCGTGCACCGGAACGATCCCGGGGTGATCGAGCTGTCCGGTGATCTGCGCCTCTTCCAAGAAGCGCCCGAGCGGGACGTCCCCCACCGTGTCGACCGCCGCTTCCTCGCTCCCGTCCTCCGAGAGCACGACTTTCATGGCCAGGTTGCGGCGCAGGTCGGCGTCATAGACGTGCAAGATCGCGCCCATGCCCCCGCGCGCGAGCTCACCGCGCACTTCATAACGCGCGCTCTTCGGTGCGTAGGCCTCCAGCCGACGGATCATCCGGCGCGCGCCGGTCACGGGCGCCTCACCCTCGAGCTCGAGGCCGGGCCCGACGTCACGGCCCAGCGCTGCGAGAGAGTCCGCCACCGAAACGTGGCGGTTCAAGTTGCGATAGATCGAGGCCGCGCCTCGCCAGCGCTCGTGCACCGAACGAAGCTGGGACTCGAGCGGCGCGTGGCGAACGCACAGATCCTCGAGCGCCTCGTCCGAGACGATCCCCGTGCGGTCGACGAGGCTCGCATAGAGCACTTCCGCCTGCCGTTCCCGATCCTGCTCCGCCCCACTCATGCCTTTCCTCCCATAGCGCCGTCAGTCTAGCGCGCATCCATCCCGAGCTCGCGCGCGCTGTGCGGGAGTCTCGTCACGGAGCCCGCAACCAGGCGGCCGGTCCGTGGAACTCGAGTTCGCTGGCGGAGTCGCCGAGGAGGGCGAAGGCCCGGAGCTTGCCGGTCAAGTCCCCATCCCCGAGCTCGAGCGGGACCTTCGTCCCGAAGGCCGACTTCCGCAGGGCACGCTGGCCCGTCTGGTCGGCCAGCGCCGGCGAGGGCAACCCGATCGGAACGTCGAGTGTGAGGCCGTCCTCGAACACGAAGACGACCAGATCCGCCGGTCGTCCGCCGACGAGATCCGCCGCCCAGCCGGAGACATCGGCAAAGGTGGCGCGCACGGGGGCCGCGTTCACACCACCATCGACGACCCCGGGACGCAGGGGGTAAGCGCGGCCATCGGACCGCACGATGGCGCCGACTTCGACGTCGAGGCGGTACGTGAACACTTCGAAGGCGGTGAGCTCGTCCTCGTCGACGATTCCGAAGATACGGACGTCGTTGCGGCCGTCGCGGAAGGCCGCGTCCGGCAGAAAGACTCCGCACTCCACGACCGTCGGGCCTTCGGACAGCACACCGCTGACCGTACGAATGATCCCGTTGACCGAGAAGGCGAGACGAGTCGGAAGGGGCGTCCCGTCGCCGACCAAGCGACCGCGCAAGAAGGACACCGAGAAGTCGGAGGCCGTGTCGACCCCCTCGAAGAGCGAATAGCCATCGACGCGCGGCACGATCGAGGTCGCCGCCGAGATCCGGAAGTCCGCCAGTGGACGGCCGACGAGCTTCTTCCAGGGGCCGAAGGCCTCGATGTCTTCCCAACCCTCGGCCGAACCGAACGTCGCCAGGCGGCGCGCGAGCAGGGGCCAGTGTCGCGGTAGGTCACCGTCGAGGATCATGGGCAGGCCCGCCTTGCTTCCGATGCGCTTGTCCGGGCGCGCCGCTCGCTCGTCGTCCAGGAAGGACACCCCGTCGAGTTTCCACGGCACTTCGAGGCCGAGGGCCTCCGCGACCGAGGGCAAGACGTCGATCGACTCCACGTTGCGGTCGCTGACTCGACCCGCCCGCTGACCAGGCAACTTCAGGAACAACGGCACGTGCAGGATGTCGCGCACGGTCGTGGGATCGGGATTCCGACGATGGTGCCCGGGTTCGAAGGTCGCACCGTGGTCACCGGCCACGACGACGAGCGCGCGTTCGTACAGCCCCGTAGCTTCGAGTCGCTCCATCAATTCGCCCAGCAACCGATCGACATGCCCCAGCTGGAACAGGAAGCGCTGCATGGAGAGCTCAGAAGAGACCTCCGGATTCAGGCGGACGATGCCCGGCGAGCGCCCCTTGCCGACGAGCCGGGCGGACTCGGCGTAACGCTTGCCGTTGCGGAGCCGATTCCAGGGCTTGTGCGGCAGCATGAGATGCAGGTAGTACAGAGTCGGTTCTGCGTCGGCTGCGAGCTGCCCGAGAAACGCATCGAACTGCCGCGTCGCATCCTCCCTCGTGTCCAGGCCGTCGCCGTCGTCGTCCCCGCCGCCGCCGAAGCCGCCCCAGGTCTCGCTGACCGGCGGGAGCCTCGTGGCCAACGCTTCGGGCAAGGCCATGTGCAGGAAGACGAGTGAGACGTCCCGCAACAGTCCTTCCCAACGCAGCGCCGCGCCCCCTTCGTCCGCCAGGCTGTTCCACTCGGGTGCACAGAGGCGTGTCGCGACCTCGTCGGCCACGATGCGGTGGGAGCCCGCCAGGAGCGCGAACAGGTTGTCGGGGTGCTCGCGCAGAGTCGGGGGGATCCGCTGCTGCGCCGGAAGCCTCCCGGTCAAGAGCGCGGGAACGACCTGGTTCGTGTAGGCGTGGTTGGCGGTCGCGTTGCGCAACCACAGCGAGTCTGCGGCCAGGCGCGCGAAGTTCGGGAACAGCTCCTCGTCGATCGTGAGGTCGCGCTCGAGGAGGCCCGCCAGGGGAAGCTCGTCCAACACCAGAAAGACCACGGTCGTTTCGGAGGGAGCGGCACTCACGACGACATCCGCCGCCTGCACGGTGGAGACCAGCCGTCCCACCGGGGTCGTGGCCAAAAACATCAGCGCGAACACCGGCGGCGCGCAGGCCAAGAGGCTCAGGAAGGAGCGCGCCAGCGTCCAGCGCGCGTACAGAACACCCGCAAGGCCTCCGGACGCGAGCGCGAGCGCGAGCGTCTCCCGCCCACCGAGACCGGCGCGCTTCGCGACCGGCAGCACGATCAGGGCGACGAGAAGCGACACGAAGACGAGCCGCGCGGCGCGTCCGAGCCGTCGGCTCACGCACGAGAGTGCCGCCTCGATGCCGACCAGCGCCAACGGGAATCCGCCGACGAGCAGAAGCACGAACAGCACGAGCTCCGCCCCCCCGAGGTCGTGCTCGACGAAGAAGGTCGCCTCGCGACCCAAAACGTCGAAGAGCGGTTGCGCCAGGGCGAACCCGGACAGCGCGAACAGGTGCAACGTCCCGAATCCGAGACCGAATTCCCGCTCCTGGTGCAGCGAGGCGGACCTGCCCCTGCCCGCTTCCTCGCCCGCGTTCATGCCCCTCCGTTTTACATCCGACTTCCAAGACGACGCAAGCGGCGAACGTCCGCGCGGCCAAGGATCCGAACCGCGTCACACCGCGCTCGTCGCCCAGGACGGAAATGCGACGGCTCATGGAACACGAGCACGCAATCCTTTCCCTCCCGCGCTCCGGCAACCTATTCTCACAACCCCGCCGGGCGGCACGCTTTGTCCCGGCGCCCCACGCCCTTGAAGATCAGCTCGAAGACCAGCCTGTTCGCCATCGGACTCGTGTTGATTCCGACCTTGATCCTCGGCACGGTCACCATCTGGAGTTTCCGCTCGCTCGTCGCCCGCCACCAGGCTGACACGGTCGAGCAACAGGCCCTCCTCGAGTCGCGGCGGCTGAATGCAGCCTTCGGCGAGCTCACGAGCGACGTGCGGTTCCTATCCACGTTGCCACTCGCCAGCGAGACGTTGCTCCTGTACGCCGCGCGCGAGAACCCGAAGAGTTCGGAGTTCGCGTCCGAGCACTTGTTCAGCGACTTCGACGTGGCCGCGGACCTGCTCGCAAACGTCTTCAGTGAGATCGGCCGCGCCAAGCCGGACTACGAACAGCTGCGCCTGATCGACGCCGACGGTCAAGAGATCGTTCGGATCCAGCGTGGGTCGGAAGGACCGGTCCGCATCTCCGATAGCGAGCTCCAGAACAAGGCGGGACGTCCCTACGTCAGTTCGTCCCTGCGCACCGGCACGGACAAGGTTCAATACTCTCCGATCGACCTGAACCGCGAACACGGGGTCCTCCAGATTCCCGTCGTCCCCGTGCTGCGCGCCACGCGCATCATCCGCGGACCGAAGGGCCGCATCCTCGGACTGGTCGTCATCAATCTGGCCTTCCGCACGTACATCGAGGAGCTCTTCCGCGCGGGCACCACGACCTTCTCGCACTACCTCGCCGACGACCGCGGAGACTGGGTGTGGCACCCGGATCCGGCCATGACCTTCGGCCGGGATCTCGGCAATCCCCAACTCGCTTTGCGCGACAATCCCAGCCTCGCGACGCTGTACGCGAACACCGACCTGGACGTTCTCGTCAGCACGCCGTCGACCCGCACGGACGAGCTGGCGGCCTACTGCCGCGTGTATCCCTTCCCGGCGCAGCCCGACCGCTTCCTGATCCTGGGTGTCACCGGGTCCTACGCGGGAGCCCGTGCTCAGGCCACGGCGATCGCTTACCGCGCCCTGTTCCTGACGATCGTCCTCTTGATTCTCGGTCTCCTGTTCGCGTGGGACGCTTCCCGGCGACTGACCCGACCGCTCACCGACCTGACACGGGCCTCCGACAACCTGACCGCCGGCGCGCGCGAGGTCGACCTGCCCTACTTCGCCGACGACGAGATGCGCGCGCTGGCCACGGCCTTCCAGCGGATGGTGCGTTCGGTACGCGAAAGCGAACAGCGCCTCGATGCCATCCTCGAGAGCACGGCCGACGGCGTCTTTTCGACGGACGAGACCGGGGTCATCGCGACCTTCAATGCCAGCTGCGAGCGCATCTTCGGCTATGCCGCGAACGACGTGGTCGGTTTGCACCTCGGCCTCCTCGTACCGAACGACGAGCCACCGAGCCCTGTCGACTGGGTTCGCGAACCCCACGAACCGCGCGTCGAGATCGAAGGCCAGCGCGCTGACGGCTCGCCCTTCCGGGCCTACGTCCTGGCTCGACGCGTGGACCTCGCCGGCGGAACGCTCTATACGATCACGGTACAGGACGTGAGCGAACTGCGCCGCGCCGAGAGCCGCCTGCGGGAAACCAACCGCTCTCTGCTCGCGACCAATCACGAGCTGGACGCCTTCGTCTATTCCGCCTCCCACGACCTTCGTGCTCCCCTGCGCTCGATGCTGGGCTTGGTCGACCTCAGCTCGAGGATGCTCGAACGCGACGACACCGAGAAGGCCGAACAGTACCTGCCTCTGATTCGGCAGAACGTCGAGCGCCTGGATCGCCTCGTCGTCGATCTTCTGGCCATCTCCCGGGTCGACCGAGACGGCGTCCTGACCGAGTTCTGTGACCTCGAACAGTTGATCGACGAGTGCTTCCAGGAGCTCGCTCACATGGACAGCGCGAAGGAGGTCGCGCTCAGCCGCACGGTGGAGACGGATGGACCCGTCGAGATCGATCGCCCGCGCCTGACCCAGGTCCTGCGCAATCTGATCGCCAATGGGATCGCCTACCGCGACCTGTCACGGTTGCAATGCACCGTTCATGTAAGCGCCGTGGCAACGGGCGACTTCTTGGAGATCAGGGTGCGGGATGATGGCGTCGGAATCCCCCCTGAGTTCCGGGAACGCGTCTTTGCGATGTTCTCCCGGGGGGAGGACCGAGGTAACGGTTCAGGTCTTGGCCTCTACATCTCGAAGAAACAGGTCAGACACATGGGTGGAACGATCGATTACAGTAGCGGGCCCGGCGGCACCGAGTTTCACGTACGCTTGCCCTTGACCAAAAAAGCAACGGTTTGATCCATGCCCCGTCACAAGTGCGTCCTGCTCGTCGATGATGATTCGGTCGACAACCTCATCCACTCCGAGGTCCTGCGCGAGAACGATTTCGCGGAGCGCATCGACGTCGCCACCACGGGATCCCGCGCCCTCCAGTACTTCCTGGAGGGCAGGCCGGAAAGCGACGACTACTACCCGCCCGACGTCGTCTTCCTCGACATCAACATGCCGATGATGAACGGCTTCGAGTTCCTCGACGCGTTCCAGGGCCTCGAAGACGACCGTCTCCGCACGACGCGCATCTACATGCTGTCGAGTTCCGAGAATCCGCGCGACCAGGCCCGGGCCGACACGAGCGATCTCATCAAGGGCTTTCTCGTCAAGCCGCTCACCGAGCACCAGCTGAGCTCGCTTTAGCAGCCCGCGCCGGGCGTGCGTCCTTGGTCGCGCCTCCTTGGAGCGACAGCTGCTATTGGAAACTCGCGCGTGAGCCGACGCGTTCCCACCAGATTTCCCAGGCCTCGGGATCCGGACCCACGGAGAGCTTCGTGATGCGCCTCAAGGACCAGTGCGCGTTCTTCACCAGCCCGTCGTCCGCGTCGTAGAGCAGATCGATCAGATCCCGCACCGCGGGGCGGTACTCGAGGCGCCCCATCAGAAGGCTCGCCTTCTTGCAGACGCCCAAGGTGCGCGGATCCAAGACGAGGGGATGGACGACCGCGGCATCGCCGGGTCGCGGAACCTCCCACAACCCCCCCATCGCGGCCAGCGCCACGTCGTCGTCGAAGGCGTAGGTCAGGAGGTCGTAGAGCGCCTGGCGCGCCTCGTCCCCGGGCAGGTTTGCCAGGGCCAGAGCGAAGGCGTCCTTGTGGCCGTGGTCCTTGACGGCTTGGCTCAGGAGCTCGATCGGAGCCTCGACCGCCTCGGCTCGAACCAGCGCGACCAGTGCCGGGCACGCCCCCAGGCGAACGCGGATGTGATCGTCTCCCAGGGCCGTGACCAAGGGCTCCAGGGCCGCGGCCGAACGGGAGCTTCCGAGCGCCATCACGGCGCTCTCGCGGTGACTTCGTTCCGTGGAGCCGAGCAGGGCGCTGAGCGGGCCGACGACACGATCGCCGCCGTGGTGTCCGAGGCAGCGCGCGATCTCCGCGACCGGTACGCGCTCGGGCTCTTCGACGAGCAGCGTACCCAGGTACGGAATCGCCGCTGGACCGATCGCCGCCAGCCGCTCACCGACCTTCTTCTCGGCTCGCGCCGGATGCCGTCGCCACGCGTCCAGAACCTCGTCCACGCGGTCCTCGGCCTCTTGGCCCATGGCATCCATCGGCAACCAGCCCACGAGGGCGAGGAGCAGCGCGGCCTCCCTGAGCATCGTCGTTCAGTCCCCGCTGGGGTACGCGGACTCGAGCCGGAACGGAGGTACCAAACCCTCCGGCAGCTGCAGGGCTTCATCGTAGTGCACGGCGCCATTGCCCCGGAACTGGGCATCGCGCGCGACGATGGCGCCGTGAAAGTCCGCGTTTCCGACCACGGTCATCGCCGCCTCGGGTGCGTAGACGAGCCCGTAGAAGGACGAGTTGCCGGCATACTTGAAGTCCCCGGTCGTGGACGAGATGAAGCTCACGCTCGCAGGTGAAGCTTCCTGATTGACGATGCCGGCCCCCGTCAGGCTCACGTCCCCGCTGCCGTGGTAGATGGTCAAGTTCGCGCCGGTTTGAACCAAGATCTGTGCCCGCCCGGACATCTTGAAGTCACCGTCGACGTACAGCGTCACGTCGCCGTCGATCGTCAGCGTGTCGCGCGATGACATCCTCAACGAAGAGTAGCGGTGGACGCCACCCGCCAGCAGGGAAGAGCCCGAGTACTCTCCGAGCGAAGCGCTGACCGGCTCGTAGGGAATGGACCGCACGGTGACGGGGAACGGCGCCGGCGACGTGGAACCGCTGACATTCGACGGATCGCCGAGCACCTGAAAGGTCGGGCCCGGCCGCGCGTCTCCCCACACCGGAGCGCTCGTGAGGATGTTCCAGTTGCTGGAAACGTCGCCGCCATCCTTGGCGTGATCCCCGAAGACCTGCGAGGGGTAGCTGCCGAGGCGTGAGTCGTAGCTGTCGACCATGAAGGACCCGTTCAGGCTCAGACCCTCCTTGGCCAGGATCGCGTAGCCGACATTGCGATCCGAGGAGACGATGACCTCGATCCCGCTGCGGGTGCGCCCCTGTCGGGCGGACGCGGTCAAGGTGTACTCCCCCTTGCCCGTGTAGGCCGGAGCGACCGTCACCGCGTAACTGCAACCGAAGATCTCCCCGGTCACTTCGCCGGTTTCGTCGCCGGTGAGGTCGACGCCTTCTTGCAGCTCGTACAAGGCCAGGTCGATCCCGCTGGAAGCCGCCTGGAAGGCACGCTCAGCCTCGTGCACCCCCCGTGCCGCTCCGTAGCGGAACAGGCTCGTCGATACGACCGCGGCGCTCACCGCCGCGAGCCCGAGGACGGCGAAGATGACCACGACCAGCGCACTCCCGCTCCGGCGAGACCGTCTTGTTCGGCGACGTCGCATGGTTACCACGAACTCCTGTTCAAGAGATGGGCGGCGGCTTGGGACGTGCCTGCCAGCGCGCGACCTTCGCGATCCAGAGCGACCACGGTCACCTCCACGGTGACCGCCCCGTTCTCCACACCGATCACGAAGCCGCCTTCTGTGACGTTGCTACAGAGCGTTCGTGTACGCCCGTCCTGGACTCGAACGATGCTGCCTTCGTCCGCGACACCGTTCTCGTTCGTGTCCTGGTTCGAGGGAACGTAGCGAAACGACACGGGGGTCGACCACACCGTCTCGGCACCGTCCCAGCCCTCCGCGAGCCGACAGTCGACGCGACTCGAACCGCTCTCGGCCGTGATCAACAGGGAGTCGGGATCCGCCCAGCGCAGCTCCGACGCGATCTTCGTCGTCGAGCGGCCGGCCGACTCTTCGAGACGGCCCATCGTCAGCGTCGTGCTCGAGAGCCCCAGCAGCCCGCTCATGGCCTGGAACAGGAGCGAGAACAAGACCAGGGAGATTCCCACGGTGACCACGAGTTCGAGCACCGTGAGTCCGCTTCGGCGCGTTCGCTTGCCTGAGTTCGGGTTCATCTTTCGGTCACGAGGAAGAAGGTCCGCAGCTCGCCCCCCTGCCAGGTCACCTCGACGGCGACCGGAACCAAGCTCGCCCGCGACGAAGCGTCGTCGTCGCGCTCGACCTCGCCGTCCAAGTCGGTGTCCCGGTACCTCCACTGCGCGGGGACCGGTCCTCCGATGGCGTCGATCAGGACTTGCTCGGGAAACGTCACCGTGACCCGCAGCGAGCCGATCTCCAGGATCGGAGCTGCCTGGAACTCGTCGAAGCGAGCGTCGAGGTCTCCACCGTGCATCCGCTCGTGAACGAGTCGCGCGGCCCGGCTCGCGGCCGCGAATTGTTCGGTCCGGCTCTGGAGTTTGGCGCCCGTCGCCATCGCGCTCGACAGGCCGAGCAAACCGATCGATGCGATCGTCAACGCCACGACCACTTCGACGACCGTGAACCCCGAAGACCTCGAGGACTTGCGCTGCATGGAAGGCTGGATCATGACGCTGCGACCACGCTCAGGCCGCCTCCCGTTCCGTTTCGAGCTCGACGAACGTTCCCGCGAACTCCTGGTGCAGCTGCCCGAGCTTTCCGAGGTCGCCTTCCTCGAGGGCCTGTCGGAAACGGACGTGATAGTCGCGGCGCGCCTCCCGCTCGGTCTGCCAGCGCTTGCGGATCTCGGTCATGGCCTCGGCCAAGGACTTCAGGTGATCCCGGTCGCGCAGCTCGAGCCGCTGTTCCAAGTCACCTTCCAGCATGCCCCGAGCGGCAGCCTCGATCACGCCGAGTGGGCCCGCGATCCGATGCGTGCTGCGGATCGCCACGACGAACACCGCCAGGAGCACCAGCAGGAAGTAGACGCCGGTCACGAGCATGCCCAATCGGGTGGCCGCCTGGCTCGAGAGGTCGTCCCAGCTCGAGCCGTCGGAACCCACGAGCAAGATCGCCACCGCATAGACACCGGTGAACAAGACCACGGTGCCCAGCACGGACAGGGCGACCGACACCTGAAGGGGTGCGCTCACCAGAAATTTCTTACGAGGGACAGACGTTTCGGACGCGTCGGGCATGGCAAGTCCTCAAGCGGTGGATCCGATGGCGATCGGCCAGATCACGCCAAAGGATGAGGGCTAGCTGCGGAAATGAAGGACGGGCTCCGCCGACCCGGGCAGCCCACCCCCGCGGCGCCCGATGCACGGCCCCGGCCCCTCCCATCCTCCGGCCGCGCGGGGTATCGTCTGGGCACCCTCTCTCCACCCTTGAAACGATTCTTCCTCTTCCTGGTCCTCGCCGTCGGCGCCGGGGCCCTGGGCCAAGCGATTCAGCTGCGGCTCTCCGAACTCTCCGATGGCGGTGTCCGCGCCACCGGTGAGCGGATTCCGGTTCCCGTCCAAGTCGGCACGGCCGACCGCGGCAGGATCACCCTGCGTCGCACCTTCAGCGGGACGCTCGAGGCGGCCCAGGAACTGATCGCCGCGCCCAAGGTCGCCGGACGTCTCCAACGCCTCGAGGTCGACCTGGGCGACATCGTGGAGCGCGGCCAGATCGTCGCCTGGCTCGACGACGACGAGCTCGTCCAGGCCGTGCGCGAGGCCGAAGCCTCGCTCGCCGTGGCACACGCCAGTCAAGCCGAAGCAAGGAGCGCACTCGAGATCGCGGAGCGCGCGCTGCAGCGCGCAAAGACCCTGCGCGAGGAGGGCGTCACCTCCGATTCCCAGCTGGATGCTGCGCGCTCCGAGGAGCTCGCGAGCCGGGCCCACGTCCAGGTGACCGATGCGAACGTCGCGCGCGCGGAAGCCGCGCTCGAGGGAGCGCGCATCCGCTCGGGCTACGCCCGCGTCACCGCCGACTGGACCGGTGGCGACGACAAGCGGGTCGTCGCCGAGCGCTTCATCGACGAGGGCGGCACCGTCTCCCCCAACGGAGCGCTGCTCTCCATCGTCGAACTCGATCCGATCGTCGCCGTCGTCTTCGTTCCCGAGCGCGATTACGCCCGCCTGCGTATCGGCCAACGCGCTTCGATCTCGACCGACGCCTATCCCGAGCGCGTGTTCGACGGCGAGATCGTGCGCATTGCCCCGATCTTCCGACGCTCGACCCGCCAGGCCCGCATCGAGCTCATCGTCGACAATCCCGACGAGGCCCTGAAGCCCGGCATGTTCGTCCGCGCCGTCCTCGAGCTCGAGCACGCCGCGGACGCTGTCTCGGTCCCCTTCGACGCCATCGCCGAGCGCGGTGGTCACACCGGCGTCTTCTCGCTCGACGACACCGGCGAGCCCTTCGTGAGCTGGCGGCCCGTCGAGCTCGGCATCCGCGAGGGTGCCCGCGTCCAGGTCTTCGCCGAGGGCCTCACCGGACACGTCGTCACCCTCGGACAGGAGCTGTGCGACGACGGCAGCCGCGTCTCCGTCATCGACGACGAGCGATGAACCTGCCGCTCGCGAGCGTGCGTCGGCCGGTCTTCACGACCATGGTCACGCTCATGATCGTGGTCCTCGGGATCGTCTCGCTCGATCGCCTGCGGATCGACCTCCTGCCCGACGTCGAGCTCCCGACCGTCACGGTCCGCACCGAATACGAGGGCGCCAGCCCCGAGGTGATCGAGCGGCTCGTCACGCAGATCCTCGAAGAGATCGTCGCCACGGTTCCCGGCGTCGAGGAGATCACGTCGGAATCCTCCGAGGGCCGCAGTACGCTGAGTGTGCGCTTTGCCTGGGGCACGGATCTCGACGCGGCCGCGATCGAGCTGCAGGGCCAGATCGAGGCCGAGCTCAGCGAGTTGCCCGAGGAGGTCGTGCGCCCGCGCGTGTCGAAGTTCGACGTGGCGAGCTTCCCGGTCGTCATCCTTGGCATCTCCAGTCGCCTGGACCCTGTCGCCCTGACCGAGCTGGTCGAAGATCAGGTGCGCTACCGCTTCGCGCGCGTCCCCGGCGTCGCCCAGGTCGACGTCTGGGGCGGCTACACGCGCGAGGTGCGCATCGAGCTCGACCCGGGCCGGGTCAACGCGCTCGGCATCCCCCTCGACCGCGTGCTCGACGCGCTGCGCGACGCCAACCTGGACCGCCCCGCCGGCAAGCTCGAGGAGGGTCGCTACGAGGTGACGCTGCGCGCACCGGCCGAGTACGTCGACCTCGAGCAGATCCGCAACACGGTCCTTCTGGAACAAGCCGGGGCCGCAGTCACCCTACGCCAGGTCGCGGAGGTCCACGACACCTACGAGAAGCTGACGCGACTCGTGCGCGTGGACGGCGAGCGCGGGATCCGTGTGGCGATCCGCAAGCAGGCCGACGCCAACACCGTCGAAGTCGCGCGCAACATCCTCGCGCAGATCGACGTCGTCAACGAGGCCTACCCGCAGATCCGGATCGTCCCCGTCTCGAATCAGGGCAACTTCATCGAGCGCTCGATCACGAACGTCGCGCGCTCGGTCCTGTACGGGAGCGGCCTGGCCGTCCTGGTCCTGTTGTTCTTCCTGCGCAACCTGCGCAGCACGCTCGTCATCTCGCTGGCGATCCCGATCTCGGTCGTCGGGACCTTCGCGTTGATCTACTTCGGCGGCTTCACGCTCAACCTCATGACGCTGGGTGGGCTGGCGCTCGGCGTCGGGATGATGGTCGACAGCTCGGTCGTCGTCCTCGAGAACGTCTTCCGGCGGCGCGCCGAGGAGCACGAACCGGTCCGCGAGGCCGCGGTCCGCGGCGCCGGGGAAGTGGCCACGGCGATCATCGCCAGCACGATCACGACCCTCGTCATCTTCCTGCCCCTGGCCTACGTCCGCGGCGTTTCCGGCGTGCTGTTCCAGGAGCTGGCCTACGTCATCGTCTTCTCGCTGGCCTGTTCGCTGCTCGTGGCCCTCAGCCTCGTGCCGATGCTCGCCTCGCGGCTGCTCGACGCCCGGGCCGGCTCTGCCGGCGGCGGTCGCCTGGCGCGCATGGCCGAAGCGGGCTTCCGCGCGCTGAACGACGCCTACGGCGAGCTGCTCACGGCGGTGATCGGGCGCCCCTGGCTGACGATCGTCTGCGCCGTCGTGCTCCTTGGAAGCAGCGTCTTCCTGGTGCCGTTCATCGGGACGGAGTACCTCCCACCGAGCGACGAGGGCGAGGTGCAGGTGACCGGCAAGATGGAGATCGGCACGCGCCTCGACCTCGTCGACCGACAGACGCGCCGCATGGAGGAGATCGTGCTGCCGGCCGTGCCCGAGACGGTCTCATCGGTCGTGACCGTGGGCGCCAGCGGGCGCAACGCCGGTGCGGCCTCGAGCGGCGAGATCCGATTGACCCTCGAACCCGCTTCGCGGCGCTCGCGCTCGAACGTCGCCATCGCCGACGACCTGCGTGCACGCCTGGCCGGCACGATCCCGGGCATGGAGATTCGCACGCGCGCACCCCAGGGCCAGTTCCTGCTCGAACGCGTTCTGGGCAGCGAGGAGGGTCTCGAGGTCGAGGTCCGCGGCTACGACCTGGAGACCCTCGGTTCGCTGGCGCTCTTGGCCGAAGGCGTCGTTCGGGACGTCCCCGGGATCACCGACGTCGAGGTCAGCCGCGACGCCGGCGTTCCTCAGCAGGAGATCCACGTCGATCGCGAGAAGATCGCCGATGTGGGGCTCAGCATCCGCGACGTGACCGATGCGCTCGAAACCGCCTTCGCCGGTTCGCGCGCTGGCGAATACCGGGCGGGCGGCAACTCGTACCGCATCCTCGTACAACTCGCCGAGGCCGAGAAGCGCTCGATCGACGAGGTTCTCGACCTGACCCTCAGCACCCCCTCGGGCGAGCCTGTCGCCTTGCGCAACCTGGTCACGGCCGATCCTACGCGCGGTCCCCTCATCATCGAGCGCCGCAACCAACAGAGGCTCGTCACCGTGCGCGCCGGGGTGACCGGCCGCGACCTCGGTTCCGTCGCGCGCGAGGTGCAAGCCGGCCTCGATGAACTGCCGCGCCCGGCCGGACACGAGCTGGTCGTGGCAGGCAGCGTCGAAGAGCAAGAGGAAGCCTTCCGTGAACTCGTGGTGTCCTTCGCGCTGGCCCTGGCACTGGTCTACATGGTCCTGGCGTGTCAGTACGAGTCCCTGCGCGACCCCTTGATCGTGATGTTTTCGGTCCCCTTCGCGGCCATCGGAGTGTTCGTCACGCTCTTCCTCAGCGACACGACCTTCAACGTCCAGACCTGGATCGGCTGCATCATGCTGGGCGGCATCGTGGTCAACAACGCGATCCTGCTCGTCGACCAGGCCGGGCGACTCGTGCGCGAAGGCGCAACCGTCCAGGACGCCGTGGCCGAAGCCGGACGTCGACGCCTGCGGCCCATCCTGATGACGACGGCGACGACCGTGCTCGCGCTCGTTCCACTGGCCTTCGGAGTCGGAGAGGGTGCGGACGCCCAAGCTCCTCTGGCCCGTACCGTCGTCGGTGGGCTGACGGCGTCGACGCTCATCACGCTCGTCCTGATCCCCGCCGTCTACGTGCTCTTTCATCGCCGGAGTCGCGCGCAAGAAGCGCTGGAAGAAACGGGGACGAGGGCAGACGAGGGCGCGTGACGCCGCTCGCGCCAGGGGCGCACCGTCTGGCCCGGACCGCAGGGTCCTCGGGGAACCGCTGCCGACGTTCCCGTCGAGCCGCTTCGGCGCGGCCTGTCCGAGCCTATACTTCCAGGCTATGCGCCTCGCTTTCCTCGCACCCCTCCTGGCCCTCGGGCTCTCCCTGCCCGCAGCGCACCGGCCCGCGGACCCGCGGCCGAACATCCTCTTCTTCCTGACGGACGACCAAGCCTGGCTGCACGTGAGCGCCTATGGCGACGTCGGCGTCGAGACGCCGGCCTTCGATCAGGTCGCGGCCCGCGGAGCCTTGTTCGAACAGGCCTTCGCCCCGGCGCCTTCCTGCACCCCCTCGCGTTCCGCGATCCTCACAGGTCAGGACATCTGGCGCCTGCGCGAGGGAGGTCAGTTCGGGAGCTCGCTGCCGGCGGAGTTCGCCGTCTTTCCGCTCCTGCTCGAGGACGCCGGCTATTTCGTCGGCTGGACGGGCAAGGGTTGGGGGCCCGGTAACCTCGAAGACGGCGGCTGGAAGGAGCGCGTGCCCTTGTCCAAGCCTTACAACACGCGTTACGTCGAGCCGCGTCGAGACGGACATCCGATCTTCAGCCTGGACTACACGGCGAACTTCGACGCCTTCCTGAAGGAGCGGCCGGAGGGCGCCCCCTTCTTCTTCTGGTGTGGAACCGTCCAACCTCACCGGCCCTACACGGGCAACTCGGGCCTCGCCGCCGGCAAGAAGCTCGAGGACGTCGTGCCCTTCCCGCCCTTGCCCGATGACACGAGCGTGCGCGCCGACCTGCTCGACTACTACCTCGAGATCGAGTACGGCGACGCGCAGCTCGCGCGCATGCTCGCGCTGCTCGCGGAGCGCGGTGAGCTGGACAACACGTTCGTCGTGGTGACCAGTGACAACGGAATCGCGGTCGTGCGCGGCAAGGGGAACCTCTACGACCTCGGTACGCGCGTGCCGCTGGCGGTCTCGTGGCCGGCGCGGATCCCGGCCGGGCAGAGGCTCTCGACTCCGGTCAACCTGATCGACTTCGCGCCGACCTTCCTGGAAATCGCGGGGGTCGCAGCCCCGACGGACATGACAGGGCGCAGCCTCCTCTCCTTGCTCGGTGCGGGGCCCGCGCCGACGGAGGATGCACGACCCGCTTGGGTCGTGACGGCCTTGGAGAACGACTACCCGACCCGGGCCTTGCGCACGGAGTCCATGCTCTACCTCTGGAACATCGAGCACGAGCGCCCCTTTCCGATGGGTGCGCTTCCTTCGATGCAGGCCTACTACAACGCACCGGGCTACGACCGCTGCGTCGCGGCCAGCTTCGGTGTGCGCCCGGAAGAGGAGCTCTACGACCTCGACACCGACCCCTGGCAGCTCGAGAACCTGGCCGGCGATCCGGGCTGGGCGGAAACGCTCGCGAAGCTGCGCACGACGCTCCGCGAACACCTGGCCGCGACCGGTGACCCCCGTCTGCGCGGCGAGAACCCGTTCGGTCCGATGCAAGTCGACCCGAGCCCGCTCGCGAGCTTCGGCGTCGACCTGCCGCGCCCGCCCAGCGCGGAGCTCAATCACATCCCGATTGGCCAGTTCAAGACCTTCCTGCGCAACCGCGAGACGGCCTTCGAGCGCGCGCTGCAAGGCGCGGGACCGGAGGCCGCCGTCGAGGCCTTGGGCGACATCGTCAGCTTGATCGGTCTGGACACCACGCACGCCCCTCAGGTGGTGGCCGCGTACAAGCGCCTCCTGCGACGCCTCGTCAACGGAGAGCCGACCGAGACGGCGAGCCGGGTGCTCGAGCGCTGTCGAGAGCTCTTGCAAGCCGAGCTGGACGCACCCAAGGCAGCCCAGGTCCTGCACGACCACGCGACCCTCCTCGCGCTGCGCGGCGAGGCCGCAGCGGCCGACGCCCTCTTCCGCGCAACCGAAGCCGAGCGCGTCGCGATCGGCGACCAGCACGGCGTGCTCTGGACGCGCAACAACCGCGCGGTGGCCCTACGAGAAGCGGGCGATCCCGGCGCGGCCTTCGAGTTGCAGGCCACGACCTGGGCCTCGGCGCTCGTCGGCCGCGCCTGGTTTCCGCTCCCGACGCTGGCCCTCGAGCTGGACCGCAGCTTGACTCTGCTGGAGGCCGAGGCGGTCCCCGCTGCACCGTTTTCCGCAGCGTCCTGGGACGCCGTCCGCACGTGCGCGGGCTCGTCCATGGCCGGCTTCCTCTCGCCCGCACGGCTCCTGCATCGAATGGCTCGTCGCGACCGGTCACAGGACGTTCTGGCGGCGGTCCAGGCAGCCGTCTCGGAGGTCGATGCGAACGGTCCCGTCGTTCGCATCGAACTCCTGATCGAAGCGGTACGCGCGGCCCTCGCACGCGGCGCGGTCGAGCGCGCGGAGGCCTGGCTCGCGCGCCTCGACGAGGAAGCGCCGACACTTCCCGCTCACATCCTGTGGTCGAAGGGACTGCGGGCGACACTCTGCGCGACGCGCGGCGATGCGGCAGCCTTCGAACCCCTGCTGGCCCAGCTCGAGACGGCGCAGGCCGCCATCGCGGCCGACGAATTGCAGGCCCTGTTCGGCACCGTGGTCGCGGCCAGCGAGCGCGCCGGTTGGTCCCAGCCTGCGGCCCGTCTGCGGGCGCGCCTCGACGCACTCACGAGCTCGGCCGACGAAGCAGCCCCGCCGCTCGTCCTCGAAGAATCCGTCCCTGACCCGGCGCCGACGCGGACTCGTCGACAGGGCCCCCGCGCGATCCCCACCTCGAAGAAGCGTCCGCGTCGCGCCTTGGTCGAGCGCGGAGCCCTGCTCGAGTTGCGCCGTGCGGGAGAGACGATCCTCCTTTCCGGCGACGATCTGCAAGCTCCCCTGCGTCTCCCGCTCGACGCGACGGAGCGTCGCATCGTCGGCCCGGACTTCGAGCTCGTCCTCGTCGCGGGACGCGCTCGCTCACGCTGGAACGCAACGGATCCCGCCCTCCGCCAGACCCTGTGGCGCGCCTACCCTGATCCCTTTTGGAGCGATCCCCACCCCGTCCCCGCCCAGGGCGTCTTGCGCTTGCACCCGAGCGGTGCCTGGTCCTACGCGACCGACAGCGAACGCTGATTGCGCTCCCCCAGGGCTCGATCTTGCTTCGCAGAGGCGTCCTCTCCTCGCTCGGGCGGCGGGCCGCCGAACGCAAGGGCACCGTCGAAGCGCGGTAAAAGACGGATGCGGACGGGGCGCTGGATGCTCGGACCGCGGAGAATCGGAACACGAGAGTCCCGCAGAGGTTCGCGAGAGCCTCCACCTCCAGGATGGATTCATGACGACTCGACGCCTCGCTCTCGCCGTGCTGCTTGCCAGCGCGCCGGTTCCAGCCGCGCTCCAGGAACTTCCGACCTCCCGGGTCGAGATCCCGTTCGACGGTTCGACGGGACACATCGCGCTCGACGTCTTCCTGGGCGCGGACGAGACGCATGCCTTCCAGCTGGACACGTACGCGCTCGTTCCGGCCTGCATCGATCGTAGGGTAGCGCGACGCTTGGGACTCGAGACGATCGGGAGCACCACGAACGGAGACGGATCGGGAACGACCCGTGAACTCGACCTCGTACGGCTCCCGGAGCTGCGCGTCGGCGGGGTCGTGTTCCAGGACGTGCAGGCGCTGGTCGACGACTATTCCTTCGTGCACACGGCCTCGGGCGCACCGATCGACGGCTTGCTCGGCTACCCCCTGTTTCGCGAGCTCCTGCTCGAGATCGACTTTGCGAACGAGCGGATCGTGCTGAGCCGTGGCGACCTGCCGTTGATCGGTCCGGGGGTGGTCGCCAACGCGGCCCTGCGCGAGCGCCCCGACTTGAAGCTTCGCATCGGCGCGCACGAGCTGGTCGTGGGCGTCGACACCGGCTCCGCCTCGAGCCTGCTCCTGAACACGTCCTTTCTGGAGCGCTTGAAGTTGGTGCGCGCGCCGGTGAGCGTCGGTCGCGCCCGGACGGTCTACAGCGAGGCGGAGATCCTGGGCGCCGAGATCGAGGACGTGCTCGTACTGGCCGGCCGGGAATACCGAGGCGTGCAAGCGGAGTTCAGCGAGATCTTCGGCAAGCCGCTGATCGGTTGCGGCCTCTTGAAGGACCTCACGGTGACCTTCGACCAGCGCAACGGCTGTGCGCTGCTGAGCGCTGCGTCGAAGCCTCCGGGCTGGTTCCTCGAGCACCTGCGCTTCTTGACGGACGAGGGAGGCCGTTGGATCACCTTCAACGACAACTACCAGAGCGCGACCGAACCCTACGATGCCTACGCCATGGACTGGGAGTGGGGCCTCGGCGAGAAGACCGCGGTGGGCCGCATGTCCGCGCTACGCGACGGCGAGACGATCGCTACCGTGTGGGAGTTTCGGACCCTGTGGCATCCCGGCGAGGGTCGACCGGTCCTGTTGCAGTTCGGGGCCGACGGCACCTACGCCGAAGGCAGCCTGAATCACATCGACACGGGGCACACGAAGAGCGACCAGACCTTCCATACGCCCCAACAAACCACCTACCGTGTCGGCCACGAGAGCCGGCAGCTCGAGAACGGTGATCTCCTGAGCGCGTCCTTCGACATCCAGCCCGACGGATCCTGGCAAGCGCGGCGCTCGTACACCTGGGTCCGGCGCTAGCAGCCTGATAAAAAAGTCATTCGGCGCGCTGCACGCGTCCGGAAAGCCCGGCCGGCACACGCAAGCCTCGCCGAATCGACCGCTTCGCCTGCGTTCTCGCGCACCCGCCGGGCCTCCCGGTCACGTGCATCGCATCCGAAGCACGTTTCCATCAGGCTGCTAGCTCAGCGAGAAGGGACCCGCGACGGTCTACTTCCCGATCAGGAAGTGGCACACGTCGTTGGGTCGCATGACGTAGTCGCGACCCTCGGTGCGCAGCTTGCCGGCTGCGCGGATCGCGGCTTCCGAACCGTGCTCGACGAGATCCGCCACGCTGTAGACCTCGGCCCGGATGAAGGCCTTTTCGAAGTCGGTGTGGATGACGCCGGCCGCGGTCGGCGCGAGGTCGCCAGCGTGGATCGTCCAGGCCCGGATCTCCTTGGGCCCGGCGGTGTAGTACGTCTGCAGCCCCAGCAGCTTGTAGACGGAGTTCACGAGCCGCGAGAGCCCCGACTCGGTCACGCCCAGGTCGGCCATGAACTCGGTGCAGTCGGCCGGATCCATCTCGCGCAGTTCGGACTCGACGTCGGCGCAGATCGGCAGCCACTCGGAACCGGTCTCCCGCGCCCGCTGCGCGACGCGCTGCGGCAGCTCGGAGGTACCGTCGAGGTCGTCGACGGAAACGTTGGCGACGAACAGGACGCGCTTCATCGACAGCAGGCACAAGGGCCGTAGCGCGGCCCGCTCCTTGGGCGTGTAGTCGACGGTACGCAGCGAGACGCCCTCGTCGATGCGATCGCGCGCGCGTTCGAAAGTCTGCTGCTCGAAGACGGCGTCCTTGTCCCCGGTGCGCGCCTTCTTGGCGACGCGGTCGATGGCCTTGTTCAGCGTCTCGGAGTCCGCCAAGGCCAGCTCGAGCTCGATCACCTCGATATCCGCGATCGGATCGACCGGATCCTCGCGCACGACCTGGCCGCCTTCGAAGCAGCGCACGACCTGCATGATCGCGTCGGTCTCGCGGATGTTCGCCAGGAACTTGTTCCCGAGCCCCTCACCGGTCGAAGCTCCCGCGATCAAGCCGGCGATGTCGACCACCTTGACCGAGGCAGGGATGATCTCCTTGCTCTCGATGTGCTGGCGGATCAGCTCGAGGTGCGGGTCCGGCACCGGGGCCACGGCCACGTTGGGGTCGATGGTGCAGAACGGGAAGTTCCCGGCCTGGGCCCCGGCCGCCGTGATGGCATTGAAGAGGGTGCTCTTGCCGACGTTGGGCAAGCCGACGATTCCGCAGCTGACGCTCATGAGGGCGAACAAGATAACGAGCGCGGGGCGGAATGAGACCTCGGAGCGAGGCAAAAGGGCGGCGCCAGGCCAGGTCGGCCATGCACCCCGCGCTTCGGCTCCGATCCGGCCTCAGCGTGAACGCGGGGTCGGCTCGCCGACAGGCACGCTCGCGCTCGGGAAGCTCGCTTGCGCATCCTGCTCCGCCAGCTCTCCGATGTGGGCGAGCACGCGCTCGTGAATGCCGTGGATGAAGCCGTCGGCCCACAACCGGAACCAGGCCTCCGGACGGATCTCGAGCTCGTACCAGGTCGAACCGACGAGCCGTGTGCCGCCGGCAGGCGTGCGCTGGAGGAGAAACTCGCCGCGTCGGCTCTTGATGAAGTGGTCAAGGTGCGGCGGCTCGATCCCGTAGGGCGAGAGCTCGCGCATCGGCGCGGGCTGTGCGACGACGTCGAAGGCCAGCCGCTCGGGCTCGTCCCAGACCGTGATCGGTTCGACGAAGGCCCCGGTCGAGAACTCGCAGTGGCGGATGGCGCCGACGCCCGCCCCGTCGATGCGCGCGCGGAGCGGATAGGCGATCCCGAGACGAAACGGCAACCAGTGCGGGGGCGGCAGCTCGCTGAAGCTCACGACGTGCTTCCAGACCAGCGCGGGGTCGGCCTGGATCTCGTGCGCGGTCGTCACGCGGTAGTGCGCGGGCTCGAGCACGCGCGCCTCGGCCACGGCCAGGAACGGAAGGGCGAGCAGGCCGAACGTGGCGGGTGCGGCCCGTTCGCGACGCCAGGCCAGTCCGCGACCGAGCACCGCCCCGAGGCAGGCCAGCACCGCGGCGATCGGCGCCGCCATCAGGATGCAGAGGACACCCTCGACCGCGAACAGCAAGAGCGACCCGGCCGCCATGAAGAGCGTGCAGAAGACGACACCCAAGGTGTGCCCCAGCGAAGCGTACTCCTTGCGGTTGTAGAGGTAGCCCGTGAGGAGGCCTAGCACGACCGGGGTCCCCGCCAGCACGGTCCAGCCGTAGCTGTGCAGAACGAGCGTGCAAATCGCCACGAGGGCGGAACACACGAGGACACTGACTCCGGCCGCGACCAACGCGGTTCGCACGCGCAGTTCGTCGGAGTCCACGCGCGGTGCCGCGGCAGTGGATACGGCGGTGCTCGGAAACGTGCACAGCAGGAGCATCCAGGCGTAGTTCACCAGGGGCAGGAAGAACAGCAGCACGGACCAGGACGAAATGCCCGCGTCGAACGCGCGGCGCGTCGTCAGGGCGACACCGATCCACAGGAACGGTAGCGTCCAGATGACCAGCATGAGGTCCAAGGCGGCGCTGGTCTCCGCGAGCTCGTGCTCGCGCGCCCAGAGCATCGGCGCCAGATAGTCGAACGGCGTCCACGTCACACCCGTGGCGTAGCGGATCACGGAGGCGTCGATCAGGTATTTCAGCGCCATCAGGCCGAAGCCGAGCGCGGCATACGTCCTGCGGTCGACCCGGCCCTCGAGCGTGAAGAGGAACCGCATCCACGACTGGCCGCCCGAGCTCGCGTCCCTCGCCATACACCGGAGTATGGCCGAGGACTCCCCTCGGGGCACGAACCGACGTGGAGCGAACCAAGAAACGAGCGCCCCGGGTGCAAGAACACTTGGCCGAGGCCGCGGATTCCCCTGCCCGAGCAGGGTGATTCGAGAATTTGCGACATGTCTTTGTCGTCCTTCCGCCCGTGGCACCGCACTCAGGAACCCATCGAACCAGTCAGCACGTCTCGAAGCGACCGGAGGACTTGCCCTCTGGAGCCGTCCCGGCGATCCTCGGGTGCCGCCTCCCTGCCCACGGATCGAAACCCATGCTCATCAGCGACTGGCTGCTTTCCGCCCTCGAAGCCGAGGTTCCCCTGACCCGTGTCATGCTCGAAGCGGTCCCCGCGGACCGCTTCGACTGGCAGCCCCACCCGAAATCCCTGACTCTCGGAGCCCTCGCCGGACACCTGGCGGAGATGCCGTTGTGGATCGCTTCCCTCATGGAGGACGAGATGGACTTCGCGCAGCTCGAGGGCTATCGCCCGTTCCTACCTGCCACGAGGGCCGAGTTGCTCACGACCTTCGAAGACAACGCGAAGCTCCTGCGCCCGGGGCTCGCGGGGCGCGACGACGCCTTCATGAGCGCGACGTGGACCATGCGGCACGGCGACAAGATCGTGCTGCAGAAGCCGCGCGGCGACGTCCTGCGCGAGATCCAGGTCCACCACCTCGCTCATCACCGTGGCCAACTCACGGTCTATCTGCGCCTCCTCGACGTTGCCGTGCCCTCGACCTACGGACCGACCGCGGACGCGCCTTCCTTCTGAATCCGCACGTCACGAAGCCTCCGAACGACCCGGCCCCGCCAATGCAACGCCTCAGCGCTTCGCTCGCACTCGCCCTTCTCGGGCTCCTCGCTTCAGCCCCGAGCTTCGGTGCACAGTCCACGCGTCCGCACACGACGCCCCAGCGCCAGCAGCCGGCGGCGCTCGATCCGGCCTACCGCTTGCTGGCGCCCTACGGGCTCGACAACTTCCCGCCGCAGGTCGTGCGCGCCCTGGAGACCTTCGTCTCCGTCAGCGCGGCCGCGGAGGCCGGCGACCATCTGGGAGCCCGTAGCGCGCTGGACGCGCTGTGGGCGGACTATCCGCTGGGCGATCCGAGCTGGGGCGCCCTGCCGACGCAGCCTTTCGGCCTGAACATGGGCTCGCCGACGTGCTACTACGCCCTGCGGATGTTGGACCACATGACGAACTGGCGTCTCGTGAATCCGGGCGCCGGGCCGGCTCCGCGCAGCGTGCGCCTCACCGTGGTCGTCGTCGGGCAATCGCACGGGATCGAGCCGCGCAACGTGGCCGAGCTCGTCGCGGGCGGTGGCGTGCCTGTCACGCACGAGCTCGATCCGCGCGTCCTCGCGAACGGTCGGGCCGCCATCCACGAGTCGCTTGCGCTCTTCAAGGAGTACGTCTATGTCATGACCGAGGGGCGCCTCGGCGTCGTGACGAACGTGCTCGAGCTGCCGGACGTCGACCTGGCGGTGCAGGCCACCGTCAGCGGCGGCCGCTGGATCGCCTCGCTCCTCGAGCCCGCCGACGTCTGGCCCCATGTCGACGCCGACGAACTCGCGGCGACGGATTGGTGGTGGTTGGTCTATCCCTCCCACGTTCCGGAGCAGTATCCGGCCTTCACGACGGCCGAGTTCATCACCGGCGGCATGGGGCTCGGGCCGGACCTTCAGTCGCCCTTGTTTCTGATCGACGACCGCTGGCTGGTCCGCAAGCCGCCGCACCTCGGGGCCGGGCCCTACACCGCCCTCGAGCGCAAGGCGTACCTGCCCCAGTGGCTCCAGCACGAGTTCTTCCACCACCTGTACCGGATCTACCCGGAGTTCGGACTCGAGGTCACGAGCCATCAGTGGTTCGACCCGTCCACCTGGCCGAGCGACTTCGTGGGCAGGTACGAGCCCGACTACTACCACGAGTCCCTGGTGAGGCGGCTGCGCTTCGGCTCTCCGCCGCTGCACGTGAAGCTGCGCTATGCGACCGCGGACGCGCCTTGGGATCAACTGACTCCGGCGGACGTAATGGGCACCTACCGACGGCTGCCCTTCTTGAATGGTTGGCACATCGGCGACGTGCGTTCCGTCGGGGGCAACTACGAGTGGCTGAACACCGCCGGGGTTTCCTGGAGTCTCGCGGACGACATCGCCAACGGCGTGCTGCACACCGGGCCGGACTGCCCGTACTTCGACCTCCCCAGCGGCAAGCGCTTCCAGCTCGTGCTGGAGCGCGATGCCATCGGAGACCTCACGACCGATCTGGCCGGATTCGCCTTCTTGGGCGAGATGTACCGGCGCGATTGAGCCGACGGCCGACGATCAAGCCTGGAAGGGCTCGCCGTCCGGTACGGCGTAGTTCACGTGGTACAGATCGGTGCGGCGGTCGTTCCAGTTCTGGACCGTCCCCCGCAGGCGATGGCGACGCAACTGCTCGATGTCGACGTCGCGCACGACCAGCGTCTCGATGTTCGGCGTACACTCCGCCGCCACCCCGTCACGCGCGAAGGGTACGTCGGCCGGCGTATAGATGCCCGATTGCGCATAGTGCACGTCCGCGTTGTCGACGAAGGGCAGGTTGCCGGTGCAGCCCGAGATCACCGCATAGACGTGGTTCTCGATGCAGCGCGCCTGCGCACAGGTGCGGATACGCAGGTAGCCGTCGCGATCGTTGGTGTTGAACGGCACGAAGATGATCTGGGCGCCCTTCGCGGCCGCAATGCGGGCCAGCTCGGGGAACTCGATGTCATAGCAGATCTGGATCGAGACCCTGCCGCGATCCGTCTCGAAGACCTCGACCATGTCACCGGGCGTCACGCCCCACCAACGCCGCTCGGCCGGGGTGATGTGGATCTTGTACTGGCGGTCGATCCCCCCGTCGCGGTGGAAGAGGTACGAACAGTTGCGCAGATGCTCCCCCTCGATGACGAACTGCGACCCACCGATGATGTTCACGTTGTACTTGATCGCCATCCCCGTGAAGAAATCGAGGTAGCGCGGGGTGAGTTCGGCCAGCTTGCGTGCGGCCACTTGCGGACGCGTCTTTTCCTCCATGAACGAGAGCATCTGAGTGCTCATCAGCTCGGGGAAGACGACGAAGTCGCTCTTGTAGTCGGAGGCAGCGTCGATGAAGAACTCACACTGGGCCTCGAACTCGTCCATGCTCGCGATGGTGCGCATCAGGTACTGCACCGCGGCGATCCGGACGTTGTGCACGCGTAGGTAGCGGCGACGCGGATCCGAGACGTAGTCGAGGTTCGTCCACTCGAGGAAGGTGGCGTAACCGCACGAGGCCTTGTCGCTCGGGAAGTAGTTCGGGATCAGCTCCTTCAGCACGAAACCGTTCGCCGTCTGGGTCGTCAAGACCGGGTCGAACAGCTGCCCGTCGCGCACGCGCTCGACGTATTCGCGTGCGCTGAGCTCGTCCGCGAACTTGTGGTAGTTCGGGATCCGCCCGCCCACGATGCTCCGCGCCAGGTTGAAGCGCCGCGCGAGCTCGCGCCGGGCTTCGTAGAGACGACGCGCCAGCTTCAACCCGCGATAGTCCGGGTGGACCATGATCTCGATCCCGTAGAGGGTGTCCCCCTCGGGATCGTGGTTGCGGATATAGCCGCCGTCCGCGATCTCCTTCCAGTCGTGCCAATCCGAGTAGTCGCCAAAGTCGACGATCAGAGACGAGGCCGAGGCCACGACCTTCGACTCGTACTCGACCGCGAGTTGGCCCTCCGGGAAGAGCCGCAGTTGACTCTGGATCTGGTCGTGGCCCCAGGTCTGCATGCCGGGAAAGCAAATCGCCTGCATCGCCACGAGCTCGTCGTAGTCCTCGATCTTGATCGGGCGGACCACGATCTCGCGCTCGAATTCCTCGAGCTGAATCTGTTTCTTGTCGGGCGGACTCGGGTGGGCCATGTGGCTTCGTGCGCGTGAGACTTCGTGCGCGTGGGAATGGGGAGGCGGGAAACGAACCTTCAGCCCAGCGGCGGGCTCTGCGACTTCGGCTGGGCGCGAATTCAGTCGCCCAGATAGCCCAGTCTGCGAAGCTCTTCGAGCTTTTCCTCGGACAATCCGCCGCCTTCGAGAACGGCCTTCTCGCGCGCCTCCAAGGACGCCTGGAAACGGACGAGTCCCGCCAGCATCCGTTGGGCACGATCGGGGTCGGTCGCGGCCAGGTTCGTCTGTTCCAGGGGGTCGGTCGCGAGGTCGAAGAGCTGGAGTTCGCCCGTGTCGCGGTCCTGGATCAGGTGCGCCTCGGCGCTCATCCAGGACACCAGGGAAGCCCCTCGCACGATCTCCGAGAAGCGCACCTCCCCCTCGGCCGAATCCGGGACCGACCCGCGCATCGCCGACACCAACGAACGCCCCTCCCAGTCCGCCCGGGGCTCGAGTCCCAGCAGCTCGCCCAGGGTGGGTACGACGTCGACCAACCCCACGGGGGCCGCGACGGTGCGGGCCACGAAGCCGGGGGCACGCACGATGAGCGGGATCATCAGGGACTCCCGGTAAAGGGTGCGGTCGTGCCCGATCTTGCCGTGCTCGAAGAATTCCTCGCCGTGATCGGACGTCAAGACGACGACGGTGTTCTCCAGGAAACCCTCTTCCTCGAGGAAGCGAAAGAAGGGGGCCAGGGTGTCATCCGCCTGACGCACGCCACCGTCGTAGACTTCCGACAGGTACAGCGCCTCCTCCGGTTCGAGCTGCATCAAGCGGTTGAAGTGCGGCGTCCCGCACTTGCCTTCGACCTCGATCGCAGCACTCTCCGGCGTAGCGAACATGCTCCGGTAGGGTTCCGGGGGCGCGTACGGACAGTGCACGTCGTAGGTGTGGAGGAAGAGGAAGAAGGGCTCGTCCGGTCCCCGACGCTCGAGGGTACGGCGCGCGTGACGCACCGCCGGCCCGAGGCCAGGCGGCCGCTTCTGCGGCGCCGTTTGGAAGCTCTTGAATCCGCGCGCGAAACCGCGCTCGGGCGAGAGCCAACCCCCGTCGGTCAGCGCGAAGGTGAAGTAGCCCTGCTCCTCCAGGAGCTCCGCCAGTAGCCGCACCTCGTCCGAGGGCAGGTCGTTCGATTCCTGGATCCCGTGCGTGCGCGGATAGAGCCCCGAGAACAGCGTGAAGTGACTCGGCAGGGTCCAGGAACTCTCGGCCACGGCCTGGCGGAAGACGACCGCCTGCGCCGCGAAGGCGTCGATCGCCGGGCTCGTCGCGCGCGGCGAGCCGTAGACACCCAGGCGATCCGCGCGCAGGGTGTCGATCGAGATCACGATCAGGTTCAGCGGACGCTGCGGCGGCTGGCGCACCTCGGTGCAACCACTCGACACGAACCAGCCAACAAGGAGAGCTCGGAACGTCGTGCGCATGGATCGGTCGGCGCGAAGCCGCTCGGGCGAGAAGCTAGCCGATGGACGAGTTCGAGCCAACGGGATCCGCGCGCTCTCCGACAGAGCTCTCAGCCGTCTTCCGGCACCCGGGGCGGATCGTCGGCATCGCCGTCCCCGCTCGAACCGAGCACACGATCCGGATCCTCGGGGGGGCGTTCCGCGTTTGCTTCGGGAGCCCCGTCCGGGTCCGCCTCGGGATCCCGCTCCGGATCCCCTTCGGCCCCACCGTCGGCCCCACTGTCCTTGCGGGCGCGCCGCGCTTCCTTGTCCGCCTTCTTGCGCCGCTTGGCCTGTTCACGCTGCCGCTTGTTGCCCAGGGGCTTGCCGCGTTTCGCCATGAAATCACGTTCCTTCGATTCGGGTTCAAGAACGAACGAGACCGCGCGTCTTTCTGCTGCGACGTCGTTCGGAGGTTGGTTCCGTGGAGGAGGAGCCTCCGCTCCCCCGCTGGCTGCGCTTGGCGGATCCCTTCGATCCGCCCTTGTCTGCGCCACGTCGGGTCTCACCGTCGCGTTCGGCGCCGAGGCCTTGGCCGAACGCGGCCCGCGGTCCGGTGCTCGCGGCGCGCGCCGGGCCTGTGTCTCGTCCCGGGTTCGTATCCCGACCGGTTCCGGCGGCTTCTCGGCCACTCGCACCGCGTCCGGAGCCGGCGCCCTTGACCGAGCCGGCGCCTCGTCCGGTGCCCGCCTTGCGTCCGCCCGTCGGGCGTCGGGGCCCTCCGCCACCGCGCGCGTTGTTGCTGCGACCGCCTCCGGAGCTACGTCCATAGCTGCGCGTCTCGCCTCGTCCTTCCGCAGCGGGCTCGCCGCCGCCGAAGCCTTCGACGTGCACGAGGGGCAGCTTGCCGAGGCGCGCCTCGATCGTGCGGACCTGGGCGCGGTCCTCGCTCGTCACGAACGAGCAGGCCTTGCCCTGGCACTCCGAACGGCCCGTGCGTCCGATCCGGTGCGTGTAGGCATCCGAGGTGTGCGGCAGATCGAAGTTGATGACGTGGGACACACCGGCGACGTCGATCCCGCGGGCCGCGATGTCGGTCGCGACGAGCACGTCGTAGCGTCCGTCACGAAAGCCCTGCAGGGCGCGCTCGCGCTGTCCCTGGGACATGTTCCCTTGCAGCGCGATGGCGTTGTGACCCCTTCGACTCAGGCGCTCGGCCAGGCGTCGGGCGCGGGCCTTCGTCCTTAGAAAGACGATCGCCGAGGTGAAGTCGTCCTCCCCGAGCAGGTGCTCGAGCAGGTCCTGCTTGCGCATGTCAGCCACGGGATAGAGCGCGTGCTCGATCGTATCGGCCGGCCTCGAGTGTTGCAGCTCGACCACGTGCGGCCGGTGCAGGATCTCGTCGGTCAGCCGACGGATCTCGCGCGGCATCGTGGCCGAGAAGAACAGGTTTTGGCGACGCCGTGGCAGGGCCGCGAGGATGCGGCGGATGCTCGGCAAGAAGCCCAGGTCGAACATGTGGTCGGCCTCGTCGAAGACCGCGACCTCGATGCCGGAGAGGTCCACGGCGCGGCGGCCGTGCAGGTCGAGCAGGCGCCCGGGACAGGCCACGATGATGTCGGGCTTGCGACGCAGGGCGTTGATCTGCTTGCTGGCGGAAACACCACCAAAGACCACCACGGAGGTCACCGGGGTCTTCTCACCGAGGGCTTGGAACTCGCGCTCGATCTGGATCACGAGCTCGCGCGTCGGAGCCAGGATCAGGACGCGCGGCTTGGGCGCGGGACCGCCTGCTTCGAGCAGGCGTTGCAGGATCGGCAGCGCAAAGGCAGCCGTCTTGCCGGTTCCAGTCGGCGCCAACCCGAGAACGTCCTGTCCCCGCAAGGCGGCCGGAATGGTCTCCTTTTGAACGGGTCGAGGCGCTTCGTAACCGGCCTTTTGGACGGCGCGCTGGAGTCGGGGGTCGAGGGGAAAGGATGCGAAGCCGCGCGTGCGCGGCGAGGAGGGGGATGCGTCGATGTCAGGGCTCTCGTCGTGGCGGCGGACATGCCGCGTTGGCCACGCTGGATCAGGACCCTGGCAACAGAAGGGTGGTCACGATCGAATGGAGGGGCGCCCCGTCCCTGCAAGGGCCCGTCGAGGGCCAAGGGGATCTGCTGTCGTGCGCCCGGACCGCCAAGATGCGGTTCGCTGGACTACGAGCATACGTGCGCCGCGCCTGAAAGCCATGGGAATCGAAATTCAGCGGCCCGGCCCTGCGCCCTGCCGTCGGAGCCACCCCAAGGGGCCTGGGAGGGCTGACGAAGGTTCGGCGAGGGCCGAGATCGGACCGAGTCGGGCATCGTCCCCCCTCGGCCCGGATCACAGGAGGAGCTCGCGCTGGTGTTCGCGGATCGCGCTGCGCGGCGGTGGCAGGCTGCCCGTCACGCCGGTCCGCTCGAACCCCTTCGCAGCATAGAGGCGCTCGGCGGCCTCGTTGCCGTCCGTGACCTCGAGCACGATCCGTTCCAGTCCCTGGTCACGCGCGTGCCCCACGACGGCGTCGACCAGCAGGCCACCCAGGCCACGACCGCGCGCCTGCGGTTCGACCCACATGGAGAAGAGCCCGGCGCACCCGGGGCGCCCGCGCCAGGGGGCCGTG
>JAJDEW010000149.1 GCA_029259595.1 Planctomycetota bacterium | reverse complement strand
TGGCGCGTCGCGAGCCACCGGATCCACGAAGAGGACGACGAGTGGATCGGGAAGGGCGACCTGGCCTGGGAGCGCGACAGCGACGGCTGGGGTCTGGTCAGCGACGAGGACACGACGAACCTGCCCTTCGAGCTGCAGGCGGCCTTCGATCGGGTCAGCCGCGCGCGCAAGCCGCGGCGGGACGAGGAGGCGATCGCGCTCGTCCTGCGGCGGGCGCCGACCGGCCGGATTCGACCCTTCGCCGACTTCTCGCGCCCGCGCGAACGGGCGGCGGCGGCCGCGCGGCTGAATGCGGGGCGACCGATCGCGCGCTTTCGCCGCTACGGGGATCCGGACTCGCTCGTCATCGCGGCGGGCTTCGAGCCGGACTTCGGACGCGCGCCCCTCGAGCGGACGACCTCGAGGAGTCGCATGTACGGAGGCCCCATCGAACGCTTCCGGATCCTGTCGGTGAACGGCCGCGTCCAGTACCGCTTCCTGACCTCGCCGAAGCACGTTTGGGTCAACCCGCCGCAGGCGTTGACGACCGAGCTCACGACCTACGGTGTCCGCGCCCTGCACGTCCCGGTCGAGGCCGATGCCTTCTTGCCGGCCTACGAGTTCCACTTCCTGGACGAATCGACCTCGCCGCCGGAGCTCGTCTCCCAGATTCCGGCGGGCTACGCCGGCGCGCCGAACCCCGTCGACCCGGATCGAGCGGACGCCTCCGCCTGGCTCGAGCGGCTGTCGCACGTGCGCGACTTCCGTCGCCGGGTCCTGGCTCCCGCGCGCCGCGCTCGCGCGCGGCGCAAGGCCTGAGCCTTTCCTTCGGGCGGCGTTCCAGGCAGGCTGCCCGATCGCTCCCCCATGCTCCCGTTCATCGACAACCCGGTCCTCCTCGTCTTCGCGGTTTTTCTTGCCCGTGTGCTCGACGTCTCGCTCGGGACGCTGCGGACGATCTTCGTCTTCCGCGGGCACAAGTACATCGCGGCGCTCTTCGGCTTCGTCGAGATCCTGATCTGGATCGTGGCGGTCAGCCAGGTGATCCAGAACCTCGACAGCTGGTACCTCGCGGTCGCCTACGCGGGCGGCTTCGCGGTCGGCAACATCGTCGGCGTCTCGCTCGAGCACAAGCTGGCGATCGGCAGCGAGCTCGTGCGCGCCGTCTCCCTGGACAAGAGCGTCGAGCTCGCGCGGCGTTTGCGGACCGAAGGTTACGACGTCATCGAGCTGGAGGGGATGAACAACGAGAAGCCCGTCGGAGTGCTGCTGGTCGTCGAGAAGCGGCGCCGGGTGCCCTCGCTCTTGAAGATGATCGACCAGACCGACCCCGACGCGTACTACACGATCACCGACGTCAAGCACACGATGAAGCAGTACCGCAACGCCCGCAAGGAACCCGGGCTGGTCTCGAACGTCAAGCGCAAGTGACCGGGCCGCTTCGGTCTCGCCTCCGCTCTCCGCGTCGTCCGCGGTGGAGTTTTTTGGCACGAGTCGCTTTGATGGTGCGCGTCACGTCCCGCTTCGGACCCCGTCTCGAACGTTTGCCGTGCAACGACCCACCCTGCGTCAACTCGAGTACTTCGTCGCCCTGGCCGACCTCCTGAACTTTCGGGAGGCGGCCGAGGCCTGCTTCGTGACGCAGCCCGCGATGTCGGCTCAGATCGCCCAGCTCGAGGCCCTCGTCGGCGTGCCGCTGTTCGAACGCGCCAAGCGTCAGGTGCGCTTGACCGCGGCGGGCGCGGCGCTCTTGCCGGGCGCACAGGACATCCTACGAGGGACGGACGCGCTCGGTGAGCTGGCGCGTTCGCTCGGAGCGCCGTTGCACGGACCGCTGCGGCTCGGCGCCATTCCGACGGTCGGGCCGTATCTCTTGCCGAAGGTGCTACCGGCCGTACACGCCGCGCATCCGGAGCTCGCGCTCTACCTGCGCGAGGACCTCACGGCGCGGCTGGTGGCGCGGTTGGAAGAGGGTGAACTGGACGTCTTGCTCGTGGATGTCGACGTCGAACTCGGAGGGCTCGAGACCGAAAGCCTGTTCTCCGATCCGTTCGTCGTCGCTGTGCGCTGCGACGACGAGTTGGCCGGTCGCGACGAGCTCACGCTGGCGGACCTGCGCGACCGCGACGTGCTGTTGCTCGAGGAGGGCCACTGCTTGCGCGATCAGACCTTGCCCCTGTGCGAGCGCGCCGGCGGTGGCGAGCCCCTGGGCTTCCGGGGCTCGAGCCTCGGCACGATCACCCAGATGGTGGTCGGGGGTCTCGGCCTGACGCTCTTGCCCGAGCTCGCGGTCGAGCGCGAACTGGCGGCGGCGCCCGGCCTCGCGACGGTGACGTTCGGGGCGGACGGTCCGGGCCGGACGATCGGTCTGGCGTGGCGCCAGAGCTCGCCGCGCGCGGACGAGTTCCGTGCGCTGGGGGCGACGATCGCGCGGGCCTGGGCGGCGTTGACGTAGACTGCGGCGATGGTGCTTGAACGACGCTCGCTGCTGCTTCTCGCCGCGCTCGCCTGGAGCGCGCTCCCGCGCCCCGTCGGCGCTGCGTCGAGTTCCGACGACGAGGACGAAGCGCTCGCCCGCGCGCTCTTCGCACGCCTCGCGAAGGCGCACGCCGACGTGCCCGTCTTCGCGGCGCACTACGTGCAGACCCGTCGCTCCGAGCTCCTCATCGAACCGCTCGTGGCGGAAGGGCGGCTCGTGTTCCGCCGTGAACCGGCGACGCTGGTCTTCGAGGTCGAGCGGCCGCTCGCGACGAGGATCCACGTTCAGGCTCGCAGCTACCAGGTCTATCGCCCCGCCGAGGGTGTCGCCGAACGCTTCGTGTTCGAGGCGAACGACATGTGGGACGCGCTGCTCGCGTGTTTCTCATTCGATGGAGTGCAGCTCGCGAAGTGGTTCGTGACCGCTTCCGCGACGCGTGCCGAGGGAGTCACGACGCTCGCTCTCGTGCCGCGCCGGGAGACGACGAAGCGCTACCTCCGCAAGCTGCGCCTGGAGATCGACGACGAGGCCTCGACGGTGAAGCGTCTCGTCTACACCGACGCAGCAGGCGACGAGGTCGAGCTGGCGCTGTCCGCGCACGTCGAGGCGCCCGAACTCGACGACCCCGACGCCTTCTTCAGCTTGAAGCTCCCCCTGAGCGTCCGCGTCGACACCGTGCGGGTCGAAGCGCGCGAGGAGTGATCCGCTTCAACGCCACCTGCTCGGCTTGACGCCGATCGCACGCCGCACGACGTCGAACCCGTGGCCCAGCTGTTCGCAGTCGACGGCGTTGCCCAGGCAGAGCCGCAGGGCCTGCGGTGTTCCACGCTTGTGCAGCGCGAACCAAGCGGCCTCGTTGACGCGGACGCCGTTCGACTCCGCCGTGGCCGCGATCGGTTGGCTGCGCTTCTTGTGCGGCAGCGTGAGCCACACGTGGTGCCCCGCGATGTGCGAGCGCAGGTCGAGGCCGCGGAAACATTCGCGTGCGAGCGTGTTGCGCGCGCGCAGTTCGGTGCGACGACGCGCGATGAGGTCGTCCGCCCGACCGGATTCGAGCCAGCGTGCGGCGACCTCGATCTGGATGCCGGGCGTGGGGCCGGCAAGCGCGACGATGGCCTCGGCGACGTCCGGCATCGTCTCCACCGGGCCACGCAGGACGTGCGCGTGCAAGCCCATCGATAGCCCGTAGCGCAGGTCCGCGACCAGGTAGACGCGCTCGGGAGCGTGCGCGACCAGCGGGAGCGGCGGGTCATCGAACAGAAACGCGTTCGCCTCCAGCTCGATCGCGATCGCGTCGTGACGGCGCAGGAGCTCGGTGATCAAGCGTCGACGCGCGCCCGACAGCACGGTCGCCGTCGGCGTGTCGATCGTCGGCGTGCACACGAGCGCGCGCACGCCGCTGTGCAGGGCGCGCGCGAGGTCGTCGGGATCGAGGCCTTGCGCGTCGCTCGCGATCGGTCGCACCGAAAGCGAGAGCGAGCGCACACTGCGTGCGACGAGCGGCAGACTCAGGCGCGGCAACCCCACCGTGTCGCCGGGGCGCAGGCGGGCCGCGAGGATGCCGGAAAGGGCCGCTTCCCAGGACGGCACGATGCGCAGTGCTTGGGGCGGTGGGGCGAGACCGAGACGCGCGATCCAAGCCTGGCCGACCGCCCGGCCGCGGGCCGACTCGAAGAAGCCGGCCCGCAGGAGCGCCGACAGATCGGTCTCGCTCCGCAGCTCGTCCATCGTCTCCGCCCAGGCCCGGCGCTCGGGTTCGCCGAGGTCGAGCGGCAGGTTCTGGAAGAGGTCGAGGGTGGTTCCCGGCGGGCTCGGCACGCTCGCCGCGATGCGCGCCGGCACGTGCCGGACGAAGGTGCCGCGCCCGACCTCGCCCGCGACGAGCCCCCGGCGTTCGGCCAGCCGCAGGGCGCGCGTCACGGTCCCGAGCGAGATCCCGAGCCGCCGCGCGAGTCCGCGCTGGGAGGGGAGCTTGGCGCCGGCCGGCAGGCGGCCGTCGCCGATGCGCTCCGCGAGGGCGGCACAGAGCGCTTCGGCCTTGCTCCCGGCGGCGGGATCGAGTGCCACGGGGCCGAGGCGGGTGGGGGGAGGGATCGGAAGTGTCATCGATACACTTTGGCGAAGTGTAGCCATTTGGATGGCCATATCAGCATCGACAAGGCGCAATCAAGCTCCAAGGCTTGGCGAACAGAATCTAGCCAAGTCCGGCGCCGTGCCGACCTGCCCGATCCTCCCCTCCCAGCCCCGACGGGAACGCCATGACCTTCGACCGAACCCGAGCGACCCCCTGCCTCTTCCGGACGACCCCGGCCTCCTGGGGCGTCGCCCGGGTCGTGCGCCTGGGGGCCGTGCTCCTCGCGAGCTTCAGCTTCGTCCTGGCGGGGACGGCGAGCTCGCAGGAGGCGTCCCGCGCGTCCGGCGGTGAGCACCCCGCACTCGTCCTGGGGCACGTGGCCGAGCTCGACTCCGCGATCCTCGGAGAGCGGCGTCGGTTGCTGGTGCACCTGCCGAATGGCTACGCGAACTCCGGATGGCGGCGCTATCCCGTGCTGGTCCTGCTCGACGGAGCCTCGAATCTGAAGCACGTCGTCGGGAACCTGCACGCCTTGGCCGAGGGTGGAATGGTCCCGCGCACGATCGTGGTCGGTGTCGAGAACACGGATCGTTGGCGCGACCTGACGCCGCGACGCGTGGAGGGCATGGTCACGAGCGGCGGAGGTGCGTCCTTCCTCTCGTTCCTGACGAAGGAGCTCTTGCCCTGGATCGATGCACGCTACCGAACGACCGGCTACCGCGTGCTCGAAGGTCATTCCCTGGGCGGGCTGACGGCGCTCGAAGCGCTGCGCGCGCAGCCCGACACCTTCGACGCGGTGATTGCGCTGAGCCCGAGCCTCGAGGTCGACGGTGGGGCCAGCTACGCGGCCTTCCGCGAATTTCTCGACGCTCGCGAGCGCCTGGATGCACGCCTCTACCTGGCCCTGGCGGACGAACGGGTCGAGCGCCCCTGGTTCGACCGGCTCGAGCTCGAACTCGGAAAGCGCGCACCCGTCGGTCTCGCCTGGCAGGCACAGCGCTTCCCGGACGACGATCACGCCTCCGTACGCGTGACCGGAGGTCTCGCCGGCCTGCGCTTCGTCTTCCGCGATTAACGACTCGCATCGAAGGACATCGTGGCGCTCGGCCTGGAGGAAGCCGAAGCCTTCCTGGAGCATGCCGCCAAGGTCTACAAGGAGCCGCGCGCGCTCGGGATGATGGCCCTGACCGACGCGGGTTACTACGCGCTCGACGACGAGGCGACGCGCGCGCGCGGCTTCGAGCTCTTTCAGGCGGCCGTCGAGCGCTGGCCCGATGATCCCTATCCCTACGCTTGCATGGGCGAAGGACACGAGCGCTCGGGACGCGAGGCCGAAGCGCTCACGTGGATGGAGCGCGCGCTCGAACGCCTCGCGAACGATCGCTTCGACGACCCGGCCTACTACGAGGCGATGGCCGCCCGCGTGCGCGCCAAGCTGGAGCGCCGGGAGTGACACGGATCGCGCAACGGGCGGTTCACCGGCGGTTCAGAGCTCGCCCAACCGTTGCACGAGCCGGTCGTGCAAGGAGGTCAGGACGTAGCGCAGGCGCAACGAGTGCACCGTGTCGCCGTAGCGCGACAAGAACACCTGGCTCGAGGGGCGCGTCCACCAGGCGACGTCGTTGCAGTAGGTGGCGCCTGTTCCGGTCGCCACGGTTTCCGTTCCGATCTTCGGCTGGGCGCCCAGACGTGTAGCGAGCAAGCGTCGCAGCTCGTCGTAGCGTGCGGTGGGGGCGCGTGCATCGATCAGGAAGAGGCGCGGCTCGTCGTCCGCGTTGCCGGCGAAGAACCAGAACGTGGCCTCGATGCCTTCCAGTCCGAAGGCGAGCGCGGCATGGTCGTTCGTCTTCGTCAGGTGGACGGCCTGGACGACGCCGGCTGCGCGCCAGTCGGCGTCCCGCAGGCGCGCCACGTCGAGCGCGCGGTCCGTTCCCACGCCGGCGTCGGTCGAGCGCACGACGCGCACCGCGTGGCCGGCCACGCTCGGAAAGGGGGTCGCTTCGAAGGCGGTCAGAGTCATGCCGAGCGCGAAGTCGTGCAGGGCGTGGGCGTTCGGGTACAGCCGATCCGCGGGCGCGGCATTCGGATCGCGCCTGGGAGCGCGCACGTCCGTGGCCTTCGTCGGAGGACGCGCTTCCAGCTGGCGCAGGCCGGCGTCCGCCGGATCGTACGCGTCGGAAGCATCGCGTAGCCGGCGCTCGCCGAGTTCGAAGCCGCTCTGCTCGAGCAGGGTCACGAGCAGCGTGCGTGTCGTCGCTTCGTCTTCCGCGTGCCGTGCGTGAAGGACGTGCTCCGAAGGACGCGTGCCTCCGTGGTGGAAGGTCCACGTCCGCTGGCCGTTCTCGACGTTGGTCGCGAAGCTCGTGAGCTCGTGCCAGGGAATGAGCAGCGTCTCGTCTTGCGCGCGGAAGGAGATGCCGCCGACGTCGATTGCGAGTGTTCCGGACACGAAGGCGTTGGCCTTCGACGGGGCTCGTGCGGCGCTCGGCCGAGCTTCCCCGCCCTCGACCAGGACCACGAGGCGCGACGAGGCCCCCGAGCGCAAGGCCCGTGCGGGCGCGCGTGGGGAAGCGCAGGCGCAGAGGGCGACCGTGAGGAGCACGGCGTGAACGAAGCGAAGGTCCATACCCTGTCGTCTTCGACCTGCTGCGCCGCTGGCTTGAAGGCGATTTCGGCGCGCCCGCACGGACCGCGGCGGGGCCCCTGGCGCGGGACGAGGGGGGCCTCGAAAAGGCCTGCGGAGCCCGGCTCCACCCCCGCTTCCCCGGCCAGCGCATCCTTCCGCCGAAACCGACCGGTCGCCCCGCGCCGCTGCGCGGCTCAGGCGTCGACGAAGGCCCGGAACATCCAGGCCGTCTTCTCCTGCTCGTCGGCGAAGCCCTCGAGCAGGTTGGCCGTGGCCACGTCGCCTTCGCCCGCAGCGTCCGCGGACACCGCGCGCAGGCTCGTGTTCAGCGTGCCGAGGTCGGCGATGACGTTGTGGACCATGTCGTTCGCCTGGCCGGGCTTGGGGTCTTCGGCCAACCGCGCGAGCTCGAGCTGCTCCTTCAGCGTGGCCGGCAGCTTGCGGTTGGCGCGCGCCGCCAAGCGCTCGGCGATCTCGTCGACCTTGAGCGCGGCGTCGTTGTAGAGCTCCTCGAACTTCTCGTGCAGCCCGAAGAAGAGCGGCCCGGTGACGTTCCAGTGGTAGGAGCGCATCTTCTGGTAGAAGACCTGGTAGTCCGCGAGCAGCAGGGCCAGGCCGTCGTCGATCGTCGATTTCGTCATGTCGTGTCCTTTGCGAGTCGGGGTGGGCGTCGAACGAGCACCACTATCGCCCATGGCGCCCGCGAGGGCCAATCGCAAGCGCTGATGGGGGTCATGAGCGCAGGTGATCGCTCTCGAGGGGTGCGCTTCGCGCGTCGGGATTCGGTACGGGTTCGGGTTCGGGGCCCCGGCCGGTGGTCAGTATCCTGAGGCGATGGACCTGGCGTTGTCCTTCGGCTGCTTCCCGAGCATCGTCTTCGCGATCGTGGCCGTGCTCTGGCTGCACGAAATGGCGGGGCGCTGGCGCAGCGACCTGGAGGAGTTCCGAACGACCGCGGACCGCTCGGCCAAGCTCGTGATCGCAGCCCTCTGGCTCGTGACGGCCTTCATCGCACTGACTTGCGCGGACTTCGTCGTCGGGCTGTTCGGGGTGCTGTGGGAGGCTTTCGCGTAGCATCCTCGCGATCACCGGCCCCCTCGACGAGCGGTGCACGCTCGCCTGCGGGGCCGATGTCCGCCGCCCGCCACCAGTCAGCGAGTTGGGCCGAACGGCCCAGGATCTCAGGATGGCTGGGGGCTAAGATCGCGCCGTGGACTCCACCCCTCTCACCGATCTCGAAGCGGCGGCCCTAGGCTTCGTCTCGTCCCTGGGCCCCTGCACCGCCTACCGCATCCGCAAGTGCTTCCTGGACTCGCCCTCGGCGCGCTTCAGCGGATCCGCCGGCGCGATCTACCCGCTGTTGAGCCGACTCGAAGAGCGCGGCTACGTCACCTCGAGCGAAGTCAAGACCGGCAAGCGCCCGGCCCGCGCCTACGCCATCACGCGCGACGGAAAACAAGCGCTGCGCACCTGGCTGCGCGACGTCGGTCCCGCCGTCACCTTCGCCGACGATCCCCTGCGCACCCGCATGCTCTACCTGAGCGAGCTCCCGCCCGCGGCCCGCACCGCCTGGTTCGACGACGCCGAAGCCTCGATCCGCTCCCAGGAAGCCCGCATCGACGCCTTCGCCGCCCGCCTCCCGGCCACCCCCTTCGTCCACCAGGCGAACGAGAACGCCCGCCGCCTGAACCGCGCCCGCCTACGCTGGCTCGAAGCGGCCCGCACGGCATTGGATGGGACGTAGTCCCTCGCGCTCAGCGCGCGATAGCGCCGCGAGAGTGTTGCCACAGCGGTCCGTGCCTGCCGGACTTGCGCAGGTACGCGAAGAGCTTCTCGTCGAAGTTGATCTGGAGGGCGGGGACGCTCCAGTGGCGGTGGTGGTCTTTCATGGAGTGGAGCAGGGCTTCGACCTCGTCGCGCAGGGCGAGGCGTGAGGCGCGCAGGGTCGGGTCGAGGGCTTCGTAGTCGTCGATCCAGACCATGAGGATCGCGGCGAAGGGGTCGAGCTCGACCAGGAAGTCCAGGGTGGCGCGGACGTCGTCGATCGTCTCGCCTTCGGTCGCGAGGATGAAGGTGTGGCAGTCGGGGAGGCCGACCTCGGTGCAGAGCTCGTGGATGCGGCGGATGTGCTGCTTGGTGAAGCCCTTGCGCATGCGTTTCAGGATCGCGTCGACGCCGGAGTCCGAGCCGATCTCCATGCCGGCGCAACCCGCCTCGCGCGCGAGCTCGGCGAACTCGCGGTCGAAGCCCAGCGGGTTCGCGTAGCAGGTCCACGGCACCTGCCAGTCGCGGGCGATCAGCTCGCGGCAGACGTTCTTGGCGTGGACGACGGGCAAGTTGAAGACCGAGTCGACGATGAAGACGTGGCGTGTGGCGGGCTGCTGTTCGAGCGCCCGGAACATCTCGTCGACGATCTGCGCCGGCGGGCGCGTGCGGCCCACGCGGCCTTCGATGATCGGGTACGTGCAATAGTCGCAGGTCAGCGGGCAACCGCGCTTCGTCTGGACGGAGTCGATGCCGTACGCGGCGTAGCGCGGATCGACGAGGCTGCGATCCGGCGGCTCCAGCGTCGCCATGTCGAGAAAGCCCGGCGCGGGCGGGTTGGACACGACCCCGGCGGGCGTCCAGCGATGCAGCGCGCCGATCGCGTCGAGCCCGGCGCCGTCCGCTTCGAGCGCGGCGAGCAGCGCGGGGAAGGCCAGCTCGCCCTCGCCGGCGATCGCGAAGTCGGGCTTCAGCCGCTCGGTCAGCTCGGCCGGCATCACGCTGAAGCCCGAGCCACCCAGCACGATCGGAGCGCTACAGGCCGCGCGCGCCGTCCGCACGAGCCCCGCGTAGTAGTCGATGTTGTCCTTCAGCCCCGAGTAGTCGTTGTTCTGGATGTTGCGCATGCCGAGCGCGACCAAATCCGGCTGCAAGCGTTCCAGCTCGCGGGCGAGCGCCGCGTTCGCGTCCGTCTCGAAGCACAGGTCGACCAAGACCTTCTCGTGGTGCTCCGGCGTCGCCGCCATGACGTACAAGAGCCCGAGCGGCGTCACCGCATCCGGCAGCTTCTCCCGATTCCCCGACACGAAGGCGATCCGCATCGGGGGGAGTATAGCGCAGGCACAGGCGCCTCCCGAGGGGCGAACGTGGCCGTGGTCACGACCTTCGGCAGCGCCGTGGAGAGCCTCGAAGGGGGAGACATCAGGGAAGCTCGAGCCGTTCCTCGTCCGGTCCTGATCTCGTCCAGGTGAAGGGGACGAAGCGCGGGTCGTCGGGGCGTGCGCGAGCTGCGAACCCCTCCGAGCGGTCGGCGAGTCGGCGGATGCGGTAGCGTCCCGCGGGCAGTTGGAGCTCCAGGATCCCGTTCTCGTTCGTGGCCAGGACGCTTTGACCCGGGAAACGGCTCGCCTGGAATTCGTCGCGCTCGCCATACTCGGGGAGGATCATGACCAGGCCCTCGTGGAGTGCCCGATCCGCCGTGTCCACGAGTCGAAGTCGTCCGCTTGCGGTTTCGAAGCTGATTGCGAGTTCACGTCTCTCACCGGCGAGAAGCTCGAGCGGGTCGGGATGAATGTAGGGGCAGGCCCAGAGGAAGTTGGTGACGTTCAGGGATGTTTCACCCGGAGGCAACACGATGGGTCGGGTCGTGCCTTCGAAGTTCGTCGATACCTGTGCCTGGGGGAGGCCCTTGGAGCCGACCAGGACCTGCGCGCGACGCAGCGGCTCACCGTTCATGCGGACATTCACGACCAGGTGTGCGAGCGGTTCCATGTGGAAGGTGACGTCGTGCTCTCCTCCGTCTCGGACCGTGACAGAGCCCAACTTCAGGCCGAGGACTGGACGGCCTTCGTCGTCGTACTGGATGCCCTGTGCGTCGGGCAGCACGTAGACCTCGACCAACCCCGCGGGGACGGGGCCGTGAAGGAACGTGCCTCCAGAATTCAGGCGGTGGATCGGGCCCTTTGCTTCGGATGCACGGTCCTCTCTCCTGGTTCCGGGAATCACCACGGCGACCCGCATCCAGACGTCCGCGTCCTCGGGAGCGCGCACGACGGTTCCGTGGATCCAGCCTCCGACGTGCAAGACCAGCTCGACATCGGAAACAAGCTTTCCTTCCGCGACGAAGAAGACCGGTGTGGCGGTGCGCAGCCCGATTCCACGGCTCGCGCCGACGGCATAGCGGCCGGGGCGCGCGAGGTCGACGCGGAAGCGCCCTTGCTTGTCGGTCGAGACGGCTTCGAGCTCCCGTCTCGATTCGGAATGGGGGTTCTTGTTCCGGGTCACAGGACTCGTGGCGGAATCGGCTGTGCGGGCCGGTGCGAGCAGCTGGACGAGCTGATCCACGGCAGGTCGTCCATCCGCCAGCAAGACACGGCCTTCGATCGCTGTCCCCGGGCCCAGCTCGACCGTGACCGTTCGCGCTTCGCCAGCTTGAAGTGCGGAAAGGGGGAGCGTCGTCCGGCGCTTTCCATGGGCCACGATCAGTTCCCAGTCACCGGACACGAGTCCTTCGAAGCGTCCGCCCGCGAGGGCTTCCCCGCCGGGATGCAATTCGTAGTCCTTGGACCAGTCATCGCCTCGGAGCGTCCGTAGCCTGCCGTGCAAGGAGACCGGTTCGAGGGATTTCTGTGTGACGGCGTCCCGTACGTCCAGAACGAGAGCGCAAGAGCCCTGAAGCAGGGCCGTGACTTCGTCCCCCGCGTGAACATTCGCTTGGGAGAACGGCTGGTAATCGGCGTGCTCGATGCGCAGGCGACAGGCTCCGCTCGGGACGTTTTCGAACAGGAAGCGGTTCCTGTTGTTGAGACGCTCGGGGTAGCGCTCTCCCGAGGAGGTCTCGAGAACGAGCGCGGATCCGAAGTTGCCGTCGTAGATCGGCCGTTGGGCGTAGGGCGGCGCCTGCACCTCGACCAGAACGGAGGTCCTGGGATCGGGGCCCTCGTAGACGAGTTCGACGGTCGTCGTTTCCGCGCTGACGACTTCGGCTCTACGATGCAGGGAGCGCGAGCGTGTGTCGACCCAGAGTCGGACCCCGCGACCGGGAGCGACGTCCTCGAAGCGGAAGCGACCCTCCGAGTCCAGCTCGGTTGTCCGTGATTCGCGCGACTTGTCCTCCATCGACACGGTCCAGCCGGCCGTGACAGGCGCTCCCCGACGATCGACCACACGACCCTCGAGGGTTCCAGTGCGCTCGAGCCGCACGTCGCCGAGGTCCTCGACGCTTCCGGGAGAGAGCGATCTCCAGCGGCGGTTCACGCGCACGAAGTCGGCCAGGCGCGCGTGGAGCGTGAAGCGTCGCGCGCGTTGGATCGGGATCCGGACCTCGAACGTTCCCTCTCGTGTGCTCGCTCCTCGCAGGACCTCGGACGCCGAAGCCGCGGCGCTTCCTGCGTTACGCTTCACCTCCACCTCCCAGGCGACATTCGGCGCGGGTCGCAGGTTGGGATAGAGGAAGCGTCCGCGGATCGTCACGGGTTCTCCCTCGAAGCCGGGCGCCTGCGTCGGGCTCGTCACGGGAAGGGGAGTGAGCGCGGGGAGAGCCGAGCGTGCAGCGGTGATTGCCGCGTCCCCGTTCGGTGTTGCGGGAACCGGCGCCGCCTGAGACTCAGGGCGAAGGGTCGGGACGACGTGCTGCACCGACGGCCCGATCGTCGCGACCGGAGAACGCTCTCCGTCACTCGCCAACAGGGACCACAGGAGTCCTCCAGCGAGGAGGACCAGCACGAGGACGATCCAGGGTTTCATCCGAGAGTTTTCTTCGAGACGAGTGGGACTCCGTCCTGGGGCGAACGAAGTTGCGGATCTGCCCGGACGGGTTTCATCCAGCGCTCAGCGTCGGAGCACGAGCTGGGCCTCGAGAGGTCCCGTGCCCGTCCAGGTGAAGGGGACGAAGTGTTCGAGCTCGGACTCGGACATGCTGAAGGGCCAGGCTTCGTCCTTGGTTCCTCCCAGCAGGTAGTCGCCCGTTGCGAGACGGAGCGAGACGATTCCAGAGCTGTCCGTGCGGTGCGCCACGACGTGGTGCGGCCAGTCGCCGACCGGTAGGACGAGCACCTGGACGTCGCGGGCCGGTGCACCGTCGGGTTCGAAGATCGAAAGCTGCCCGCTCGCGACTTCGAGGGCGAGCTCGAGCTCGCGTTGTTCGCCGGAGTCGAGCTCGACCGCTGCGCGAAAGGTGGTGCGGAATCCCTTGCGGCCGTGAGCCACGGCGATGTCGTAGCGGCCGGCCGACAGGCGGACGGTGTCGCAGCGCCCGTCTGGCGCGGTCCTACGTCGAAGGGGGAGAATGGCGCCGTCTTTCGCGAAGGTCACCTTGAGTCCGCCTTCGGGCCGGCCGTTGACGAAGACCCGCACGCCCAGTTTGGCCATGGCGTCGCGCTCGAGGTGGACTTCGACTTCACGACCGTCGACGACCTCGACTTCGCCGAGAAGTAGCGCGCCGAGCGGTCTGCCCTGGGGACCCCATCCCCCTCCAAGTCCGTAGGGAGCCAGGTAGAGCTCGGCGGGTCCGGGGACCAGCGGTCCGAAGCGGAAGCTCCCGTCGTCGTCGACCAAGAGCAACTTGACGATGTGGGCGCCTCCTCCGAGCATCCACTCTTCCTGCGATACGTTCGGATGAACGACGCCGATACGGTCGCGTGAACCGTCCGCCGGTCGGTCGAGCGTACCGCGAATCCAACCGCCGACAGGAAGCTCCAACACGAGATCGTCGAGCGTCTGGCCCGCGCGCACCGCGAAAGCCGACGTGGCACCGCGCAGCCCGATGGCGCGCGTTCCCGACAAGGCATAGCGACCGGCCTCGACCTCGAACCGGAAGTGACCGTCGTCGTCGCTGCGCACGGACTGCAGCTCGGTGCGCAAGGTCGGATCGTCGACGGGCATGTTCGCGCGTGCGATGAGGCTCGACGGGGAGTCGCCCTCGTGGGCCGGACGCAAGAGCAGAACCGTCTGGCCGGCAGCGGGCTCCCCCGTGGTCAAGACGGCTCGCCCCGCGATCTCGGCACGGGACTCGAGCCGTACCGTGAGCGCTCGCGTCTCTCCTGCGACGAGCCCCAGCACGCTGACGCTCACACGCTCACCTTCGGTCGCAAGACCGAGTTCCCAGTCCCCGGGAAACAGGCCCTCGTAGCGGCCACCCTCGAGCGGCTGCGCGTCGCTGGACATCCCTTCGTGCAGCGTGAACACGTTCGGACGGAAGTCTGCACCGAGGTCGATGGCGGTCAAGTCGTAGCGCTCGATCGCTCGACCGGCTTCGTCACGCACATCGAGGACGACGGCGCAGGATCCGCGCAGCCGGGCCCGGACCGTGTCCCCCGGACGCACGCCGGTCATGGTCCAGGGGGCAAAGTCCGGATGCTCGATGCGCAGCGTCCAGGCGCCCTCGGGTACGTCGGACAAGAGGTAGCTTTGGGATCCGGCCCGGGGCCGGGTGGCGCTGAAGGTCCCCGACGTGGTCTCCAGGAGGATCGCCCCGCCGAAGTCGATGCCCCTGTCCACCGCGTAGAGCCTCGGCTGGAAGGGCTCGCAGGAGATCACGACTTCGATCCGGCGAAGCGGATCGGAGCCGTCGTGCACGAGCTCGACGGTGGTCGTAGTGCCTGCGCGCACGTGGACGCGCTTCATCTCGTCGCTAAACTTCGCATCGAGCCTCAAGACGACCTGGCCGGGGTCGACGTCGGCGAAGTGGAAGCGTCCGTCGGCGTCGCTCTCCGCGGTATGCCGGCTCCCGAGGCGTCCCGCGTGCAGTTCGATCGGCAGACCGGCCTGGGCGAGGGGCAGGCCCGCGGCCGAGACCACTTGGCCTTCGACGGCACCCGTGCGAACGAGCTCGATGTCACCCAGGTCGAAGCGCGCGTCCGGTTGCGCGCCCTTCCACTTGTGCTCGTAGTGCACGAAGCCTGTGAGGCGCGCGCTCAGTCGCAAGCGCCGGTCCTCGGAGAGCTCGAAGCTCGTTTGGAAGCGGCCGTCGGCCCCCGTGGTTCCCGCGGGCCGGACGGTCGGCTCGGAGCGTTCGCGGCCGGGCGCGCCCTCCGTGCTCGGACGCGAGCCGAACACGGTCCACCGGACCCCGCCGGCCGGTCGACCGTTCGGATGGACGAAGCGGCCGCGCAGGACGACACGCGGGCGGGCGTCGACAGGCTCGCGCTCGTTCGCGACCGAGGTCGAGTCGTCCGCGAGACGTGCTTCATCCACTCGGTTCGCGTTCGGGGCGGATCGCGCCGCCGCGCGCGTCGACGGCTTCGACTCGGAAGGCGCGCCCGCGGCGGGCGGTTCGGCGACCTCCGCCCGCAGCGGCGGCTCGAGCACCGACGCCACGATCCACGCGGATCCGGCCAGGACGATGACGCCGGCGAGCGCGTAGACAAGCTTCATCAGGACCTCCTCCGACCAGCGAACCGAAAGCCGCCGCCGTGGTTCCGCGCGGATCCGACTTCGCTCGCTTCGAGCGAGGCCTTAGCATGCCCCGGATGAAGAACGAGGGCGGGAAGAAACGGGTGATCGTCACCGGAGCGAGCCGCGGAATCGGGCGTTCGGTGGCTCTGGAGCTCGCGGGGCGGGGGCTGGACGTGGCGCTGAACTTCCGCTCGAACGAGCAGGCGGCGGGCGAGGTCCTGGGCGAGATCGAGGCCGCGGGCGGGTCGGCACACCTGTTGCCGTTCGACGTGGCGGACGAGCAAGCGGCGCGCGCGGCGATCGACGAGGAGATCGAGCGCCAGGGGCCGTTCTGGGGCGCCGTCCTGAATGCGGGCATCACCGCCGACGGTCCGCTCGTCTCGATGAAGCACGCGGAGTGGGACTCCGTCCTGCGCACGAACCTCGACGGCTTCTACAACGTGCTGCAGCCGCTGCTCATGCCGATGGTGCGGCTGCGCGACGGTGGCCGTATCGTGACGATGAGCTCGGTCTCCGGCGTCGTCGGCAACCGCGGTCAGGTCAACTACTCGGCCTCGAAGGCCGGCCTGATCGGCGCGACGCGCGCGCTCGCGCGCGAGGTCGCCAAGCGCGGCATCACGGCCAACTGCGTCGCTCCCGGCTTCATCGCGACCGACATGATCGCCGACCTACCGGCCGCGGAGATCGCGAAACAGATCCCGCTGCGGCGGCTCGGGCGGCCGGAGGAAGTCGCTGCGCTGGTCGGCTTCCTCTTCTCCGAGGACGGAGGCTACATCACCGCCCAGGTCTTCGGGATCGACGGCGGGATGACCTGACATTCGCTAGGATTCGGAACCATGTCGAAACGACCCGATCGACTCGCCAAGGAGTTCGTCGCGGCCGCCACGGAGTTTCACCGCCGTCGCCTCTGGCTCGAGTTTCCGGGCGACGGGCTGTTCCTCGTGCGGATCCCGACGGAAGAGCTGCCGTTCGTGGCCTGCGTCCTCGGCCAGGAGGGCGAGGAGTTCGGCCTCTGCCTCTATCGCGGCGAAGACGCGCCCTCGCTCACGATCCGCGTCTACGCGGGCGACCTCGAGCCGGAACGCTTCGGGGCGCTGGTGGACTTCATCGAGATGAGCGTGCAGCCCTGGGGCTCTCTCCCGGACGAGTACCGTCGCACTCTCACGGCGGCGGGAGCGCGGCCCAGCCGGGACAAGCTCGTTCCGCTGGCGATGGCGAAGCAGCCGCTCGAAGACGCGCGCGCCTGCAACCGCACCGAGCTGCGCCATCTCGTGTGGGCCATGCGCGGCATCCTGGCCGCGCTCGATGCCGGTCGGCTCCGCGTGGGCGGACTGGACTGGCGGGCGCGCGAGCTGATCGAGCTGCGCGTCGAGGGCGAGCTGAGGGAGCCGCGCGTCGCGGTCGAGCGCGTCCCGTGGCCGGCCGACCTGGCGGAGATCGAGCCCCCGGACAACGGCACCGACGACTTGCTGCGGACCGACGAACGTTGGTTCCTGCTGCGCGTCCCGGTACCCGTGAACGATGCGCAGCTGGAAAAGGACCGCAACGGACTCTTGCTCGTGAACGAGCAAGGCCTCGTCCTGGCCGACACGCTGGTCCAAGAAGATGACCTCGCCGGCCTGCGCGCCTGCCTCGAGGACGGCTTCCTCGGCAGAGGTGCCGATTCTGTGGCCGGCCTACCGCGTGAGATCGTGTGCGAGTGCTCCTGGATCCACGCTGCGCTCGAGGCGTCGCTGGACGACCTGGGCATCGCGTTCACGCTGGATCCCGACGATGCGGACCTGCGCGGGTGGCTCGCGGAACACACGCGCGCGATCGAGGAGGTCAAGGCCCGTGCACGGCGCGCGCCCGCCTCGCTCGAAGACTGGAAGGAGAAGGACCGCAACATGGCGATCCGACTGCGCGAGCGCGCGCAGGCCAAGGTCACCCCGCGCACGATCCGCCTTTATTTCGGGTCCGAGGACGACGCGCAAACGGTCTTCGAGCGTTACGGCGGCTCCCCGATGAGCTCGTATCTCGATTGGCTCGCCGTCGACGATCGCCCGACGAAGCGCTCGAAGACGGTCCTCGAAAAGCTCCTGGCCGAGGGCGAGCTCGACCCCGGCGATGCCGAGCTCCTGGAAGCGCGCGCCAACGCCCGGCCCTCGCTCTACCGCGTCGACGCGGTGCATCCCGAGCGGGACGTCACCGAAGTCGAGGACTTGATGACCGGAGAGGCCCGCCTCGTGCAGGACGCGGGAATCGCCCATTCGGCCATTCCCGGCCTGTACGTGCCTCTGCGTTTGTACCCCGTCGCATCGTGGTGGTTCCCGTCCCTGGCCGGCCCGAGTCTGGAAGCGTGGCTCGTCACCCAGGCCGTGGACCTGCTCCAGGAGCTCGGCTACGAACCGGCCGACACCAGCCGCCCCAGGTCCCACGCCTTCGGCCGCCTGTGGCGCTGGGCGAGCGACGATCAGCGCCGGGCTCCGACGATCCGCAACATGGACGGGGAGGTGATCGCGCCGCACTCCGCCACCTTCAAGATTTCCGACTTCGCCGCGTTGCAACGGATCCTGGAGCACGACGACGACTTCGACTTCGACGACGGGGAAGGCGCCTGGATCTGGCTGGAGGCCGCACCGGCGAGCGGCCCGCGTCGCGTCCTCGGGCGCTTCGAAGTGCTCGACGACCGCCTGTTGGTGGAGACGGGCTCGAAGGAGCGCCTCGTTCGTGCCCGCACGCTCCTGGAAGCAACCGATACCGTGACCTTCGAGCGCGCCACCGGCAAGGAGCCGGGTTCCGACAGCGCGCCGCTCGACGACCGCCTACCCGCAGCTCCCCAAGCCGAACCGAGCGCATCCGAAAAGGCGGCGATGGAAGAGCTCCGCCAGACGCACCTGCTCGACTACTACCGCCGCTGGCTCGACGAACACGTCCCCGCCCTCGGCAACCGCACCCCCCGCGAAGCGTGCGACACCGCCGACGGCCGCCGCCAAGTCGAGATCCTCCTTCGCTCGCTTCCGGCGGCGGGCGGATCGATGGAAGCGATCGCGAAGATTCGGGCGACGCTTCGGAGTGAGTTGGGATTGGACGAGGGGGGGTGACGGGGGGGGTGGGACGTCGCGGATCATTCGGACGCCTCGGACCATTCGGACGCCTCGGACCATTCGGACGCCTCGGACCATTCGGACGCCTCGGACCATTCGGACGCCTCGGACCATTCGGACGCCTCGGACCATTCGGACGCCTCGGACTATTCGGACGCCTCGGACTATTCGGACGCCTCGGACCATTCGGACGCCTCGGACTATTCGGACGCCTCGGACTATTCGGACGCCTCGGACTATTCGGACGCCTCGGACTATTCGGACGCCTCGCTCGCTTCGCTCGCAATCGGCTTGCGCTGGGAACGGTTTCGTGAGGAGGAGGCGGTCCTCCCGCGCGGGACGCAACCCGACGGCCGGCATTCGGTCAGTCGCGGGCCGCAATCGACCTCATGACGCGGCGCACACTCCGTCGTGCGCCTGTGCCTGATTCCGCGGCTGCGCCGCGAAACGGCACCAGCACGGAGCCTTCGGCTCCGAGGCTTCGCTACGGCCCGCCTGCGGCGGGCCTGCGCTCCGCGGCCCGCGTCCTTGACCTTGGGCTCGGGTCGTTGACGGTGATCAGGCCATCCTGCTGGCGAGAGGCTTTGGCGAAGGCTGCGGAGGCTCGCCGTAGGCGGGCCGTAGCCTCGGAGCCGCAGGCTCCGTGTCGTGCCGTTTCGCGGCGCGAGCCGCGGAATCAGGCACAGGCGCACGACGGAGTGTGCGCCGCGTCATGAGGAGGATGGGGCCTGCGACTGACCGAATGTCGGCCTTCGGGTTGCGTTCCACGCGGGCGGTCCGTTTTGCGCTTCGCGGAAGCCCGTTCAGAGCGCGCAGCGATGCGCGCGAAGCGCGCGAGTCGGTTGCCCTTCGCGTTGCCGAAGGAATCGATCCTGGGACTCGGCTGGGGGCCTCGCTCGCTTCGCTCGCAATCGGCTCGCGCGGTGAAAGGAGGTCGGGGAATTGAGACGATCGCTCCCGCGAGGGACGCAACCCGAGGGCCGCGCTGTTCAGGATTCGCGGGCCGGCACCTCCTTAGGACGCGGCGCACACTCCGTCGTGCGCCTGTGCCTGATTTCGAGGCTGCGCCTCGAAACGGCACCAGCACGGAGCCTTCGGCTCCGAGGCTACGGCCCGCCTCCGGCGGACCTTCGCACGCAGACCTCAGACCGTTGTACCGTGCAGCGGCGAGAGGCTCAGTCGAGGCTTCGTCCGCCCGTCAACGAAAGGCATGGGAGGCCGCCGCACTTCGACCTCGACCCATGTCGGGGCTCGACCAACGATTCATGCCCCCAGAGCCAACGGACGGTGGCGAAGGCCGCGCAGGCCCGCCATGGGCGGGCCGCAGCCTCGGAGCCGCAGGCTCCGTGTCGTGCCGTTTCGAGGCGCAGCCTCGAAATCAGGCACAGGCGCACGACGGAGTGTGCGCCGCGTCCAAAAGGAGGTGTCGGCCCGCGAATGCTGAACAGCGCGGCCCCCGGGTTG
>JAJDEW010000148.1 GCA_029259595.1 Planctomycetota bacterium | reverse complement strand
GACTTCTCACGAATGCCGCCGCATGCCCCGGCGGTGCTCTTCGTCGATCCCCCGCACGTCGAACTGGGGTGGATGCGTCGTGGAGAGTTCCATTATCAGACGGTCGAGGCCGGTGGGGCGGGGAACGAGGCGCTCGTCGAGGCGGCGCGTCAGCTGGTTGACGACGCGAGCCTGCGCTCGAAGGGCGTCGTGCTGTGCCTCGCCGCTCCCCTGTTCGAGACACGCCAGTTCCTGCTCGGGAACATGCCCGACGCGGAAACGAAGGCCGTCCTCGCGAGGAAGGCCGCCAACGCGATCGGAGCCGATCTCGACACGGCCCTGTACTGGGCGCAGCGGTGCTACCCACCGTTGGAAGAGGCCGGCGCGACGCAGAGCACGTGGATCGTCCACGTGCGGTCCCGCCCCGAGCACTTCGACCTGCTCCTGCGCCTGCGGAACGCGGGTATCCAGGTCAAGCGCACCGTCGCCGAGCGTTCGATCCTGACGCAGTCCCACGATCGCCAGGAGCGGCGTGGGGGGCGCATCCACGTGACGACGACCGGCCAGGCGGTCTACGCCCACCTGACGCGCGACGGCCACCTGGTGCAAGAGAGCTGCCTGCCGCTCGTGAGTTTCGAGCACCGCGCGGAGTCCTACGCCAGCGTGGTCCAGGACGTGCGGCAGCTCGCCGCCTTCTGGACCAAGGGCAGCCGCGGAGAGAGCCTCCAAGCCGTTACTCTGTTCGGTTTCACGGAGGACGAGGTCGAATCCCTGCGCGTCCCGATGGAGATCGCGGCGCAGGGTGCGACCGTTCGGGCGTTGGGTCACGCGCCGGAGCCCGAGTTCGCTGCGGTCCGTGGTCAACTGACCAAGCTCGTCATGTCCGCCGGGACGTCCAGTGCGGATCTGTCGCTGCCGCTTCCCTTGCGCCGGTCCCGTATCGTGGCTGCCGCCGTCGTGCTCTCGCTCGTCGCCGCCGTCGCCTCCCGCCACCTCGGCGAGCATTGGAGCCAGCAAATCCACCAGCGTCGCACGCACATCGACTCCTTCTTGAGCCACGCGCAGACCCTCGAGGACGACGCCACGACGTGGGAAGGCTACAGCCAGGCCCGCGCTCGCTTGACCGAATCGATCACGAGCCTCGATTCCCTCCGCAGCCGCGGCATTCCGTTGGAAAAGGTACTGGCCTCCGTCGTCCCGACACTGACGCAGGGCGTCGTCCTGCGTCAGCTCACGCTCGACGAGACCGCGACCGGGATTCGTTTCGTGATGCAGGCCAGCTTGTCGGACCCAGCCGAGTCGGCCGCCCGCAAGCTCGAGCGACTGCGCCGCAGAGTCCTGGAGGATGGGCGTTTTGCGGACGTCTCCGTTGAACCGGAATCTCGCGTACCCCAGAACGGCAGTAGGGAAGAGCTGACCTTCACCTTGGCCTGCAGTCTCGTGGGGGTCACACGGTGAACGCGCTGTTGAGCAACTACCGCGAGCGCAAGAGCCGCTCCGTCTTGGGCCCTGTGCTGGCCGCGGGTCTCCTGCCGTTGGCGCTGATGGGGGTCACGGCCGTGCCCGCGATCGACTACGGCAGCCTGTCGTCGGACCTGCGCATGGCGGAGGGTCGCTACAACCGCTCGGAAGAGCTGCGGCGGCTGATCGGAAGGCTCGGTTCGGAGGGGCCGCCGACGGAGCGCTTCGAGGAGCTCCTGAGCGCCTTGGTCGGGTTGCTGCCCGCCAACTTCGAGCCGACGGCGTTCTACCAGGCGAGCCTGACGGCGGCGCGCGGTCTCGATCTCGAGCTGGAGTCGATCGTTCCCATGGCGTCGAAGGATCTCGCGCTTCGCGTCGGCGACTTCACGGTGTACGAGCGCTCGATCACGCTGACCGGAACAGGCAACCCGGCCCACTTCCGGGACCTGCTGCAGAGTCTCCATCGCCAGGGGCACCCCGTGTCCGTCCATTCGTGCCGACTCGACTCCCAACGCGAACGCCCGGGCGTGTTCCGTTTCCAGCTGGAGCTCGGCGCCTTCTACCTGTCCACCCCGCCTTCTACCGATGAGCCCGACGTCGGGCTCTGATTCAACGTCATGCAGATTGGAGTCAAGCAGGTTTTGGCCGGGAGCCTCCTCGTGAGCGCCGCCGCGGTCTGGGTCCCGAAGATGACCGGATTCGACCCGCTGGGTGTCCTGCCCGGTGAGCTGCCGTCGTGGTCCGAGGTCCCGTCTTCGTCGAACGGCGACGAAGGCACGGCCGCGGAAGAGGGCAGCACGACTCCCCGGGAGGAAGTGGCCCTGGCGGAGGCCCTCGAGCGCACGATCCGCTTCTTCGAGGGCCGCAACAGCGCGAACCATGTCGCGGTCGATCCGGAGCCGTCGGCAACCACGACGGTCGTCGCTCAGCAGGAGTCTCCCGAGCCCGGGACGGACGAGGGAGCCGAGGCGGTCCCCGTGCAACGCCCCGAGGTCGCGGGACTTCTCCAACGCTTCCTCGAACAGAATCCGCTCCACACCGTGATCCGTGGCAACGGAGAGGCGACGGCGACGTTCGGCTACCGCCGCGTGAAGTCCGGCGACGCGCTGCTGAAGGACATGGTGGTCGTCGAAATCGATCTCGGGGGAGTTCTCCTCGAGACGCGTGAAGGACGCATGCGCGTCCCGCTCCCCCCTCCGGGCGAGCGTGTCTATACGGGTAGCGCCCCGGCGAAGTCCTCAGAGATCGGACCGGTCGAGGCTCGAGACTGAAGCATGAAGTACCGCGAACTCTTCTGCCTGGCGATCCTCACGACAGGCGCCTGCCATCCTTCCCTTGTTCGTCTTCCCGAACGGGAGGCCGATTCACTCGGCCTGATGAACGAGAGCCCGATCTTCCTCGAATTGCCCGAGGACGAGCCTGCGCCGGGGATGCACGCGACGCGCGGTTTCCTCCGCATCGGTGACGATACGCCGTACTCGCTGAGCTTTCGCGGAACGCCGCTGCGAGCGGCGCTCGACGACATCTCCGCGCGCGCCGGCGTCACGCTTTTCGTCGACCAGGCCGTCGCCGGGACCGTGGACGTCGACTTCGTCGACATCTCGCTCGACGACGTGCTCCTGACCCTGCTCAAGCAGAACGAGCTGGTCCTCCTGCCCGGGCCCGGCAACGTCTACTTCGTCGAGCGCAAGGACGACCCTGCCCAGGTCACCGAGTTCATCCAGCTGGTCAACGTCCGGGCCGCCGACGTCTCGGCCAACCTCGAGGCCCTGGTCAGCTCCGACTCGCGCGTCATCGCCGACAACGACCGCAACCTCATCTGCCTCGTCGGCAGCCAGTCGGACGTCGCCGCGGTGCGCACCTACCTCCATCACGTCGACACGCTCAAGGACCAGGTCCTCATCGAGGTCCACATCTTCGAGGTGTCGTACGAGGACGGCTTCGACTTCGGCTCGATCTACGACATCCAAGGATCCTCCGGGGGCAACGCGGTCGCGATCCTGTCCAGCCTGGGGCAGGGTAGTCCGTTCACGGCGTCGCTGACGGATCCGGACGGGACCTTTGCGGCGACCCTGGACGCGCTGCGCTCGTTCATCGGGATCGAGCTGATCAGCTCGCCGCGCGTGCTCGCGGTCACGAACACGAAGGCCTTGGTCGACGTTGTCCAGGAGATTCCCTACATCGAGACGACCTCGACCACGAGCGGAACGACGGCGGGCGTCGGCTCGACGATCCAGGAGTCGGTCCAGTTCAAGGAGGCCGGGATCAAGCTCGAGATCACCCCCTCGATCCAGGAGGCGGGCTTCCTGCAGATCGACATCATGCAGGCGATCATCGAAGAGGTCGATCGCTTCAACGACATCCCCGTCGTGGATCGCAGGACGCTGGCAACCCAGTTCCTGGTCAAGGATCGCGAGACCGTCGTGCTGGGCGGGTTGATCCAGTCCCGGCACACCGAGAGTCAGAGCGGCATCCCGATCCTGATGCACATCCCGATCCTGGGGCAGCTCTTCCGCGGCGACTCCGAGTTCAAGCAGAAGCAGGAGATCCTGCTCTTCGTCACGCCGCGCATCCTGAGCCCGAGTCAGGCCTCCAAGCTGGCCGGCCACTACCAGAGCTCCTACCGCGAGACGCGCAAGGGGCTCGGCGGTACGGCCGAATCCTCCGACGACTGAGCGCGAGCCACCCCATGTCGAGACGGAGGAAGATCGGAGAGGCGCTCATCGAGCGCGGCCTGCTCACCGAGCGCCAGTTGGCGATCGCGCTCGAAGAGCAGAAGCAGGACCGCCGTCCAGTCGGCGAGATCCTGGTCGCGCTGGGCTTCGTCCGTCCGTCGGGCATCGCCGAGCTGGTGGCGGAGGACCTCGGTCTACCGCTGACCCGGGCCCAGGACGTGCGACCGGATCGCGAGCTGATCGCCGCGCTGGACGAGAGTCTCATCCGTAGCACCGGCGCGCTTCCCATCACGCGCACCGAGACCGGGCTGCGGATCCTGATGATCGATCCCTCCGATCCGGCCAAGCTGTCCACGCTGCGTCAGTTCTTCCGCTGTGATCTCGAGGTCGAGATGGTCACGGAAGAGGATTTCGCACTCCTCGTTCGCGAGTGCTTCAGCAAGCGCCGGACGCGCTTTCTGGGCGGAGAGGACGGGCTCCAGGGCGCAGCGACGGACCGCCCGATCGAACAGGTCACCGAAGCGATCCTGGTCGATGGTATCCGCCAGGGCGCGACGGACATCCATCTCCACCCGAGCGAGAAGGTCACGCGGGTGCGCTTCCGCATCGACGGCGTTCTGCGACAAGCGGAGGCGATTCCGCAGTCCGTCACGAACGCCATCAGCTCGCGCATCAAGATCCTGGCGTCGCTCGACATCTCCGAACGGCGTCTGCCGCAGGACGGCCGCATCCGCATGGAGGTCGACGAACGCCAGGTCGACCTGCGCGTGTCGACCATGCCCTGCGCTTACGGCGAGTCGATCGTCCTGCGCGTCCTCGACCGAGGGCGTGGCGCCGTGCCCCTGCAGGACCTGGGCTTGAACCTGAAGGACTGCAAGAGCCTGCAGGGGATCGCGGACCGCCCGCACGGCATGTTCCTGGTCACGGGTCCCACCGGTTCGGGCAAGACGACGACGCTCTACAGCGTTCTGGCGCACGTCGATGCGCTGACCCGCAACGTCGCGACGATCGAGGACCCGATCGAGAGTCAGCTGCCCTTCATCCGGCAAAGCCAGGTGAACACCTCGATCGGCTTCACCTTCGATCGCGGGCTGCGCGCGCTCTTGCGCCAGGACCCCGACGTGATCCTGGTCGGCGAGATCCGCGACCTGGAGACGGCGGGGATGGCGATCAAGGCCTCGATGACGGGTCACCTCGTGTTCTCGACGCTGCACACGAACTCGGCGATCGGAGCCGTTTCGCGACTGCGGGACATGGGCGTCGAGCCGTACCTGCTCGAGGACTGCTTGATCGGCGTGCTCGGCCAGCGTCTGGTGCGCACGTGCTGTCCGACCTGTCTCGAATGGGTCGATCCGGGGACGGCGGATCGCAACTATCTCGGTCCGGAGATCCAGCGCGTGCCCCGTTCGGCGGGCTGCGAGCGCTGTGGAGGCACCGGCTACGCGGGCCGTACCTTGATCGCCGAGCTCTTCATTCCGGACGACGCGACCAGCGAGCTGATCCGGGAAGGGGCCAACGCCAGCGTCATCGCCGCCAAGGCGCGCGCCGGCGGCTTCGCGGACATCCTCGCGGACGGTCGCGCGAAGATTCTCGCCGGCCAGACGACGGTCGAGGAGGTGCGGCGTTGCGCCATGGGCCACGAGCGCTTCAGCGGAGGTCTGAATGCCGCCTGATGCGCTGATGTCGGGCAAGTCGCGCGCGACCCTGTTCGAGTACCGGGCCCTGCGCTCGGACGGCAGCGAAGTCTCCGGCCGCGCAGCCGCTGCGAGCGAGCTTGCACTCGACCGCCAGCTCGAGCGCGACGGTCTCACGTTGGTGCGCGCGCATACGTCGCGTCACGAGAGTCGTTCGGAGAGCATCTCCTTGAAGAGCAACGAGCTGGCGGCCTTCACGAGCCAGCTCGGAACGATGATCAAGGCCGGGATCCCCCTGCTGCAATCCCTGCTGCATCTGGCCGAACACGGTCGCACGAAACAGGCCCGCTCGATCACGCGCTCGGTCCTGCGCTACATCGAAGCGGGTGCGAGCCTCTCGGAAGCCCTGGCCGCCCATCCGAAGGCGTTCTCCGAGACGTACGTCACGATGGTGCGTGGCGGAGAGGTCTCGGGCACGTTGCCGGAGGTGCTGCACCGCCAAGGCAAGTACCTCGACTGGGTTCGCGATGTGAAGAGCGTCTGGCAGCAGGCCATGATCTACCCGGCCGCGCTCACGCTCGCGATCATCGGTCTGGTCGTCATCCTGATCACCTTTCTGATCCCGCGCCTGGTCGGCCTGTTCCCGGGTGGGCACGAGGACCTGCCGTCGCAGACGAAGTTCGTGATGGCCCTGTCGGATTTCCTGCGCGGAAACGGCGTCGCCATCGGGACAGCCCTCGTCGGCTTCGGCATCACGTACGGCTTCATGCTGCGCGTTCCCCACACGCGACTGATCCTCTCGCGCCTGCTCCTGAAGGTGCCCCGGCTGGGGAACCTGATGAACATGCTCGCGATCGCGCGCTTCTCGACGACGGCCTCCGCGCTGCACCACGCCGGGTGCGACATCTTGACGACGCTCGAGATCGGCGCCAGCTCCTGCGGCAACACCTACCTGCGCGCGCGCCTCGGCCGCGTGCTCGCAGACGTGCGCGCCGGCGGAACGATCTCCGAGAGCATGAGGCGACTCGGCGACATGGATCCCTACCTGGTCCAGGTCGTCGCGGTCGGCGAGGCCTCGGGCAGCCTGGGCACGTGCCTGGACTCCATCTCCGAAAGCTACAACGCCGAGATCCCGCGCGTCGTCAAGTGGGTTCTCGGCCTGATCGAGCCCCTGGTCCTGATCGTGGGCGGGCTCGTCGTCGCGTTCCTGCTGTTGGCCGCGGTCCTGCCGATCTTCAAGATCTACGAGACGTTGGGATGAAGCAACACACACGGAGCGGATTCACGCTGATCGAGCTGGTCATCGCCATGGCGGTCATGGCGATGCTCGCGGGTGCCATCGTGCCCGCGGTCGGCGCCACGATGCGGTCGGCGGCTCGGCGTTCGACCTTGACCGAGCTGGACCTCCTGGGCGACGCGGTCATCGACTTCTATCGCGACACGCGGCAGTTCCCGTCCGATCCGCTCGATCTCGAGAACGCCGCGACCGCCGGATGGGCGGGTCCCTACCTGCGCGGGACGCTGGAAGATCCCTGGAGCGGTCAATCCGGCTACGCGATCGACGGCTTCGGCAACGCTTACACGTTCTCCGCGAGCGGGCTCGCGCTGACGATGACGAGCGACGGCCCCGACCGCGCCAACGGCACGACCGACGACATCGCCCTGACGGTGAACGTCACCCCGTTGCTCCGCGACCTGACGCTGGACGAGCTCGCGGTCCTGAACACGGCCGTCGAACGTTACAACGCGACTTACCTCGGGACCGATCCGTTGTCGGGCACGTGGTCGGCCGCCTTGAGCCGCTTGGTCGCGACCGGCTACCTGCCGGCGGGTTCGGGCTACGCGACCGACGAGTGGGGCGACGCCTACACCGGCGACCCGCCCGGCGCCACGCCTCTGACGGCGGTGCTCTCGCCGAACGTCACCGGGAACTGAGGTGGCAACGGCCCGGCGCCGAGCGCGAGGATTGTCGGCGGAGCGGCCTTGATCGGCGGCTCCGTTTCCGACGAGATGCCGACTCGTCATGTCCGGCCCTTCACGACCCGTCGTTCTCGAGCCTGCGGTTCCCGTGCGCACGGCCGCTCGACGGACGTCGAACGGTCCCCGGCGCTGGCCTGGAGGATTCGTCCTCGCCACGCTCGTCAGCGGCCTCGTCGCGCTCGGCTGCCGCGTCAACGCGCCCCCCCCGCCCGAGCTCCTGGCGCTGCTCGGAGCTCGTCCGGATGTCCGGCACGAGAAGGTCCAGGCGCGCGTGCGCATCGAGTCCGAGCAGCTGACCGGGACCTTCCAGGCCGCGCTCGCGCGACGCCGCGGACCCGCGCCCGTCGTGCGCCTCAAGCTCTTCAGCGACCTGGGCGGCGCAGTGCTCGATCTCGCGGCCAGCGCCGAAGCGGTGCGTGCCCACTTCCCGCAGGCGGGGATCACGCTCGACTGGTCGAGGGAGGAAGGCGAGAGCCTGCGGCGGGGCTTGCTCGCCTTCTTCGCGGCGAGCGTCCTGGAAGAGGCGGCACCGATCACGTACGGCCGTATCCGCGGCGCTCGTCACTTGCCGGAGGGGTGGTGGCTCGAGCTCGAGCCCATTGTGGAAGACGTGCGTGTCACGGCCAGCCTGAATGCACGCGGCGACGTGCTGGGGCGCACGTACGAGTTGCGGCGTGCGCGCTGGACGGAATGGCGCGGCGCGCTTGTGCGCTACGAAGGGCAGGGCTTCTCGCTCGTGATCGATGACATCCGCGTGGTCGAGGTGCCCGAGCTGTCCGACGAGCTCTTTCACCTGTCGCTTCCCGCAAGCTCGGCCCCATGATCGCGAGACTGCTCGCCGCGTGGGCCGAGGTCGTCATCACGCGTCCGCGCGCCGTGCTGGTCGGTCTGGGCCTGGTGACGCTCGGAGCGTGCGTCTGCTTGCCGCGCTTGCGCCTCGCGCCGGACGTCAACGCGTTCTTGCCCGAAGGTGACCTCGGCATCGCGCTGCACGGCGCTGCCGGCCCGGGCGCCAGCGCTTCGCGCGAGCTCTTCGTCCTGCTCGAAGGCGAGGGGATCGAGGCGAAGCTCCCTGCCCTCGGCGAGTCCCTGCGCGCTTCGCCTTACCTCGAACGGGTCGCCGTGACGCGCGACGAGCTCTTCGGCGAGCTGCGCACGGCCGCCGCGGAGACGCCGCTCGCCTGGCTGCCCGAAGACGCCCTGCGCGACCTGGAGACGCGGCTCGCTCCGGCGGGGCGGCGGCGCGCGCTCGAGGCGGGGCGCGCGGCCTTCGCGTCGGATCCGCTGGGCGGGCGCGAGCTCTTCGTGCGCGATCCGTTGTCCCTGCGGCGGATCCTCTCGGCGGCAGGGGACACGCTCGTGCCCGCGGCCCTGCGCTCCGCTTCGCCCTACCTGATCCAGCGCGAGGGGACGCTGGCGCTCGTGTCGGTGCGTGGCAAGGAAGAGCCCACGCGCGTCGACTTCTCGAAGCGGCTGCTGGCCGATCTCGAAGAGCGCTTGGACAGTGTGCGGCCGGCCTTCTTCGGCGGCTACGCCACCGCGCGCGCCGACGCGACCCGGATCGAGCACGACATTCGGAGTTCGACGATCGCTTCGGTCGTGTTGGTGCTCCTGTTCCTGCTCGTGACGACGCGTAGCTTCGTCCTGCCGCACCTGCTCTTCGTGCCGGTCGCCCTGGCGATCTTCTACGCGCTCGCCTACGGCGGCGCCTGGCTGGGTCCGTTGACCCCGCTCGCGATCAGCGCCACCGCGATCCTGACCGGCCTCGGCGTCGACTTCACGCTTCACTACGCCGAGCGCTACGCCGAGGCCCGGCGCGGCAGCGACCACGCCGGCGCGGTGCGGATCGCGAGCGTCTGCACGGGACGCGCGTCGCTGGCCGCACTCGCGACGAGCGTCGCGGCCTTCGTGTGCTTCGCGTCGGGCTCGTTCCCCGAGCTGCGGCGCTTCGGCGCCTTGCTCGCGCTCGGATTGGTGGCGGCCTTCGTCACGACGATGACCCTGTTCCCGCTCCTGGCAAGGCACGCGCGGGCGGCGGAACGCGGCGCGCCTCCCGCGCGCGTGGTGGCCCTCGCCCGGCGCTTCGTCGCCTGGCCCCGCGCCGGGTGGCTCGTCGCGCTCGCGCTCGCCGCCTCGCTCGTCGGCTGGGGTCTCGTGCTGGTCCACGGCCTCGACTTCGACGCCGATCCCGCGCGCCTGCGACCGGCCGACGACCCGGCGGCGCTGGCCGCGGATCGCATCCAGGCGGCGCTCGGCTTCACGCCCCTGCCCGTGCTCGTGCTCGTGCCCGCGGAACGCTCGCTCGACGACGTCGCGGCCGCCTGCGAAGAGCTGCGCGCGAACGGCGACGTGGCCCTGGTGCACGGCGCGGTGGCAGGGCACGTGAGCGCGGACCGACGCGCACGCGCGCAGGCTTTCCGTGCACGCACGGCGAACTGGGTCGAGGACACGCTCGCCGACCTCGCGGACGCCGGCCTGCAACCCGCGCCCTTCCGCGCCGGCCTCGAGGAGTGGAACGCGCGCTTCTCGGCCGAGCTCGACGACGAGGCGTCGCACGCAACCGTTTCCGTCGCGGGCGAGCCGCACTGGCGCGTGGCCGTGCACCCGACAGGGGATCTGAACGACGCCGCGCACCGCGCGACGGTTCACGCGACGCTGCGGCGCGTCTTCCCCGACGCCCGACTCGTCGACCCCTATGGACTGTCCGAGCTCGTGCTCCCGATTCTCGAACACGAGCTACGGCGCGCGCTGCTCTGGATCGCCGCTTGCCTCGTCGTCCTCCTCACGGCCTTTCTGCGCCGCCCGCGCGCGATCGCCCTCGCGCTCCTGCCCGTCACCGCCGGCTTCGGCATCCTTTTCGGCGCGCTCATCGTGCTCGGCATCCCGCTCCATCCCGGTAACGTCATCGCCGTTCCCTTGATCCTCGGCCTCGGCGTCGACGACGGCGTGCACCTCGTGGCGCGCTGGCTCGAGAACCGCGGCGACGCTCTGACCGCGACCGGCTCCGCCATCTGGCGCACGAGCTGCACCAGCGCCCTCGGCTTCGGCTCGCTCATCACCGCCGCGAGCCCCGCGATCGCCTCGCTCGGCCTCCTGGTCCTGATCGGCGTCGCCGCCACCTTCGTGACGAGCCTGTTCGTCCTGCCACGCGTTCTCGTGGGCTCGTCTCCTTCCAGGGCGAGTTCGCGGGCCTGAAAGGAAGCCGAGTGCGCAGCCCACTCTCGCCGCGACTCAGGCCAGGATATCGTGCACGACGTGCGCCTCTTCGACGCCGGTCAGGCGTTGGTCGAGGCCCTGGTAGGGGAAGGTCAGGCGCTCGTGGTCCATCCCCAACAGGTGCAGGATGGTCGCGTTGAAGTCGCGGATGTGGACCGGGTTCTCGACGATGTTGTAGCAGTGGTCGTCGGTCCGGCCGTACTCGAAGCCGGCCTTGATGCCGGCACCGGCGAGCCAGGTGTGGAAGCAACGGCCGTGGTGGTCGCGGCCGTGGTTGTCCTTGGTGAGCGTGCCCTGGGAGTAGATCGTGCGGCCGAACTCGCCGCCGCAGATGACCAGAGTGTCCTCGAGCAGGCCGCGTTGCTTCAGGTCGAGCACGAGCGCGGCGCTGGCGCGATCGGTGTCGGCGCACTGCGAACGGATCTCGCTCGGGAGGTTGTTGTGGCCGTCCCAGCCGCGGTGGAAGAGCTGGATGAAGCGGACGTCGCGCTCGGCCAAGCGCCGTGCCAGAACGCAGTTGGCGGCGAAGGTGCCGGGCTTGCGCGCGTCGGGGCCGTACAGCTCGAAGGTCGACTCGGGCTCGTCCTGGAGCTGCATCAGCTCGGGAACCGACGTCTGCATGCGGTAGGCCATCTCGTACTGCGCGATGCGGGCGTGGATCTCGGGGTCGCGCGTCTCTTCGTACTTCGCGGCGTTGATCGCGGCGATGCCGTCCAGCATGCGACGGCGCGTGGCGGGATCGATCCCGTCCGGGTTCCCGAGGTACAGCACTGGATCGCCCGAGCTCCTGAACTTGACGCCCTGGTGCTTGGCGGGGAGGTAGCCCGAGCCCCACAGTCGCGAATAGAGCGCCTGCAGGTTGCCGCTGCCGCGCGAGATCATCACGACGTAGTCGGGCAGGTTCTTGGCCGACGAGCCGAGGCCGTAGCTCAACCAGGCGCCCAGGCTGGGGCGGCCGGGCTGCTGCTCGCCGGTGTTGATGTAGGTGATGGCCGGATCGTGGTTGATGGCCTCGGTCGTCATCGACTTCACGATCGTGATGTCGTCGACGATGCGCGCCGTGTAGGGGAGCAGCTCGCTGACCCACGTGCCGTGCGCGCCATAGCGCTGGAAGTCGAACATCGGCGCGACGCACGGAAAGCTGGTCTGACCGCTCGTCATCGTCGTCAGGCGCTGTCCCTGGCGGATCGACTCGGGCAGCTCTTGCCCGTGGATGTCGCGTAGCGAGGGCTTGAAGTCGAACAGGTCGATGTGCGACGGGCCGCCGGCCATGAACAGGTAGATCACGCGCTTGGCGCGCGGCGCAAAGTGCGGCAGCCCGCCGGTCGAGGCCTCGGTCAACCCGCGCGCGAGCAGCTCGCGCTGCGTCAGCGCGGCCAGCGCGAATGCGCCCAGCCCGCGCGCGCCCTGGCGCAAGAGCGACCGGCGCGTCAACAGACGGCTTTGCTCGAGCAGCGGGCCTGGCCGGGGGTCGGGGTTCGTAGCGGGTCGCGTCACGGGGCGGTCACTCGCGCGTCAGGGTCTCGTCGAGGTTGAACAGCATGCTGGCGAGCACGGTCCAGGTGGCGTGCTCGGCGACATCGAGCCCGGCGTCGCGCTCGGACTCCCCGACCGCGAGCAGCGCGGCGGCCTGTTCGGGGGCCGCACGGAACTCGACCAGCTGCGCGTCGTGGATCGCGCGCAGGACATCCGCGCGCAGGTCGTCGGCCGGGCGCGCCGTGCAGGCTTCGAAGCCGTGGTCCAGCCGCGTGCGGAAGTCATCGCCGGCGCGCAGCATGCGCGCGGCCAGGTGCCGCGCCGCCTCGACGAACTGGACGTCGTTCAGCGTCACGAGCGCCTGCAGGGGCGTGTTCGTGCGGGAGCGCTGCACCACGCACTTCTCGCGCGTGGGCGCGTCGAAGATCGTCATGGCCGGCATCGGCGCCGAGCGCTTCCAGTAGATGTAGAGCGACTTGCGATACAACGCTTCGCCGTGGTCCTGCTCGAAGCGCACGTTCTTGTCGAGCGAGACCTCGTTCCAGAGCCCCGCGGGTTGGTAGGGACGCACGCCCGGTCCGCCGACCGTGTCCACCAGCAAGCCGCTGACCGCCAGGGCCTGGTCGCGCAGGAATTCACCCTGCAGTCGAAAGCGCGGCGCGCGCGCCAGGAGCCGGTTCGTCGGATCCGCCGCGACCCGTTCGGGTGCGTGGTGCGACGAGCGCTGGTAGGCCTCCGTCATCACCAGGGCCTTCAGCAGGCGGCGCACGTCCCAACCGCTCGCGACGAAGTCGGCTGCCAGCCAGTCGAGCAGCTGCGGATGGCTCGGCCACGTGCCCTGCGAACCGAAGTCCATGACCGACGCCACGAGGCCCTTGCCGAACAGCATGGCCCACGTGCGGTTGACCGCCACGCGCGCGGTCAGCGGATGGTCCGGTCGCACGAGCCAGCGCGCGAGCCCCAGTCGATCGGGCGACGCGTCGTCGGCAAGCGGCGGAAGGAAGCTCGGCACGCCGGGTTCGACCGGACGGTTCAGGTTGGGCGCGTCGTACTGGCCGCGCTCGAGCACGTAGGTCCGGCGCGGTTCGTCGGCGTCGGCCATGACCATGACGGTCGGAACCGCGGCGTCGAGCTCGGCGCGTTGCGCGCGGAGCTGCTCGAGCTCGGCGACCCGTGCGACGCCCGCCGGCCAGACCGAGCGCACGTAGTAATCGGAAAGCGCGACGCGTTCGTCGTCCGAGCGCGCGCCGGCCTCGGTACGCAGGGCCGCCTCGACGTCCTCGGGCAGGCCCGAGCCGCGCAGCTCGAAGTAGAAGCCGGCGGGACCGCCGCCGTTGCAGACCTCGAGCAAGAGTTCGTTCTCGCCGGCCGCGAAGTCGACCTGCAGCAGGTCCTGATCCGGCGCGGCGCCACGGTACGACTCGTTTGCGAGCACCTCGACGCCGTTCAGCCACACCCGGAGCGTGTCGTCGCTGCCGAGCGAGAGCTCGCGCCGAGCCGGCGCGCGGAAGGTCACCGTGCGAGCGAGGTAGCCGGCGGAGTTGTCGGGCAGGCCGAGCACGTTCACCTGTCCGTCGGCGAAGTCCGCCTGTTCCTGCCACGCGCGTTCGCCGTCATCCGGAGCCACGACCGTGCCCGCAAGGTCGATGGCGCTGGGGTCGACGTAGACTTCCGCGAAGGCGGCGGCGGACGAGGCGGCGCGGAACGGCAGGAGCGCGTGCCACGGACCGACCTGGGGGATCTCGAGCGCGAGCACCGTCGCCCGCTGGCCGTCCAGCCACGCGGCGAACTCGTCCACGGGCGGCTGCAGCGCAGCGAGACGGTCTTCGTGTTCGCCGAGCGCGGCATCCAGTCGCGCGAGCTCGCTCTCCTGCTCGTCGTCGGGGACCTGTTCCAGCGGCAACTCGTTGCCGTTGCGCGTCTGAAAGCCCTTCTCCGAGCTCTGGTTGAAGTACGCGAAGAAGCTGTAGTAGTCCTCGCTCGTGAGCGGGTCGAACTTGTGGTCGTGACACTGCGCGCACTCGATGCTGAGCCCGAGCCAGACGTTGCCCGTCGTCTTGACGCGATCGATCATGTACGAGACGCGCAGCTCCTCGTCGATCGCACCGCCCTCGTCCGAGCTGCCGTTGTTGCGCAGGAAGCCCGAGGCGATGCGTTGCGCGCGCGTCGCGTCGGGCAGTAGGTCGCCCGCCAACTGCTCGATCGTGAAGCGATCGAAGGGCATGTTCGAGCGGTAGGCCTCGATCACCCAGTCGCGCCAGGGCCACATCTCGCGCGGTCCGTCCGCGTGGAAGACGCTCGTGTCACCGTAGCGCGCCGCATCCATCCAGGCCAGGGCCATGCGCTCCGCATGGGCGGGGCTCGCGAGCAGGCGGTCGACGACGCGCTCCCAGGCCTCGGGGTGCTCGTCCGCTTCGAAGGCGGCCAGCTCCGCGGGCGTCGGCGGCAGCCCGGTGAGGTCGAACGTCACGCGTCGAAGCAGCGTGCGCCGGTCGGCCGGCGGCGCGGGCGAGAGCCCGGCGTCGGCGAGACGCGCCGTCAGGAAGGCATCGATCGCGGCCTGGGGCGTGACGGCCGGCGACGTCGGGTCCGCGAGCGGGACGGGGGGTGGCTCGACCGGTCGAAACGACCAGTGCACGTCGTAGGACGCGCCCTCCGCGATCCAGCGCCGCAGGATGTCGGTGTCCGCGGGTGCGAGCGTGCGGTTCGAGTCCGGCGGCGGCATGCGCTCGTCCGCATCCTCGCTGAGGACGCGCGCCAACAGAGCGCTGGCGGCCGGCTGGTTCGGGATCAGGATCCCGCGCGCGCGCTGCGCGTCCGTCGAGACGTCCAGCCGCAGGCGCGCCGCGCGCACCGCCTCGTCGGGGCCATGGCACGCGAAGCAGTTCTGCGACAGGATCGGGCGGACGTCCCGATTGAAGTCGACGGGCTCGAGGTCACCGTGGCCCGCGAAAGCGGGGCTCGCGAGCGCGAGCAGGAGCGCGTGGACGTGCCGGGTTCGAACCATGATCACAGGACCGGGAGGATTCTAGCGCGCCTCGATCCAAAGGGCGTGTGGCAGTTGGATCCAACTCGCCCCCTGGCGGTGCAGCGCGGGCAGCGGGCCCGTTGGTGGCTCGCACGGCGCGTCCCGCCCTCGGGAGGAGCGGTGTCGGCGGGGGGCAGGCGAACCACGCGCGCGGAAGTCCGAGCAGGGCGCATCGTCTCCCAGAGCGCCGCGCCGTGCCGTCTTGCCGCGCAGCTCGCCGGTGATCGTCCTGGACTCCGCGCGTTTCGTCCGTACGGTCTGGCCCCCATGTCAGACCGCACGCTCGAAGAGGCCATCCTCAGCGTCGAACCGTCCGACCACGCTCCGGCGCGGATCGCGCGCGAGTTCCGTGCGCGGTTGGCGAACGGGGCACGCCTGCAGGTGACCGGTGATGCGAAGGACGATCCCGAGGGTTTGGTGAAGAAGTATCCGCCGGCCTTCCGCGTGGACCTCTTCGGGGCGAGCTTCTGGTTGACGGGCTTCAAGAAGGCGGACGGGCTGAACTTCCTCGTCGGCTACGTCGAGCTGCCCGGCGCCGGCCGGCACGTCCTTCACCCGCGCATCTTCTACAAGGACTCGACGCTCGTCTGGCGCGTCGCGAGCCACCGGATCCACGAAGAGGACGACGAGTGGATCGGGAAGGGCGACCTGGCCTGGGAGCGCGACAGCGACGGCTGGGGTCTGGTCAGCGACGAGGACACGACGAACCTGCCCTTCGAGCTGCAGGCG
>JAJDEW010000147.1 GCA_029259595.1 Planctomycetota bacterium | reverse complement strand
CGTTGCCGGGGTCGGCTTCGACGCCCTGGCGCAGGACGCGCAGCGCTTCGTCGCGCGCGCCGGTCGCCCACAGGCTCGCGCTCAGGTTGTAGATGTGGGAGGGGCGCGCCGGGCCCTCGTGGACGAGGGAGGTCAGGTAGGGGATCGCCTCGAGCGGGCGCTTCGTCGCGAGCAGGCAGTTCGCGAGGTTCTCGTAGGCGAAGACGTTGCGCGGCTCTTGGCGGGCTGCTGCGAGGAAGAGCGGGATGGCGGCCTCGCAGCGACCCGCGTTCGAGAGCGCGAGCCCCTGGATCAGGTCGGCGTAGACGTCCTTGCGGTCGACGGGGCTCGGGCGCGAGCTCGGCGCGAGCGGGTGAGGGAGGGCCTGGGCGTCCGCGCCGACCGTGGCGTAGCCCAGGTCCCGCAGGTGCGCCACTAGCGCGTCGTCGATCGCCGCCTCGTCGCGGTCGGTCGCGAGCGGCGCGCGTGCGGCGACGCCCTCGATGCCGGCGCGGTAGCGTTCGAGCGCGTCGGCTCCGACGTCCGCCGCCAGGTTCGTCGTCTCCTTCGGGTCGTCCCTCCAACGGAAGAACTCGGGCGCCGCACTGTGCACGTACTTGCCGTCCGCGTCGAGCCAGCCGGCCATCGTGCTCCAGCCGTAGTTCAGGTACGGGCCGTAGCTCTCGAAGTAGACCCCGCGGTCCGGTGCGCCCGGCGTCGCGAGGTCGCGCCCGTCGATGCGTTCGCCGACGTCGAGGCGCCCGAGCCCCATCGCCGCCGCCAGCGTCGGCGCCAGGTCGACCACGCTGGCGACGTCCGTGCGCCGCGCGGGCGCCGGCGGACCCGGAAAGCGGATCACGAGCGGGACGCGCAGCGTCGGTTGATAGAGGTAGGTGCCGTGGGACTTCTCGCCGTTCTCACCGAACGACTCGCCGTGGTCGGCGACGACGGCGAGCACCGTGTCCTCCCACAGTCCCTCGTCCCGCAGGTGCGCGAACAGACGCCCGAGCTCGGCGTCCGCGAAGGTCAGCTCGGCGCGATAGCGCTCCTGGTTCTTGTTGCCCGTGAAAAAGCGCGCGGGCGGCTCGTAGGGCGCGTGCGGATCGAACAGGTGGACCCACAGGAAGAAGGGGCGCGAGCGGTCGCGCGCCGCCAGCCACGCCAGCGCCGCGGCGACCACCCGATCGGCCGAGCGCTCGGCGAAGTGCGTCGTTTGCGCGGTCGTGCCGCGGTCGAGCGGCGCGTCGTAGACGTCGAAACCCTGGTCCAAGCCGAAGCCCGGATCGAGCACCAGGGCGGCCACGAAGGCCGCGGTCTGATAGCCCGCGTCGCGCGCCCGCTCGGCCAGGGTCTCGGCCGAGCTCGGCAGTCGCCCCGCGCCGTTGTCGCGGATGCCGTGCCGCACGGGATAGAGCCCGGTCAAGATCGAGGCGTGCGAGGGCAGCGTGACCGGCGCGACGGTGAAGGCGTGCTCGAAGACGCTGGCCTCCGCCGCGAGCGCGTCGAGGACGGGCGTCAAGGCCGCCATGTTCGAGCGCGTGAAGCCGAGCGCGTCGGCCCGCGTCGTGTCGAGCGTCACGAGCAGCGCGGAACGGCGCTCGACGCTCGCCTCGCCGCCACAGCCGGAAAGCAGCGTGCCCAGAAGCAGGAACGAGATCGTCAGCCGAGCGCTGGACAGGCGCCCGTCTCCGCGGCCCGGCGAACGACCCGCGCCGGCGCGTTGTTCGTTTCCCGGAACACGGCGCTCAGTCCCCATCGCCCGCGACCTCGAGCGCGTCGAGCTGCTCCTTCATCGCCCGCGCCCGCTCGGCTTCGCCGCGCGCCGCATACTCCTCGTGCAAGCGCTCGAGGAAGGCCGGCTGGCGCGGGTTGAGCTCGAGCGCGCGTTCGAAGGCCGCCAGCGCGTCCGCCGGGCGCTCGGCCACCGCCAGGCATTCGCCCAGGTTGTACCAGGAGCCGGCCCACTGCGGACCCTCGCTGACGAGGCGCTCGAGCGGCGCGACCGCGGCCGTGAACTTGCCCTGACGCATCAGGACCAGCGCGAGCCGGTCGAGTGCGAAGAAGTTCCTCGGGTTGTCGTCGGTGATCTCGCGCAGGAGCGTCTCCGCTTTGTCGAAGCGCCCCAGCTCGACCAGCTGCAGGGCCTTGAGGCTGCGCTCCTGCTCCTGGACGCGCGACTGCGGACTCGGCCGTTCGCTCGGCGCGAGCGGGGCGGGCCAATCGATGTCGCCGGCGCCCAGGCCGGCGTAGCCGAGGCTCTTGATCTGGTTCAGGAGCGCCTCGTCGATCGCCTCGCCGCTCGCGCCCAGGCTGCCACGTTCGACCATGGCCGCGATGCGCGCGCGGTAGCGTTCGAGCTCGCCGGCCCGCTCGTCCGCGAGATCGTTCGTCTCGCCGGGGTCCCGCGCGATGTCGAAGAACTGCGGCTCGGAGCTGTGCAGGTACTTGCCGTCCGGGTCGAGCCAGCCCGCGAGCGGACTCCACCCGTAGCTGGACCAACCGTTGTACGACTCGAAGTAGGCGCCACGCTTGGCGTCCGGCCGGCGACCGAAGAGGCTCTGGCCGTCGTGCTCGCTCCCCGGCGGGACACCCATGGCCCAGGCCAGGGTCGGGAAGACGTCGACGACGCTGACGATCGCGTCGACCGTCGTGCCCGCGCGGCCAGGACTCGGCTCGCGCAGGATCATCGGGATCCGCAGCGTCGTCTCCCAACAGTAGCTGCCGTGCGTGATCTCGCCGTGCTCGCCGAAGGCCTCGCCGTGATCGCCGACGACCATCACGACCGTGTCGTCGAAGACCTCGTTCGCTTTCAAGCGCGCGACGAGGCGCCCGATCGCGTGGTCCATCTGCGCCACTTCGGCGAGATACGGATCGAGCGGGCTCCGGCGCTGGAACTCTTCCGCCGGCTCGCGCGGCAAGTGCGGATCGAAGAGGTGCACCCACAGGAAGAAGCGCTTCGTTCGATCGCGCCCGTCGAGCCACCCCAGGGCGCGCTCGACCACCTGCTCCGCCGGCAGCTCCGCGAAGTGGCTCGAATGCGACTCCGCCGCGAGCGCCGGACCGACATACGTGTCGAAGCCCTGGTCCAACCCGAAGGCCCGATCGAGCACGACCGCCGCCTGGAAGGCCGCCGTCTCGTACCCCGCTTCGCGCGCGAGCTCGGCCAACGTCACCGCCGACGACGGCAACGCCGCCAACCCGTTGTCCCGCAACCCGTGCCGCGGCGGATAGAGCCCGGTCAGCATCGACGCATGCGATGGCAGGGTCAGCGGCACCGCCGAGTAGGCCGCCGTGAAGCGCACCCCGTCGGCCGCCAGCGCATCGAGCTCGGGTGTGATCCCCGCCGGCGCGCCGTAGCACGTGAGCGCGTCCCGCCGCGTCGTGTCGAGCGTGACGAGCAGGACATGGTGCGGGCCCGTGAGCTGTGGTTCGGGTTCCGCCGGCGCACCACAGGCGGCGAGCGTCGCCAGAATCCCTGCCCAGGCCTTCCAGCGCGCCGCCGGGAGCCTGGACCCGGGCTGCTCGGCGCCGGGTCGCTCGGCGCGACCCCCGTCGCGCCGCGGGGGAGACAGGGGCTTGGGCCAGGAGCACATCGGCGATCGTTCTACGCCCTCCGACCCTCGTCGTTGGCGCCGCGCGGAGTATGCCAAAGAGCCGCGCGCAACGTGCACCGCGCTTTGCCGACCCGAACTTTCGCCCTTGCCACGGAGCCCTCCGAGGGGGGAGCATCACGAACCGCAGCGACCCCGCGAGATGACGACAGTCCCTATCCTTGCCGCGCCGTTCGAGGATCTCGTGCGCCGGCGCCCGATCTCGAGCCGCTTCCGTTCGCGCCGGTTGCCGCTGGCGTTGCCCCCTCGGAGCAACGGCCGGACTCCGTGCTCTCGCTGCGCCGCTTCGATGGGGGACGCACGTCGATCGGACCCCGCGTCGGGGCGTCCCGCGGAGGTGTGTGGAACATGATCGTCGCCGGCCTCTTTCTGGCGCTCGCGTGCTTCGTCCTTCCGCTCCTGTCCTGGAGCTCCTACCGCCAGCTCTCGAGCGCAGGCACGAGCACGGGCACAGGCACGAGTGAGGCAGAGCGTCCGACCTCCCGCTCCCTCGCCGTCCAAGGCCTCGTCCTGCACGCGCTCGTCCTCAGCCTCGCCTTGGCCAGCACGGAGGTCCTGCCGACCGAGCTCGTCGCGTTCACCGCGCCCGGGATCCGAGCCTGGGGCCTCGCACTGGCCGTCCTCGTCGCCTTTGTGATCCTCGCCCGACTCGAGTCCCGTCGGCCCCTCGCGCAGGCGGACACCCTGCGTCGCGAGCTGCGTCGCTCGGCCCTCGACGCGCCGTGGTTGGCCGTGATGCTCCTGGCCGCCGTGACCGAGGAGGTCGCCTACCGCGGCGTGCTGTTCGGCCTGCTCTCGATCTGGATGGCACCCGCTCTCGCGGCGACCCTCGCGGCCGTGGTCTTCGGTCTGGGTCACCTGTCCCAAGGACGTCGAGGCGCGGTCCTGGCCACGGCCTTCGCCGGCGCCATGCAGGCGCTCTACCTCATCGGCGGCTCGCTGTTCCTACCCGTCCTGTGCCACCTCCTCTACGACCTCGTCGCATCCTGGCTCGGACGTCGCCGCGCGTCCGAGGAGCACGACGAATCGGTCGG
>JAJDEW010000146.1 GCA_029259595.1 Planctomycetota bacterium | reverse complement strand
CCGTTTCCCGTCGCCAACGAACGATGGCCTACGTTGCGAAGCTGGGATCCGCCGCAGGCGGATCCCAGCGTAGCCTCGGAGCCGAAGGCTCCGTACGTGCCGTTTCGCGGCGCAGCCGCGAAATCAGGCACAGGCGCACGACGGAGTGTGCGCCGCGTCCTCAGTCGTTCGGCCGGCGACTGACCGGACGGAGGCCTTCGGGTTGCGTCCCTCGCGGGAGCGATCGTCTCGATTCCCCGACCTCCGTTCACCGCGCGAGCCGATTGCGAGCGAAGCGAGCGAGGCGTCCAGGGGGGGGCTCCAGGGTCGCTTCCGAGGACGTGGGCCGATGTTCAAACGGACTCGCTCGCCTTCGGCTCGCAATCGCTGTGCGCGATGACACGGGGTTCCGCGAGAACGAGACGATTCCTGCCGCGAGGGACGCAACCCGAGGGCCGGGCGCTGCGGAGAGCCGCGGGCCGAGACCTCCTCAGGACGCGGCGCACACTCCGTCGTGCGCCTGTGCCTGATTTCGCGGCTTACGCCGCGAAACGGCACAAGCACGGAGCCTGCGGCTCCGAGGCTTCGGCCCGCCTGCGGCGGGCCTCCGCAGCCATCGCCATCGCCCGTCGACCATCGCCCGTCGCCATCGCCCGTTTCCCGTTCGCCGTTTCCCGTCGCCAACGAACGATGGCCTACGTTGCGAAGCTGGGATCCGCCGCAGGCGGATCCCAGCGTAGCCTCGGAGCCGAAGGCTCCGTACGTGCCGTTTCGCGGCGCAGCCGCGAAATCAGGCACAGGCGCGCGACGGAGTGCGCGCCGTGTCAATCAGTTGCGCCGTTTCGCGATTCAGCCGCGAAATCAGGCACAGGCGCACGACGGAGTGTGCGCCGCGTCCTGAGGAGGTCTCGGCCCGCGGCTCTCGGAGTGCTCGGCCCTCGGGTTGCCTCCCTCGCGGGAGCGATCGTCTCGCCCTCGCCAGCCCCGTCCAGGGCGCAAGACGATTGCGAGCCGAAGGCGAGCGAGTCCGTTGCCCCCCCGCAATCGCCACATCTCCCGCAACGCCAGCGCCTCCGAACGCGTAGGCCTTCCCGTTCTCGCCCCCAGCCCCAGCCCCCAGCCGACGATCCTCCCCCATGTCCTTCGCCTGCGTCCCCCTGCTCCTCACGCTCGCTCCTTCGCTTCAGACCGAGGACATCGCCCAAGCCAACGGCCCCGCCCTGCGTACCGAGACCCTGCGGGGGGGCGATGGTGTCGAGCTCACGCTCGAGTGGGGTGAGCTCGAGGTGCCCGAGCGGCGGGACGTCGTCGACGGGCCCAGGCTTGCGCTCGCCTACCTGCGGGTGCGTTCGCGCCTCGAGCAGCCCGGCCCGGCGGTCTTCGTGCTCGCCGGCGGGCCAGGCGGTTCGGCGATCACGAAGGTGCGGCGCAATCTGGAGGGCGGGGGCGCGTGGTATGTCGACCTGCTCGGCGGGGACGTCGTCGCGCTCGACCAGCGCGGGGTCGGGCGCTCGGAGCCGAAGCTCGAGACGCCGGCCCTGTTCGAGCTCCCGCCGGGCGAGCCCGGCGACGAGGATGTCCTGCTGGCGCGCATCCGTGAGGTCTGTCGAGCGGATGCGACGCGCTGGCGTGAGCGCGGGGTCGATCTGGCCGGGTACACGACGGTCGAGAGTGCCGACGATCTCGAGGCGCTGCGGCGCGTGCTGGGTTACGAGGCGATCACGCTGTGGGGCGAGAGCTACGGCACGCACCTCGCCCTGGCGACGATTCGCCGCCATGGCGCGCACGTCGCGCGGGCGCTCTTGATGGGACCCGAGGGGCCCGACCACACCTTCAAGCTGCCGAGCGCGGCCCAGGAGGGGCTCGAGCGCATCGCCGAGCTGGTCGCGGCGGATCCGGAAGCGAGCGAGCGCGTGCCCGACCTCCTGGCCGCGCTCGAGTTCGTGCTGGAGGACCTGGAGCGTGAGCCGCTCGTCGTCGACGTGGACGGCGTCGAGGTCGGGATCTCGAAGTTCGACGTGCAGCTCGAGCTGGCATTTCGGATCGGGACACTGCGCGGCAGCGGCGACACGATCCCCGCGCTGGTGCAACGCATGGCGGACGGCGACTTCGACGAGCTGGCGTGGGCCGTGCTCGAGTTCCGGCGGACGTTCGGAATCTGGTCCGCGATGAACATGGTCATGGACTGCTCGTCCGGCGCGAGCTCGCAACGGCGCGCGCGGATCGAGGCGGAGGCGAAGACCACGCTCCTGGGCAATGCTCTGAACTTCCCGACCATGCACCTGGCGCAAGCGTGGGGTGCGCCGGACCTCGGCGACGCCTTCCGGGCCCGCCTGCGCTCGGACGTGCCGATCCTGTTCATCGTCGGAGACGTCGACTCGCGCACGCCGATCCGCAACGCGGAGGAGCTCATGGTCGACCTGCCGAACGCACGCCTGCTCGTGGTCGAGAACGCCGGCCACGGCGACGTGCCCTGGCTGCAACCGGACCTGCGCGAGGCGTGGAGCGGCTTCTTGAAGGGCGACGAGGAGACGATCGACACGGTCGCGGCGCCGCGACCGCGTTTCGTGCTGCCCTGACTCAGCCGGCGACGCGCGGTCCGCCGTGCGGCAGGGGATCGGGCAAGTCTGCGAAGCGCGAGACGGCGGTGAAGAAGCTCTCGAAGTCGCGGTCGAGGTCGCCGATCAGGCAGTCGGTCAAGTCGCCGCGATGTGCCGGGTGGCTCTTCAGGAAGTCGCCGAAGTTGAAATCGTCGTCGTAGAAGGCGTAAACGAGCCGTCGCATCGGCTCCATCTGGCGCCGGAACTCGTCGCCGTAGGTGGCGAAGCGCTTGGCGCTCGTGTCGCCGGCCGCGAGCGCGGCGAGGACCGAGTCGCCGGCCAGAACGCCGCTCATCAGCGCGAAGTAGACACCCGACGAGAAGACCGGGTCGAGGAACGAGAAGGCGTCACCAGCGAGCACGAGCCCGTCGGTCGCGCAGTGGCGCGAGCGATAGGAGAATTCGGCCGTGACGCGGTACTCGTCACAGACCGTCCCCGTCGAGATGCGGTCCGCGATCCAGCGCTGGACCTGCGCCTCGCGCAGCAGGATCTCGCCGGCGTCCTTCGTTCCGCGATACAGGTAGTCCTTGTCCGCCACGACGCCGACGCCGACGACGTCGTTCGGCAGCGGGATGTACCAGAACCAACCCTTCTCGGGCAGGTAGGCGATGGTCGTCGTGCCTTCGTCCACGCCCGGATCACGCTTGGCTCCCTTGAAGTAGGTCCAGATCGCCATCTTCTTCAGCTTGGCGTCCGGTACGCGCCAGCCGAACTGGCCCTGACTGAGGGCGTCGCGTCCGGTCGCATCGATCGTCACGGGCGCGCGCAGCTCGCGCTGCGTCCCGTCGGCCGCCTCGACGACGGCCCCTTCGACCCGCTCTTCGCTCCCGAGCAGCGAGCGCACGCGCGTCTCCTCCAGGAGCAAGGCGCCTTTCGCGACCGCATTGTCCCGTAGCAGCGCGTCGAATTCGCTGCGTACGACCTGCCAGGTGCGCGCGCGCGGATGGTCGGTGTGCTCAAAGAAGTAGAACGAGCGGGAGACCTTGCCCTCGATGCTCGCGAACTGGACCGCGTTCTTCTGCACGCTGAAGCCGCCGCGATCCATGGCCTCGACCAGCCCCAGTCGATCGAGCGCGTTCCAGCAGAACGGGATCATGGACTCCCCCACGCTGTAGCGCCGACGCGGGGCCTTGTCGACGAGGGTCACTCGTCGGCCTGCCTCGGCTAGGACCGCGGCGGCGGCGCAGCCGGCGGGGCCGGCGCCGAGAACGAGAACGTCCGGGGGGTGCAGCAGGTTCGACATGTCCCGTGAGGTTAGCCCCTCGCTCGGCCCACGAGGGCGGATTTCCAGGGGCGGGAAGCGGTTCGAACACAGGCCGCACGTAAGCCCGAGCCGTCCAGGCCTAGGGCTTCGCCCCCGCGGGCGTCTTCCGGCGTGCCGCTGAACCACGTCCTTGCGTCCGCCGCGCGCGGGAGCATCCGACCTGCCGACCCTGCGTCGATTTCGCGCCGCGCCGAGGCCGCCGTGGGTAGCGTTCGCTACGCTCCCGGAATGAAGCGCTCCCACCGACCCGTGTTCCTGCTCGTCACGCTCTTGAGCTGCAGTTCCGTTTCCTCGGCCGTGCCGCCCGTGTCCCCGCAGGCCGCGGCGCGAACGGACGACGGTGGACAGGCGACGATTCGCTTCGGCGATCCGCTCGAGCACCTGTACACGGCGCCCTTCTTCCCGAGCGCGAGCTACGACGCGGCGATCACGACGCCCGACGCGCTCCTGGGCCAGCTGCACGGTTCGCGACTGTCGCACCATGCGGAGATCCTCGCGTGCTTCCGGCGTTGGGCGACGGAGTCCGAGCGCTTGACGCTCTCGACCTACGCGACGACCCACGAAGGGCGCGAGCTGGTCTACGCCGTCGTCACGTCGCCCGCGAACCACGCGCGGCTCGACACGATCCGTGCGAACCTCGCGCGCTTGCACGACCCGCGAGGCCTGTCCGAGGCCGAGACGACCGAGCTCGCCGCGAACACGCCGCCGGTCGCCTGGATGGGCTACAGCATCCACGGGGACGAGCTGTCGGGGTCGGATGGCGGGCTCGCGCTGGGCTACCACCTGGTCGCCTCGACGGACGCAGCGGTCACGGAGCTGCTCGAGCGCGTGGTCGTCGTGATCGACCCCGTCATGAACCCCGACGGACGCGAGCGCATCGTGTCGATGGTCGAACAGTCCGCCGGCTACGCGAAGAACCTCGACTACGCGAGCATGCACCGGGGTCGCTGGCCCTACGGTCGCGGCAACCACTACCTGTTCGACATGAACCGCGACTGGATGGCGGGGACGCAGCCGGAGACGCGTGGTCGCTGGCAGGCGGTCCTGTCCTTCCACCCGCAGTTGTTCGTCGACGCCCACGAGATGGGCAGCCTCGACACGTTCCTCATCTATCCCCAGGCCGAGCCCCTGAACACCAACCTGGCCGAGCGCCACACGTACTGGCAGCGTGCCTATGCGGAGGGCGCCGGGGCTTCCTTCGACCGCTACGGCTGGACCTACTACACGCGCGAATGGGCGGACGGCTGGGCGCCGTTCTATTCCGACGCCTGGGGTTCGCTGATCGGTGCCACCGGCATCCTGTACGAGCAGGCGCGGACCTTGGGCTCGTCTCTGATGCGCGCCTCGGGCAACGTCCTGACGTACCGCGAGGCGGTTCACCATCAAGCCGCCGCGAGCCTCGCGAACCTGACGACGCTCAGCGCGCGCCGCGACGAGGTCCTGACCGACTACGTGGCCAACCAGCGCAAGAACGTGGCCGCCGAGACGCCCGGGAACGACCGCGTCTTCGTCGTGCGCCCGCGGCCGGGCTCGGACCGCGAGGACGAGCTGGTGCGCATTCTGACCGGCCAGAACGTGGAGGTCTTCCGGACCCGCGCCGACTTCGAAGCCACGAACGCGAACGGTGCGCTCGGGCAGGTGGAGGCGAGCCTGCGCGTTCCGGCCGGCTCGCTCATCGTCCCCGCGCGCCAGCCTCAGCGCCAGATCGTGCGCGCCTTCCTCGAGTTCGATCCGCGCATGGACAAGAAGGCGCTCGACCTCGAACGCCGCGACCTCGAACGCAAGGGCGAGACCCGCATCTACGACCTGACTTCGTGGTCGCTGCCGCACGCCCTGGACCTGGACGCCTGGTGGTGCGACGCCGTCGACGTCGAACGCGACGCGGTCACGGCGGCGGCCTCTGACGAACCGCGCTTCACGGCGGACGCGAGCTCGGCGGTCGCATGGGCGATCCACGGCACGGCGGACGCGTCGGTCGCCTTCGCCGCGCACGCCATGGAGGCCGGGCTCGCGGTGCACCTGTCCGACGAGCCCTTCCGCGTCGGCGAAGTCGAGTTGCCGACCGGCAGCCTCCTGGTGCGGCGCAACGAGAACACGGGCACGGCGGCCGAGCTCGCGGCGCGCGTCGAGTCCGCGGCGCGGCGCGCCGGCGTCGACGTGGTCCACGTCGTGGGCACGAGCCTGGCACCGGACGAGGGCCCCGATCTGGGCGGTGGACACTTCGCCCTGCTCGCGCGGCCACGCGTGGCGCTCGTTTCGAACGCGCCGATCGCACCCGACACGTACGGGCACCTGTGGTATCTCCTGGACCACGAGCTGGGGCTGCCCTTCACGATCCTCGACGCGCAGGTGCTCGGCGACTACGACCTGCGTCGCTACAACGTCCTGATCCTGCCTGCGACCTGGGGCGGCGTCGCGGGTCTGCTCGAGCCGTTGAAGGAGACGCTCGCGACCTGGGTGAATGGCGGAGGCACGCTGATCGCGTGCGGGGACTCCGCCGCGGCGCTGACGCGCGAGGGCTTGGGCCTGTCGTCGGTCGTCCTGCGCCGCGACGCGCTCGAAGAGCTCGAGGACTTCCACATCCCGACACAGCGCGAGTGGGATGCGCTCGCGATCGACGTCGCTCCCGAGCTCGTCTGGGAACCGGCTCCTCCCCCCGCACAGGAAGGCGAGGACGACGGAGAAGACGACGACGAGGACACCGAACCGGACTTCGAGGTGCGCCCGGAGGACGATGCATGGATGCGCACGTTCTCGCCCTACGGCGTGACCCTGCGCGGCATCGTCCAGCCCCATGCCTGGGTCACGGCCGGCGCCTCGGACGAGCTACCGGTCTACGTCTCCGGCTCGGAGGTCTTCCTCGCGAAGAAGCCGGTCCGCGCGGCGGTCCGGCTCGCGCCGGCCGAGCGCCTGCGCCTGGGCGGGCTCGTCTGGCCCGAGGCGCGCGAGCGCCTGGCCGAGAGCGCCTGGCTCACCGTCGAGCGGATCGGCAACGGCCAGATCGTGCTCTTCGCGTCGATGCCCGGCTTCCGCGGCTACCAGCGGGCGACAGGGCGTCTGTTCGCGAACGCCGTCGTCTATGGACCGGGCGCGGGCGCCAGCCAACCGACCGGCTGGTAGGTTCGGTTCCTGGACCGCGCTCAGGGACTGACCTGGACGCCCTTCCAGAAGGCGATGCGTCCCTCGATCGATTTGGCCTCGGGCAGAGCCTCGGGATAGACCCAGGCCGCGTCTTCGTTGCGCCCTTCGCCGGCCACGACGTGGTAGTAGGACGCCGTCCCTTTCCAGCCACAGACCGTGGTCGTCGAGCTGGGGACCAAGGTGCCCTCGCGAACAGAAGCGAGCGGAAAGTAGTGGTTGCCGTCGACGACGACGGTGTCGTCGCTCTCGGCGATGAGCGTTCCCTTCCAGACTGCCTTCATGTCTCGTTCTCCTGGTGTTTCGGATCAGAAGCGGAGAGTGTAGCCGACCTTGAAGGCCAGCTCCTGGAACAGGGTCTCGAGTGAGCCCTCGTCGCGCTGCAGGGTCTGGTTGAACACCAGGAAGACCTCGCGCCCGGGCTCGGGGATCCAGCGCAAGCGCGAGTTCACCCCGATGCCGTCCGATTCGCTGTCCCACTGAACGAAGTTGCTCCACGTCGTCCGCGGCGAGAAGGCGAAGTTGAGGCGGCCGCGCGCGAGCTGGGTCTCGAAGTCGCCGTCCGGCAAGGACACGTTGTTCAGCGAATAGGAGAGGGAAGCGTTGTAGAGCGTCCCCGGCCGCCAGTTCACCCCCGCGGCCAGGTCCTGACGATCGCCGTCGAAGAACTCGCCGACCGTGTAGTTCAGGATCACCGAGAGCGGTCGCTTCTCGGCCGACTCGAACTCGATCCGGGCGCGCGTGAAGTCGTAGTCACCGGCGGGGATCGTCACGTCGTCGGTGATGGCGAAGTCCTCGCTCAGCTCCTCGCGCGTCTGCTCGACCTCGATCCGCGCGCCTTCGCCCGACTCCCAGAAGACGCCGAAGGGCTGCAGCTCGGTCGACACGGTCTCGATCTCGTTGTCGAGGTCGGTCACGACGTCGGTCTCGACGGCGAACTCCAGCTGGCGCACACGCCCCCCGATCCGCGGGAGATAGGTCAGCGCACCCTCGTACAAACGGACGCCCGCGCGCGGCACGAAGCCCAGAGCCGGAGCGAAGTTCTCCTGGATCTCCTTGAAGCCGGCGGACGAGGACCACGTGTCGTTCGGGTAGCTGAGCGAGGCTCCGAAGGCCGCCTCGCCCGAGCGCGCATCCTCGGAGTCCGCCAGCAGGAACCAGGCCGTGGAATTGATCCGCTTGTCACCACGGAAACTCGTCGTGCGGTACGTGGCGTCGAACCCGATCACGGTGTTGCGCCCGTCGTCGACCGGATTGCCGTGGGTCACGATGGTGCCGATCGACGAGAGCTCGCCCACGTTCTTCGTCACGCGCCCCACGAACAGGTTTTCGGACGCGAGCGTGCCGGCTTCGTCCGTCTGGACGTCGAGCACGCCGAGCTGGTAGTCGTCGATGCGTCCTGTCAGCTTCAACCCGGTCAGGATCGGGACCTCGTCACCGTCCACGAGCCCGATCCTGCGGCTGAAGAACGGTAGCGCGTCGCGATCCCCCCCACCGAACTCGAACAACCCGGCGTCCTGAAGGAAGAAGTCGCGCCGCTCCGGGAAGAACAAGGGGAAGCGCGTCAGGTTGATTTGACGCTCGTCCACCTCGGTCTCGGCGAAGTCGGTGTTGATCGTCATGCTCAGCGTCAGGTTCGAGCCGAGCTTATAGAAGGCGTCCAGTCCGGGCTGTCCCAGGAGATGCGCGTCGTCCTTCCGATTGTCGAGCTCGAGCCGGCTCACGAAGAACGGCACGACGTCCAACCCGAGGCCCTGACGGATGCCCGCGAACCCGGCGATGTCGCCGGCCTCGGAGATCTGGAAGGCCCGCACGTCGCGCCGCGCTCCGGACCAGCGCGCCACCTCGCGATGGCGACGGATGAAGCGCTGGATGTTGAACCCCCAGGTCTCGAGGCCCGCCCGGAAGTTCAGCGTCTTGAAGGGCAGCGCCAGCTCCGCGCACCACCCCTGCTCGTCGATCGTCGCCTCGCCCTCCCAGATGCCGTTCCAGGGCTTGTTGAAGTTCCCGCCGTTGGCCGTGATCAAGGCGTCGCCTTTGGAGCCGCCCGGGTTGATCTGGAAGAAGTAGGCGTTGCGACGGTCCAGGAACGTGTCGAGATAGATCTCGACCCGGTCGTCCGGATCGAGCACCGCGTCGCGCTCGCGCTGGGTCGAGATGATCCCGCTCGGATCGTCGTCGAAGCACCGGACGGCGATGTACAGCCACGCGTCGTCGTAGAGCAAGCGCACCTCGGTCGGCTGCGAGGGCGGAATACCGATCCCCGGCTCGACCTGGGTCAGCGGCCCGATCGGCGTGGCGAGCTGCCAGACCGCATCGTCGAGGCGCGCGTCGATCTGCGGTGGAGTCGGAGTGCGCACGGCGATCGCGGACGGACGTTCGCCACTCGCGCGCGGCTCCGGCGGGGCGGATTGCGCTCCTCCGGCCGCTCCCAGGCTGAGAACGCCGGCCAGGAATCGAGCGGCGCGACTCAACGGACGGGAGGCGAGGAAGGCATGGCGGCGCACATTCGATGCGAGCTCCGCTCGCGGGGCAACCTTCCGGCGTGCATTCTCCCCACGGCGATTGGACTGCTGGTTCGAACGGGATGGAAACACGCCTATGATCCGTGCATGACGCTGCGCATCGGCATCGTGTCCCCGGGCGGGAAGCACGTCCGCAACGGCAACCGCACGACAGCCCTGCGCTGGGCCAAGCTCCTGCGTGGGCTGGGTGTGCACGTCTTTCTCGAGGAGGCCTGGTCCGGACGCGAGGCCGACATGCTGGTGGCCCTGCACGCGGGCAAGAGTCGAGCATCGATCGAGCGCTTCGCGCGCGAGGCGGCCGATCGCCCGCTCCTGATCGCCGCCACCGGCACGGACATCTACGGACCGCTCTCGCCGACCGTGGCCGCCTCCTTCGCCTGCGCGGACCGCATCCTCGTCCTCCAACCGCTCGCGACCGACCGGTTGCCGGAGGAGCTGCGTTCGCGGTCCCGGGTCCTCTACCAGTCCGTTCCTCGTCCCGCCCGACTGCCCGAGCGCCCCGAGGACCGGATCGAGGTCTGCGTGATCGCGAATTTGCGCCCGGTCAAGGACCCGCTCCTGGCCGCCCGCGCCGCGCGCCGGCTGCCACGATCCTCGACCGTTCAGGTGACCCTGATCGGTGGTGCACTCGACGCAGCGCTCGAAGCGGAGACGCAGGCCGAACTCGCGCGCAACCCGCGCTTCTCCTGGGCGGGCGAGCTGACGCGGACGCGGACGCTGGAGCGTCTCGCGCGGTCGCACGTGCTCGTCAGTTCATCGCGCGTCGAGGGCGGTGCCAATGTCCTGTTCGAGGCGTTGGCTTTCGACGTGGCGATCCTGGCGACACGCATCGAAGGCAGCGTCGGGATCCTCGGTCCGAGCTACCCGGGGTTGTACGAACCCGGCGACGACGAGGCGCTGGCTCGCCTGCTCGCGCGCTTCGAGAGCGAGGACGCGTATCGGACGCGGCTCGTCGCGGCCGGGCGTCGGCTCGCGCCCCTCGCGGAGCCGACGCGAGAGCGCGAGGCCTGGGGAGCACTCCTGGCCGAGCTGGGTCTGACGCCATGAACGCCCGCCTCTGCCTTGCGACGCTGCAAACGAGCGTCTTGTCCGCAGCCGTGCCGGGTGGCCTGGGGTTGGCGGTCGACGACGCGGGCCGCGTGCGTCGCATTCGCTTTCAAACCGAGGAGGGCGAGCTGGCCCGCGAGATCGCCGGGAGCGGGACGCCCTGCGTGCTCGACGACAGGCCGTCCGCTCGGCTGCGCGAGCAGCTCACGGCCTGGTTCGCCGGCGAACGAACGTCCTTCGAGCTCGAGCTCGATCCGCGCGGCACGCCCTTCCAGCAGCGCGTGTGGCAGGCGCTCGCGGACATCCCGTTCGGTGCGACGCGCACGTACGGTGACATCGCACGCGCGCTCGGTTCCCCGGGCGCCTCACGCGCCGTCGGGCAGGCGAACAACAGGAACCCGCTCCCGATCGTCGTGCCCTGTCACCGCGTCATCGGCGCGAGCGGGAAACTGGTCGGCTTCGGTGGTGGCCTGGACGCGAAGCGCGTTCTGATCGACTTCGAGCGCGGGCAGCGCGGGGTTGGAGACCCCGGGCTCTTCGACGCGACCTGACCCGTCAGGCCGCCTGCTCGTGACCGGACCGCAGGGCCGCCTTCTGCGCCAGGATCGCGAGCGCGGCGACGCGGTAGGCTTCCGCCAGGGTCGGGAAGTTGAAGATGTTCTCGACGAAGGTCTCCACGTCCAAGTCGGCGATCATCGCCATCTGGGCCAGGTGGATGAGCTCGGTCGCACCCTCGCCGACGATGTGGGCACCCAGGATCTTCTCCCCCCGGGGGTCACAGATCAGCTTGAGCCAGCCCTCGGTGTTCCCGCTGATCTGCCCACGCGCGAGCTCGCTGAAGTCGGAGTGCCCGACGAGGCAAGCGCCGTGGGCTTCGCGCGCCGCGGCCTCCGTCAAGCCGACACTCGCCAGCTCGGGGATCGCGTAGATTCCGATCGGGACCGTGTCGGTGCGCTCGCCCAGGTCGAGACCGAGTGCATGCCGGATGGCGCGCCGTCCCTGGTGCATGGACGTCGCCGCCAGTGCGGGCGGACCGATGACGTCTCCCGCGGCGTAGATTCCCGGCACGTTGGTGCGGCAGAACTCGTCGACGGGAACGTGCCCGCGCGAATTGACCTCGACGCCCGCCTGCTCGAGTTGGAGCTGCTCCACGTTGGCCACTCGCCCCAGCGCACAAAGCACCTTGTCGGAGACCAGGACTTCGCCGGATCCCAGCTCGGTCCGGACGATGTCGCCACTCCAGGAGACCGAAGTGACGTCGGAGTTCGGCAGGAAGCGCCCGCCCATCGTCTCGAAGCTCTTCACGAAGCGCTCGGTCAGCCCTTCATCGAGGAAGGCCAAGGGGCGGTCGCGCTTGTCGACCAGCGTGACCTGGACACCGAGCGAGACGAAGATCGAAGCGAACTCGCAGGCGATGACACCGGCTCCCAGGACGACGAGCGACTCGGGGAGGTAGATCAGCGAGAGGATGGAGTCGCTGTCGAGGATGTGCTCGTGATCCACCGGAACGTCGCCCGGGTGGCGCGGGCGTGAGCCCGTCGCGATCAGGATCGTCTCGGCCGTCGCACGCGACTTCTTGCGGTGCGGCTCTTCGATCTCGATCTCGTTCGAGCTGACGAAGGCGGCGCGGCCTTGGAGGCGTTCGATTCCGTTGCGGGACAGTTGGTCCTCGAGGCGGTTCTCGTAGGTCGCGAGCACGCTGCTCAAGCGCCTCATCAGAGCCTTGACCTCGAAACCCGCGCACACGTCGACGTCCAGCGAGCCGTTGCTGCGCTGACGGAGGCCGTGCAGGTAGACGGAGCTCTCGCGCAGGGTCTTGCTGGGGATCGTGCCCCGGTAGAGGCACTCGCCGCCGGCCTTGCGCTGACGCTCGACCAAGAGGACGCGACAGCCTTCCTTGGCACCCTGGATCGCCGCCTTCTGCCCCGAGGGGCCGGCACCGATGACGATCAGGTCGTAGCTCGCTGGCGCGAGCTTCAAGCGAAGGCCTCGGCCATCTCGAGGACGTGCTGACGTGCCTCGAGCAAGCTGATCAGGTCCTGCCCGTAGATCCCGAGCTCGGCCAGGACCGGATGCTCGGACTCGAACTCGTCCTCCTCGAGATGGTCGAGGCTCCAGTGAGCCAGCATGTCCGCCAAGAAGGTGACCATCGCGTCGTTCTTGTGTTCTGTCGCGTGCTCGTAGTCGTGGTGGTGGAGGATCGTCCCCGCCATCCACTCCGGCAGCTTGAAGTTCTCGACCATCCGGAAGCCCATCTCGCAATGGAACAGCTCCATGGCTCCTTCGAGGATGCTGGTCGGGACGGGATGGCTGGTCTTTTCGCGAGCGACGTCGACCAGCGTCTGGAGAATGAGCGGTCGCCCGATGTCGTGCAGCAAGCCGCACAGAAAGGACCCCTCCACGTTCCTGCGCAGGATGCGCGCGATTTCCTTCGCGTACATGCCCGTCGCCGCGGAGTGAATCCAGATCTCGCGCACGCGCACCTTGTGACCGGGCACGTCGAAGACGCGGCCCTTGACCGCGACCGCGACCGCGATCTCGCTGATGACTTGGTTCCCGAGGCGGCTGACGGCCTGCTGGAGCGACACGATCGGCTCCTTGGGCGCATAGGCGGCCGAGTTCGAGATCCTCAGCACGTGCGTCGCAAGCGACGGGTCTCGTTCCAGAAGATCCGCGAGCTGCTTCGCCGTGGTGTCTTCTTTGCCGCTCAGGGCGAGGATTCGTGCTGCCGTATCCGGGAGGAGGGGCAGCTCGAAACCGCGGCTCGAAAAGCGTTGGACGAGGAGTTTCCGAATCCCGGGAGGCACCGCGGGGCCGGTCGGTGTCGTATTGGAGAGCATTGGAGGCGAGGGCTATTTCGTCGCCCCTGCTCACCCGACTGAACCCCGATACGAGCTTCCGCGCGCATCGGGAGTGACAAGTCCGTCAGTTTCTTCCGTCGTGGGACGCGAGAACGAGAGCCACGCAAGCCGTCAGCTTCTTGCCGGTCGGCACGTGCAGGAATTCGTTGGGGCCGTGGGCGTTCGATTCGGGCCCCAGGACCCCGGTGATGAGGAACTGGGCCTGTGGAAACTTCTCCCCCAGCATTCCCATGAACGGGATCGTCCCGCCTTCCCCCATCATGGCCGCGGGCTTGCCGAAGAAGCTCTCCGAGGCCTGCTGCACCGCCCGTTCGAGCCAGGGCGCCGCAGCCGGCGCGTCCCAGCCCGTGCACCCGTCGGCGTGGTTCAAGCGCACTCGGGCGCCATACGGAGGATTGCTCTCGAGGAGCTCCTTCAGGAACGACGCCGCGCCTTCGCCGTCCACCGTCGGGGGCAGGCGCAGGGAGAGCTTGAGCGAGGTCGAGGGCCGCAGCACGTTGCCCGCGTCCTGCACGGCCGGCAGCCCGTCCGCCCCGGTCACGGTCATAGCGGGTCGCCACGTCCGGTTCAGGATCAGACCGGCCAGCCCGGCCTCGAGCGGCTTCGCCCCCTCCACGAAGGGGAACTTGGCGTGAACGACGTCGCCCAGGACCTCCGCGGCCTCGCGCGCCTGCTGGACGCGGGCTTCCGGGATCGGGGTCGAGAGTTCCTCGGGAACGATCTTGCCGGAGAGCTCGTCCTCGATCCGGGAAAGGACCGCGCGGGCGATCCGGAAGCTGTCCGGCACGATGCCGCTCGCGTCGCCGGAGTGGACGCCCTCCTCGAGGATCTCGACCGAGAGGTCGCCCGTCACCATGCCGCGCAGGGACGTCGTGCTCCACAACCGTTCGTAGTCGCCACAGCCCGAATCGAGACAAACGACGAGACTCGGTTCACCGATGCGTGCGGCGAGGTGGTCGATGTAGAAGGGCAAGTCGAAGCTGCCGCTCTCCTCGCAACCTTCGATCAAGCACACGCAGCGTGCGTGCGGTAGTCCCTGATCGGCGAGGATCTCGATCGCGGTGAGCGAGGCGAAGGCGGAATAGCCGTCGTCCGCGCCTCCACGACCATACAGGCGGTCGCCTTCGCGATGCGGAGTCCACGGCCCGAAGCCCTCGCGCCAACCGACCATCTCCGGCTGCTTGTCGAGATGCCCGTAAAGGACGACGGTGTCCGTGCTCTTGCCGGTCGCGGGGATCTCCATGTAGATCAACGGCGTACGACCTTCGAGGCGCACGACTTCGACCGAGAGCCCGGGGATCGGCCGCGCCCGACACCACGCTTCGATCTGACCGACGGCCCGATCCATGTGACCGTGCTCGGCCCAATCCGGGTCGAAGGCGGGCGACTTGTTCGGAATCCGGATGTACTCGGTCAGCTGGGGAACGATCTCGTCTTCCCAGACCTTCTCGGACAGGGCCAACGCGCGCGGGACGTCGATCTTCAAGTCGCTCATGCCGCAGAGCGTAACGCCTCAACCCGCCTTCGGCTTCGGCTTCTTGCGCTTGTAGAGGTAGGCCGTGACCAGCGCGATCAGGACCATCGGAATCGCGATCGGGATGAAGACCGCCAGCACCGAGACGAGCGACGAAGCCAAGATTTCGGCGGTGTTGAAGCCCGCGTTCAGGAGCCCGCCCGAAGCGCCGGTCGAGGCCGCGCGGCCGGCGGCCGTCGGCACGTGGATCAGCGTCGCCAATCCACCGCCGGCGACGACGCCCAGGCTCCAGCGCACCCACGGATCGAAGTCCACGAGGACGGCGGTGGCGAGCAGTGTCCCCGCGATCGTCGCCATGGGCGTCGCGACGACGTCCAGCAGATTGTCCACGACAGGGACGTAGTAGGCGGCGATCTCGAGCACGGTGGCGAGCGAGAAGGCCACGAGCGCCGGCGTCGAGGCGACCCACTGAAAGCCGTCCGCGACCTCCAGGAAACCGTTTCGGGTCGCGAGCGAAGCGAGGAGAACCGGAAGAAAGATCCGGAACCCGACGGCCGCGGCGAGACCGAGACCGGTGAAGAGTACGAGTAGCGTCTGAGCGATCGCCGGAAGGTCAGGCATGGCGGAGGCCGGGACGATGCGGGGACGAAGAAGGGAACTCGCAGTCTCGATCCGTGCCGGCGCCAAAGAGCGCCACCACGGCAAGGAGGATAGCCATGCTCAAGACGCTTCCGGTCATCGTTCTCACCGCTTTCTTGTCCAGCGGGTGTGTCGCCATAGTCGCAGGCGCGGCCGCTGCCGTCGGCTACATCCAGTACGACAAGAACGGGCACCACAGCGAGTACGAGGAGAGCCTCGAAACCGTGTGGCGCGCGTCCGTCGCCTCGATGAACCAGCTCGGCTTCGAAGTCGGGTCGGACCAGAAGCCAGAGCCAACCCAGGGCGTGCTCGAGGTCGACGACGTGAAGCTGATCGTGAATCAGCTGCCCGAGGGCCGTACGCGCGTCACCGTGCGCGCCGGCACATTCGACACGGCGGACAACCGTCGGCGAGCGCAGCTCGTGCTCGAGCAGCTGAACAAGCGGCTGCTCTGAGGTTCAGCGGGACTCCCGGGAGTCCTTGCCGAAGCGCTTCGGACGTCAGGGCGTCGGCATCCGCTGGGGTAGGGCGTCATGACGCCGAACGGACTTCTTCAACGGGCTGCTAAGGGCGCGCGCGGTCGACCAAAGCGGCCTCGACCTCGGCGACGACCCGAGCGGTGTCCAGCCCGTCCATCGTCGGCGCGCGGCCTCCTACGGACTTCGCACGCAGCACGCGATGACCGGTTCCGTAGGGACCGGTGCGGCGCGGATCGGCCGGACCGAAGAGCGCCACGACGGGCGTAGCGACCGCGGCAGCGAGGTGCATCGGGCCCGTGTCGCACCCCACGAAAAGCTTGGCGCGGCGCTCGAGTGCGATCAGCTCGCGCAGGGACGTCCGGCCGACGCGGTCGTGCACGCCTTTCCCGTCGGCCGCGTCCAGGGCGGCCTGGAAGGGCTCGCGATCTGCCGGGCCACCCGTGAGGGCGACGACCTCGCCGCGGTCCGCCAGGGCGCGGGCGAGCTCAGCGAAGCGTTCCGGTGGCCAGCGGTTCTCGGGCTTGCTCGCCCCGACGTTGACGAGGACGGGCTGGCCGTGGCGCTCGACCCAGGTTGCGGCCACGGCCTCGGCTGACTCGTCGCGCGGGAGCGAGCGGCGCGGCCTGGCCCCCTCGATCCCGAGCGCGCGTACGAAGCCCATGTACTGCTCGACCATGTGGGCCCCCGGATCCTGCGGCGCCACGTGCTCCTGCGCGAGGAGCCAGGAGAACTCCTTGGCCCGTCGTCGGTCGAAGCCCAGGACCCGGCCGGCCGCCCGACGCGCGAACCAGGCGCTCTTCAGGATGCGCTGGAGGTCGACGGCGAGTCCGTAGCCCTCGCTCCGCGCCGCGCGCAGCGTCGCTCGCAGCCCGCGCAGGCCGCTGCCGCGCTTCCAGAGGTGTACCCGGGCGACCGACGGATGGCCCTCGACGAGGGGCAGCGCCTGATCGTGCACCGCCCATCCGACCCGGACCCGCGGGCGCTCGTCCGCGAGCGCGTTCGCGACGACCAGGGCGTTCGCCACGTCCCCGATCGCGCCCAGGCGCACCAAGAGAATCTTGTCCGGGAGCTCGTGCGACATCGAGCGCATCCTGCCGATCCCACGAGCTCCGTTCTAGCCCGTCGGCTGCGCCAGTCGAAGTCGCCAGGTTCGTGCGCCGGCCGGACCATCTGGACGCGCGTTGACGCCGGATGACTTCTCCAGTGGTCTGCTAGGGTGTCGCCATGAAGCTGCGAATCTTCCTCCGCCTGGCCCTGGGCGGTCTCGTGATCGGGTCCTGTGGCGAGGCACCTTCGAATCCGGGGACGGACCCCGTCTCCGCCCTCGAGCGCGAGGGGGATGCACCGACCGCGCGCCGTGTGACGCACGAGGAGCTCCAGCTCGCGCAGGCGTTGCCGCGGCACGCCTCGGACGGCGGTGGGCGGGCCTGGATCGAGGACGAGGGGCACCCCACGCCGATCCAGGCGGGAACGGCGGGTACGTGGACCATCGTCTACGAAGCCGGTGAACTCGGCGTCGCGACGGGTGGCTCGGTGCGCTTGCTCGTCTCGCCCTTCTGGAACTGGAGCGAGGCGCAGGTCCGCCGCCCGAATGCTCCCGGCTATACGACGGTCACGTGCGCAGCAGAAGGCGTCGAGCTCGAGGTGCGCGATCCACGCTGGCTCCTGGCGACGATCGGAGGGCGCGAGTTGCGCGCGGGCGAACGCATCGTCTTCACCTACGGCGCCGGACCGCGCCAGGCCATGGCCGACTCCTATGCCGAACGGGGCTCGCGCTTCTGGATTGCGGTCGATGGCGACGGGGACGGTACCCACGCCGTGCTGCGCGACTCTCCTGCCATCGACGTTGCCCCCGGACCGGCCGCCCGGCTGAGCCTCGTGCTGCCCAGCACGGCCGCGCCCGGTGACGAGGTCACGGCGCGCCTCGCCGTTTTGGATCGCACCGGAAGCCGTGGGGTCCCCTTCGAAGGCGAGGTCGAGCTCGTCGGCGTGCCCCAGAGCATGGACCTGCCGCGCAAGGTGACGTTCACGGCAGAGCAACTGGGCGTGACGACGGTCACCGTGAAGGTCCACGAAACGGGCGTTCATCGCTTCGTGGCGCGCGCGCAGTTGGATCCGAACGATCCGGAGAGCGAGGTCTTCGGGGAGGGCAACCCGCTGCTCGTCGAAGCGGGCTCGCCCCGCATCCGGTGGGGCGACCTGCACGGCCATTCGAACCTCTCCGACGGCACGGGCGAGCCGGAGGACTACCTGGCCTACGCGCGCGAGGTCGCGGGACTGGACATCGTCGCGCTGACGGATCACGACCACTGGGGGCTCGTCTTCCTCGACGAGAATCCGGACATGTGGGAGCGCATACGTGCTCTGACGGACAAGAACCACATCCCCGACGAGTTCGTGACTCTACTGGGCTACGAGTGGACCAGCTGGCTGTACGGACACCGCCACGTCATCTACTTCGGCGACGACGGACCGGTTCTGTCCTCGATCGATCCGAACTACGAATCACCGCTCGACCTGTGGAAGGCGCTGGAGGGGCACTCGGCCTTGACCTTCGCCCATCACTCCGCGGGCGGCCCGATCGCGACGGACTGGCGCATCCCCCCTGACCCGCGCTTCGAGCCCGTGACCGAGGTCTCGTCGGTGCACGGCAGCAGTGAGGCCGAGGACTCGCCCTGGGGGATCTACAACCCGCTGCAGGGCAACTTCGTGCGCGACGTGCTCGACAAGGGCTACAAGCTCGGCTTCATCGCCAGCGGCGACAGCCACGACGGGCACCCGGGTCTCGCGCACTACGCCGGCATGAAGGGCGGCACGGCGGCGATCCTGACGGACGAACTCACGCGCGAGGGAGTCCGCCACGCGCTCATGAAGCGGCGCACGTACGGGACGTCGGGGCCCCGCATCATCCTGCGCTGTGCCCTGGATTCGCATCGCATGGGCGCGGGTATCGCGGCCACCGAGCTACCCGCGGACGGACCGTCCTTGCTCTACGTGCGCGTGATCGGCTGTGCCCCGCTCTTCCGTCTGGACGTCATCCGTTCAGGCAAGGTCATCCACGAGGTCCCGGGCGAGAAGGCCTGGGACTTCGCACAGGCCTTCGAGCTCGAGGACCTCGAGCCCGGCGAGTACGTCTACGTCCGCGCGATCCAGGAAGACAAGGGCACGGCCTGGTCCAGCCCGTTCTTCATCGAGTGACTGCCAACGCCGCGTGCTCGCGATCGTCGGCTTCGGCCACGGCGCGTCCGGCCGCGATGTCGACGCGACGGAAGATCAGCGCGCCGACGACGAAGAACACGATGACGGCCAGAATGGCGTAGCGGGCCTCCCCGGTGAAGCTGATCGTCAGAGCGAACAAGAGCGGCCCCAGAATGCCCGCGAACTTCTCTCCCACCGCGAAGAGGGCGAAGAACTCGCCGGACTTGTGCTTGGGGATCATCGAGCCGAAGACGGAGCGGCTGAGCGCCTGTAGGCCGCCCTGGACCATGCCGACGAGGATGCCCAGCAGGACGAAGTCGCTGTTCGATTCCATCAAGTAGGCAAACACGCAGATCAACGCGTACACGCCGAGCGCGAACAGGATGAGGCGCCGCACGCCGAAGCGACTCGCGAGCATGCCGAACAGGAAGGCGAAGGGCACGCCGACGAACTGCACGGCCAGGATCGTCCCGATCACGACGGACCTGTCGAGGTCCTTGCCCGTCGCGTACAGCCCCGCCACGCGAATCACGGTCACGACCCCGTCGTTGTAGACGAGAAAGGCCAGGAGCATCCACGACGCGTGCTTGTAGCGCTTGAGCTCGCCCAGCGTTTGCAGCAACGTCCGGACCGTAGCCTTGAGGAGCGACCCGCCGTCCGCGGCGTCGACCGGTGCCGCGGCGGGCTCGCGCACGCGGCGAAAGAGGGGCACGGAAAAGGCCAGCCACCAGACCGCCACCGAGAGAAAGGCGAGGCGCGTCGGCAGGGTCGCCTCCGCGGCGGACAGACCTTCGCCCGCCGGCAGCCCGAAGCGCTCGGGAGCGAGGATCCAGGCCAGATTGAGGGCCAAGAGCAGGCCGCCGCCCAAGTAGCCGAGCGCGTAGGCGCTCGCCGAGAGCTGGTCCATTTCTCCCTTCCGGGCGACATGAGGCAGGAGCGAGTCGTAGAAGATGGCTCCGCCCGCCGCTCCCAGGTTGCCCAGCCCGAACAGGACCAGCGCCAGCGTCACGTCGCCGGCTTGCACGAAGAACAGGCCAGCCGTCGCGAGCCCCCCGAGCGCGACGAAACCGCCCAGCAAGCGTTTGCGCAGAGCCGAGACGTCGCCGAAGACCCCGAGCAAGGGCGCCAAGAGGGCGATGGCGACCAGCGCGATCGTCGTCGCCCAGGCATAGCGCCCCTGTGCGAAGTCCCGGTCCAGATCCTTCGCGACGACATCGAGGAAGTAGACCGGGAACACGGCCGTGATGATCGTCGTGTAGAACGCGGAGTTCGCCCAGTCGTACATCGCCCAGGCGCGGGCTTGCGGCCTCGACAGGCCCAGGCGATCCAGCAGCGTCTTCATGCGGTCGCGGGCGACCGACGCCACGCGGCCTCAGTGTGCGAACTCCACGGTTCCGCGTCACGTGCAGGCTCGAAGCCCGCTTCGGCCCGCTCCGCGTCAGGCGGACTCGCGCGCCTCGGGCGGGTGCCCCTGGGACACGCGGTTGCGGCCACCGTGCTTGGCGGCGTAGACGGCCTCGTCGGCGAGCTTCAAGAGCCCGTCGATCGTCGCTCCCTCGTAGCGCGAGGCGAGACCGAGGCTGGCGGTGACGCTGCCCTTGAAGCTGGGCATGTCGAGCACGTTGGCCTCGATCACGCTGCGGATCCGCTCGGCGACCTGCCAGGCACTTTCCTCGTCGGTGTTCGGACAGATGACGAGGAATTCCTCACCCCCCATCCGAGCACAGGTGTCACCGGCTCGCAGGCTGCGGCTGATGGCGCGCGCCGTCGCTTGCAGGACGACGTCGCCGGCATCGTGCCCATAGGTGTCGTTGACCTGCTTGAAGTGATCGATGTCCAGCATGACGACGGCGAAGGGAGTGTCGGACCGCGCGCAGTTCGCCCACTCCATCTCGAGCCGCTTCATGGCATAGCGACGATTCGGAAGGTCCGTCAGGGCGTCGGTCATGGCCGCCGCCTTGAGGCGCCGGTTGAGCACGGCCAGCTTCGCGACCTGCTCGCGCTGGAGCTTCTTGTCCTCTTCCACCTGCTCCTGCAGCCGGACCACGCGCTGGCCTCCACGGATGCGCGCGAGCAGGAGCTTCGGCTTGAACGGCTTGACGATGTAGTCGTCGACACCCGCAGCGAAGGCCTCGACCACTCGATCTTCCTCCGCCCGCCCGGTCAGGATCAGCACATACAGGTTGCGCCCCGAGTTGAAGCGGCGCAGCGTCTTCGTGAGTTCGATCCCGTCCATCACGGGCATCATCCAGTCCGTCACGACGATCTGCGGGTTCGCGTCGAGTGCGACCGCGAGGGCGTCCTTGCCGTTCGTCGCGGTCGAAACCTGGTGTCCCGCGCGCTCCAGGTGGCGAACGAGCAGCTTGAGTGAGACGGGATCGTCGTCGACGGCCAGGATCCGGAGGCCGTTGCTTTCACTCGCAGCCCGGCTCTTCCTGCCCACGGACTGCTCGCGCATGTCCTTGAGGAGCATCACGCCGTTCGTGGGAACCTTGAGCATCTGCCCCCACTCCTTCCACTCAGGCACGATCTTCTCGAAGAGCGCGCCGAACTGCTCCTGCTCGATGTCGAGCTCTCCGCAGATCCGCTCGAGCTGGGGCCAATGCCTCGCCTGACTGTCCTTGTCCTCGACGCAGACGTCGGCGATCGCGCTCGCCCCGTGCAGGACGCGGATCATGTCGAACGTCGGCGCATCGTCGACATGCAAGACCGGGTTGTCCTCCTCGAATGACAGCACGGCGTTCGCGAAGTACTGGGGCAGCCCCCAGTCCTCGAGCATGGCCGCGGCGACCTCCCGGTGGTTGATCCGGAAGGCCTCGCGCTCGAGCTCGATGATGTGCGCTTGCGGCATCGCCCGCTTCTTGCGCAGGACATCCGCATAGTCGCTCGGATGAACACTCGCTAGGGCGAGCTGGCCGATGCGCGCGAGGATCGCGCACGTGAAGCACTCGGCCGGGATCGCGATCCCCGTCTCACGGCTGATCGCCTCGGCGGCAACGGCATTCGCGAGCGACCACGACCAATACGCGTCGTACTCGAAGTCCTCGCACTTCCCGGAACGGTTGCCCGAGATCATCGTGAAGCCGAGCGCGACGGTAGATACCGTCCTGGTCCCGAGCCGGACCGAGGCGTCCTTGGCCGTGGCCACGTGACTTGCACCGGTCATCTGGCTGGAGCTCGCCAGCTTGATGATCCTGCCTGTGAGCGCCGGATCCGCTTGGATGACGCGAGTGATCTCGTCCAGGGAACAATCGTCCTGCTGCGTGAGAACGAGAATCTTCATTCCCACGCTGGAAGGAGTCGGAAGCAGACCGGAGTGCTTCAGCTCCTCGAATTGTTCCTTGAAATGCATGCCTGTCTGGGTTTCGGGACGTCCCGATCTCAGTTCAGTTCAGCCTTGAGCGCGGCTTCCACCTGCTGGTACGACTCATCGGTCCGCCCGACCAGCTCTCCGGCAACTTGCATGTCGCTCGCGCGTCCGGCCGCCTCGATCTGCTTGAAGAGCTCGCTCAACTGAAGGGCGCCCAGGTTCGCAGCGCTCGACTTGAGGGCGTGAGCGGCACGCTCGATCGCGTCCGGCTCGTCCGCGTCGAAGGCGCGGTGCAGCTCCTTGATTCGCTCGGGAGTGTCGCTGAGAAAAAGACCGACCAGCTCGGCGAAGAGCTCGGGATCGTCATCTCCCCCCAGCTCGCGCAAAGCCTCGATCACGGTTTGGTCGAGGATTTCCATGGTTGATTCCAATGTCGTGACAGGGGCCCTGGACACCTTCTGAGAGGCGCGAACCCACTTCTGGATCATTCTGCCGATGTCCTCCTTGCGGACGGGTTTCGGCAAGTAGTCGTTCATTCCGACCTTGAGGCAGCGCTCTCGGTCACCTGGCATGGCCTGCGCGGTCATCGCGATGATGGGCAGGCGTTGAAGTCGTTCTTCCTTCGAACTTCTGATCTCTCGCGTCGCCTCGAAGCCCGTCATGATCGGCATCTGGCAGTCCATGAAGACCAGATCGAACTCGCGGTTGCGCACGATGTCGACCGCCTGCTGCCCGTCGGAAGCCAGCTCCACCTCGCATCCGAGCTTCTTCAGGAGCAAGGAGCCGATCTTCTGGTTGACGACATTGTCTTCGACGAGGAGCACGCTGGGTGTCTTGCCCAGGTCGGACTTGTCGTGCGATGTGACCACCGGCGTCGCCACGCCACCGTCGTCCACATCCACAGCGACGTGTTCGAAGGTGGCTCGCAGCTTGTCTCGGCTCAGCGGCTTGTTGACCCAGGCATCGAACCCGGCACGCACGAGGTCGCGCGAGCTGAAGGTCTCGGCGGACGTCCGGAGCGAGATGAGCTTCGGAGCGCTTGCCGCCGTGATCCGCAGAATCTTCTCCGCGAGCTCGAGGCCACCACCTTCGACGACCGAATCGATCAGCACGAAGTCCGGCGGTGTGCTCTTGCCCAAGGAGGCCTCGATCGCGCGCAGGGCGTCGGGTTCACCGGCGGCCTCCTGCGGAACCAGCCCCAGAGCTTCCGCATGGGCGGACAGCAGGCGCCGGCTGCTCGCGTTCGGATCGACGACCAGGACCCGGCAGCCCCTGAGGTTCTCGAGCTCGTCCGAACGAACCTGCTCGATCTCGCTCTCCGCGAAGGGGAGCGTGAACGTCACGCGTGTGCCCCGCCCCTCCTCGGAGTCCAGGTCGATGTCCCCGTCCATCATCTCGAGGAGACGGCGACAGATCACCAGGCCCAAGCCGGGTCGAGGCGACTCGCCGTCGACGCGCCGACGGTGTGGAACGTGCGGGTGAAAGAGCTTCTCGAGCCGGTGACTCGGGATCCCGATGCCGGTGTCGGAGACCAGGAACTCGATCCGTGTATCGGCTCCCGAATCGTCACGTAGGCTCGCCCGAGCCTCGACGCGGATCTCGCCCTTCTCGGTGAACTTCACGGCGTTCTCGACCAGGTTGGACAGGACCTGCCTGAGTCGGTTGCTGTCGCCGTTGATCATGCGCGGGACGTTGGGGTCGACGTAGCAGAGCAGCTCGAGCCCCTTGTCGTGCGCGACCGCGAAAGCGTGCTCGACGACGCTGTGCACGCACCGGGGCAGGTCGAAGTCGCTCTCCTCGAGCTCGAGTCGCCCGGCCTCGAGCTTGGACAGCTCGAAGACGTCGTGGAGGATCTTGAGGAGCTCCGTCGTCGAGGCTTCGATCGTCCGCGCGTAGTCACGTTGTTCTTCGCGCAGCTCGGATTCGAGCAACAGCTCGACGGCTCCCAGAACGCCGTTCATCGGAGTCCGGATCTCCTGGCTGATGTTCGCCAGGAACTCGCTCTTCGACCGGTCGGCGGTTTCGGTCAGCAGCATCTGCTCGCCCAGCTCACTGCGTTCGCCTTCGAGGACGCGCACGCGATCCCGCAGGCGATCTTCCGAACGGACGCGCTCTTCCAGCTCGTGTTCGAGCTCGCGATTCGTCGCCACCAGCCTGGCAACGACGTCATCCGTGACGCGGTAGCGATCGGCCGCGGTTACCGCGTAGACCCCGAGCAGCGCGACGAACAGGAGGGCTCCGATCGTGAAGCCCCAGGACGTGCCCACCAGGTAGACGCAGACTCCGAGCGCGGCTCCGGCCAGGACGACTTCGCGACCGGACGGTCCGAACGCGATGGACGCCTTCCTGCGCGAGCCCCGGGGAGTGGCTCGGTCATTTGGATTGAGCTTGGGGTGCTCCACGAAGGCGGTGGCAGTGTCTCGCGTCGGATACCGGAATCTGTTGGAGACGCCGAGCTCGGCGAGCCCTGGGCGCATCTCTTCCGGAACCTCATCGGGAACCCCATGTGCCCAACTTGGGCACATTCCTCGCCTTTGGACGCTCGGGCTGATCGCGACACAGGAAGGTTCTTCCGGTGACCGCGGGCGATCGCTCAGCGCAGCAGCGGGAGTTCGGGAAAGGACCCCTCGGGGGTCGACGGCGGCTGGGGCTCGGGCAGCTCGAATCCGAAGACGCGGCAGAAGTGCTTCACCAGCAAGACCTCTCCCAGCAGGTTGGTCGGCGGCAGCTGGACGTGATCCGCGAGCCGCGTCATGACATCGGCGTCCAGACCGCAGGGGCGGAAACCACGGAAGGCCGCGAGGTCGGTGTGCAGGTTCACCGCCAGACCGTGGTAGGTGACCCAGCGTCGAACGGCGACGCCGATCGAGCAAATTTTCTTGTCGCCGAGCCAGACCCCGGTCAGGCCGCCACGGCGCAGGCCTTCGAGCTCGAACTCGCCCAAGAGTCCGATCACGACCTCCTCGAGATCACGCAGGTAGCGGTGCAGGTCGCGACGGCCCTCGGGCAGCTCGAGCACCGGGTAGGCGACGAGCTGACCGGGACCGTGATAGGTCGCCTCGCCCCCGCGTTCGATCTCGAAGACCGGCAGCTCGAGCCCGAGCCCCGCATCCTGCGGCGTACCGCGTCCGGTCGTGATGACAGGCTCGTGCTCGGTGAGGACGAGCGTGTCGAGGATGCGTCCCTCGATCCGGGCCGCGACGAGCTCCTTCTGGAGCCCGTAGGCCGCACCGTACTCCGTGCGCCCGAGCCGGCGAACGTCGAGTGGGCGCGCGGGGGTCGTCATGATCCGTCCTGAGAAGCCGGCGACGGTGAGTGCCTCTCACCCGTCGCCGTGACTACTTCTGGTAGATGTGAATGGCCATCTTGTGGACCGACTCGGCAGCTTCCATCACGACCTCGGGCAGCGTCGGGTGGGCGTGAATCGTGCGCGCGATGTCCTCGGTCGTGGCACCCATCTCGATCGCGAGCGCGGCCTCGGCGATCAGCTCGGTGACCTCGGGGCCCACCATGTGGACGCCGAGGACCTCGTCGGTCTTCTTGTCGGCCACGATCTTCACGAAGCCCTCGGTATCCATCAGGCTCATCGCCCGACCGGAGGCCGCGAAGGGGAACTTGCCGATCACGACTTCGTGACCCTTCTCCTTCGCCTCGTCCTCGAGCAGCCCGACCGAGGCCATCTCCGGTGACGTGAAGATCACGGCGGGAACACAGCGGACGTCATACTCTTCCGGCTGGCCCGCGATGACGGCGGCGCAGACGAGGCCTTCCTTGCTGCCCTTGTGGGCGAGCATGGGTTGGCCCGCGATGTCACCGATGGCGTAGACGTTCGGAACGGACGTACGCATCTGGGAGTCGACCGCGAGGAAGCCGCGCTTGTCGACGGAAAGGCCCGCGTTCTCGAGGCCGAGCCCGTCGCTGTAGGGGCGGCGCCCGACCGTGCACAGGACCTGATCGCACTCGATCGTGTCGGCCTTGCCATCGCGCCCTTCGACCTTCACGTAGATCTTCTTCCCGTCCGCTTCGTAGCTCTTGGCTCCCGTCTTCGTGACGAGATTGATCTTCTGCTTCTTCAGCGAGCGCTCGATGAGCTTGACGCAGTCGCGGTCCTGGCCGGGAAGCGCCCCGTCCGTGAACTCGACCACCGTCACCTCACTTCCGATCTTGCGAAACAGAAAGCCGAGCTCGAGACCGATGTAGCCACCACCGATGACGACGAGGTGCTCGGGGATGCGGTCCGGTGACAAAGCCTCGGTCGACGACCAGATCTTCTTCCCGTCGAAGTCGAAGCCCGGAATGGCGGTCGGTACCGAGCCGGTCGCGATCACGAGGTCGTCGCACCGCAGCTTCTCCTCGCCGCTCTTCGTCTTCACCACGACGGTGTTTTTGTCCACGATCTGCGCCGTACCTGCCACGTGCTTCACACCGTGGTTCTTGAAGAGCCCGGCCACACCACCCGTCAGGCGGTCGACGATCGATTGCTTCCAACCGACCAGCTTCTCGATGTCGAGCTCGACCCCTTGTGCAGTGATTCCCATCGTCGAGGCGTTCTTCACCTTGTCCATCAGGGCCCCTGCGGCGATCAGGGCTTTCGAAGGGATGCAACCCACATTCAGGCACGTCCCGCCGATGTTGTCCTTCTCGACGACCGTGACCTTCTGCCCGAGCTGGGCCAGGCGAATTGCGCAGACGTATCCGGCCGGACCGGCGCCGATCACGACCACGTTTCGAGATGAACTCATCGGGGCTCCTGAAGAGAGTCTGGAAAGGGGCTCAGAGCGGGAAGGCCCCGTCTCCGGGTTGCGCATCGCCGTAGCGTTCGGCGATGCGAATGAAATCGTTGTACTGGCGACGGAGGTGCTGCGGGACCGCGGAGTACACGTCCTCGACGAGCGACTTGAGCGCCATCGGTCGCGCCGCTTCCTGGGCGTGGATGACCTCGTCGATCTCGGTGTTCAAGCGCGTCTCGAGAGTTTCGAGCTCATCGGAGGCTGCCAAGCCGCGCTTCTCGAGGAAGCGTGCGTAGCGACGAAGCGGATCCTTGCGTTCCCAGGCCGCGACCTCCGCGTCGTCTCTGTACTTCGTCGGATCGTCCGAGCTCGAGTGCCCCATCATCCGGTACGTTTCGACGACGAGCAGAGCCGGCCCCTTGCCGGCGCGCGCGCGCTCGACCAGCGTGGACATGGCCGCGTGGCACGCGAGCACGTCGTTGCCGTCGACGCGGAAGCCCGGCAACCCGTAGGCCTCGGCCTTGCTCGCGTAGTCCGTCGTCGCCGTTTGCTCGCTCGAAGGAACGGAGATCGCCCAGCCGTTGTCGACGCAGACGAACACCGCTGGAACCTTCCAAACAGCGGCGAAGTTGAGGCCGCTGTGGAAGCCGTTGCTGCTGGTGGCGCCGTCTCCGAAGTAGATGCCGTGGACCTCGTCCAAGCCGCGCACCTTGGCCGCATAGGCCGCACCGACGCCGTGGGGAATCTGCGTCCCGATCACCGATGACCAGCTCGGGTAGTGCGAACCCTTGTGCTGCAGATGGTTGCACATCTGCCTGCCCTTGGCGGTGTCGTTCGAGTTGCAGTACATCTGCGCGACGTACTCCGAGAGCGGAAGCCCGCGCATCAACGCCGCTCCCCCCTCGCGCAGACCCGACCACAGCCAATCGCGCTCGCCCAGGGCGGCGGCCGTCCCGACCATGCTGGCTTCCTGGCCCAGCATCGAGCCCACGAAGCCGATGCGGCCCGCGCGCTGCAGCTTGAGCATGCGTTGGTCGACGCAGCGTACGCGCAGCATGTGGACCAGGAGCTCGCGCAGCCAGGCATCGGCGAGCTCGGGCAAGGTGCCCACGGGCTCGCCGTCCTCGTCGAGGAGGCGCGTCTCGAGGGCCAGGTCTTCCACGGCGACGGTCATGGGCGGTTTGAGGAGGCGGCTGGAAACCGAGCCCTAGAGGGACAGGAGTCCGGGGTCTTCGAGCAGCTCCTTCATGTGGACCAGGAAGCGCACGGCCGACGCTCCATCCACGAGCCGGTGATCGACGCTGATCGAGAGGTTCATGTACTGACGCACGCCGATCTCGTCACCCTGCGGGGTCTCGATGACGCCGGGACGCTTCATGATGCGGTGCACGCCCAGAATCCCGACCTCGGGGAAGTTGATGATCGGCGTCGCGAGCGTTCCGCCGATGTTCCCCGCGTTCGTGATCGTGAAGGTGCCGCCCGACAGCTCGTCCGGCTTGACCTTGCCCGAGCGGGTGCGCTCGGCCAGCTCCTGAAGCTCGTGCGCAAGCTGCAAGAGCCCCTTCGACTGCACGTCGTCGATCACGGGAACGATCAGGCCGTTGTCCGTGTCCGTCGCGATGCCGAGGTTGACGTAGTGGTAGGTGACGATCTCCTGCGTCGACTCGTCGAGCTGGCTGTTCAACTCGGGGAAGCGGAACAGCGCGCTGGCGGTCGCCTTCATGATGAAGGGCATGTAGGTGACCTTGATGCCGTCCTTGGCACCGATCGCCTTCGCCTTCGCACGCAAGGCGACGAGTTCGGTCACGTCGAGTTCTTCGACCACCGTGAAGTGCGTGGCCGTGTACTTCGAACGCGTCATCGCCTCGGCGACCTTGCGCCGAACGCCACGGAATGCCTTGCGGGTCTCGCGCTCGCCGACAGGCAGCGAAACGGGCACGAACTCGGGGACCCGCGCTGCCGTGGAAGCGGCCGCGGCTTTCTTCGGCGGAGCCGACGAAGCACCGCTCTGCGCGAAGGCCTCGACGTCGGCCCGGCGGATGACGCCGTTGCGTCCGCTGCCGGAGACGCTCGCGAGCTCGATTCCGAGCTCGCGGGCCACGCGGCGTGCGCTCGGCACGGCCAAGACCTTCTCGCCCGCGGCGCGCTTCTTCGCCGGCACCGACGCGGTCTGAGGAGCGGACTTCTCCGTCGCCTCGGCCGTGGAAGCGGATCCGGACGCGACCGCGGGAGCACCGGCTCCAGTCTGGAGATGGAAGATGACGGTCCCGATCGGAACGACGTCCCCGGCCTTGGCGAGGACCTTCGCGATCGTCCCGGCGGCGGGCGCGGGAACCTCGACGGTGGCCTTGTCGGTCATGACCTCCACGATCGGCTGGTGCTCCTCGACTTCGGCGCCTTCCTCGACGAGCCACTGCACGATCTCGCCCTCGGCGATACCTTCACCGATGTCGGGCAACTTGAACTCGATCGTCTTGCCTCCGCCCGACGCCTTCGTCGGCGCGGCCTCGCTCTTGGCCTGGGACGCGGCGCCGTTGCCGGAGGCCGCGGTCGCCTTTTCGGGCTCGGGCTCGGACTTCTGCTTCGTCTTCGGAGTCGCTGCCCCGCCGCTCGTTTCGAGCACGAAGATGACATCGCCCACCGGGACGACGTCGCCTTCGGCGGCGCGCAGCGACGAGATCGTGCCGGCCTGGGGCGCGGGAACCTCCACCGTCGCCTTGTCGGTCATCACCTCGACGATCGGCTGATGTTCTTCGACCGCATCGCCCTCGGCGACCAGCCACTTGACGATTTCGCCTTCCGCGATGCCTTCGCCGATGTCGGGGAGCTTGAATTCGAGTGCCATGGTTTCGTCTCCGGACCTAGTAATTGTGCACGAATTCCACCGCATCGAGCACGCGCCGCTTGTCGGGCAGATAGTGGTGTTCGAGGGTGTTGGGGAAGGGGGTGTCGAAGCCCGTTACACGTCGGATCGGAGCTTCCATGTACTCGATCGCGCTCTCGGCGATCATCGCGCTGATCTCGCCGCCGTAGCCACAGAAGCGCGGCGCTTCGTGAACGACGACGACACGGCCGGTGCGCTTGGCGGCCTCGATGACCCCCTCCTCGTCGAGGGGATAGAGCGTGCGCAGATCGACGATGTGACAATCGATGCCGTTCTTTTCGGCCTCTTTCGCCGCCGCCTCGCACACGGGCACCATCGCGCCGTAGCAGAAGACCGTGACGCCTTCGCCCTCACGAACGACCCGCAACGAGGTCAAGTCCACGGTGTAGCTGCCTTCGGGCACTTCACCCTTGACGGCGCGATACAACGCTTTGGGCTCGAGGAACAGCACAGGGTCGGGATCCTGGATCGAAGCGATCAAGAGCCCCTTGGCGTCGTGCGGCGTCGACGGGACCACGACCTTCAAGCCCGGTGTGTGGCAGAAGTACGCCTCGCCCGACTGGCTGTGATAGAGCCCCCCGCGAATCCCGCCCCCGTAGGGCGTGCGAATCACCATGGGAGCCGTGTACTGACCGCCCGAGCGATAGCGCAGCTTGGCGGCCTCGCTGACGATCTGGTCGAAGGCGGGGAAGATGAAGTCCTGGAACTGGATCTCGGCGATCGGGCGCAGACCGTTCATGGCCATGCCGATGGCGGTGCCGATGATGCCGTCCTCGGAGAGCGGCGAATCGAAGCAACGCTCCTTCCCGAACTCGGCCTGGATGCCTTCCGAGACGAGGAAGACCCCGCCCTTCTTGCCCACGTCCTCTCCGAAGAGCAGAACGCTGTCGTCCTCGCGCATCGAGGTCTTGAGTCCGTCGTTGATCGCTTGCAGCAGGGTGAGCGTGGGCATGATTCCGTGCAATCCGTAGCGTGTCGTGTTCGTTGGGTCGAGCGCGGGTCGAGCGCGTCCAGGCCAGCCAGAAGAGCGTCCTGGTCAGAGCGGGAACTCGCCGCCACCTGCAGCCGCGTCGCCCTTGCGGGCCGCCAGATCGAAGGCCTCTTGTCCTTGCCGGCGCAGGTGTTCCGGCAAGGTCGCGTAGACGTCCGAGAAGATCGTCTCGAGACCAGGCTTGGCCGTCGCCTCGGCCTGGCGAGCCGCGTCCTGGATCTCGGCGCGCACTTCCTTCTCGAGGTTGGCGCGGGTGTCCGAGGTCAGCAGCCCCGCTCCTGCGAGGTACTTCTCGAAGCGCGGGATCGGATCCTTCGCGCGCCAGCTCTCGAAGAGCTCGGCCGGCACGTAGCTCCTCGGATCGTCGGAGGTCGAGTGTCCGCCCATCCGGAAGGTCTTCGCTTCGACCAGCGTCGGACCACCGCCGGTCCGCGCCCGTTCGACGGCCTCGGACACGACCTTGCGTACCGCGAAGAGGTCGTTGCCGTCGACCACGACGCCCGGCATGCCGTAGGCCTGGGCCTTGATGGCGAAGCCGTCGGACGCGGTCTGCTCCTCGACAGTGCAGGAGATGGCGTAGCCGTTGTTCTGGCAGAGGAAGACCACCGGCGCCTTCCAAACCGCCGCGAAGTTCAGTCCGGAGTGGAAGCCCAGGCTCGACGTGCCGCCGTCGCCGAAGCTCGCCAGCATGACCGTGTCTTCGCCGCGCAGCTTGGCCGCATAGGCGGCGCCGACCGCCTGCGGAATGTGCGTGCCGATCGGCGAGGAGATCGAATAGAAGCGGATCGGCTCGACGAACGAGAAGTGCACCGGCATCTGCCGCCCCTTGGCGGAGTCGGCCGCGTTGCCGAACATGTTGTGCATCATCTCAACCGGCGAAACCCCGTGATACAGAGCCATGCCGAAGTCGCGGTAGCTCGGGAAGATCCAGTCGCTCTTGCGCAGCGCGCTCGCGGCGCCCACCTGGGTCGCCTCGATGCCCTCGTTCGGGATCGAAAAGCCGATCCGTCCCGAACGCTGCAGCTTGAGGCAGAGCTCGTCGAACAAGCGCACCGCGAGCATGCTCCTGTAGCAGTGCAAGAGCTCGTCTTCGGTCAGGCCGGGGTCGTAGCCGTTCACGCCCCCGTCGGGCTCGATCACCGTCAGCGGTTCGGTCGTGCTCATCAGATGTCTCGTGATGGGTCTTCCGCGGCCCCTTGGCGCCGCTCGCGGACCATGCGTTCGAAGAAGAATTCCCCGGCCTTGTAGCTCGAACGGACGAGCGGTCCAGAGGCGACGTAGCGGAAGCCCATCTTCTCGCCCTCGACCTGGTATTCCGCGAAGCGCGCCGGCTCCACGTATTCGCGCACCGGGGCGTGCTGGGCGGTCGGACGTAGGTACTGACCGATCGTGAGGAAGTCGACCTCGGCCTTCCTCAAACGCTCGAGGGAGTCGAAGACCTCGTCGGGGGTCTCGCCGATCCCGACCATCAAGGAGGACTTCGTGAAGACGTCGCCGGCGAGCCGCTTGGCCTGCCGCAGCGTGTCGAGCGAGCGCTCGAACGAGCAACGCGGATCGCGGATCTTGCGTTGGAGTCGATCGACCACCTCGACGTTGTGAGCGAGCACGTCGGGCCTGGCTTCCATCAGGCTCGCGAGGTCCTCCCCGACGTAATCGGGGACCAAGGTCTCGACGATCGTCTCGGGGCTCTGGCGACGGACCTCACGGATACAAGCGGCGTAGTGCCCCGCTCCCCCGTCTTCGAGATCATCGCGATCGACGCTCGTGATCACGACATAGGCGACCCCCATCTCGGCGACGGCTTGGCCCACGTGGGCCGGTTCGCTCGGATCCGGCGGTGCGGGCCGGTCCAAGGTCTTCACCGCGCAAAAGCGGCAACGCCGGGTGCACTCGTCGCCCAGGACCATGAGCGTCATCGTCGGACGCTGGCCGCTCCAGCACTCGCCGATGTTGGGACAACGGGCCTCTTCGCAGACCGTGTGCAGGTCGAGGCGCTTGGCGAGCCCCTTCAAACGCGCGTAGCCGTCTCCGCCGGGGAGCGGGACCTTGAGCCAGGACGGCTTGCGTTGGGGCGGGGACGCTCCCCCGTGGGACGTTGGGCGGATCATGGGGAGCGCCACAGAGTAGCAAAACGCCTCTGCCGAGACCTCAGACGGGCGCGCTTGTGAGTCCTGCCCGCGAGTCGCGACCCGAACCGGGCCCGAACCGAGCCCGCGGCTCCGACTGGACCCCGCAGGCGAACGAGCCTGGGGGAGGATGCGGCCAACCAGCCCGCTCCCCCCGCCGCCGGCGTGCAAGAATTGGAGCCGCGGCGTCCCGATTCATGGACGCTTCCTGGACGAATCCCGGAACCATCGACACAGTATCGAGCGCCGGTCCACCGGCATCGTGCGGGCCATCCCCGGAGAGAAACGAGTTCTGAGAGGGGACTCGGGATGGCCCAGCGGACTGCGTGGCCTCACGGCCGCGCAGTCCGCACTCTTCCCCTCGCGCTTCGGACCGCGCTCGCTCGCTCGATCCAGTTCCTGGACCTCACGCTTTCCAAGCTCCTGGAAAGGCCCACCTGCGGGCTCTTCGAGCCTGCTTGGTGTCCCTGCGACCGAATCCAGGCTGGCGGACACCGTCGTCCAGCGACGGAATTCTCGCGACCATCTCGGTCGCAGGCGCGGGCGGAGCAAGGCCCAAGGGCCGACGGCTCGAGCACGCGCGGACCCTTTTCCGACTTCCTCGAAGCGCCGCGCGGGTGATGCCCTGGACTGAATTGCGACGACCTGCAGCCCGCAGGGAACGGCGGCTCGAGTCCGAGCCCCGGCAAGCGGGGTGCGACAAGGTGCGCGAGGTGTCGTCGGCCTCGACGACGGGACCTGGCCACGCGGCGCAACTCAGCGGCGGCGGGTCGGCTTCAGGTGCTCGCCGACGCGCAGGAGAACGCCGGAGGGCAGCTCCTCGGGTGCCACGCGGCCATCGCCATCGATGTCCCAGCGGTCGTGGAAGCGCTCCGGCGTCGCGTGGACTCCCCGCAGGGCCAGTCGGTCGAGCACGCGGTCGATCTCGGCCCGATCGAGCACCTCGTTCTTGTCCTGGTCCATGAACTCGAACAGCTGAGGACGATGCCGCATCTCCTTGCGCTTCACGTCTCCGCTTTCGTCGCGATCGAACACGCGGAGAAACTGCTCCGCGTTCAGGCCGGGCGGGAAGGGAAACAGGTCCGTCCGTCGCACGGGCCACTCCGAGCCGGGCACGACGAAGCCGAGCCCCTCGCGATAGAGCGCCCGATCCCGTTCGAGGCGCACGACACCGTCTTGGTCCGCGTCGAGCGCGAGCCATTCCGGCTCGAGCAGGCTGAACTCGCGGCGCGTCACGCGCCCGTCGCCGGAGCGATCGACCGTGCGCAGGAGTTTGCGCGCCCGTTCATCCGCATAGCGCAGGGAACGATAGGCGCCCGGATAGCGCGAGAGCTCGTCCTGGCTCAGGCGATCGTCGTCGTCCAGGTCCAGTGCGGCGAAGACCGCCGACTCCGCCTCGGTCCGATCGAGCCCGTCACCTTTCGTGTCGAAGGCATGCGGATCCGTTCCATCGAGCAAGCGAGCGAGATCGCCGTCGATCAAGAGGCGCTCGAAGATCAACGGCGTGGCGGCCATGCCTCCCGAACCTGCGATTGGAACTTCGCCGGCGAGGCCGGCCTTGAGCGAGAGCTCGAGGAGACTGATCCGGCCATCGGCATCGGTATCGACGCCCGCACCACCAGCCTCGTCGTACTCGTCGCCTTCGAGGAAGCCCGACCGGTCCGAGTCCATGCGACCCAGATGCAGGCGCGCGGAATCGGACTGCAGGTAGAGCGGGTCGGGGTAGAGGCGGTGAAGCCGCAAGGCTTCGGCGGAGACGCCGAGCACCTTTTCGATCTCCGCTCGATACATCCAGCGCGACTCCGGATGGCTGACGTCCTTCAAGGGCCGACCGCTCTCGTCCAACATGCGGTCCAGCGGAAACGTCTCGATCGCGACGCTGTAGGACTCGAGCAGGCCTGGCAAGACGCCGATTTGTTTGGGCTCGCGCGAATTCGAAGCGTCGGCCAGGAACACGCCGTCCTCGCCCGGGACCAGGAGCACGCGCTGGCGAAACGGTGGGTTGTAGAAGTCCGCGCTGACGAGCTGCCCCGGCGCTTGTCCCGCCGGAACCGAGGCGACCGGTGCCTTCATCCGGGTCGGATCCGACACGTCGTAGAGCAGGACACGCGCGTTGCGATTCCCTCCGCGGGCCTCGACCAGCACGTAGGCGTAGTCACGCTCCGCGGTCCGCGCTCCACCCGAGGTCTCGGCCGGATCGACCTGCGAGAGCAACGCCAAGCCCCGAAAGCTCACGTCGGGCCGCGCGTTCGAGACATCCGAGAGCGGTGGGTGCAGGATCTGTGGCCGCGTGGGCTCCGTCACGTCGACCAGGACGAGGCCGCGATCCCGATCGAGGAGCGCGCACAGGTTGCGCGCGATCGTCCGCTCGTCGCGCGGCTTGCCCTGGTCGTCCGTGAGTGGGCGGCTGTACTGGAACAACGCCTCGACCTCGATCGCTGCATTCGGAGCGCGCGCTTGTCCGTTCACATCGAGGGCGAGGAGGAACTGCGGTGCGATCGGTGCACGGACGTCGGCGATGACCAGCCCCCCCGCACCGTCGGCGATGAAGGCGAGCGGCCACTGCACGGCCACGTCGTGAGCGTCGACGGTCGCGAGCCGGCCGACGAGCTCGGGTTCGTCAGGCTTCTTGACGTCGTAGATCCGCAGCCCGCCGATGCCGTCCGCGAGGTAGAGGTGCTCGCCCGCGAGGGTCAGACCGCGCGGCTGTACGCTCGCGACGAACGAGACGCGCTTCGGTCGCGTGGGGTCGGTGACGTCGATGGTGTGAATTCCACGGCCGCCCTCCGCCACGAAGAGCCTTCTTGCGTGGCCCTGCAATGGATCGCAGAGGACGGCGAGATCGACGACGTCCGGCAGCACCAGCTTGCCCAGCGGCGCGGATCGTGACAGCTCGGAACGGTTGATCGCGACGACTTCGACGCCCCGCTGGTCCGCGACAAACGCGAGCTGACGTGCCAGCCTGAAGTTCGGCGAGCCCATCCCCCAAGTCGACGACGTTCGGTGACACTCGACACACGAGCGCGCGGTCGGCCGGGTGGAGTGCAGCTGGTGGTGGATCATGGTCATGCCCGAGAGCCCTTGCGCGGTCTCCGGCATGCGCTGATCGATGACGAGGTTGCCCTCGGTGTCCCAGACGCTTCCCATCGTCGAAAACCCCGTCAGGTAGGGCGCGACGGCACCGCGCTCGTTCCAGCCGGCGTAGAAACTCTTCCAGGTCGCGAAGACCTTCTCCTGGGTCGTGACTCGCCCTGGCGTGCGCTTGCCCGACAACAAGTCGAGCTGGGTCAACGACTCGTTGCGCGAGAAGTGGAAGCCCAGGAAGTTCACATTCCAACCCGCGTGACACGTATAGCACTCGAGCCGCTCGTGCTCCGGCGTCATCGCCAGCACGGCATCGTGGTTGTACTCGGCGCGATCGGGATTCAAGACGTCCACGACCTGCGGAACGCGATGTTGTTGCCCGGAGACCTTGCCGGTCAGCACGACATTCGTCCCATCGAAGCGCAGGTGATCCAGCGGCGTCCCTCGCTCCGTCACGAGCTCGGAACGGCGCGTAAACGTTCCATGGCAAGCCGAGCACGTGATCTCGACGGCATGCTCCATCTTTCCGTGCAACTTGCCATCCCCCATCACGTCGGACTTCGTATGGCAATCGATGCAGTGCATGCCGCGCTCGGCATGCACGTCCGGCGGACAGATCGCCGGATCGTTCAAGTAGAACGTCCGGTTCAACAAGCGATCGGTCGTTCCGGGAATCTCCGGCCCACCTGGCGAGTCGGGCGGCAGCTGGCTCAACCCACGAAAATGCAGACCGATCGACGCGTCACCGTAGTGGCATGACGTGCACGTCTGCGTTGTCGGGGCGCGCGTCATCGAGTGCCGCAACGGGTGCCCGGGCTCGCGCCGCGGAACGGACCGATCGGCGGAAAGCGAGAGTCCGTCGAGCCCGTACTCCACGTGGCAGGCGGCGCACCCCTCGCCGCGATAATCCCCATCGAAACCGACCCGGCCGCGGATCGCCCGTCCCTCGGAGTAGAGGTGACACTGCATGCACTCCTTGCGCGCGAGGTCGGAGAAGTGCGCTCCGAGGGAGCCTGCATCGAGGTGCCCCATGAACTCGGGAACCTGGGCAAGGCGATCCTCCGCGCCACCGGGTTCGAGCGCGCTCGTGACCGGGAACACGGCGTAGCGCGAGCGCTTCTTCCGCTCGAGCCCCATCTCGTAGTAGCCATCGGACAAGTGGCCGGCCGTGGTCCCGTGCAGGCTGCAAAGGAGCGCGTCGACGTCTCGTTCGTGGCACGTCCCACACGTCCGCTCGGTGACGCGCAGGTCCATCGGATTGATGAAGCGCCGCCACGCCGCGGCCTCCTTCAAGGGAGCGACTCGCTCATCAGACGGCGGCCAACCGGCGGGCTTCGCGACATGGGCCAGGAGCTTTTCACGCGCATTTGGATCGCCACCGTGGCAATCGACGCACGAGAGCTGCGCCTCGGGGTGCATGTCCTCGAGGCCCGCGTGGCACGTCAGGCAGCCGGAGTCCTGCGCAACGACAGGAGCGAGCGCTCCGGAGCCGGCTGCTCCCGAAGCGAACATGGCGATCCGTACGAGGAGGATCAGCCCGACGGTCACTGCGAGCTTCATGCAGACGGGATCAACCGAAGAGGCGCGGGAGTCGCTTGCCCCGGGCGCTCGCCGCGTCCGCGTCCAGGAGACCGCAGATGGTCGGACAGACGTCGATCGTTCGCACCTCCTCGAGCACCTTGCGCCCACGTGCGAAGTCCGGACCCCAGGCCACGAGAGAAACGTGTCTCAGGTCGTCGGAGCCGTCACCGTGATCCAGACCGCGACGCGAGTTCAAGTCGCTGTCGCGCCCGAACTCGGGCAGGACGAAGATCGACGTCGAATCGGCCAGCTCGGGATCGCTCGTCACGGCCGCCCACAGCTCGCCGAGCATCGTGTCGTTGCGCCGGATCACCTCGACGTAGGCGTTGTAGGAACCGTGCGCGATGTCGGCTTGCTGCAAGACGACGCCCAGCAGGGTCGGCCGGAAGACCGCCAAGAGATTGCGTGCGACCCGCAAGGCCTTCGCATCGGCCGCGCCGGTGCCGCGCAGGTCGACCGTGCCCTTGGACAACTCGTCGAGGATGTACTGCTCGACCTTCGCGAGCGTCTCGGCGTCGTTGACTCCGGCGGAACCCTCCGAGGCGATGGCGCCACGCATCGTGTCCAGGAGCTGCGTTTCGCGCGCCCCCAACAGTCGCGGCTTGCCGTAGGCATCGAGGATGCCCTTGAACTCGGCGTTGAAGATGCCATCGCCATCCAGCGTGTTGGCGCCGTAGCGCTCGCCGTAGTCCGGATGCAGGCTGTGCGAATAGTTGGCCTGCTGCGGTCCCCCGGAGGTGCTGATCCAGACGTCGCCTGCGGCCAGCCCCAGGTCCTTGCGGACGTACTCGAACAGCGTCGGGTCCTCACCGCGCGCGTTCTCCCGGATTCCGCGGGCCTCCGAAATGCCGGTGAAGATCGACAGCGACGAGCCGAAGTGCCCGAGATTCGCAGCGCGGACTCGCGTGTAGGCGACGCCTTCCTGCGCCATGCGCACGAGATTCGGGACGTTCGCGGGCGTCCCCAACGTCTCCCGCGTGCGCACTCCTCCTGCGAAGGCGACGAGGATCACGCGCTTCGTCTTGCCCTGCGGAGATCGGGCTCCGACGGTGTTCGAAAGGAGCGTTCCGGCCCCGAGGGCCGTGCTCAGCTCGAGGAAGCGACGACGATGAAGGCGAGTCATGGGTTCACCAGGTCGAGTAGTTCGGGTGGGAAAGAACCGCGTAGACGACCGTCGTGGATCGGCACTCCGGATCGTGGAAGGCGGCGACGAACGTGGCGAGCTCGTCAGGCGTGGCGGAGCGGCCGAGCAGACGCTCGAACACTCCCGCCACCCAGGTGGTCGGATCCGTGATCGCCTCGCGCTCGGGTACGTTCGAACGGCCCGAATCGAGGATCAGGCGTGCGAGCACCGAACGGAGTGGGCGGGCATCGGCAAGACCGTCGAGTGCACCGCGCATCCGCTTGCCTTCCTCGTCCGCCGGCAGACGGTCCGCCAAGTCGACGAAGAGGGACCGAACGAACATGCGGTTGGACATCGGCACGCGCAGGTCGAGCCGCGCTTCCCAGGCCGGGGACAGGAACCACTCGCGCAGGATCGTCGCGAAGTCCCGGTCGTCGCGCTCGAGTCGACGCGTCCAGTCCTTCAGCGCGCGCGCATCGGGAGTCGCGCGCAAGACCCGCTCGTGCTCGCGCTCGAGCAGCAACTCGAGCATCCGTCGGTCCTCGATCGCGATGTTGACGACATCCGCCTGGGAGCGACCGGTCTGGCCGAGGAAGTTGCCTGTCCCGCCGTCATAGAGCTTCTTGCCGATCTCGAGGTCGCGCACTCGGCTCTGCACGGTCAGGCCGAGGAGCTGTTCCATCACGACCGTCACGAACGTGTCCGGGCCGGGATTGCGCCGATCGAAGCTCGACGAGATCGCGATGCGATGGATCGCGTCACGCACGCCGATGGTCGCGGCGGCAAGGTCCTTCGGGATGGCCTCGACCTTGCCGTCCGCGGGATGAAAGTTGTCGATCAGAAGGAAGTAGTAGAGTTGCTCGTCGGTCCAGTTGCGCCAGAAGGTCTCCCCCGCGAGCGCCTCGTCGACGAGCTCGGACAGGCCCCGACCGGCGAAGCGTTCGCGCTCGTCGAGGAGCGGAGGCCGGCCATAGAGATCGAGGAAGGCGGCCCGCAGCCGACGCGCATCCAGCGGCGCAGCGGGAGCAGCAACCGATCGTTCGTCCTGCCAAGCTGCCATCGGGTTCATCATAGGCGACGCGCCACGATTGCGATCCTCCTCGCCCGAACCTGACCTCGGCTCGACCCGGGCCGCCGCACAGGGACGACGGGAAGTCGCGTTGCGGCCTTCACAGCGGTCGCTTCAGCGCATCCGAACGTGCGCTCGCGGCGTTTCACCCGCAGCGAGACGAACCAAGCTCTCTCCGCGCAGGCCGTGGGTGCTGGAAGAGACGACGCGGTAGTCGCCTGGCGCCAGGCGGAACCGGAACTCGAGCGTACCGGCTTCGATCGGAGACGGAATCGCATCGAATCGCACGGCTGGGCCACCATCCGTCGGCTCGAAGGCGATGTCGAGGTACTCGTCCGGCGCGAGCGAATCGAACTCGATCGCGAGCTCGACGGCGATGGGCGGATCGAGAACGAGCTCGAGCTCGGTCGTCCGCATGGAGGCGATCTCCAGGGTCCGGAACAACGCTCCGTAACCGTCGGCGATCACGCGCAAGCCGTACGTACCCGGGAGCAAGCCCTCGCTCCGGATCTGACCGTCCAGGTCGATGGTGGCCGCTCCCGCGTCCAGCTCCGGCCCCGTGATCAGCTGGACCCCGTCCGCAACGAGGTGGACGAACATCCGCGCAGGACGCAGACCATCGCTCGTTCGAAACCGAACCGCGAAGCCGCCCGTCTCCGGGAGCCGAACCAAGCCGAGATCGAGCTCTTCTCCCTGCGCGAGGTCGAAGGTCGCGATCGGCGCGCGCGCACCGCTCGGCAAGGCTGCCCGCAGGACGTACGTCCCGGGAGGCAAGGGCCAGAGCTCGAAGCGACCTTGCCCGTCCAGCTCGACATCCAGCGGCCCCTCGAGCGCGACGCCTTGCAGCTGGAGGCGCGCGTCCTCTCGAAACGTTCCATGAATGGAGCCGGTTCGGTCCGTCACGGTGAGCTCGAGACGCCGACCTGGGTCGACGACCTCCGCGAAGCGCGGGGTCCCTTCACCGGGCGCCTGAATTCGGAGGCGATGCGCCACCCGCGGTCGCGCGGGAAAAGCGAAGCCTCCCGCCGCGTTCGTGAGCGTCCGGTCGGCGTGCGCCTCCCAGCGTGCCTCGTCGTGGTCGAGGGCTTCGATCGAAACGCTCCAGCCAGCCAGCGGACCTCCGTTAGCGCGAAGCGTGCCCCACACGCTCGCGTCGGTGGCGAGCCGAAGCCGCAGCGGGCCGGTCAGGTCCGCGGGGTCGGGCACGAAACAGCGCGACGAGTCAGGCGAGTTCGGACCATCGACGGTGTCCGCACCCTTGGGGCGGGCGGTCACCAGCACCGGCGTCGCGGGCACGTGCTCGGCCACGAAGCGACCGTCCTCGTCCGCGAGCAACTCGCGGGCGTGCAACGGGGGCGGGAACGAGAGCCGAATCCGTCCGCCCGCGAGCGGGCGGCCGTCGGAATCGACGACCTCGCCGGCCAGGCGCGTGCCCTCGGTGAGCCGCACGCGCACCAAGACCTCGGGGTCCGGTCCCGCCTGGACGCGGCCCTGCCAGGGCGCGTGCCCGGGCGCCTCCACGACGAGCTGGGAGCCGATCGAGACGATCCGGAAGGCGCCCTCGGCATCGGTTTCGACCGAGCGCGGCGCCGGACGCAGGTCGCGGGCCTGCAGCCCGCGCTCGAGCGGTTCGGGCAGTTGCCGCACCGAGTTCGTGACACGGGCTCCGGCCAGGGGGCGACCTCGTACATCGACGACCGAGCCCACGATCGTCTTCGTGGGCTGCCCCAACCGAAGCTCGAAGTCGTCGCCGCTCTTGCGCTCGACGAGCTCGCCGACACACAGGATCTTGGATGGCTCGAGGTCTTCCCACTCGGCGCCGAGCCAGGACGTGGCGTCGAGCCCGTGCAACTCGAATTCGCCATGCGCATCGGTCTCGAACGCGAGGCGCCCGTCGGCGGGATCCCCGGGCACGGAGAGCCAGATGCTCGCGTGGGCCTTCGGCCTTCCTTCGAGATCGACGACGCGCCCGGCCAAGTCGTACCCCTGCGGAACGTCGAGCGAGAGTGTGGACACGAGTCCGGCCTCGAGTTCAACGGTGAGCGCCCGACCGCGCACGGGCACGACGCGCCAGGGACCCGGCGCGAGTTCGTCCAGGATGACCTCTCCGTCCTCCCCGGTCTGAACTCGGCGGACACGCTCCGCAGCGGAGGCCGCGAGGCGATCCGCGAGCCGGCGTAGCTCGAGCGCGAGAGCGGAAACCGGCTTACCGTCCGGACCGGCGGCACGAATCCGGAGACCGGCCGTCGTAACGGGACCCGGCGCTGAAGGCGTCGGGAGGGCGGCGCGTTCCGGTGCATCGGCGACGCGCGGAGTCTGCACGGCCCCTCCCGGTCGGGCGACCGCGAGCGAAGGAAGGGAAGGCCCGGCGCGCGAGCTCTCGGTCCCTGAGAGATAGACCCCGGTGACCGTCGCGACCAGGGCCAGCACGAGGAAGGCGGGTCGCGCCCACGCGGTGCGCCCGGTTGTGCGACGCAACCAGCCGAGGAAGGCCAGTACCAATCCTTGGCGCGCGCCGAAGTGCGGCAGCTCGGGCGCGAGACCGTACTCGCGTCGTACGCGCTCCAGGCCACGCTTGAGCTGTGACTTCACGGTACCCGCCGGGCGCCCCAGGCGTTCGGAGATCTGGGCGATGGAGAGCGACTCGAAGTAGCGCATCCGCAGCACGGTCCGGTAGGGCTCGGCCAGGCTTCCAACGACCTCCTGAACGCGCAAGAGCTCGTCGGTGCCGAACTCGCCATCGGATTCGATCCGTTCGAGGCGCGCGACCCGATGCTCGCGCGATCGCCGCTGCATTTCCTGCCTCCGACGCCGGAGCAGGGAGAAACGCAGAACGGTGCGCAGCCACCCCTCCGAATTCGTCCACCGCTCGGGCGGCCGTTCGATCGCACTGACCCAGGTGTCCTGAACAGCGTCCTCTTCCTCCTGGGGAGTCGGCGCGAAGCGCCGGGCGAAACGGCGCAGCTGGGCCTCGTGCGATTCGAACTCCCTTTCCTCGAACGGATGGTGCATCCCGCCCCGATCCTAACCACAGGGGCCCGGGTTTCGGGAGTCGTCCAGGCGTCTGAAAGGGGCGGCAGCGGGCGCTTCGAAGGGGTGTGCAAAGAAAACGAGACTCGCTGCCTCCTGGGAGGCGGCGAGTCCCATCGGTTCTCTTCGCTCTGCCTGAACAGGCCCGCAAGCGGCCTCTTGGCGGCTTCCTGCGCGGACCGGACGGATCCGGCCCCGCGCTCAGTTCAGGAAAGGATCGAGCTCGCGCCTCAACCCCGGCGTGTTCAGCTTCCCGAGCGCCCGCACCTGGATCTGGCGAATGCGTTCGACGCTGACGCCCATCTCGGCCGCCACTTCAGCCAGCGTGTGCTCGCGGTCGACGCCGATGCCGAAACGCATCTCGACGACCTTGCGTTCACGATCGCTCAAGACCTCGAGCGCTTTCCTCAGCCCGGCCTCGAGCGAGACGTCTTCGATCCGAGCGTCGTACGGCCCGTCATCGTCCGCATCGACGAGCAGATCGCGCAGGCGGCTGCCCTCTTCGGAGACGGGGTTGTCGGCGTCGATCGAGTAGCTGCCACGCGCCGCGCGCAACGCGGCGCTCACCAGGTTCTCGTTCAGGTCGCCGGTCTCCGCGGCGATCTCCTCCACCGTCGCACTGGGGTCGCCCAGCCGGATCGTGGCCTGATTGATGTGCTTCAGCGCCTTCTGTAGGTAGACCGGAATCCGGACGGTGTGGCTCGAGTTGTAGAGAAAGTTGCGGAAGGCCTGATTCAGCCAGTGCACGGCGTAGGTGCGGAACAACAGACCCCGACGCCAGTCGAAGCCGTCGACCGCGCGGAAGAGCGACACCGACCCCTCCTGGATCAAGTCCAACCGACTCGTGCCCGATTGACCGGCGTAGCGCTCGACGTTGATGAGCACGAGGTAGAGGTTGCGCTCCACCATCTCCGTGCGCATCGCGTGCAACTCCATCGCCCGCCGGGAGACGCGGCGCGACAGGGGGTTCGCGGCGAGGGCGGCCATGCCTTCCTCGACCTCGATACCCTCCTCCCGACGCGCCTTTTCGAGACGCAGGCGCGCGAATTCGATACGTCGCGCGAGCTCCGCCTCGGTCTCCCGATCGAGCGTCATGATCGCATCGACGTCCGCCCGGAACTGTTGGGCGAACGAGGCCTTGGCCCTGCCCGTCGTGTGCCGGCGGTAGGTCGCCGGATTCGTGATCTCGAGGTCGGCATCGATCGAATCGAATTCCTCGATGATGTCCAGGCAGGCGTCAGCAAAGGCGTCGGGACGCTCTGCCAGGCGTCCAAGCCGCTCGTCCAGATCCTTGTGATAGATGATTTTGCGCACGATGGCCTCCGGGGTGGCTTCGGCACCCCTCCTGGCGGTCCTGCCTCGAGAGGAAGAGCGGGAAGCTCGTCCCTGCCGTACGGGCCAGGTGCTCAAAACGCGCCCGGGATCCCGCAGATCCTGGTTCCATTCCTGTAGGACTCGCCCTCAGGCCCGGCTGGAGGGACGCAGGGGGTCCCTGGCCCTCCTGCCGTCTCGACGGAGACTTCCACTGGGCCCGGGGCCAGGATCTCGCACCGACCGTAGGCAGCCCCCCGACGGCCTCGCGACGTGGGTCGGACCGCTGGCCCGGGCCCGTAGTTCCTGGCCGCCTCCGGGCCAGATCGGGATCGGCCCGGACAGAGCCGGATCAGCCGTCCGTCGAGTCGCCTTCGAGCTCGAGCAACGCGTGCAGCACCTCGCGCAAGGGACGCGTGAGCCGGGCGTCGACGCGCGCCTCGAGCGCCTGCACGAGCTCCTTTGACATCCGGAGCGTCGACTCGCGCCCTCCGGTGAATTCGGCCCACACTTCCGCGCGCACCGAAGCGCCCGCCAAGTCCTGCAGCAAACTCTGCAGGTTGTGCAGCTTGTCGCCGGCCTTGACCGCCGCCGCCTCGTCCGAGAGGCGGGGAACGGACTCGATCGCCCCGCGCTTGCGGGCTTCCCAGCCGAGGCTCTTGTCCTCGGTCAGCTCGTCCACGATCCCGGCCACACGAGTGCCGAACTCGGACTCGACCCGCCCGATGGTCCAGTCGTCGCAGTCCTCGACGACGTCGTGCAGGATGGCCGCCTGCAGAACCTCGTCGTCGTAGCCACAGCGCGCGAGCAAGAGCGAGACGTGGATCGGATGGAGGACGTAGGGCACGGGCAGCGTCCCCTTGCGGAACTGGCCCTCATGGGCAGCGTACGAGGCTCGCAGGGCGCGTTCGACTCCGTCGGAAAACACGCGGACATTCTAGCCCGTCGACCTCCTGAGAGCGCGTGGCAGTTCGGTCCAACTCGCTGCCTGGCAGTGCTTTGCGGACATCGGCCCACGACACACCTGGGCCCGCACAGGGTCGGTGTCTTCGACCGGGTCCTGGGGACGGGCTAGTTGCCGCCGGGTCCGACGAGCGTGGGCGACATCGGTCGTTCGCGGGCGAGGCGTTCCCGTTGACGCTGCGCTTCGTCGTGACGTCCCCCCGCCTCCAGGAGGCGGATGTAGGTTTCCAACGCCCCGGGCGGTCCGATCGTGTCGGCCAGGGCGCTTTCGAATCGCCGCAGCGCCTCTTCGGGTTGGCCCGCGTTGTAGTAGCAGACGGCCAGGTTGAGCTCGGCCGGAATGCGCTCCCCGCCGGGATGCGGCAGAACGGCGAGGAAGGCGGTGATCGCCTCGGCCCAGCGCCCGAGATCCATGAGCGCATGACCGAGATGGAACTGCGCCTTGTGGTTCATCGGGTTCTCGCGCAACACTTCGACGAGCAGGTCCACGACGGTCTCGCGCGAACCGTTTTCGGCCAGGAGCTTCTGGCACTGGGCGAACTGCGCGTAGGCCGCGACACGCTCGTGCGGGCTCGGCAAGTCGCTCGTCTCGAGCGGTTCGGGCAGGCCCAGCTCGGTCGAAGATGCGCCCGCGTAGCCCAGCCGCTCGATCTGACCCAGCACGCCGCGGAACTCGGCGTCGACGCCAGCCACGGGGAGGCGCGGCCGCGCGGCGAGCGCCGCGATCGCGGCACGCGCCGCCTCGACCGCTTCGGGTCGGGCGTCGATCGTGTTCGCGCCCTCGCCCGCGGGCGAGCGGACATCGAACAGCTCGGGTTGGCTGGAGTGGACGTACTTGTGATCTCGGGTCGCCCAGCCGGCCAACTGGCTCCAGTGGAAGGCGACGACACCGAAGTAGCTCTCGAAGTAGACGCCGCGCTCGGCCGTGTCCGCGAGCGCGAGGACGTCCACGCCATCCACGTCCAGGGCGCCCCGGGACTGCGTCAGCCCGAGCGCCCGGGCGAGCGTCGGCTGCACGTCGACGACACTCACCGGCTCTTCCACCCGTTCGCCGGCGCGCCCCTTGGCCAACGCAGCGGGCGGGCGAACGAAGAACGGCACGCGCAAGGTCGCGTCGTAGACGAAGTAGCCGTGGGTGTCCTCCCCGTTGCGGCCCAAGCCCTCCCCGTGATCGGCGACGCCGACGACCCAGAGGTCGTCCAGTCGGTCCGCGGCCTCGAGACCCGCGAGCAACCGACCGATCTCGGCGTCCATGGCGGCGATCTCACCCAGGTACGGATCCCCGTTCGCATGCTCGAGGAAGGCAGGTGGCGGCTCGTAGGGAAAGTGCGGGTCGTAGAAGTGGACCCAGAGCAGGAACGGTCGCTCGTCCGGCACGCTCTCGAGCCAGAGCAGCGCGCGCTCGACGACGTCCGCGGCCGTCCAGCTCGCGTCGAGGTGCTCGGTCGCGCGCTCGGGCAGGGGCGGAGCCAGGTAGAGATCGAAGCCCTGGTCCAAACCGTACTCCGGATCGAGCACGACGGCCGAGACCACGGCCGCGGTCGCGAAGCCCGCTTCGCGCGCCTGTTCTGCCAGCGTCGAGGCCTCGCCCGAGAGCACCATCGAACCATTGCGCCGAACCGAGTGCCGCACGGGATAGAGCCCGGTCAACATCGAGGCGTGGGCCGGCAGCGTGATCGGAGCCGACGTGCGCGCGTTCTCGAAGACGATGCCCTCTCCCGCCAGACGGTCGAGGTTCGGCGTCAGGTCGCCCTGACCGCCGTAGACCCCGAGCGCCTCGGGAATGGTCGTGTCGAGAGTGATCAGGAGTCCCGACGGACGACGCTCGGGCGTCGAGGTTCCACAGCCCGCTCCGGCGACCCCGAGGCCGACGAGGCACAGTCCGACGAGCAGCCGAACGTGGAACGGATACGGCTCGTTCCTGCGCAAGGTGCCGTCAGATCTGGATGTTCAGCGGCTTGAGGATCGCCACGCCGAAGAGGATCGTCGACAGGAAGAAGGCCAGCAACACGCCGAGCGGTCCGTCCGGCATGTAGGGAATCGCGAGCTTTCGCTCGGGGTAGGCGAAGGCGACGCGGGCGATCGGCGAGTCGTTGGCGAAGGTGTCCTCGGCCGGCCACAACCAGGCCGACCAGAAGCTGGACACGCGCTCCGGTTGCATGACCCGGGGACGCTCGTCACCGGTCACGATCTCCTTGGTCCCGACGCGGCGCCCATCGATCAAGAACTCGATCTCCTGGGAACCGGAGCCAATCGCGACGACCTCGATGTACGCGACTCCGGCGGCAACCGAACGCCCGAGCGGGGACACCGCCACGAGCTGGTCCGCCGGCAACTTGACCTCGAGCCTCGCGACTTCGGCCTCGTGCCCGGGCTTCATCTCGATCTCGATCAGCGTGCCTTGGCCCGCCAGCAGATCGGCGATCTCCTCCGTCGGAGTGACCGGGATCGGATCGAAGCCGTAGCGGACGACGAACTGCGCGGCCACGAGGACCATCGGAGGCACGAGCGGCAAGATCGGCCCGAAGTTCAGGCTGAGGTACTGAAAGTTGCGCAGGAGCACCTTTCCGACCGACTTCCCGACGATCACGAGATCGTCCTGATAGAGCCGGATCGCGATCATGTTGCCCTTGATCTTGTCCTTGGTGCCCTTGATCCCCTTCTGCCAGCTGACCTGCTTGAACAGGAGCAGACAGAGGATGCCGAAGACACCACTGACCAAGACCAGCGCCATCCCCTCGCCCAGCCATTCGAAGGGGGTGAGGATGACGTTGAAGAGCGAGTCGAACAGGCGATTGATCGCGTTCATTCGGGTGCGGGGGTCGGGTTCGTCAGGGGTCGATGCCCCCGGAAGCGACGTCAGCTGATGTAGCCGAGTCCCTTCAGCTTCTCGACGATGTCTTCATCGGAGCCCGCGTCCTCGAACTGGGCGAGCTCCTTCTCGAGTACGTGCACGATGAATTCCTCGTGCGACGCGTAGCCGGCGACCTCGGCGACCCTCTTGATGCGGTCCAGGAGGTCGGCCTCCAGCTTGATCTTGTTTCCACCACCAAACATGTCTGTTCCTCTGCTTGATCTCGTTCGTTCTTGGAATCGTCAGTTCATTCGAGCACGGGGTGACCCCGCAACTCGTCGGGCTTCGCAATGCCGTAGTGCTTCAGGACCTCGACGGTGAGGTCTTCGAGCTTGTGCTGACCTTCCCGAACGGGTCGGTTGGTCAAGAGCACGCCGGAAACGACTTCCGGGGCCATCAGGTGGCTGCCGTTGAAGGTGCCCCCGGTGTTGTCCGCCAAGACGGTATGCGTGATGCGACCGGTTGACGCGGGATCCGAGTTCCCGTACCCGGCATTGTATCCGACCAACAAGTCGGGAGCCTCCGGGACGCGCGCGCCGTGGTACACGTCGGTGGCGAAGTCGCAGCTCAAGACAGGCTTCAGACCGGTCACGGGATCGACGAGGCGTTCGAGCTTGTCGCCGATCTCCTTCAAGAGCCGCTCGGCCTCGGAGCCTTGGGCCACGATGCCGGCTTCGTTCTCGGGCGTTTCGGGGTTGTCGAGCTCGCGCCCCTGGAGGTTCAGGTAGAGCCCGTTGAAGCCCATGCCGTAGGCCTTCGTCTTCTCCCAATCCACGCCACCACCGAAGATGTAGACCTTGTCGGAGTCGGAAGGCTTTTCCTCGCTCTCCGGCTCGAAGCCGTCCTTCAACACGAGATAGCCCTCTTCCCACAGCCAGCGGTTCAGATCGAACTCACGCCGGTAGGGCGCGAAGCCGTGGTCCGACATCACGATCAGGGCCACGTCGTCACCCAGCCGCTCGCGGAGGCGACCGAGGACCGGGTCCATCTTGCGATACAGGTCGTAGACGGTGTCCTTCCACGTGCTGCCTTCGCGACCGGACCAGCGCGAGGAGTCTTGCTTCGCGATCGCGTCGTCGTGAGCGGGATGCGAGGCATCGTGATGCCGCCACATCATGTGGCACCCGAGATCGACGGTGGAGAAGTAGAAGAACAGGAGGCCCCCGTCCTTGTCCGCGAGATAGACGTCGATGGCGTGGTCGAGCATCTTGCGCCGCTCGCGGTACACGAGCTCGACCTGCTGCATGAACTCGGCGTCGGTCAGGACCTCGTACTTCAGCGCGTTGACGTCCTCCGCCATGCCCTGCGTGTAGTAGAGCCCGATCGCCTCGGCCAGCTCCGCACTGGCGCTTTCCGGCATCGAAACGGGCACGGCAGGGTTCGTCGGATCGAAGTTGACCGGCGAGACGTAGAACTCGACCTCGGGGTCGATCGAGCGCAGGTAGAAGCGGCAGATGCCACTCATGTTCATCGCACCGAGCGGCAGCAGCTCGAACTCGAGCGGGACGAAGGCGCTCCACTGCCCCGGCCGAAGAACGACCTTCTTGGCGCCGACATCGAAGATCGCCGCGCCGTTCTCACGGTCGACGTAGACCGTGAACGCCGCCGTCTCGGCCTTGTTCTTCTTCTTGAAGGGGTTCGCGGGACCGACGAGACGAGCGTTGATCTGCCCATCCCATTCGTCGACGCGCTCGACCTTCTCGTAGTCGATCGCGGCAGCGTGCGCCGGGTCGGTCGTGAAGAAGGTGCACTGCCCGTAAGCCGAGTCCAGAGCCGGCGTCAACATGCCCGGGAAGGAGACGCCGCGCGACTCCTCGACCGGGAAGTTGATGGGCATGCGCCAGATGTCGGCCGGCACGCCGTGGTCCATCAACCGTTGCCAGAAGGCACGGCCGGTGCGGTTCGAAGGGCTGTCACCGCCGAGCTGGATCTGCCAGTCGCCCCAGAGCGGCACCTCGGACGGGTGCGCGCTGACCGTGGTCGATCCGAGCGGACCGCGCGTCATGAGGTCGCGGTGGATGAAGTCGAAGATGCCGTGGCCACCGGGATCCATCCCGGTGATGAAGTTTGACCAGGCCACGGGACTCTGCGGCGGACACGAGGTCCCGAGCGACTGGATGCCGTCGCCGGCTTCGATCAGCCAGCGGAAGTTCTTCATGTCGTCGGGAAAGAGCTCGATCGTCTCCGCCAGGATGTCGGGATCCATCCCGTCGATCCCGAGGACGACCAGCGGCTTGTGCTCGAAGGGCCCGGGCGAAGGGTTCGACTCGAGGGTGCGCAAGGCCGTGGCTTCGCGCACGGCGGCTCCCTCGAAGGGATCCTCGTCGTTCGAGCTCGGGATTGCGATCACGAGGGTGGCCGCAAGGGTCACGAGAGCGGGGTACACGGTCCAGCGGGGGAGGATCATGAGGATGCCTTCTCACTCGTCACCAGTTCACGCTCCTCGGGAGACGAGCTCGGGGCGCCGGTCGTTTCGTGGGACGGGGCAAAGAGGTCGCGACCCTGCATGTAGCGCGGTGTGTCGACACCGAAGAGACTCAGCGCCGTCGGCGCCAGATCCATGATGTTGGGCGCGGAGCCGTTGATCTTCCGGTTGCACCAGAAGACGCCGGGAACGAGCCGCGGGTCGACGCAGTGATCGCCCGACCACGACTTCGTGTTGTCCGTGAAGATCTCCTCCGAGACAGAGCCCGTCGCACAGTCCCAGGAGTGCCGGAAGGTCTTGTTGTAGCCCAGCAGGATCTCCGGTGCCATGTCGGCGTAGGGGCCCCCGTGCAGCTCGCTTGTCAGGAAGGCTTCCTTGACGACGCGGTCGCCGGACTTCGGGTCGACCAGCTTCTCCAGCTTCGTCTTGAGCTCGTTGCACAGGGCGTTCAGCTCGGGACCTTTCTCCACGATGCCCTTGGCCTCACGTCCCTTGCGGTTGATGAAGATGCCGGTGAGCCCGAGCGTGAAGGCCTTGGTCTTGTCCCAGTCCACGTGCGCGAACCAGTCCGGCGAAGTCTCGTGACCGTCCTTCAGCACGAGGTAGCCCTCCTGCTTCAGCCACGTGTTCATGTTCACTCCGCGCGTGAAATTGCAGAAGCCGTGGTCGGAGATGATCATCAGGACGGTGTCCTTGTCGTCGCCGACCTTCTTGCGGATCTCGGGCAGGAAGGCGTCCATCTTCGCGTACAGGTCGCGGATGACGTTCTTGTGCTTCTCCGTGTCCTTGCCCTCGTTGGCCGGATGATCCGGATCGAGGTAGCGGTAGAACATGTGGCTGATGCGGTCGGTGGTATCGAAGACGACCGTGACGAAGCCCTTCTTGGTCTTCTCGAGCACGTCCCAGAGCATCTTCTTGCGCTCTTCGAAGATGAGCCAGGCCTGCTTGAGGAAGGCCTCCTCGTCGACGACGCGCTCGTTCAGCGCCCAGGTGTCCTCGGCCAGGCCCAGCGTGGCGTAGGGCCCCATCATCTTCGCCAGATAGATCGAATAGACGAGCGGGTGCGAGATCGGCATCGCCGGACTGTCCGGGTTGATGTTGATCGGGGTCACGTAGATCCCGACCTCCTCGCCGTCCCAGTCCTGGACGTAGAAGCGGGCGATCCCGGTCACGCCGTCGAACGGGATGACCAACCAGGGCGTGTACTCCCGCTTCCCGACCGTCGCGGACTCGGTCCCGACGGTGAAGGTCGCTTTGCCGGTCGACGTGTCGAACGAGCAGGTGAAGGGGCACTTCATCGCGTGCCCGTCCTTGCCCGGAGGCCCGGTCAGCTTCGATTCGACCTTGCCGTCCTTGAAGCGCACGACGTACTGCTGTCCGCCGGTATGAGTGCCGCTCTTCTTCTTGGTCGAATAGAACGAGAACGAACCCTGCGTCCCCTGCAGGTCGGGCACGCACATGCCGGCGAGCAACGTGCCGTTCTTGAACTTCTGCGGCGGAAACGTGATCGGGACGCGGATGATCGACGACCAGATGCCCTTGGCACCCAGGAGCTTCCAGAAGGGCTGACTCTTCTGCAGGAGCTTGTAGATCGTCTTCTGACCGAAGGGCACCTTCGCGAGCCCCAAGTTGAGCGTCTTCGGGACCGAACGGATGTCCGTCGAGCTCAGCATCGGGAAGTACGAACAAGGATCGCGCGTGAGGAAGTCGTAGATGTTGTGGCGCGAAGCGTCGACGCCCGTCGCATAGCTCGACCAGGCCACGGGAGAGATCGACGGGAACGCGGTCCCGAGCTCGTGGAAGCAGCCCTCGTCCTGGAGCTTCTTGAAGTTGGGCATCAGCCCTTCCTCGGAGAAGCGCTGCGCGAGTCCGGGATCGAAGCCGTCGAGACCCACGACCACCATCCGCTTGACCTTCGGCTTCGTCTTGCCACGGAAGGCGACGAGTCGCACGACGGCCTTGAGCGGCCAGATCAGAACGATTCCGAAAGCCAGGACGAAGGTGCCGAGCAGGACGAGCACGCTACCGGCCGCGGCAAAGCCCGCACCCGGACCGATGTAGGCCGAGGCAGGCGCCGCCAGGACGGCGGCACTGGCGAACGTCGCGAGCGCGATTCGTACGATCCGCTTCCGGATGATCATGAGGGGTAGGAGGAGAGGCGAAGGAAGGAGGGAAGAGGCCCGCAAGGGCCCGCGGAAACCGAATCGACTGCCAACGCGCGTTCCCTGACCCCTGATCGGCAATTAAGGCCGGGTATTGTAGGGCTTGACCCCTGCGAGTTGCCCGTTCGGCGGCGACCGGGTTCGAGAGGCGCGGGCGCAGGTCGGAGGAGTCGCCGAGCGTTCGGAGCTTGGGTACGGGCCGTTCTCCCGAAGGTGGGTGTCGGGGTCTCGAAAAAACTCGGGCCGGGACTGGACCGGAGCTTCAGTCGAACATACGTTTCATACGAACGTTTGAACCATGGCCACCCCCGACACGAAAGACCGCATTCTGGACGCCGCGGAGGAGCTCTTCGCCGCCCAGGGGTTCGATGGCACTTCCCTGCGGGCCGTCACCCGGGCGGCCGAGGTCAACCTCGCGGCCGTCAACTACCACTTCGGCCACAAGCTGGGGCTCTTCCAGGCCGTCTTCGAGCGTCGCGTCCGCCCGATCAATGCCGAGCGCCTCGCCCGACTCGACCAGCTGGAAGCCCAGGGAAGCGTCCCGCGTCTCGAAGAACTGCTCGAGGTCCTGCTCCTGCCGGCCCTGCGCCTGGCGAAGGGCGGGGACCCGGGCTTCGCGCGCTTCCTGCAGATCCTCGGGCGAAGCAACTCGGTGACCGGTGAGCACGCCCAAACGATCCGGCGCGTGTTCGCCGAGGTGCAGCGCCGCTTCTTCCCGCTCCTCCAAGCCGCGTTGCCAGGGATCCCGCCCGAGGTCCTCTTCTGGCGCCTGCACTTCGTCATCGGGGCCCTGTGCACGCAGCTGTCCGACCCCGGTCGGCTCGCCATCGTGTCCGACGGCCTCTGCTCGTCCGCGGATCCCGATGTGGTCGCGCAGCAGCTCGTCGCCTTCGCCGTGGGCGGCTTGCGCGCCCCGGTTCCCGCATCGACCTCCCGCACAGGCGGGCGCTCATGAAGCACCCCTTCCTCGTTCTCGTTCCTGTGTTCGCCTCGGCCTGCCTCACCCCCCGCGAAGCCCCCGCTCTCGAAGACCTGGAGCTCGACGTCCCGCCCGCCTGGCAAGCGGGGAACGGCGCGGGCGCGGTCCCCGGCGAGCCCTGGTGGCAGACCTTCGGGAGCCCTGCGCTCGACGCGGTCATCGACGAGGCCCTGTCCGCGAACCGCGATCTCGCGGCCAGCGCCGCCGGTATCCACGCTGCGCTGGCGCAAGCCCGCATCGCCGGGGCCGACCGGCTCCCGTCGGTGAGCGCCGGGGGGTCGGGCTCCCGCCGCAAACAGATCTTCGTCGGTTTGCCCGTGCCCGGTGGCGACGTCCTCGAGAGCACGTCCACGACCTTCGGCGCTGACCTCGACATCTCCTGGGAGCTCGATCTCTGGGGCCGACTGGCCGCCCAGGCGGAAGCGGCCGAAGAGGAGCTCTTCGCCACGCGGAGCGACCATGAGGCGGCGCGTCAGTCGCTCGCGGCCGCGACGGCCAAGGCCTGGTTCGCCTGGCAGGAGGCACGCCTGCAACTCGAGCTGTCCGTACGCACGGTCGAGACCTTCGCCCGCAACACCGACGTCGTGTCGAAGCGCTTCGAGTCGGGCGTCGCCGACGCCCTCGACCTGCGCCTCGCGAAGAGCAACCTGGCTTCCGCACGCGCGCTCCTCGAGCAGCGGCGTGCTCAGGTCGCCCGCACCGAACGCTTGCTCGAGGTCTTGCTCGGGCGCTATCCCGGGGGAGCGCTCGTCGCCGGCGACGACCTGCCCGCGGTGCCGGAGACCCCACCCGTAGGCCTGCCGGCCGAGCTCCTGGGCCGCCGTCCCGATCTCTCCGCGGCCGAAGCTCGGCTGCGCGAGAGCGACGCGCGCCTCGGTGCGGCCCGTGCGTCGCTCTACCCACGAATCTCGTTGACGGCCTCGGGAGGGCGCGCCAGCGACGAGCTCGCAGACCTCACCGACGACGACTTCAGCGTCTGGTCTCTCGTCGGCAACATCGTCCAGCCGATCTTCCAGGGCGGTCGCCTGCGTGCCGGGGTCGAGCTGGCCGAGGCCCGCGTCGAGCAGGCCACCGAAGTCTTCGCCGCGCGGCTCCTGCGGGCCTTCTCCGAGGTCGAAATCGCGCTCGCGACCGAGTCGGCCCTGGCCGAGGAAGAGCGCCACCTGGCCGACGCGAGCGCCGACGCCAACGCCGCGCGCGAGCTCGCCGAAGAGCGTTACCGCGCCGGACTCACCGACCTGCTCTTCGTCCTCGAAGCCCAGCGACGTGCGCTCGCGAGCGAGATCGACCACCTGGCGGCGCGTCGCCGACGCCTCGAAACGCGCGTCGACCTCCACCTCGCACTGGGTGGGGGCTTCGAAGGAACGGGCGTGGAATCGCCTGCGGAGCTCGACCGATGAGCAAACAACGCCTCCTGGCCAACCTCGTTCTCGCCACGACCGTGATCGTGGTCGGGGTCCTCGTCTCGTCCTGGATGATCCGCACGAAGCCGCTCGTCGAGAGCACGCGCGTCGACACGCCGCCACCCTTCGTACGCGTCGTTCCCGTCGAAATCGGACCGCACACGTCGTCCGTGCTGACACACGGAACGGTCGAACCGGGCACCCAGACACGTCTCTTGGCCGAGGTCGTGGCCAGGGTCCTCGAGGTCTCGAAGGGACTCGAGAACGGGGGCTTCGTCGCGGAGGACGAGGTCCTGGTCCGGCTCGACGCAACCGACTACGAGCTCGCGCTCGAAGAAGCGCGCCTCGGTCTGGCCCAGGCCGAGTTGCGTCTCGCTCGAGAGCAGGCCGACGCGGCGATCGCGAAGGACGACTGGGAGCAATCTCACCCCGATCGCACACCGGATCCGCTGGTTCTGCGCGAGCCTCAGCTCGCAGAAGCGCGTGCTGCCCTCTCCGCGGCGCGGGCTCGCATCCAAAAGGCCGGCCGCGACATCGACCGTTGCCTCGTCCGCGCTCCCTATGAAGGTCGAGTGCGCTCGCAGAACGTCGCGCGCGGAGACTTCGTCCAACCAGGCCAGGAACTGGCGCGGCTCTACGCCATCGACCGCTTCGAGGTCCGTCTTCCGATCCCTGACGCCGAGCTCGCGCACCTCGAGATCCCGTTCGCCTACGAGGGCGAGATCGAAGACGGTCCGACGGTCACGCTGGAGGCGCGCTTCGCCGGCGAGCAGCGCAGCTGGCAGGGGCGCATCATTCGCACCGAAGGCGAGTTGGACAAGAAGAGCCGCATGGTCATCTTGGTCGCGACGGTGGAAGACCCCTTCGCGATGCGCACGGATGTACCGCGCGCGCCGCTGAGCCTCGGCATGTTCGTCGAGGCCACGATTCGCGGCAAGACTCTGGACGAAGCGATCCTCCTTCCACGTACCGCGCTCCGCAGCGGAGGACGCGTCTTCGTGGAGAAGGACGGCCGGCTCGGCATCCGCGCGATCGAAGTCCACCAATCGCTGCGCGACACGGTCGTGCTGACGCGGGGGCTCGCGGAGGGTGAACGCGTCGTCGTTTCGACGGTCGAGTCCGCCGTCGAAGGCATGCGGGTCCGGACGACGGAAGTCCCCCGATGAAGAACATCGTCTCCTGGTTCGCCACCAACCCGGTGGCTGCGAACCTGCTCATGCTCTCGTTGGTCGTGGGCGGGCTCATGACGGTGCCGGCCGTCAAGATCGAGCTCTTCCCCGAATTCTCGCTCGAGATGATCTCGGTCAGCGTCCCCTACCCGGGCGCGGCCCCCGAAGAGGTCGAGGAAGGCATCTGCGTCCCCATCGAGGAAGAGCTGAGTGGCCTCGAAGGCATCAAGAAGCTGTCGTCGACCGCGGTCGAAGGCCTGGGCAGCGTCCGGGTCGAGGTCACGCCCGGCGAAGACCCCCGCCGTGTCCTCGACGACGTGAAGACGCGAGTCGACGCCATCTCGACCTTCCCCGAGGAGGCCGAGAAGCCGGTGATCGAAGAGCTCATGATGCGCCAGCAGGTCATCAACGTCGCGATCTACGGCGACGTGGCCGAGCGAACGCTGAAGGAACTCGGCGAGCACGTTCGCGACGACATCAACGCGCTCGACGGCATCAGCCAGGTCGAGCTGGCCAACGCTCGTCCGTACGAGATCTCGATCGAAGTCGCGGAGAGCGAGCTGCGCCGCTACGGGCTCGACTTCGACGATGTCGCGAACGCCGTACGCGCGCGCTCGCTCGACCTCTCGGGGGGCTCGATCAAGACCGAAGGCGGCGAGATCCTGCTCCGCACCCAGGCCCAAGCCTACGTCGGCGCGGACTTCGAAGAACTGGTCGTCATCTCGCAACCCGACGGCACGCGCGTCCTCCTGCGGGACGTCGCGACCGTCGTGGACGGCTTCGAGGACACCGACCAGAGCGCCAGCTTCAACGGCCTTCCGGTCGTGATGGTGCAGGTCTTCCGCGTCGGCGACGAGAGCGCACTCGAGGTCTCCGCCCTCGTGCACGACTACGTCGAGCGCACGCGCCCGAACCTGCCCAGCGGTGTGAGCATCAGCACCTGGCAGGACAACGCCGTCTGGCTTCAGGACCGCCTGGACCTGCTCCTGGAGAACGGCCTTCAGGGGCTCCTGCTCGTGTTCCTGGTCCTCGCGCTCTTCCTGAAGTTCCGCCTGTCCTTCTGGGTGACGATCGGCATCCCGATCTCGTTCCTCGGCGTGCTCATGCTGATGCCGGGGCTCGACCAGTCGCTCAACATGCTCTCGCTCTTCGCGTTCATCTTGGTGCTCGGGATCGTCGTCGACGATGCGATCGTCGTCGGCGAGAGCATCTATCAGGAGCACGAGCGCGGGAACCACGACGTCGAAGGAGCCGTCAAGGGCGCGACCGACGTGGCCGTCCCCGTGATCTTCGCGGTCCTGACGACGTGTGTCGCCTTCGTTCCGATGGCCTTCCTGCCCGGCACGTTGGGCAAGTTCTTCGCCGTCATCCCCGCGATCGTGATTCCGGCCCTGCTGTTCTCGGTCATCGAATCGCAGTGGATCCTCCCGGCGCACCTCTCCCATCAGGGCAAGTTCGCCGAGCGGCTCGCCCGTATCGCCCCGTTCCGTTGGTGGGTGGCGCTTCAGCGCACCTTCTCGAAGCTCTTGCTCGCCTTCGCCACGGGTGTGTACCGGCCGACGCTCGACCGGGCCCTGCGCTTCCGATACGTGGCGGTCGCGATCGGCGTGCTGAGCCTGCTCCTGACGATCGGTGCGACGGGACGAGGTTGGGTCAAGTTCGTATTCTTCCCGGACATCGAAGGCGACATCCTGGCGTCGCAAGTCCGGATGCCCCAGGGCACGTCCGTCCGCGCGACCCGCGGTGCGGTCCAACAGATCGAGGCCGCGGCCGAAGCGCTGGTTCGCGAGCTCGCTGGCGAGGTGACCGAGACCGGAGCGCACGTGGTGCGCAACGTCATGTCCTCGGTCGGCGAGCAGCCTTACCTCGCCCAGCAACAACGGACTTCCGGCGCTTCCGTCCAAGTTGCTCCCAACCTCGGTGAGGTCGTCATCGAGCTGATCCCGTCGGAGCAACGCGAGATCACCGGCAACGAGATCGCCAGGCGCTGGCGCGAGCTGTGCGGTCCGATTCCGGGTGCGGTCGAGGTCTCGTTCAACTCCGCTGTCATGTCCGCCGGCGACGCGATCGACATCCAGCTGGCTGGACGCGACGTGGACGAGCTGCGTAGCGTGGCGGAGCAGCTCAAGACGGCCCTCGCGGGCTACCCCGGCGTCCGCGACGTCACGGACTCCTTCCGCGGCGGCAAGGAAGAGGCTGCGCTCGACATCACGCCGGAAGCCGAGTCCCTCGGGCTCACGCGGCTCGACCTAGCGCGACAGGTTCGCCAGGGCTTCTACGGCGAAGAGGTTCAACGCATCCAGCGCGGCCGCAACGAGGTCAAGGTCATGGTGCGCTACCCCCACGAGGATCGGCGCACGCTCTTCGGGCTCGAGTCGATGCGCATCCGGACGCCGGAAGGTGCAGAGGTGCCGTTCTCGGACGTCGCCGTGGTCGAGGGACGACGCGGCTACGCCACGATCCAACGAACGAATCGCCAACGTACGATCCACGTGCTGGCCGACGTCGACGCTGCGGAGGGCAACGCGAACGAGATCCTGGCGGGGCTCTCGAAGGACGTCCTCCCGGGCATTCAGGGCGCTCACCCGGGCGTCCACTGGTCGCTGGAAGGCCAGAGCAACGACCAGTCCGAGACCGTCGCCGCGATGCAACGCTACTTCTTGATGGCGCTGTTCGCGATCTACGGGCTGATGGCGATCCCCTTCCGCTCCTATCTCCAGCCCTTCATCGTCATGTCGGCCATCCCCTTCGGTCTCGTCGGTGCGATCATCGGGCACTGGATCATGGGATTCGACCTGTCGATGTTGTCGGTGCTGGGTCTCGCGGCTCTGGCGGGAGTCGTCGTGAACGACAGCCTGGTCCTGGTCGACTTCGTGAACCGCAAGGTCCGCGAGGGCGTGCCCGTCGCCCAAGCCGCGCGGCAGGCCGGCATCGAGCGCTTCCGTCCGATCCTCCTGACCTCGCTCACGACATTTGCCGGGCTCATGCCCTTGATTCTCGAGCGCAGCGTCCAGGCCCAATTCCTGATCCCGATGGCGATCTCGATGGCCTTCGGCGTCATGTTCTCGACGAGCATCTCGCTCGTGCTCGTGCCCTGTGGATACCTGATCCTGGAAGACCTCGGGAGGTTCGGCCGCTGGCTGTTCGGAACGAGCCGCCCCGAGGGTGATCCGGTGGTGTCCGAGAGCGTCGCTTCGAGATAGACTCCCCCCGAGCATGTCCGAAGAACTCGAGCAACGCTTGATGGGGCACTGGTTCGCCGCCCAGTCCCCGGAGATCATCCCCGACGACTCCATCCATCCCGACGACGACATGTACCGCGACGACGTCCTGCAAATGGACGCGGCCCGTCGCTCCTTCGAGTACATGCGAAGCGGCTACGAGGCCTTCCGCGTGCTGCTCAACGTCCTCGAGCAGGCGGACCGCAAGCCGAAGTCGATCCTGGACTTCGGATGCGGCTATGGGCGTCTCATGAGGTTTCTCGTCCAGCGCTGGGACCCGCAGGACGTCTGGGCCTCGGACGTTCTGAAGCCCGCCGTCGACTTCGTGCGTTCGAGCTTCGGCGTCCCTGGTTTCTACTCCACGAACGACCCCGACACCCTCGACCTCGAGCGCAAGTACTCGCTGATCTGGGTCGGCTCACTCTTCACACACCTGCCCGGATACCGCTTCCGAGGCTTCCTGCCGAAGCTCTTCTCCGCCCTCGAACCGGACGGGTTGCTCGTCTTCTCGACGCACACCCAAGAGGTCTTGGGCGATGTCGACCGGCACCCGACGGGCTTCACCTACCAACGCCACAGCGAGAGCCGCTTGCTCGACCTCGACGAGTACGGGGCGACCTTCGTCACGCCTCGGTCCGTGCGCTCGATGTGCAAGACCATGGGGATCGAGAACGTCTGGATCCTCGAGCGCGAGCTCTGGCGCATCCAGGATCTCTACGTGATGTCTCCCGGTCCGGTGCCCGGTCTCGCTTCGTGGAGCAACGCACCGATCCTGCGCGGCTCGATCTCGAAGTCCACGGTCGAGGACGATCACGCCTGGGTGGGCGGTTGGGTCCGATCACCGATCCACATGTCGCCCATCGCGGACGTGCGGGTCTGCATCGACGGCGAGCACTGGTTCGAGGCCCAACATCGGGAGAAGGCAGAGCCCTTGGCGGCGAGCGAAGGCGGGGAGAGCTTCCGCCAGACCGACTGGTACATCGAGGGTTCGACCCAAAAGATCGGTCCGGGTGAGCACACACTCGTGGCCGTGGCGCGGACCCAGGACGGGCGCCAGGACGCCTTCGACGCCTCGATCCTGCAGATTCCCGCGACCACCTGAGCGACGCGACCACGCGCGCGCGAACGGCGGAGGAAGAATTTTCGCGCGGAGTATTGGCCGCGATTCCGGGACGTATCCCCGAGAAGGCCGGATTCAGGGCGAGTCGAACGCCCCTGGGCTCCGATAGAGCTGGCATGAAAGCCAGTGTGGGGCTGATCGCGGTGGGAACGCTTTGCTTGCTCACCACCCTTGCCGTCGTGCGCGTGCCTGTCGAACGCGATGACTCGCGGATCCATGTTCACCGGATCCGTCGGTCGGCACGAACGGACAAGGCCATCAAGCTGCGCGTTCCCCTCGCAGCGACGCAACCGGAAGTCACGGCCGAGGAGCGGAAGACCGAAGTCTCGGTCGAACCTTCGACGGACTGAGCGGCGTCGCCAATGTCGAGCGGCCCGTCGTCGAGCGATCGACGGCGGGCCGCTTCGTTTCAGTCGAACCGGGCTGGCGTCAGCCGATCAGGCTACGCGAGCGAAGGAACTCGAGCACCTTCTCGGCAGACTGCTCGATCGACTCCTCCGCGGTATCGACGACGATCTCGGGCTTCTCGGGCTCCTCGTAGGGGTCGCTGATGCCGGTGAAGTTCTTGATGATGCCGGCGCGGGCCTTCTTGTAGAGCCCCTTCGTGTCGCGCTCTTCGACGACCTCGAGCGGGCACTTCACGAAGACCTCGACAAACTCGGCCTTGCACCCGTCGCGGACTTCGCGGCGCACCGAACGGTACGGCGAAATGGCCGCCGTCATGGCGCAGACGCCGTTGCGCGAGAGCAGGTTCGCGACGTATCCGATGCGGCGGATGTTCGTGTCGCGATCCTCCTTCGAGAAGCCGAGGCCCTTGCTGAGGTTTTCGCGAACCTCGTCGCCGTCCATGACCTCGACGGGAACGCCGAGCTCGCGCAGCTTGGGAGTGAGAAACTGGGCCAGAGTGCTCTTGCCGCTGCCGGAGAGCCCGGTGAACCAGAGGGTGAATCCTTTTTTGCTCATGGAAAAATTGTGATGTCGTTAGTGGCTCGTGAGTTTGATTCGTGAGTCCGGGCTCAGCGGACCATGCCTTCGACGTAGGGCACTTCGAAGCACTTCTCGTGCATGATCGGCCCGTGCCCGAAGTAGCCCAGCTCCCCGAACAGCTCGCCGTGATCGGCGGTGACGGTGATGAAGGTGTTCTTGGGGACGATGTCGTACAGCTTGGGGAAGACGTGCTCGTCGAGGTAGCGGACGGTGTTGATCTGCCGCTCGCGCAGCTCGTCGAGGCGCGTCTGGTCGAAGAACTTGGGTGCTTCTTCGTCCTTGATCAGCTTGCCGCCCACGTTCTGCGAATCGAGGTGCTTGAAGACGCCGTGGATGCCGCTGATGCGCGGCCAGTCCTTGGGGTCCTCCTCCGGCGTGGCGAACGGGTAGTGCGTCTCGCCCACGTTGAGCATGTGGAAGCTGGGCCGGTCGTCGTCGAAGACCAGCGTGTCCAGCATGGAGGCCATGTCGTTGTGGCTGTCCATCAGCTGGAACGTGTCGAAGCTGCGGTTGACGTTGGTCTTGCTGTTCAGCACCGGCAGCGACACCCGGGCGTGCGTCGTGTACCCCAGCTCGTTGCGCAGGTACTCCGGCATCCAGAGTGAGGGCACGAGCTTGGCGAACTCCATGCCTTCGGTGCCGAAGCGCGCGTTGTAGTTGAGGAAGTCCTCCTTGTAGTACTCGGAGGCGAACTCGTTCTGGGGGCTGTGGTGGGGCAGCAGGCCCATCAGCAGGTTGTAGTGGCTGGGGCCCGTCCAGCTCGCGTACGTCCAGCGTCGCTCGACCTTGCCCCCGCTGATCATCGGGATGTTCTTGGGCTCGGCGGCCATGAACGAGTCGTAGCGACACGAGTCGAGCGTGATCACGATGTAGTTGTTCTTGGCCTTGGGGTCGGGCCGCGACATCGGAGCCGCGCCGGGCCTGCGGGTCAGCGGGCGTGGCGGGCTCTTGGGCGCCGCTTTCTTCTTGCCGAATCCGAAGAGTCCCATGATCGGGTCTCCCAAGTGAGTCTGGGGGAGTGGTGGTCGGAGAGGTGGTCGGAGAGGGGGAACTGACCCCGCACCGGGCGGCGGCTGCACGCGGCGCGCCGCCCGGGCGGGTGTGCGTCAGACCGTGGCCTTGCTGGCCATGGCGTCGATCAGGATGTCGGCGACCTCGGGACGCGTGAACTCGACCGGCGGGCGCTGCCCGGCGGTGAGCATCTCGCGCACCTTGGTGCCCGACAGGAAGATCTTGTCCGACGGGTCGGTGGCCGCGCTGGTCTTGGCGGTCGCCATCGCGCCGGCCTGCTTGTCCCAGAAGGCGTGCTCGAACATCAGCGCCTGGATGCCGATGTCGTGCGCAAGGCTGTTGAAGAAGTCCTGCGCCTCGTAGGTGGTGTAGTAGCTGCCTACGCCGGCGTGGTCGCGGCCGACGATGAAGTGCGTGCAGCCGTAGTTCTGGCGCAGCAGCGCGTGGAAGACCGCCTCGCGCGGGCCGGCGTAACGCATGGCCTGCGGGTACACCGCGAGGACCGTGCGGTCCTTCGGGTAGTACTTCTCGAGCAGCGTGTGGTAGCAGTCCATGCGCACCTTGGCGGGGATGTCGTCGCTCTTGGTCTCGCCCACCAGCGGGTGGATCAACAGGCCGTCGACGATCTCCAGGGCGCACTTGGTGAGGTACTCGTGGGCGCGGTGGATCGGGTTCCTGGTCTGGAAGGCGACGACCGTGTTCCAACCGCGCTGCTTGAACAGCACGCGCGTCTCGCGCGGCGTGAGGCGGCGCTCGTTGGCGAAGTCGTGGGTCGGCAGGTCCGTGACCGTCACCTCACCGGCGAGGTACTCGTCGCCGATGGAGGCCAGGTACTGCACGCCCGGGTGCGCGTCGTCGGAGGTGCCGAGGGAGCCCTCGGCCTCCTCCTTCTTGTCGTAGCTGTAGCACTCGCTGACGCTGATCACGCCGAGCAGGGCGTCGTTCCCGTCGACCAGGGCGACCTTGTCGCCGGCCTTGCAGGTCACGCCCTTGTTGCTCAGCGTCACGGGCAGGGGCCACACCAGGCCGTTGGCCAGGCGGCTCTTGTGCACGACCGAGTTCAGGTCGTCGCGTCCCATGAAGCCCTCCAGGGGGCTCATGGCTCCGACGGCGATCATCTCCAGATCGGACTGTTCGCGGGGGTTCAGGGTCAGGCGCGGGAGCGTCTTGGCGTGCTCGATCAGCTGATCGCGCAGCGCGCCCTGGACCATGCGGTTGATGAGGCGTCCACCGTGAGCGGGAATCATGTTCGTCTTGCTCGCTTCTCTGATGACTCGGGAGTAGGGGTTTGGGTTCGTTCGGGGGGGCCGGCCGTGGGCCGGCGGGCGGCTAGAGGTAGCCGAGGTTCTCGAGCTTGCGGCGGATCTCCGACAGCTCGTCATGAGTGAACTGGGCTTTGACGCCCTGCTCCGGCTCGTCCTTGGTGAGGGCCCTGTCGCCCACCAGATCCCGCAGCACGAACACGATGAAGTCGGTGGCGCTGGAGAAGCCCGAGTCGGTGATCACCTGCTGGATCCGCTCGTAGAGCGGCCGCGGGATCTTGACCGTGACCTTGCTGTTCATCGTGTTGAACGCCGGGAGGGTGGTGGGACGGGACCGCTTCGGGAGGGCGCCTGGGGCTCGGGGAGCCGGCCTGCGCGCGTGCCCGGGAGGGCCTGCAACGGAGCGTCCGGCCCCTGAGGGCAGGACTCATCGGCGCCGGGAGGCTCCTGGCTGAACACCGATCGCACTCCAATCGCACTCCGATTAGAGTGCGGACAATACCCTTCCTGTAGCGTATGGCAAGGGGGCAGATCGAGTTTTCGCCGTCCTTCCACAGGCAATCCGCCTCGCGGCGGCAGGGCCCCGCGCCCCGGTGAGGGCGCCGAGGGCAAGCGGGCTGCGGGCTGTCCACCGGGCAGTCGTTGGAATGGCGACACGGAACAGCGACGCGTCGGATTGGTGCTCTCGCGGGCGTTTCCGGGGTATGCCGGCTCGGCCTGGGCACCCAGGCTCATCATCGCGTATTCTCACCCGCTTCCCACACGCTCCCGAGAGCCTGCGTCTGTGGTGGACGACCACCGTGGAGACCCCGACATGAAGACCCCCTCGATCCTGTTCGCTCTGGCCCTGATCGCCCTCCCCGCCTGTGGCGGCGGTGGCCCCGGGGATCTGGTGGCGGACGCCCAGGCCGCCCTGACCGAGAAGGACTACGCAAAGGCCGCCGACATCGCCGTCCAGGCCGCCGCAGAGGCCAAGGCGGCCGGCGACGGGGTGCTCGAGTGGCGGGCGACCAAGCTCCACATCGATGCCCTGGCCCAGTCGGACGCGGTCGGCGAGCCCACCGTGGCGGCCCTGGCGGCTGCCGCGAGCGGTTTCGACGGCAAGGTCAACGAGGAGACCTACATCACCTCCGCAGCCAAGCTGCGCAAGAGCGGCCATCTCGAGTCGGCGATCAAGGTGGTCGACGCCGGGCTGAAGGCCTATCCGGATGCCAAGGAGGCCTTCCAGCCGCACCTCGACAAGCTCCTGGCCCAAGCCTCGGAGAACGAGGATTCGCCGGCCCTCGCCCTGCTCAAGCAACTCGGCTACGTCGGCAACTGAGCTGACCCGCTGACGCGATCGCGGACCGCCTGACGCGATCCGACGCGCGCCTGCCTTTCGGCGGGCCGCGCCCCACGAACTCACGGCCCGACGGCCCGGGAGCTGCATGACGAGCAAGGCCAGCCGCGCGCTCGAGACGTTCCCCAATCCGCGCCCCGGCCGCACCTATGAGGTGCGCTTCGAGTGCGAGGAGTTCACCTGCGTGTGTCCCAAGACGGGGCTGCCTGACTTCGCGTCGTTCGTGATCGAGTACGAGCCCGACGAGGTCTGCGTGGAGCGCGTCTCGCTCGGCAAGTACCTGGCCTCCTATCGCGACGAGCGGTACATGCACGAGGCGCTGACCAACCAGGTCTTCGACGACCTGATGGAGGTGCTCAGTCCGACGCGCCTGCGCGTGGAGGGCGAGTTCCACGAGCGTGGCGGCATCGAGACCATCGTCGAGGTCGAATCGGACGACGACGACGATGAGGACGACGACGACTGAGCGTCGCCGGCCGGCCTGGTCGAGTCGTCAGGGTGTGATGCCGCGCACCGCGTTGGATGCGGCCATACCCTCGGGCCCGTCCTCGTCGTCGATCCAGTACTGCAGGTAGAACGCCGACCCGGGGGGAGTGGCCGGGAACACGATCGTGTGCAGTGCGCTCCCGGTGGCGTCCACCGAGAAGCCGGGCAGGATGAAGTCCGGGGCGGGTACCAACGTGCCGCCCTTGAAGGGCAGCTCGGCGGCGGACGCGCCCACGAACAGGGCGGCGTTGGCCTTGCCCGGGCGCGCGCGCGTCAGGTGGACCTGTGCCACCGAGCCGTCCGCCAGGGAGCCGCAGGCCTGCAGGCGCGGCACGCCGTCGGCGCCCTCCAGGCCGCGCCCCAGGTTGCTCCAGGGTGTGAACACCGTCCCGGCTCGATTGCGCAGCAGTGACGCGGTGTCGTCCTCGGAGTCGACGGCCGCTACGTCGGCGAAACCGTCCCCGTCGAAGTCGTCGACCACGACGGCCAGCGGGTCTGCTCCCACGGCGGACCGCGAGAAGGTCGAGAAGCCGCCCTGCCCGTCGCCGATCAACCAGGACACGCTGCCCGAGGCCGGATTCGCCGTGACCACGTCGAGCACCCCGTCTCCATCGAGGTCGACCAGGTCCACGTCGTGGGGCGCCGCGTCGATGTCGGCGGTGTGGAACACGGGCTCGGAGAAACCGCCCGCGCCGTCGCCCAGCACCGCGATCACCGTGCGGCCCAACGCGCTGCCGAGCACCGCGTCGAGGTGCTCGTCGCCGTTCAGGTCACCGACGGCGAGGTCTCGCGGGGCGGTGAACAACTGGTGGCTCTCGGGAGGCCCCAGGTTGCCGTTGCCGTCGCCACGCATCAGTGCCAGGTCGCGCCCGCCGGTGTGCGCGACCAGCGCGTCGAGCAGGCCGTCCTCGTCGACGTCCGCCAGGACGATCGCATCGGGGCCGCTGCCCGACGGCACGTGCACCGGCTTGTTGAACACGCCCTTGCCGTTGTCCTTGCCGAGGCGGATCGAGACGTCGTCCGTGCCGGCGTTGGCGGTGACCAGATCGAGCACGCCGTCGCCGTCGAGATCGCCCAGCGCCATGGACACCGGCTCGACGCCCATCTTGAAGGCCTTCTTGCCCTTGAACTTGCCGTCGCCCTTGCCGAGCCGGCGCGTCACCTTGCGGCTGGCGGGGTGCAGGGTGAGCAGGTCGAGCAGGCCGTCGTCGTTGAGATCGGCCAGCAGCAGTTCGCGCGGTGCCTTGCCCATCGACACGGCCTTGGGCGCCGGTGTGAACACGCCGGTGCCGTCGCCGAGCAGCAGGGTGACGTTCTTGGAGCCCGAGTTCGCGCTGAGCAGGTCGAGCACGCCGTCACCGTCGATGTCGCCGGCGGCGATGGCGGCGGGTCGCTTGCCCACCGGCAGCGTGCGGCGCACGGCGAGACCGCCGAGCGTGTCCCCGCGCAGGACGGTCACGGTGTGACCTCCGAGCCGGTCGGCCACGACCACGTCGAGGCCGCCGTCGCCTTCCAGGTCGAGGGCCGCCACCGCGCTGGGCAGCAGGCCCACGAGGATCGGGTCCGGACCGTCGCCCAGCTGGAACCCGGGCAGCGGGGAGACGACGGACAGGGTGCGGGTGCTGCTGCTGGTCGCGAGCAACTCGGGCAGTCCGTCGCCGGCCAGATCGGCGGCTGCCACGGCGTCGCAGCCGTCAGCGGTGGAGATCTCGATCGCCGGGCCGAAGCCGCCCGCGGCATCGCCCGGCAGGACCG
>JAJDEW010000145.1 GCA_029259595.1 Planctomycetota bacterium | reverse complement strand
GAGCGTCGCCGAAGCGCAGGTGCCCGGGCGGGAAATCGGGCGCCAGCGCGAGCGCGCGCTCGAAGGCCGCGCTGACCTCGTCCGCGGGTGCACCTCGGAAGTCGAGCACGATGGCGAGCAGGTACTTCCAACGGAAGTCGGCGCCGTCGAGCTCGACCGCGTGCTCGTAGGCCGTCTGCGCGGCGTCGTAGATCTGGTGCGCGTCGCAGACGACCGCGAAGTCACCCCAGGCTGCGGCCGCATCCGGTCGGTCCAGCACCCCGGCGCGCGCCGTCAGAAAGGCGCGCACGACCGGCGCCGTCATGTCCGGCGAGACGGGGTCGGGGACGTCCCAGGCCTGCGCGTCCGGACGGACGAGGGCGTAGCCGAGCCAGACCGCGAGCGCGCCGGCGGCGAGGACGGCGAGAAGCCCGACGTGACCGATGAGACGGCCCGGCGCAGCCCGCCCCGCCAACGCGGTCGGCTCCGCAGCGGCGTTTGCGCTCCGAGGCGGCTTGTCGGGATGTCCTTTCTTGGCCATGGCTCGCTACGCGGGAGGGCTCGCTTCGCGGGAGGGCTCGCTTCGCGCGAGCCCGTGATCATACGGCAAGCGCGCCTCACTCGTGACCCTGACCGCGTTCGAGCAGGACGGCCCCGTCGACGGACACGTCGGGGAAGGACTCCACGCGTCCATCCGGCCAGCGCACGGTCACGCGTTCGATCCGTTCGGCTTCGCCGAGGCCGAACCAGACGTCCAGCGGGTTCGCCGATTGATAGCCGGCGCCGCCGCCGATCGTCCGCCGCTGGGTGTGCAGCGCCGTGACCACGGACACGCGAGCGCCCACGGCGTCGCGCTTCAGCCGCGGGTCGTAGCAACGGACGCGCAGCCAATGGCGCTCGCCTGCGCCGGCGACGCGATTCTCGTACAGCCGGGCGGGGCCCTGGGTGTTGGTCAGGACCAGGTCCGGATCGCCGTCGCCGTCGACGTCTCCGGCCACGAGCCCGCGCGAGACCTCGACCTCGGCTCCCAGCGTCCCGACCGGGCGAAAGCTCACGCCCTCGTTGCGGTAGACGTGGTTCGGCTCGGCCAGCTCGTTCCAGGGAGGCGGCAAGGTCGAGCCGGCGGCGGGCAGCGCGAGCACCACGCGGCCGTTGGCGACGAAGAGGTCCAGGTCGGCGTCGAGATCGAAGTCGGCGGCGACGACGCCGAAGCCGGTGCTGCGCATGCTGGGTGGGCCGAGGCCCGAGCTGCCGGTCACGTCCCGGAAGCCACGCTCGCCGCCCGCCCCGCGATACAGCGTGTTCGACTCCTCGGAAAGGTGCGTGACGAAGAGGTCGAGCACCCCGTCCGCGTCGAAGTCCCCGGCCACGACCCCCATGCCCGCTTCGGGCTGACCGCTTACGTTCATGGCGGCGCCCTTCAACAGGGCCTCGTCGAAGAAGGTCCCGTTGCGCCGGTTGGTCCAGAGCTGGTTGCCGTAGGCGTCGTTCGCGACGTAGACGTCCACCCAGCCGTCGTCGTCGAAGTCCTCGCAGACGACGCCCAACCCCGCACAGGCGACCGAGGTCAGGCCGGCCGCCGCGCTGACGTCGAAGAAGCGCCGGCCGTCCGCGTTCTGCAACAGGACGTCGGAGCGCGGAGCGAAGCTCAACGGACCACAGTAGTCGGGTCGCCCGGCCGAGTTGAAACAGCGCTCGGCCGGGTCGTAGTCGACGTACTGCGTCACGAACACGTCGAGGAAGCCGTCGCGATCGTAGTCCAACAGCGCCGCCGAGCTCGACCAGTGCGCCACGTCCAAGGCCCGCTCCGCGCCGACCTCCTCGAAGCGTGCGGCGCCGAGCCCGCGAAACAGGCGGTCGGCGGCCAGGTTGGCGACGTAGACGTCGACGTGGCCGTCGTTGTCGAGGTCGCCGACGGCGACCCCCATGCCGTAGCCGCGGTCGTCGAGCCCCGAGGCGGCCGAGGCGTCCTCGTAGCGCTCGCCCGCGCGCAAGAAGAGCGCGTTGGCGCTCGTTCCCTCGGCTCCGTCGGCGGGATGCTCGTTGCCGTTGACGAGGTAGATGTCGAGGTCCCCGTCGGCGTCGCAATCGAAGAGCGCCAGGCCGGAACCCATCACCTCCGGCATCCGCAGGTCCCCGCGACCTCCGGACTCGTGCTGGAAGACGAGCCCGCGTTCGGAAGCGACGTCCGTGAAGCCCTCGAACACGGCGGGCCCGTTCGGTCGGCCCGCGTCACGACCCGCATCGGACAAGGCTCCCGCACCGGTTGGATCGCCACCGTCCTGACCGCAGGCCACGATCAGAACGAGGCCGCCAAGAAGCACTTTGCCACGCATCGAGGCGCTCAGAATACGGGCAATGCGCGCGTTTCGCACGTCGCGAACACGCCGACGCGCACGGTTCGACAACCGTCGAAGGATGTCCCCGGATGCGCTGCGGGGTCCGGAAGGCCCGGCCGATCGCCGAGGCGAGCGCGGCGTTGCGCTCGCGAGCCGGACAGGACTTTCGGACCCTCGCAGCCTTTCCGAGACACGTCCTCACCAGACGGCCGGCGGGCAGTCAAACCGGTTGGATCACGACGTGGTAGCGGTACTCGATCTTGAAATCGACCCCTTTCACGTTCGGTGTCTCGCTCCACACCGCCGGCCGCAGCTCAGGACCTTCGGGCTTGCCGACGATGTAGACGCGCGACAACGGATCCTTCGGCTCGGGCTCGGTCGGATGCAGGTAGACGCCGTCCACCAGGCGGTGCTGGTACACGAAGGGCGGCGGCAGGAGCTCGAAGCCATCGACGCCGTCGAGCAAGGCGTTGGCGTGCTTCGTGAACTCTCCCTCGAGCTTCTCGGAAGGCAGCTTCTCGTCGATCTCGAACGTGTTCAGCTCGGGCTTCGCGGCGTTGGCGTAGAGGCCGGCGAGCGCGGGAACGACTTCGACGATGACGCGATCCGGCATCGTCATCGTCTTCGTCTCTTGATCGGGGAACAGGTCTTCTTCTCCAGCGGCGTGGAGCACGACTTTGGCGGTCATCTGCATGGCACGAATCCTCTGCGGTTGGGGGGCTAGTGTGGGAAGGCACTCTTGGCACAGCGCAGACCCGTGTCGCAGGAAGCGCCACGGGCTCCGAGGTTCGCCAAGGAGTGTGCGTCGTTACCGAGATCCTGGGAGGTCCTGGCGGCGTCCCAGGCTCCCCCCAGGGCGTAAAACCACTGGCGATCGACGGCACCCTTGGGTCCGACGTGCATCGTCTCGGTCAGCTCGGCCACGTTGCCGAGCAGGTCGTGCACGCCGTCGGCCGTCGCCGCTTCGGGCTGGGCGCCGACCGGCGAGGCGTTCTGGAGGTAGAGCTGCCACAGCTCGCGGCGCGAGGTTCCGAGCCAGTAGGCGACGCCGTTCACGTTGCCGAGGTTCGCGCGCGTCTGATCCGCCCACGGCCAGAGCCGTAGCTCGGAGCCGCGCCCGGCGTGGCCGAGCTCGGCATGGGTGGGCAGGCGCTTGCCCGCCCACTCCGCGAAGGCGCGCGCGTCCTCCCAGGTCATGCCGACGGCCGGCAGCTCGTCGAAGGCGACCGTGCGGCCGTCGCCCGTCTCGACCTCGAGCCCCTCCGCTTCCCAACCCGGCAGAAAGTCGGCCCAGCTGCTCGGCGGCGGCGTCTCCGTCGCGAGCAGAAAGCGGCGGTACTGCGCATTGGTCACTTCGAAACGGTCCAACCAGAAGCGCTCGAGCTCGACCGGACGCCCCGCGTTCGGACATTCGTCCTCGGTCGGCGCGAAGGTCGTCGGCTCGAAGGCGACCATGCCTTCGTGCGCCGTCGTCTCCGGCGGCTCGAGCCAAGCGACCAGCTCGTGCAAGTCGCCGTCCGCGGGCAGGTCACGGAACAGCTCGGCGTAGGCGCCGTTGTCGAAAGAGACGACGACCCGATAGACGCCCGGCTCCACACGGACGTTCGTGAGCGGCAGGTGGCCGATCGGCTCGGGCGGCCCGAGCGCGCCGTTGAGCAGGTCGATGCGGCGCACCGACACGCGGCCCGCAGCGTCGTCGCGTACGGCGCCAGCCCTCCCGCGCACCTCGAGGGCCAGGCGCGGATACGTCGCACGCACGCGCAACTCGCCGCGCATCCACGAGCCGAGCACGAGGGCGCCGACCCCCACGAGGCCGGTCGTCACGAGCTTTCTGTGCCGCAGGACCGCGCGCCAAGCGCGACGGAGCGCGGCCGGTGGCTTGGCCAGGATCGCACGGTGCTCCACGAAGCGCCGCAGGTCGGCCGCGAAGGCGCCGGCCGTCGCGTAGCGCTCGGAGGGTTCCTTCGCCATCGCCACCGAACAGATCGTCTCCAGGTCGCGCGGCACGTCCGGGTTCAGACGACGCGCGAGCGGCGGTTCACGCGAGGCGATGCTTTCGAAGATCTCCTGGAACGTCTCACCCTCGAAGGGACGCTTCAGGGTCAACAGCTCGTACAGCACGACGCCCAGCGAATAGACGTCCGTGCGGTGATCGACCTTCTTCTGGCTCGCGATGCGCGCCTGCTCGGGGCTCATGTAGTGCGGCGAGCCCTGGATCACGTCGGTGCGCGTGAGGCTGCCCAGGCTCTCCACCTGGGCCAGCCCGAAGTCGACGACCGTGATCCGCCCGTCCGCACCGAAGATCAGGTTGCTGGGCTTGATGTCGCGGTGGACGATGCCCTGGTCGTGGGCGTATTGCAGGGCGTCGGCGACGTCGGCGACCAGTTCCGCGATCCGTCCGTTCGAAGCGGTCGTGCGATGGGCGGGCAGACGCTGCGGCGCCTGTCCGAGCTTCATGCGCTCGAGCTCCGAGCCGAGATCGGGGCCCGGCAGGAACTCCATCGCGAAGAAGTGGTGCCCGCGATCCTGGCCTACGAAGTGGATCGGAACGATCGACGGGTGATGCAGGCGCGCCACGGCCTGCGCCTCGCGGCGGAAGCGTTCGACCTGGGCCTCGTCGAGCGACAGGTGACCGAGCAGGCACTTCACCGCGACGTCGCGGTCGAGCTCGGGCTCGTAGCCCCGAAACACGACGCCCATGCCACCGCGCCCGAGCTCACCCAGGATCTCGATCGGTCCCAGGCGCTCGGGCGCCTGGGCGTCGCCGGCGGCGGCGGGTTCGTCGAGTCCGAGGAAGGAGTCCTCGCGATCGGCCGCGAGCAAGCGCAGCACCGCACGCTCGAGGGCCTCGTCCCCACGACACTCCGTGCGCAGGAAGTCCGCTCGCTCTGCGCTCGGCAAGGCGCGGGCCGCCTCGAAGATGCGGCGGACCTCTTCCCATTCGGGCTCGTGGGCCGTCACGACAGCGCGCTCCGCAACCAGGCGCGCGCCACCGTCCAGTCGCTCTCGACGCGACGCATCGAGACGCCCAGCGCACGCGCCGTCTCTTCCACGGTCATGCCCGCGAAGAAGCGCATCTCGACCAGCTTCGCCAAGCGCTCGTCGACGCGCGCCAGGCCGCCCAGGGCTTCGTCGAAGGCGACCAGACCGTGGCTCTTGGCTTCGAGCTCGTCCACGATCGAATCCAGGAGCTTGCGCTCGCCCGGCACGCTGCGCTTTTGACGTCCCTTGCCGCGCGCATGGTCGACGAGGATCTGGCGCATCGCACGCGCCGCGACGGCCAGGAAGTGCTGGCGGTCCTTCCACTCGCCCTTGCCGCCCGTCAGCTTCAGGTAGGTCTCGTGCACGAGGGCCGTCGCCTGGAGCGTGTGATCGTCGCGCTGGGATTGGAAGGCCCCGCGCGCGAGCTTGCGCAGCTCGTCGTACAGCCGCCCGAAGAGCTCCTCGCCCGCCATCTCATCGCCCTCGCCCAGTCGGCGCAGGAGCTGGACGGTCTCCGTGGGCGGACCCTCGAAGGCGTCGTCGTCCGTTCTCATCGCGAAAGAGCGTAGCAGGCTGGAAGATTGCATCGTGTCGGAGCCTCGTGGGGAGCCGTAGGCATCACCCCTTCCACGACGATTCGAGGCGCCGACCGCAGGGAATCCCGAGAATCGCCCGGATCGTCACGCGCGCCGGTCCCCAATTTCGCTCTCCCGCCCTGGAGAGAGCCCCTGTCGACGCCACGAGGATCCACGCCGCGCGGCCGCCTCAACCGAGCGGCGCCGGGTCGCCCCACCGTGACCCGTAGGCGATCTGTTGCAGCTCCTTGCGCACGCGCGGGGCACTCTCGCGCTCGGCCAAGGGCGCGGGCAGCGCGGCGGGATCGCCCGGATGCCCGATCGCGATCATCGCGACCGGCTCGTGGCCCTGCGGCAGGCCGGTGACCTCGCGCGCGCGCTCGACGTCGAAGCCCGCCATCTGGTGCGACACGAGCCCGTGGGAGACCGCTTCGAGAACGAAGTTCTCGGTCGCGAGTCCGACGTCGTGCAACGCGTGGCGATTGGGTTTGCCGTTGCGCGCGAAGCTGGTCTGCGCCACCGACAACACGAGCACGGGCGCCGCCTTGGCCCAGCCGTTCGCGTCGACGAGGCAGCTGGCCAGACGCTCGAAGGCTTCGGCATCGTCCTTCGTCGCGACCAGGTAGGTCCAGGGCTGCTCGTTGAAGCACGACGGCGCCCAGCGCGCGGCCTCGAGCAGACTGCCCAGGGTCGCGGAAGACACGGGGTCGGCCGCGAACGCGCGCGGACTCCAGCGGCGAGCGATCAGCTCGTGCACGGGAAAGGTCGTCTCGATCGTCTTGTCCATGGGGACACGATACGCGTCGCGGCCGCCCGTGTCATTCGGACCCGCAGAGCAGGCCACATCGTGGTTCCGAGCGCCGTGGTCGGACGCCATACTGGTCCCGGAATGAGCCCCAATCTCTCGATCCGTCCCTTCGATTCCACGGACTCCGGCCCCACGGGCGACCGGGCCGCCTTCGACTCGATGGCGCGCGAAACCGTCGCGGCGGGCGACGTCTTCCCCTTCGAGAGCGTGGCCGGCGTCGAGGCCTACTGGTTCGGAGCGCAGAGCCACGTCTGGGTCGCCGAGGAAGGTGGCGACGTGCTCGGCACCTACACGATCCACCCCAACGTCGTGGACCGCGGCGCGCACGTCGCCAACGCGGGCTACATGGTCTCGACGCGCGCCCGGGGTCGCGGGATCGGCCGGGCGCTGGGCGAACACTCCCTCGCGAGCGCGCGCGCGCTCGGTTTCCGCGCGATGCAGTACAACTACGTCGTCGCCTCCAACACGGGTGCGGTCAAGCTCTGGCGTGCGATCGGCTTCGACGTGCTGGCCACCGTCCCCGGCGCCTTCCGCCACCCCCGGAACGGCTTCACCGACGTCCACGTCATGTTTCGCACGCTGGAGCCGTGAGGCCGAAGGCCACGGCTCCCGCCCTTCACCCGAGAGCTTCGAGCTCTTCCCAGCGCGCGTAGGCGACCTCGAGCTGGATCCCGAGCTCTTCGAAGCGCTTGGTCGTCGCCGCGACCGCCGCACCATCGCCCTTGTACAGCGCGGGATCCGCGAGCTCGGTCTCGACGCGTCCCTTCTCGTCCTCGAGCGCTTCGATGCGGGCCGGGAGCGCCTCGAGCTCCTTCTTCTCCTGGAACGAGAGCTTGCGCGGACGCTCGACGCGCGCGGCGCGCGGCTTCTCCTTCGGCGCCGGCTGCGCGCGGGCCTCGTTCTTGCGGGCGAGCAAGCGCTCCCACTCGTCCCGTCCGCCGAGCGACTCCGTGATCTTGCCTTCGCCCGTGAAGACCAGCGTCGACGTCACGACGTTGTCGAGGAAGGCGCGGTCGTGACTGACGAGCAGCAGCGTGCCCTGAAAGTCGGACAACAGCTCTTCCAGGAGTTCGAGCGTCTCCAGATCGAGATCGTTCGTGGGTTCGTCGAGCACGAGGAGGTTGCAGGGGCGCGCCAGGACCTTGGCCAACTGGAGCCGGTTGCGCTCACCGCCGGACAGCCGCTCGATCGAGCCCCGAATCGCCTCGGGCGTGAAGAGGAAGTCGCCGAGGTAGCCCATGACGTGGCGCTGGACCCCGCCGATCGTGACGTGATCGCCGTCGTCGCAGACGTTCTCTTGCAGCGTCTTCGTATCGTCGAGCACCGCGTGCAGCTGGTCGAAGCGCGCCACGGCCAGGTTCGTCCCGTGGTGCACGGTCCCGGCGTCGGGTTCGAGCTCGCGCAGCAGGAGCTGCAGCAAGGTCGTCTTCCCGCATCCGTTCGGCCCCAGGATGCCGACGCGGTCGCCGCGCTGGATCTCGCACGAGACGTCGCGCAACAGGGGCTTGCCGTCGAAGGCGTGCGTCAGCCCCTTCGCGCGCACGACGACCTGACCGCTGCGGTCGGCCTCCTGAACGCGCGCGCGCACGCGTCCCGTCTCTTCGCGCCGCTCGGAGCGCTGCACGCGCAGGTCGCGCAGGGCCCGCACACGGCCCATGTTGCGCGTACGCCGGGCCTTCACGCCGCGCCGCAGCCAAGCCTCCTCGCGCGCCAGCTTCTTGTCGAACTGGGCGTTCTCCTCGACTTCGGCGTCCAGCAGGGCGTCGCGGCGCTCGAGGTAGGTCTCGTAGCCGCATTCGTAGTTCGCAAGGACGCCGCGGTCGATGTCGACGATGCGCGTCGCGAGCCTCTGGAGGAAGGCGCGGTCGTGCGTGACGAAGACGAGGCTGCCGGAGCGTCGCAGCAAGAGGTCCTCGAGCCCGCGGATGGCCTCGAAGTCGAGATGGTTCGTCGGCTCGTCCAGGAGCAACACGTCCGGCTCGACGACCAGGGCGCGGGCCAGGAGCACCCGGCGCTTCGAACCGGCGGAGAGCTCCGCGACCGAGAGCCCGGGCTCGAGCGCCAGCTCGGACGTCACCCGCCCGATGCGGCTCCGGGCCTCCCAGTCGGCGATTTCCGCGGGGAGCTCGCGCGCGAGCAGCTCGGCGACCGTGCCGGCGAGCTGCTTCGGCACCTCCTGGGGCACGGACGCGATCCGCACCCCCTGCCGCAGGGCCAGCTCGCCCTCGTCGAGCACGAGCTCGCCAGCCAGAACCCTCAACAGCGTCGACTTGCCCGAGCCGTTGCGCCCCAAGAGCCCCAACCGCTCGGACGGCTCGACCGCCAGATCGACCCGCTCGAGCAGGGGCGGACCCCCGAAGGAGATCGTCGCGCGCTTCAGAACCAGTTCGACCACGCGCGCACGATAGCCGGGAACCCGCCCCGAAACCCCGCTCCGCCCACCGAGAACCTGCGCGACGAGCCGAGTCCAAGGACCTGGACCAGGCCGCTTGGACCCAAGGGTCGCGCGAGGTCAGGATCGAACCAGGCGAGCAGCCTGATGGAAAAGTGCTTCGGATGCGATGCATGTGACCGGGAGGCCCGGCGGGTGCGCGAGAACGCAGGCGAATCGGTCGATTCGGCGAGGCTCTCGTGTGCCGGCCGGGCTTTCCGGACGCGTGCAGCGCGCCGGATGACTTTTACATCAGGCTGCTAGGATGACCGACGCGAC
>JAJDEW010000144.1 GCA_029259595.1 Planctomycetota bacterium | reverse complement strand
AGTCTCGCTCCGCTGTCCTTGACCCTGATCCGTTGTGCGGAACACCACAGGCCTGCCTCCGGGAAATCCGGCGGCGGGCCGTCGCCTTGCGAGGGCCGACAGCTCGTCGAGGCAGGCGTTCGTGAGCTCGAGCGCGCTCTGCATGCCGCCGTCTTCCTCTCGGAGACGGAAGTCTCCGTGCTGAGCAACCCGCGCGCCCAACTTCAGCTCCCGCCGGAAGGCCTTTCCGCACCGCGGCGCGGACGGCTACTGCGACACTTCCTTCGGCGCGCGCGTTCTAGACAGGGAGAGTGGACCGGACTTCCCGAGTGCGCGGATGACGCTGCTCAGAACGTCCGGTCCACCCATCCTGTCTAGCTCCGGCCGGCGACGTCTTTTTCTCAGATCGTGTCGACCCACCCTCGCTGTCGAGACGGTGGATCCGGTGGTAGGCTCGCAAGGGTCCTTCCCACGGAGTTCGCCATGAAAGCGCGTCGTTCCCCGCTCGTCGCTGTCGCTTGCCTCGCGCTTCCCGCGTTCGCGGCGGCCCAGGTTCAGTCCTACCAGCAGATCAACAACTCCGCGGGAGGGTTGGGGCCGCTGATCAGCCCGTTGGACTCGTTCGGTCGCGGGGTCGCTGGGCTCGGCGACCTCGACGGCGACGGCGTTGCGGACATCGCCGTCGGCGCGCCGCTGGACAACGACGGTGGGCTCGACATGGGTGCCGTCTACGTACTGCTGCTCGACACGGACGGCACGGTGAAGTCCTCCCAGAAGACGGTCTTCGGTCCGCCCGGCATTTTTGCCGGTTGGTCGGTCGCGAGCCTCGGGGACGTCGATCAGGACGGCATCACGGACTTGGCCGTCGGCGTGGAGGCGGACAGCACGGTCGGACCTGGGCACGGAGGCGTGTGGGTGCTGTTTCTGAACTCGGACGGGAGCGTGCGGGCCAGCCAGAAGATCGACGAGGCGAGCGGAGGCTTCGGCGACACGCTCGCGCACAACGACGGCTTCGGCTACAGCGTCTGCGGTCCGGGCGACGTGGACGGGGACGGTGTCCAGGACTTGGTGGTCGGCGCGCCCGACTACGGAGCCACCTTGGCCGGCGCCGTCTGGGTCCTGTTTCTGAACACCGACGGGACGGTCCGGCAGCACCAGCGTATCGGCGACCTCGAAGGTGGCGGACCGGACCTTGCAGCCCAAGACCGGTTCGGCTCGGGGCTCACGGGCCTGGGCGACCTCGACGGGGACGGTGTCCAGGACGTTGCCGTGGGTTGCATGTCGAGGGACGTCGGCGGCGCGGTCTTCGTCCTCTTCCTCAATGCCGACGGAACCGTGCGCGACCACTCGGAGATCGGGCAGAACCCGAGCGCGGGAATTCCGCTTCCTCACGAGGGACCGGGGCATAACTTCGGGATCGAGGTCGAAGCGATCGGCGACTACGACGGCGACGGCGTGATCGACCTCGCGGTCGGGGCGCGCTCGGACGACGGTGGCTTCTCGCGCGGCTGCTTCTACCTCGTGCTGCTCACGCCCCAGGGCACTGCCCGCGCTTGCCGCAAGGTCAGCGAAGTCTACGGAGGCTTCGACGGCGAACTCGAGAACATCGACCTCTTCGGCTACGGGATCGGGGCTCTGGGAGACCTGAACGGCGACGGGAACCTGGACCTCGCGGTCGGCGCACCGCGCGACTCCGACGGCGTGACACTCGGCGGCGGACTATGGGTCCTGTTCCTCGAACCCATGACCGAGCTCGCGAACGCGTTCGCGACGCGCAACGGCTCGGGCTGCAACCTCGCGGGCTACACGACCCTGACCCCACCGGTCCTCTGCAGCCTGTGGCGCACGTCGATCGACACCGTGACGCCGAGCGCCCTCGCGAGCGTCATCGCGATCTCCACCGGCGGTCCGACGCAGGGCATCCTCACCCCTTGGGGCGAGCTCCTGTGCCTGCCTCCCTTCCTGCCCGCCGACGTCGGCTTCGGCCTGCACGAGATCGCGATCCCCTCGGACCCGACGCTGATCGGCGCCAACCTCTGCACCCAGGGCGCGACCTGGTCCCCGAGCGCCGGCGTCCTGCATCAAAACGCCATCGACATCCAGATCGGCTCGTTCTAGCCGAACGGCGCAAGGACGGAATGCGTCGGGTCGAAGGCTCGAGGCCGTCGAAGCCGCAAGCGATCGGACCGCGTTCCCCGGGTACTCTCTACCCCGAGGCCCAAGGTATCGCTGGTCCGGATTCCGGGGGCTGCCTCAGGAGGCTGCGGGTTGCAAACATGGTCATCGCCGTTCACTCGAACGGCTAGCCTCTAGCGCATTCATGAGAGCAAGCTCTATGCCATCATAGATTTCAGGAACCAAGAACATGGCGAGTTCAAATCTAGTGGCCTCCCAATTCAGCGCAACCGTTATCCTGTCACGAATTGTTAGACAGGGCTCTATGTCTCCAACCCCGAGACCGATGCCCCGCGGAGTAGACCAGAGGTAGAAGCAGAACACTCCAGATGAGAGCCTTCGAAGCTGCCCTTCTGCTTTTCTCATTGCGGGCAAGTACCATTTGTAGTCGGTCGACGGTCCGCTAACGATTTGGCCGTGTCCTACCTCCTTGCCGGCGAACTTGTGAATGCTGAGGTTGCGTGGAGCCAAGTCAGCATCGCGCTCAATTTCGAATCGCCTGACGATACAAACCCCTTCAGGAAGATCGATCGCTCGAAAGGACTCCCTGACTAGCGCCACGGGTCTCTGTTTCCCATCAAGGAACTTGGTCAGAAAGGAAACCGCATCTTCTGGAGTGTCCACCATCCCCGGGACAATCGGTGGAGAAAGGCGTACGATCTCAGCCGAAAGGTTCGACGCAAAGACGACCTCCGGACCACCTTCCGTACATAGCAGGTAGTCCTGGCTGGGCATGTCTTCCCAATCCACAGAAAGGCCGCTAGCCCGCAAGGAGACGAGTCTGGCTTCATCTAGCTTGTACCTGGCTTGAATTCCGCCTCCAAGCGAGAAGGAAACAACGTCCTCGTCGGCAAGCAACTTCAGAATCGCTGGGCGCCCAACGGGATCTAGTGCTTGAGCCTGAGGCAAGGGCTCTTGGCCAAGGTCAAACGGAGCGCAGAAGCCGACCCAAAGAAAGAGAAGAAACCCGATCGTTCTTGTGGACTTTATTGCCATGGGATTCCCCCAAGAAATGGGTGATGAGCGAGGACCCGGAACAACAGGAATCCCGCCTTCGGGAGGGGGAGATCCTGGCTCATGAGGCCCAGGTCTCGGCGAAGGAACGGCGGATTCGTCAGAGGAAAAGCCGGGGCCGCAACCCCTCCATTCGTGGCGTAGTGCTCACGAGACGATGTACGACTTCGCCAGCGGCGTCGGCTCGCTTGCCAGGGTTTGCGTGATCGGTTCGAAACGCTGCATGGATTGCAGGACCGCCTTGCGTGTCGTGCGGCGGCGTTCTCTTTCCGAGCACGAGTCGAGCACGGTGTGCTCGATGGCGCAACAGGTCCCCGCGTATCGAGCGAGCACGCGGAGGGGCCGTGGGCGTCGACTTGCACGGCCGTGCGCCACCCCCGCGATCGTCGCAAGTGCCTGCGATCACTTCACATCGTCTTCGCGTAGGCGACCAGCTGGTCGAGCACAGTGCCCCAGCCCTCGTGGAATCCCATCTCTTCGTGGCGCTTGCGGTCGGCCACGTTGCGGTGCAGGGCTAATGCCACGTAGCGGGTGCCCGTGCCGTGCGGTTCCATCGAGATGATCGCGGTCAGGAACGGTTCGGCGGCAGGGCGGTAGCCCGGGAGCAAGGCGTCGGTCCACGCGAGGCGTCGGTTCGGTCGGACGTCGAGGTAACAGCCGTCGCTTGCGTGCTCTTCGCCGTCGGGGCCGCGCATCACTGTTCGGAACATGCCGCCTGGACGCAGGTCGACCTCGCAGTCGGCGAGGGTCCAGGGCGCCGGGGTGAACCAGTGACGCATGTGTTCGGGCTGCGTCCAGGCGGCCCACACCCGTTCGGGCGGGACGTCGATCGTGCGCTCGAGCACGAGGTCCAGGTCGGGGTCGGGAGCGGGGAGATCGTCGGTGAGCGTCGTCATGATTCGTTCTCGTTCAGGTTCTCGAGGTAGGTGTCGAGCCGGTCCAGGCGTCGCTCCCACAGCGAACGCTGGCGCTGGAGCCACGTTTCCGCGCTGCGCAGGCGCTCGGGCACGAGCTCGACGGTCCGCACGCGCCCGACCTTGGCCGAGCGCACGAGGCCGCTCTCCTCCAACACCGCCAGGTGCCGGACAAAGGAGGGCAGGGCCATGTCGAAGGGCGCGGCCAGCTCGCTGACGGAGGCGGGGCTCTTGCCCAGGCGCTCCAGGACGCGACGGCGGGTCGGATCGGAGAGCGCGCGGAAGACGCGCTCGATCGGGGCCACGGCTGCACCGGGGGACATGGGCGTCAGGGTGCCGCCGCCTCACACTTAGCGCAATAGCTAAGTGTCAGGAAACCGGACCGCTCCGCTTCCGTGTGGGCTCCCCTCCGTGCGCGGACCCCGCCACGGCCGCCCGCGGGCCTGCTTTCTGTAAGGAAGCGCCCGCGACCCCGCCTTTCCGCGCTCCGCCTGAACGGGATCCAGGCTCGGCGGGCATGACTCGAGGCGCGCCCGTCGAACCTCGACCCCGCAAACCACGCGCGATGGCCTACCCTCGTGGACCGCCAGCTCGCGCGGGAGTTGCCGGCGCGCCCGAACCCGTCCAGCGCAGAGGAGATCTTCGATGACCCGTCCGCTCGCCTATCCGACTCTGGCCCTCGCTTTCGCTTCCCTCGCTTCCGTCAGCGGCGCGCAGGAGTCCCGCGCGGTGTTCGACTGCGGGATGGTCACGCTGCCGTTCAACGTGATCCCCTACACCGCCTTGCTCGACTTCGATGGCGACGGCGATCTCGATGCGGTCGGCGACTGGACCGAGGACCAGTTCGCGGCCTTCATCCGGGTGGGTCTGTTCGAGAACGACGGCAACGGCGTGCTCGCTCCGACCGGTTGGGCGATCAAGATCGAGGATGCCGGCAGCATGTCGGTCTTCCCGCTCGAGACGCAGATCGCGACGGGCGATCTGAACGGCGACGGCAAGGACGACTTCGTGCTCGCGAACGGCGGCTTCGTGCACGTCTACCACGGCACGGCGACCGAGGTGGTGTTGGCGCAAGAGCTGCTCGAGCTGCCGGACGTGCACGCGGTCGAGATTCTCGACGCCGACGGTGACGGCACGCCGGAGATCGCGCTCTTGACCGCGGCGGGGCTCGGCTGGATGACGCAGAGCGGCGGGACCTGGAGCGTCTCGACGTGGGTGCGCCTGCCCGACGTCCTGCCCGGCTCGAGCGCGCACCGCATCGAGGCGACCGGCGACGGCGTCGACGATCTCGTCTTGGTCACCGGCTCGCGCATCATTCCGCTGACCTGGATCGACGGCGCCTTCGTCGCGCTCGCGAACGCCTCCCAGGTCGGCTCCGCGAACGCGGGCTTCCCCCGCCACGGCATGACGACTCCGCACGTCGCGGCCGGGGACGTGACGGGTGACGGGCTGGACGACGTCGTCCTGTTCGCCGGAACCAGCGCGCAGGGCTACCGCATTTTCCGCCAGCTGCGTCCGGGCCGCTTCGTGCTCGATCCCCAGCGGCCCGGCGGGCCCGCCACGGACTTCGCCGACATCGACGGCGACGGCGACCTCGACGGGGTGTGCTGCGGCGGCCCCGGCGACGGGCCGAAGCCCGACCTCTTCTTCGAGTCGAACTTCGAGCTGTCCTTGAACGACGGCACCGGCGGCTTCGCGGACTCGTTCCGGATCCGCGGCTCGGGCGCCGAGCACCTGGCGGGAGCGGCCGACATCGACGGCGACGGCGACGTCGACCTGGTCGCGGGTCGCGTGATCGTCTACGGCGACGGCTTCGCCGGCCATCCGCGCACGGAGACGGGCGTGTTCGTCGTGCAGCCTGGCGCCGCGACCGACTACGACATGGACGGCGACATCGACCTCGAGTTCGGGCGCATCTCGGTGATCGCGAACACAGGCGGTGACGAGCTCGTCCCCACGGCCGTGCTCAAGGACGCGCCGCCCGCCGGAACGACCTTCGCCGGCAACGGCATCCCGGGCGACTTCGACGGCGACGGGGACCGCGATCTGTTGGTCGAGCACCGCCAGGGCGGCTTCTTCCTGTCGATGCGCCTGCTCTCGAACGACGGTACGGGCTACCTCGTGGACGCCGGCGCGGCGACCGGTCCCGGCATCGAGTTCCAGAACGGAGTCCTGCTCGACGCGAGCGACGTCCGCCTGTTCGATTTCGACGACGACGGCGACCTGGACGTCATCACGAACGTGCGCGGCACGTCGAACGACGGCAGCTCGCTGTGGGCGAACGACGGCAACGGGTTCTTCACGCTCGGGCTCGACCTGCGCTCGCAAGTACCGCCGATCTTCGACTACAGGAACGTCCTGCACGTCGCCGACTTCACGAACGACGGGGTGGCCGACCTGTTGGTGATCGGCCCGGCCGGTCTCGGCCTGCGACTCGGCCTGGGGGCGGGCGCCTTCGACACCGAGTACCGTCCCTTCCCGAGTGCCGGCAGCCAATTCTTCAATCGCTTCGACTCGATCTACCCGACGGCGGACTCGTTCGCGGTCGACGACTTCGACGACAACGGTTGGCTCGACGTCATCGCGATCGAGGCACAGAGCCTGAACACCGGCAACGACGTCTATTTCCTGCGCAACCTGGGCCCGACGACGCCCGGCTTCTTCTCGATGTACGAGGAGCTCGACACCGAGGTCTTCGACACGATCGGCAACGCCGTCAAGCGCAACGGCTCGGCCCCGCGCCACGTGCGCGGCGCGGACGTGAATGGCGACGGGCGCACGGACATCGTCGTTCAACCCCTGAACTACCAGGACGACGCCGCGCTCGTCATCCTGAACACCGGCTCGGAGCCGTTGAGCTGGGGCACGGGAACGATCCAGCACTTCGAGGCCGAGCACTTCGCCGACATGGACGGCGACGGCGACCTCGACGGACTCTCGACCGTGGTCACGAAGAACCGCACGCTGAGCCCGCCTTCGCAGCGCTTGCTCGGCCGCGGAGCCCCCGGCGCGGGCGGCGTCGTGCCGACGCTGGTCGCGAGCGGCCCCCTGACGACGGGCGAACCGGTGACGCTCGAGCTCGGTGACGGGCTCGCCGACGCCCGCGCGTTCCTGGTCCTGAGCGACCGCCGCACGCCGCGGCCGAACTTCCCCGCCGCGGGCATCACGCTCTACCCCGACCTGGAAGGCGCGTTCACCGCCTTGCTCACGACCCGCCTCGACGCCTCCGGTCGGGCAGCGTTCGCGCTCCCGATCGTCCCCGCACTGCTCGGCACGGAGTGGACCTTGCAGCTCTCCGTCCGCGACCCCGCGGGGAACGGCGGCTGGGCCATGAGTCCGGCCCTCGCCCTGCGCTTCGCACGCTGAGCGGCAGCGACGCAGCGCCGTCTGTCGGAGTCGGCGCTGCACGCAAGCGCAGCAAGGCGCACGGGATTCGGGGCGCCTGACCGGGTCGCGTCGACCTCCGGGTCGGCGCAGAGTCAACGCAGTGCGGACTGCACGCGGCGGCGCAGGACCGGGAGAACCTCGGCTTCGAACCAGGGGTTCTTGCGCAGCCAGAGGTTGTTGCGCGGACTCGGGTGCGGCAGCGGCAGGTGACCGCGGCCGTAGGTTTTCCAGGCCCGCACGATCTCGGTCACCGAGCCCTTCGACTCGGGCAGATGCCAGCGCAAGGCATACTGCCCGATGACCAGCACGAGTCGGATCGCCGGGAGCTCGGCCAGGAGCTGCTCGCGCCAGGCCGGAGCGCACTCCGGGCGCGGCGGCAGGTCGCCCGAGCGCCCCGTCCCCGGATAGCAGAAGCCCATCGGCAGGATCGCGACGGCGCGCGGGTCGTAGAACGTCTCGCGCGTGACGCCCATCCACTCGCGCAGACGATCGCCGCTGGGATCGTCGAAGGGCACGCCGCTCGCGTGCACGCGCCGCCCGGGCGCCTGACCCGCGATCAGCACGCGCGCCCGCCCGTCGGCCTGCAGCACGGGACGGATGCCGTCGACGAGCGACTCCTCGCACAGCCGACAGGCCGCGACGTCCCGCAACAGGCGCGCGAGCGCGGCCTTCACGACGCGCGCTCCTTCGCCTTCGTACCGGCGACGAGCGGGCGACGCGCGCTCGCCACGCACGCCGAGCACGCACGCCCGCGCCAGGGGACTCCCCGAGTCGTCGACATCGCTTCCATGGTGCCTCATGTCAGCTACGCGGCGTAGGGGCGACGGTGACGCAACAATCGATCGGCTGGCGCGGGCCCCGTTGCGCTCCCGAGCCCGGTGCCGACGACGGATGACGCGTCCCATCGAGCTCCGAGCGACGGATGTCCGGTTCGTGCGGACAGGTGTCCGGGCGCGACGCCCGCCCCACGGTGCCAAGGCCTCGTGTGGGCCCTGCGGGGGCCGGCCCGCGCCGTGGCATGGCTCTTGCATCGGGGGGAGGGTGTCCCCGCCCTCCCCTGTTCCCCCCGCTGTTCCCCCCCTTGTTCCACCCGAAGCTCGCCCGGGCGACTCCGGCTCCATGGACCGGCCCGTCGCGCGGCGCTCGCGCGCGCCGCGGCGTGTGGCCTTCCTGCTCGGGTTCGGTGTGCTCGGGTTGGCCGCCTGGCCCTGGCTCGCGCCGCGGCTCGAGCAGTGGGCGCAGTTCGACGAAGCCGTCGCGGCCTCGCGCCTGCGCTACGGGCGCGTCGAGCGCGGCGGCCTCGTGCGCGACGTCACCGTCCAGGGGCGCGTCGTCGCGGCCTACCACCCGACGCTGTTCAGTCCCGTACTGGGCATCGTGTCGCTGGAAGTGCGCGCGGGCGAAGAGGTCACGGCCGGCCAGGTGCTCGCGCGGGTCGAGAGCCCCGAGCTCGCGAACCGGCTGCAGCAGGAGCACTCGACGTTGGCTTCGATGATGTCCGACCTCGAGCGGCTCAAGATCCAGGCGCGCGAGACGAACCTCGAGAACCAGCAGGACGTCGATCTTCTGACCGTGAAGCTCGAGGCGGCCGTGCGGACTCTGGCGCGCGCCGAGGAGATGCTCGCGCAAGGACTCGCCAACGAGATCGAGCACGAGGAAGCCCAAGACGAGCTCGCGATCAAGCGCCTCGAGCTGGACCACGCGCGCGAGAAGGCCGGGCTCCGGCGCGAGTCGCTCGAATTCGAGGTCCGCGACCGCGCCAGCCAGCTCGAGCGCCAGGAACACGTCCTGGCCGACGTCGAGCGCCAGCTGGGCGAGCTGACGATCCGCGCGCCCTTCGACGGCCTGGTCGCGAACCTGGCCGTCGACGACCGCGAGGCCGTGCAGACGAACCAGGCCCTGCTGAACGTGGTGGATCTCTCGTCGTTCGAGATCGAGGTGTCGATCCCCGAGAACTACGCCGACGACGTCCTGCCCGGAACGCGCGCCGAGATCCGCGTCGACGGCGGCACGTACGAAGGCGCGCTCGCGCGCCTCTCGCCCGAAGTCTCGGGCGCGCTCGTCCTGGGCACCGTCGACTTCACCGACGCCGAACCGAACGGCCTGCGACAGAACCAGCGCGTCAGCGCGCGGCTCGTGCTCGAAGAGCGGCACGACGTGCTCAAGGTCGCGCGCGGACCGTTCCTGGAGAGCGGCGGCGGCCGCCTCGCGTGGCGCGTCGTCGACGGCACGTGCCTCCGCACGCGCATCGAGGTCGGCGCGATCAGCGTGACCGCCGTCGAGATCCTGAGCGGCCTCGCCGAGGGGGACACGATCGTCCTGTCCGACATGACCCTGTACCGGGACTCCGAGACGGTCCTGATCATCGATTAGGAAGCGAAAGAAGCGCCATGATTCGAATGAAGCAGATCCGCAAGATCTACCGCACGGATCTCCTGGAGACCCACGCCTTGTCCGACCTCGACCTGACGGTGCGGGCCGGCGAGTTCCTGGCGATCATGGGGCCGTCCGGTTCGGGCAAGACGACCTTTCTGAACGTGGCCGGCCTGCTGGACACGTTCGAGCGCGGGACCTACCACCTGGACGGCGTCGACGTCAGCCGCTTGAACGATCGCGAGATGTCGCGCATCCGCAACGAGAAGATCGGGTTCATCTTCCAGAGCTTCAACCTGATCCCCGACCTGTCGGTCTTCGACAACGTCGACGTTCCGCTGCGCTACCGCGGCTTGGCGGCCGCCGACCGGCGCGACCGGATCGGACGCGCGATCGAGCAGGTCGGCCTCTCGGGTCGGCGCGACCATCTGCCGTCGCAGCTCTCCGGCGGTCAGCAACAGCGCGTCGCGATCGCGCGCGTCCTGGCGGGCGACCCGCGTCTGATCCTGGCGGACGAACCGACGGGCAACCTCGATACGGTCATGTCGCGCGAGATCATGGAGCTGCTCGAGCGCGTCAACGAAGCCGGCACGACGATCGTCATGGTGACGCACGATCCGCAGTGCGCCGCGCGCGCGCACCGCGAGATCCACCTGCTCGACGGCCGCGTCGTCGACCTGGGCGACGAGGCTCCCAGCCTGGTCGCGGCCGGCGAGGAGCTTTGAGCATGCTGCTGTACAACCTGCGCCTGGCGTGGCTCAGCCTGAGGCGCACGCCGCTCCTGTCCAGCATGACGGTCCTGGGCATCGCGCTCGGCATCGGCGTCGCGATCACGTTCATCGCGATCCGACACATGTTCGTGAGCGACCCGGTCCCCTCGATGAGCGCGGGCCTGCACTACGTGCGCGTCGACGCCTGGGATCCCCTCAAGCCCTTCCCCGGGACGGAAGGCTCCGGCGCGCCTCCCAGGGCCGCGACCTACCGCGACGCCAAGGCGATCGTCGCCAGCGATATCCCGACGCGCGCCACGCTGACCTTTCCGGCGCGACCGACGGTGTTTCCCGAGAACGAGGACGCGCAGCCCTACAAGGCCCGGACGCGCTGCGTGACCGGCGACTTCTTTCCCATGATGGACCTCCCACTGCGCTTCGGTGAGGGTTGGGACGACGAAACCGACGCGGCCAAGGAGACGGTCGTCGTCCTCGACGACGAGACGAACCAGCGGCTGTTCGGCGGCGAGGACAGCGTCGGGCGCCGCCTGCGCATCGAGGACCGCGAGTTCACGGTCGTCGGCGTGCTCGCGCCGTGGAAACCGTTCCTGCGCTACTGGGACGTGATCAACTCGCCGCTCGGCGATGTCGAGCAGCTGTACATCCCGTTCGACGTCGCGATCGACATGCAGCTCGACAACGCCGGCAACGATTACGGCTGGGGCAGCGGCAACGGCAACACGTGGGAGGACTACCTGGCCTCGGAGAGCGCGTGGGTCGGTGTGTGGGCCCAGCTCGATTCCGACGACCAGCGCGCGCGCTTCACAGCCTTCCTCGACGCCTACGCGCTCGACCAGAAGGAGCTGGGCCGCTTCCAGCGTCCCTTGAACAACAGGGCCACGCCGCTGCTCGAACTGCTCGACGAGTTCGAGGTGCTGCCCGCCCAGGTCCAGGCGATGACGATCCTGTCGTTCTTGTTCCTGCTCCTGTGCATCGTCAACGTCGTCGGCCTCCTGATGGGCAAGTTCCTGGCGCGCGCGCCCGAGGTCGGAGCCCGTCGCGCCCTGGGCGCGAGCCGCGCGACGATCTTCCTGCAGCACGTCGTCGAGTGCGAGCTGGTGGGCGTGTTGGGCGGGGCTCTGGGGCTCGGCTTCGGCTGGGTGCTCTTGCAGTGGATCAACGCCATGCCGATCCAGCTCGCGTTCACCTTGGACGGCGAGATGCTGGGCACCGCTCTGATCCTGTCGGTCGTCGCCGGCTTCGCGGCCGGCCTGATTCCGTCCTGGCGCATCTCCTCGCTGCAACCCGCGGCCTTCCTGAAGCAGTCCTGAACGGGAGCCTCCCATGCACCTCGGCCCGATCCTCCGCTCGCTCTTCCACAACCGTTCGCGCACGATCCTCGCCATCCTGATGACGGCCTTGACCCTGGCGATCGTCGTCAACTGCATCCAGATGACGCTGGCCGCGCGGCGCGAGATGCAGAAGCTGTCGGGCTTCGACGAGACGAATCTCATCTCGCTGCGGGTTCAGTTCTTCGATCCCGACTTCAAAGACGACGAGCGCCGCGCCGCGGCGCGCCGCGAGGACCTGCGCAGCCTGCGCGCGATGCCCGAGGTCGTTTCCGCCACGCCCACGCGCCTGCGTCCGTGGCAGGGCGGCGGCAGCTCGTCGGAGTGCCGGCCGGCGGAATCGGAGAGCGGCTTCCAGCGCATGCAGTGGTACCCCTGTGACCGGACGATCGCCGAGACGTTGGGCGTCGAGATCGAAGAGGGCCGCGCGTTCCTCGAGAGCGAGGTCGAGTTCGACTCCGACAGCCTCGCCGACGAAGGCGAAGCGCGCGAGATCCCGGTTCTGATCTCCGCCGCGCTCGCTCGCTTGTTCTGGCCGGAGGGTGCGCTGGTCGGGCGGGCGCTCGAGTTTCCCACGGGGGATCGGGCGACGATCGTCGGCGTCCTGGATCGCTTCTACAATCCCTACGGCTGGCCGATCGAGGAGTACGCACTGTTCTATCCTGGCTACCGCGACTCGTACGAAAGCGGCGTGAACTACCTCGTCCGCCTGACGCCCGAGGCCGCCGACGACGTCGCGTTCGTCGAAGAGCGCCTCCTGGCCGGCATGACCGGGCGCACGGTCACGACCAACACGATTCCCGAGCTGAAGCGCAGCTTCTTCGCGACGAACAGCGTCCTGGTGCAAGTCCTGGGCCTGATCATCGTCCTGATGCTGGCGGTGACGTCGATCGGCGTGTTCGGGATGACCTACTTCACGGTTTCGCAGCGGACGCGCCAGATCGGCACGCGGCGTGCCTTGGGAGCCAGCCGCGGCGACATCCTGCGCCACTTCCTGACCGAGAACTGGATCGTGACGAGCCTCGGCATCACGTTCGGCGCGGGCCTGGCCCTGGGCCTGAACATCGTCCTGGTCCACCAAGCCGGCGCGGATCGCCTCGACGCGCGCTACCTTGTCCTCGGTATGCTGATCCTGTGGATCGTCAACTTCGCAGCGGCCTTGCTCCCGGCGATGCGCGGCATGCGCGTCGCGCCGGCGATCGCCACGCGGACGGTTTGACCGCCGGCATGGAGCGAACGGCGCGCATCCTGATCGTCGAGGACCAGCCGGCCGTCGCGCAGGCCTTGTCCTTGCTCTTCGAGCTGAACGAGCTCGCGTGCAGCGTCGCGCGCACTCCCGCCGAGGCGCTGGCCGTGTTCGAGCGCGAACCGATCGGCGTCGTGGTGCAGGACATGAACTTCACGCCGAACGCGACCAGCGGCGAGGAGGGCATCGCGCTCTTCCGCGCCCTGCGCGCGCGCGATCCGGACCTGCCGATCCTCCTGTTGACCGCCTGGAGCTCGCTCGAGACCGCGGTCACGCTGGTCAAGGAAGGCGCCAGCGACTACCTGAAGAAGCCTTGGGACGACGAACGCCTGGTCGCGACCGTCCGCGACCTCTTGCGGGTGCGGCGCGAGCGCGCGCGCGACGAAGTCGACGAGGACGACGAGCACGAACTGCGTCACGCGGACCTGCGCGGCCTCGTCTGCCGCAGCCCGCGGATGCGCCGCCTCGTCGCCCTGGCGCTGCGGGTCGCGCGCTCGGACGTCGGGGTCCTGATCACGGGCGCCAACGGCACCGGCAAGGAGAAGCTGGCCGAGGTCATCCAGGCCAACTCCACGCGCAAGGAGCGACCGTTCGTGAAGGTCAACGTCGGCGGCATCCCGGACACGCTCCTCGAGAGCGAGCTCTTCGGCAACGAGCCCGGCGCCTTCACGGGCGCGAGCGCGCGCCGCATCGGACGCTTCGAAGCCGCGGATGGCGGCACGCTCCTCTTGGACGAGATCGCGAACCTCTCGGAGTCGGGCCAGCGCCGTCTCTTGCGGGTCCTTCAGGAAGGCGAGTTCGAACGCCTGGGCAGCAACACGACGCGCCGCGTCGACGTTCGCGTGATCGGCGCGACGAACGCCGACCTGGACGCCGAGATGGCCGCCGGCCGCTTCCGCCGCGACCTGTTCTTCCGCCTCAACGTGGTCGAGCTGAGCCTGCCGCTCTTGGCGGACCGGCGCGAGGACGTCCTGCCGCTCGCGCGCACGTTCCTGGCCGAGGCCGACTCGGTCGCGGGCACGGGCCGCCAGCTCTCGAGCGAAGCGGAGCACGCCCTCGAAGACCACAGCTGGCCGGGCAACGTGCGCGAACTGTCGAATCGGATCCGCCGCGCGCTCCTGGTGGCGCGCGCGGACGTGCTCGGTCCGGCCGATCTGGGCCTGCTCGACGCGAGTTCGGAGCACGCCGGCTGGCGGGAGGCCGGTGCGCGAGAGGACGGGCACGGTCACCCGGCCGGCTCGGCCGACGCCGAGCGCGAGGCCCTCGAGGCCGTCCTCGAACGCGCCGACGGCGTGGTCGCGCACGCCGCCGCCGAGCTGGGAATCAGCCGCCAGGCCTTCTACCGACGCATGAGCCGCCTCGGGATCGAGCTCGAGCGACGCCCCAAACGCTGACGCATGCCGACCGAAGCGACGACGCCGCGCCGGCCGCTCGCGCTGCGCTTCGGTGCGGCGCTCGCGCTCGGCTTCGTCCCCGCCGTGCTGACCGCCACCGTCACGACAGCGTTCGGCGGCCGCGCCTTGGCCGTCGGCGCCGCGACCTTGCTCGTCGGCCTCCCGCTCGGCGTCGCGCTGGCCCTGCGTGTCCTGCGCCCGACGCTGCGCTCGTTCCGCGCCCTGCGCGCCGGGGTGCGCGCCTTCGAAGAGGGTGACTTCAGCCTGCGCCTGCCCGCGTCGAGCAACGCCGAACTCGAGGACGTCGTCGACGCCTACAACCGGATGGGCGACGTGCTGCGCGACGAACGCATCCACCTGCATCAGAAGGAATGGATGCTGGAGACCGTGCTCTCGTCGACGCCGATGGGCATCGTCCTGATGGACGGACGCGAGCGCGTCATCTACGCGAACCGCGCGGCGCGGCGGCTCTTGTCGACCGGCGCGGGGCTCGAGGGCAAGTCCTGGAGCGAGGTGCTCGCGCGCGGTCCCGCCGAGCTGGCGGAGACCTACACCGACGGTGCCGACGCCCTGTTTCACGTCGAGCTGGCCGGCAACGACGAGAGCTTCCACCTGTCCCAGCGCGCGATCCACCTGCAGTCGCGCCCGCACACCCTGGTGATGATCCGCCGCATGACGCCCGAGCTGCGTCGCCAGGAGGTCCAGGTCTGGAAGAAGATCATTCGCCTGATGGGTCACGAGCTGAACAACTCGCTGGCCCCGATCGCCTCCCTGGCCCACTCCGCCCGCAAGCTCGTGGAGAAGCCCGCCGAGAGCGAACGCCTGATCGAGGTCTTCGAGACGATCGAGGAACGCGCGCGCCACCTGAAAGACTTCCTGGAAGGCTACGCGCGCTTCGCGCGGCTGCCCGAACCGCGCAAGAGCGAGGTCGAGCTCGCGCCCTTCGTGAGTCGGCTGGCCCAGGTGTGCCGCTTCCGTGTGGACGGCGACACGCACGCGCGCGGCTGGTTCGACGCCACCCAGATCGAACAGGTCCTGATCAACGTCCTCAAGAACGCGAGCGAGTCCGGCAGCCCGCCGGAGGAGATCGTGCTCTCGGTCCACGCCCAGGGCTCGCGCGGCGACGGCGGCGTGCGCTTCGTCGTCCGCGACCGCGGCAAGGGCATGACCGAGGCCGAGCGCCGGGACGCGCTCCTGCCCTTCCACTCGTCGAAGAAGGACGGCACGGGCCTGGGGCTGGCCCTGTGCCAGGAGATCCTCGACGCCCACCGCGGGGGACTCGCGCTCGAGCAGCGGCGGGAGGGCGGGATGAAGGTCACGTGTCGGGTTCCCGGGAAGGGCGCGAGCCAGAGCTGAGGCTGGGGGGCTGGGGGCGTGAGGGTCTCGAGTCTCGTCCTGGGACCCCCCCACGAGGTTGCGGGCCTGGCGCCCGAGGCCCCGGCCCGTCCGCCGACACCCCCCCACCCTGGCACCGTGCTGGCCCCGAACTGGCCCTCTTGTCTGGTGGTCCCCCGACCTAGCCCTTGTGACACAAGGACTTACGGCCGTTTCGGACCAAGCAGGGCCTGCCTCGGAAGGCGAGCCCTCGAATCGGCCTCGAGAAGGCCGTCCGGGCCGCTTTTGGAGTCTCGTGGCCCTCTTGTCCCCATTCAACAGGGCCAGTCTGTAGGGACAGACCTTCGGGGTCGGGTGGGCACCCGTCCCGGGCGCCCTCGAAACTCGCGTTGAAGCAGCAAAAAGCTCCCATCTAGGGCCTCTCTAGGAATCCTGTTTTCGCGGTACGCTGTGCCCCCCCGCGGACGGAGTTCCCCGCCCGCGCGCGTCGTCCCCAACGCCGCGTCTCGCTGCTCGCGACCGTCCCCTGGTCGCCGGACCCCATCCCGAGTTGCACCCGTGCGCCTTCACCAGGTTGTTGCCCTGGCATCCCTCTGTGGGATCGCCCCGCTTCGTGAGCTCTCCGCCCAGATCGTCTCGGAGTCCAAGATCAGCTCGACCGCCGGAGGTTGGCAGGCGAGCTTGGGCGACGAGAGCCACTTCGGCGTCTCGGTCGACAGCCTGGGCGATTTCGACGGCGACGGCGTCAGCGACCTCGTCGTCGGCGCCCACCGGGATGGCGACGGGGGCCTCGATCGCGGGGCCGTCTGGCTCGTGTACTTGGAGGCGGACGGCACCGTCAAGGACTCCGACAAGATCAGCTCGCTCGCCGGAGGCTTCACGGGCACGTTGGACAACAGCGACCGCTTCGGCATCTCGGTCGCGAACCTGGGCGACCTCGACGGCGACGGCGTGCTCGATCTGGCCGTCGGGGCCTACCGCGACGACGACGGCGGCGCGAACCGCGGCGCGGTCTGGATCCTGTTCCTGAACGCCGACGGCACGGTCAAGTCGCACCAGAAGATCAGCCAGACCGCGGGCGGTTTCGGGGACCTCCTGGCCCCTACGGGGTCCTTCGGTTGGGCGCTCGCGACCCTGGGCGATCTCGACGGCGATGGCGTGGTCGATCTGGCCGTCGGGCAGAGCCGTGATGCCGACGGCGGCTTCCAGACCGGAGCGGTCTGGATCCTGTTTTTGAACACCGACGGCACGGTCAAGACGCAGCAGAAGATCAGCGCCCTGGCCGGCGGTTTCAGCGGACAGCTGCAAGCGGTCGACCGCTTCGGCTCGGCCCTTGCGAACCTCGGCGACCTGGACGGCGACGGCGTCACCGACCTCGCGATCGGGTCCTTCCAGGACGACGACGGCGGCGCGAACCGCGGCGCCGTGTGGATCGCTTTCCTGCGGGCCGATGGAACCGTCCGCGCGAACGCCAAGATCAGCTCGACGAGCGGCGACTTCGCCGGTCCGCTCGCGCACCAGGACCGCTTCGGCATCGCCTGCGCGACCGTCGGCGACCTGGACGGCGACGGCCTTCCCGAGCTCGCGGTCGGCAGCCGCGGCGACGACGACGGCGGTCCCAACCGCGGCGCGGTCTGGATTCTGCACCTGGACGCGGCCGGAGCCGTACGCTCGAGCGCCAAGATCAGCTCGACCGCCGGCGGCTTCACGGGGCCGCTCGCGAACGAGGACGAGTTCGGCGGGGCGCTGAGCGGCCTGGGCGACATCACGGGCGACGGCCTGGACGACCTGGCCGTCGGCGTGCGGCTCGATGACGACGGCGGCCCGAACCGCGGCGCCGTGTGGCTCTTGGG
>JAJDEW010000143.1 GCA_029259595.1 Planctomycetota bacterium | reverse complement strand
AGCATCATGCGGCTGCCCTCGACGCCGAAGGAGTCGCTGCGCCAGAGCTTGCGGAAGGTGTGCTTGGCGAAGCGGTACTTGCCGATCTGCGAGCAGGTCGCGCCGGTGCCCATCTGGCAGCCCCAGGTGTTGTCGACGTAGCTCTTGGGCACGCCGTAGTAGACGTGGAGACCCTGCGCGTCCTGCTTGAAGGCGATCGTGCCGCCGCTGACCGGTGCCCCGTTCGGGCCCCAGGCGTAGTCGATCGAGTAGACGAAGCTGTACTCGCCGGGCGTGAGGTTGCCGTCGATGGTGACGGCGGACGCCGGCCCCGCGATGCACGCGAGCGCGGCCGCGCCGATCCAGCCCCGAGCCCAGCTTCCGAAGCGCGTCCCACGGTTCGCCATCACATCCTCCAGCTCTGCTTCCAACTGCTCACTCATGCCGTCGATCTCTTCGCCTCAGACCACCGGCGAGCGCCCCGATCCCCAGCAGGATCGCGAGGGAGGGCTCCGGCAAGGAGTCCACCAGCACCAGGCCGTTCAGCACTCCGAAGAGGCTATTGGGAGCGGCCTGCATCGTCACCTGGATCGTGCCCGAGGCGGGCACATCGACCCAGAAAGTCGCGGTCTGCGTGGACCAGAGGTCCGCCCCGACGAACGGGATCGCCCCGACGGTCTGCGCGCTGGTGCCGTTGGCATCGGTGACGTCGAAGCGGGTCGACTCGCCGTTCGGGCCGTGGCTCAGCAGCACGAGGTCGTAGCCGCTGCCGGGGGTCAGCCCGCTGATCGCGAAGCTCGTCGAGGTCAGCGGCAGGACCAGGTGGCCATCGAACCAGAGATCGTCGAGCCCCTGGGTGTCGCCGTCCGGGTTCGCGGAGAAGTCGTTGAAGATCGGGCCGGTGTACGCGAAACCGGGCGTGCCGGTCGGGCTGTTCGTGCCGGTCGTGATCGACACCAGGCCGGCCTCGGTGAAGCGCGGAAAGGAGATCAAGTCGGCGTCCCAGCCGGCCAGGAAGACCGGGATGGCAGCGGCGGGAGTGGCAGCGAGCCACAGGGCCGCCATCACCAGAACGGGGCAGGCCAGGAGCGTGCGAAGGACCGCCGGGCCCGGTCCAGACCGTTCCCGTCTCGCACTCCAGCCGAACCGCAGCATTCTGCTCCCTTGGCGCACAACTCCCCCACATGGAGAGTGGGGTGAAGGACCCTGATGTGTCATCCAACACGCGACAAAGCGAGCCCTTGGTGCGCCTTATCTGCGCCCCGGCGAGTCCTGGAGGTCCCGAGGGGGCCCCTAGGGGGATGACTTCGACCGACTCTTCTCGAGGGGAATGCAGAAGTTTTCCCAGATCCCGGTGACACATGTGAGGGGCCAGGGCCACTTATTCCAGCGAGGGGTTGCTGTCCCTGCACCCACGATTGGAGATGCACATCATGCGGAATCTGCGAAAGGTGTTGACCCTCGGCGTGTTCGCCCTGGCCCTGAGCCTGGCGACCGGAGCGTCGGCCGTCAGCGTCGTCGTCAGTGGGCCTGCCAGCGGCAGCTACCTGGCCGGCCAGACCTTGACCTTCACGGTCGCCCTGGACCAGGCAACGGCCATCAACGGCTTCGACCTCTACTACACCTGGGACGAGGCTGCCTTCGACCTGGTGAGTGCGACCAACCTGTTCCCGGACAACCTTCCGGCTGGCTTTTTCGGGCTCTCCGTCGATCAGCGCGATCTCGGCGACCTGGCCAATGGTCTGGGCCGCGCCGCCAGCCTGCAACTCAGTCCCTTCTCGACCACGAATCTGCTGGAGCTCAGCTTCCAGACCACGGGCAATGCAGGCGACATCAAGGTCGCCTTCACCATCGCGGGCCGTTCGCCGGGAGGCCTCTCGCCGCTCACGGCCACGAACCCCGACTTCGACAACCTCTTCACGTTCAGCGTGACGCCCGAGCCGAGCACCCTCGCCCTGATGGGCCTGGGCTGCCTGGGCCTCGTGGCCGCGGGACGCCGCCGGGTCTGACCCGAGCCGCTTCCAAGGACCTTTCGGGGGTCCGGCCTTTGGCCGGGCCCCCGTTTCCGTTGGGGCCCTCTACTCGAGATAGCCGAGGTTCTTGAGCGCCTCGCGGGTCTCCGGGTCGACGAGCTCGGTCTCGCCGCTTCGTCCGGGTCGAGGCAGGCCCTGCACGAAGCGCTCGAGCCGATCGGCCATCGCGGTCGCCTGCTCCGGCTCCTCGGCGCGCAGATCGCGCTCCTCGAGCGGATCGCGCTCGCGATGGAACAGGCGATGCTCCCCACGGCTGTTCCAGAGGAACGTCCAGGCGCCCTCGCGCAGCATCCGATAGTCCCCGGCGTCGCTGAGCTGCGGCAGCGGGTACACCTCGGCGAAGACAGGCGAACTCCCGTCCGGGTCGCCCTGCACGCTCTCGGGCACGGGCCGCCCCAGCCCTCGAAGCAGCATCGGCATCACATCGGTGAGCTGGATCGGCCGTGCGACGCGCTCGCCCGCGCGTGCGTTGCCGGGCTGCTTGACGATCAGGGGAATGTGCAGCTCCTCGTCGTAGAGCGTCGACCCGTGGCCCGACAGACCGTGCTCGCCCTGCAGCTCGCCGTGATCGGCGGTGACGACGATGTGGGTGTTCTTCGGAACGAGGTCGAAGAGCTGCTCGAACACGCCGTCTAGGTAGCGCACCGTGTCGATCTGACGTTCGCGAAGTTGGTCCAGCTTGTCTTGATCGAAGAACTGGAAGTCCTCCTTGAACTCCGGCTTGTTCGGGTCGACCTGCTCGTTCAACTTCTTGAAGACCCCGTTCACGCCCGAGATGCGCGGCCACATCGAGGAATCCTCTTCGGGCTTGGCATAGGGGTAGTGGGTCTCGCCGACGTTCAGCAGATAGAAGGACGGGCGCTCACTGGTGAACTTCAACGTCGGCAGCATGGCCGCCATGTCGTTGTGGGAGTCCATCAACTGGAACGAGTCGAAGCTCCGGTTGATGCCCGTCTTCGGATTGAGGACCGGCAAGGAAACGCGCGCCGCCGTGTGGTAGCCCAGCTTGTTACGTAGCAACTCGGGAAACCACAGGCCGGGCACCATGGCGGCGAAGTCGATGCCCTTCGCCCCCAGGCGCTCGTTGTAGTTGAAGAAGTCCTCCTTGTAGTACTCCGACGCATAGACGTTCGGTGGCGTCGTGTGCGGCAGGAGGCCCGTCAGGAGGTTGTAGTGCGAGGGAGCGGTCCAGGAAGCGTAGGAATAGCGCTTCTCGACCTTGCCGAGCTTCGTGACGATCTTCGGCGCGGCTGCCATGAACGAGTCATAGCGGCACGAGTCGAGGATGACGATCATGAAGTTGTTGTCGGCCTGCGGCTCCGGATGCGGCGGCATGGCGCCGGGGCGGAGCAGCGGTCGTAGCGGCGGTTTCGGGCCACTGGTGGCCTTCTTCTTGCCGAAAAGGTCGAACAAGCCCATGGGTCTCTCCGTTTCTTGGCGGTCCTACTCGGGGTGGCGTTCTACGAGGACTTCTTGGCGTAGAAGTCCACCAGGATCTTGGCCGTCGACGGGCGCATGACCCGCTCGTCGGGCATCTCTCCGTTGCCCAGAATCTCGCGCATCTTCGTGCCCGAGATGTTCACCATCGTCTTGTCCTTGTTGTCGGCGATGAGGCCGACGCGACCGAGCTCCTCGAAGTAGGCCGCGAAGCCCACGTTGGCGGTGCGGATCGAGAGCTCGCCGCCGAGGTTGTCGAAGATCTCCTGGGCATCGAAGTCACCCCAGATCGAGGTCTTGTCATCGAAGGGAGCGTCGGCGTGCTTGCGTCCCACGATGAAGTGGGTGAAGCCGAGGTTTTGACGATAGATCGCGTGCATCACGGCCTCCCTCGGACCGCCGTAGTACATGCGGATGTCGAGGCCGGCGAGCTCGAGCTGGTCGTTCAGGTTCTGCCCCTTCTCCTTCCAGAGGTCCTCGTCCATGTCCCCTTGACCGAGGAAGCGACCTTCGACGAGCGCCTCGTAGGTCTTCATGCGCGTCTCGGCCGGAACGTCGTCGCCCTTGAGCTGACCGACGAGCGGGTTCAGGACCACGCCCGTCTTCTTGCCGGTCTCGCGCAGGATCAACTCCGCGCCGAAGACCAGGGCATACTCGTGGGCGCGGTGCAACGGGTTGCGGGTCTGGAAGGCGACCGACTGCTCGAAGCCACGCTCTTCGAGGAGCGCGCGCATCTGGGTCGGAGACGTGATCCGACTCGCGAAGGAGCGCGGGTCCTTGAACGGCGCCAGGGTGATCCGGCCACCCACTAGCTTGGTCCGCTCGTCGGAGGTCCAGAGACGCGCGCCAGGATGATCGAGGCGCTCCGTCCCGTAGACGGCCTGGATGAACTCGTTCTTGTCCCAGTCGAAGACAGAGTCGACTTCGATCTTGCCGAAAACGTCGCCCTCGAATGCCAGCGCTGCCTCGAGGCCCGGCGACATCCGTGCAGCTTCCTCGTCGGTCACCGGCAGGATGATCGGAATCGTCCAGGCCCACTGCTTGCCGTTGCGCTCGATCGCGGCGCGCTCGATGACCGCACGGTAATCGGCGAGCCCCATCGGTCCTTCGAGCGGCGAAAGGGTGCCGTCAGCGATGCGGTACAGACTGGTCCGGTCGTTGTCGTTGATGTCGAGCGCGGGCAGGCTCTCCCAGGCGGGGTCCTTGGACGCGACGATGCGGTCGACCGGTTGGTTGAGGCCGCCGTGGACCGGCGAGATGTTGACGGTAGAAACGCTCATGATGGTTCGGAATCGCTTTCGGGGTGCGTGAGGAATCAGAGGTAGCCCAGGTTCTTGAGCTTGCGCTTGACGTCGTCGATCTCCTCCTGGGAGAACTCGCCAGAGTGCTCTTCGGCCTCACCCATCAGATCCCGGAGGACGTAAACGATGAAATCCGTGGGAGAGTTGAATCCGGACCCATCGACCACCTGCTGCACCTTGCGGTAGAGCGGGCGGGGAATCTTGACGGTGACCTTGCTCTCTCTCACGACGGGCCTTGCCTGGAAGGGTGTGCGAAGACTTCGAACGGCGTCGGGGCGCGCCCCCTGGGGCCGCGGAAGGCGCGCATCGAAGCGCGCCGCGGACGGCTCGAGGGCGGGCGCCACCGCGCCCTGGGAAGCGAGGGAGGCCGCTGCCCCCAATCGGCCCTCACGGGGTCAGGAAGGGGTGTGACACTCCAATCGCACTCCTATCGTACTCCAATCGGAGTGCGATGAGAGTGTCGCCTTGGAAAAAGTGGGCGTCCTTCCGGGTCTTCACGCTCGGCCCCAGGCCGGGGGGGCAGCGGCTGCGGAGTCCTTCTACTAAGGAGGGATTCCACATCCTCCGCGCCCGACCCACCTTCGCCCCCCCACTCTGATGTCGATGGAACTGATCCGCTTGAGTGATGCACCCGGGGCCCGAAGTCCCTGTCGGAACCGAACCTGAGGGCGATCCGAGTCGTGCGGGGCCCGACGACCGAAGACCGCGGCTGGCGAACGCCGGTTGCCGCCTTTCCGAGGGCTTTTTGCCGGGTAGTGCGCACAGCCATCCCCAGTCAAGAGGGCCAGTCGCGGAAGGCCGTCGTGCTTGGGGGTCGCGACGGGGCCCCCGACGAGCCCCTCCGAGCCCGCGTACCGAGAGAAGGGCCGGTCCGTGCTCACGATCGGGAGTCGGGTACGTTTGCCTGATTGGCCGCCAACGGGGGCTCGGCGTGGATCGCGGACGAGCCGGGCATCCGGCCCGGCACGGCCCTATGATCCCCGACTCGGGCTCGAGCGAACTCCAGGACCGCAGTGATGACCATGCGCAAACTTCTTCCCTTCCTCTTCGTCCTCCTTCCGCTCGCTTCCTGCAAGGGCGGCGAGGATCCCAAGGTGCTCACGGCGCACGGCCGCACCGAGCTTGCCGGCGGAGCGTATGAGACCGCGGAGCAGAACTTCCGCGACGCCTTGGCCGCGATCGCGGGGGACAAGTCGGACCCCAATTACCTCAACGCGAGCATGGGCCTGTGCGAGGCCCTCGCCAACCAGGGGGCCGAGGAGGCCGACGAAGCGCGCGGCAAGTTCCTGGCACTCGCGAAGGAGTCCGACAAGATCACCGACCGCCACTTCAATACGATCGGCGGCATGCTCGGGAAGTCGAAGAACCTCGCGCAGGCGACCGAGGTCCTCAGCGCCGGGCTCGAGCAATACCCCGACTCCGAGCACCTGAAGAAGCTCTTGGGCGAGCTGGGCAAGATGGCCGAAGCTTCCGGCGGCGGCGCCGCGCTCGACGCCCTGAAGGGCCTCGGCTACGTCGGCGACTGACGGCGATCAGTCCCCCGCCACGGCCTTTCCGCCGCGCGTCGTTTCACCGATCTGCGCGCTCGCGGCTGCGATGATGCGGTCGGCGAAGCGCGAGAGCGGGGTGGTCTGGATCCAGCACTTGCCGGGCCCCACGAGCGTCGCGTGGAAGAGCCCTTCCCCACCGAAGAAGAGCGTCTTGATCCCACGGATGAAGCGGATGTCGTAGTCCACGCTCGCTTCGAAGCCGACGATGCAGCCGGTGTCGACGCGCAAGCGTTCGCCGGCGGCGAGCTCGCGCTCCTGGATGTGGCCGCTGCCGTGGATGAAGCCCAGACCGTCCCCGCTCAGCTTCTGGAGCATGAAGCCCTCGCCTCCGAAGAAGCCGGCGCCGAGTCGCTTCGTGAAGGCGACCGAGACGTCGACCCCTACGGCCGAGCACAGGTAGGCGTCCCGCTGGCAGAAGACGGGCCCGCGGGCGAGGTCCACCGCCAGGATCTTGCCGGGATAGTCGGCCGCGAAGCCCACGCGCGCGACCTGCTTGCCCTCGTTCGTGAAGCTCGTGATGAAGAACTTCTCGCCCCCGAACTTGCGCTTGATGCCCTTCAGGATCCCGCCGCCGGTCGACGTGTCCATGTCGATCCCGTCCTCCATCCACATCATGGAACCGGGTTCTGCGTGGACGCCCTCGCCGGGGTCGAGGGTCACGATGACGGCTTGGAAGTCGTCGCCGACGAGCTCGTAGTCGATCTGATCTGCCATGGTCGTTCCTCCTGGGAATCGGGACGGCCGGCCTACGTGGACTCAGCCTCCCTATTCCGCCCGTCCGTTCACTTGGCCAAATCGACGGCCGGCTCTCCGAGCTCCTTCTCGTTCAACCACGTCGTGATGTAGTCGAAGGTGTCGTCGACCGAGTCCGATCGGTGGAAGAGAGCCAGGTCTTCGGGCGAGATCGTGCCCATCTCGATCATCGGCTCGAAGTTCAAGATCGCGTCCCAGTACTCGCTCCCGTAGAGGACCACCGCGCACTTCTTGCGGATTTTCAGGGTCTGGACGAGCGTCAACACCTCCATGAACTCGTCCAAGGTCCCGAACCCGCCGGGCATGATGACGAAGGCCTTGGCGAGGTAGCTGAACCAGAACTTCCGCATGAAGAAGTAGTGGAACTCGAACGACAGCCGCCGGGTGATGTAGGGGTTGTCGTTCTGCTCGAAGGGCAACGAGATGTTCAGCCCGATGTTCTCGCCCTTGGCCTCGGACGCACCCCGGTTGGCTGCTTCCATGATGCCGGGACCTCCACCGGAACAGATCACGAAGCGGCGCTCGGTTCCCTCGAGGGTCTTGCTCCAACGGGTCAGCCGGCTGCTGAGCTCGCGTGTCTCTTCGTAGAAGCGCGAAGCCTTCATTCGACGCTTGGCCTGCACGAGATCACCCTCGCCACGCTCCGCCGCCTCGAGCTCGGCCTGGGCCTGTTCGCGCGAAGGGGTCCGCGCCGAACCGAAGACGACGATGGTGTCCCGGATGCGCAGCTCCTCGAAGCGCGAAGCCGGCTCGAGGTATTCGGCCAGGATTCGCAACGTCCGCGCGTGGCGACTGTTGAGGAAGGCCTCGTTCTTGTAGGCCTTGATGGCCTGGAATCGGCTGTCGCCCATGGTTCGGGGGTGTCCTAAAGGTAGAACCGTTCGTGGAAGGGATGCGTAGCGTGAACCCCACCGACACCGATTCCAAGAAGACCATGCACTTTCCGGTCGCAGGCATGACGTGTCAGGCCTGTGCGCATACGGTCGAGCGCGCCTTGACGGCGATCCCCGGTGTCACCCGGCCCGAGGTCAATTTCGGGTCCCGGACCGCTTCGCTGCACTACGACACCGAGCGGACGTCGAAGCGCGAGATCCGGCTCGCGATCGAATCGGCGGGCTACCGGGTGCCCGAGTTCGACGGCGAGCAGCCCCGGACCCTGGCGGAAGACGTGGCCTTCGCGGAAGAGGAAGAGGCCCGCGAGCTCGCGCGCCTCACGCGCGACGCCCTCCTGGCGGCGACGCTCGGTGCGGGCACGATCGCGGCGACGCTCGTCGGCACGAATCCCTGGATCGCCGCACTGCTCGCGACGCCGGTCGTCTGGGTCGCGGGCGCCGGAGTCCTCACGAGCGGTCTCCGGGCCTTCGCCAACCGCTCCCCCGACATGAATTCGCTCGTCGCTCTCGGCGCGCTGGCGGCCTGGGTCTCCGGCCTGGCCGCCCCGCTGTGGCCGGAGGTCTTCGGCCTGTCAGGCCATCACCTGCGCGCGGCGGTCATGATCCTGGGCTTCGTCCTCTTCGGGCGCTGGCTCGAGGGCCGAGCCCGCACCCGAGCGGGCCGTGCCGTGCGCGCCTTGCTCGACCTCACTCCGCAACGGGCGCGCGTTCTCTCGCGCGGGGAAGAGCGGGACGTCCCGCTCGAAGACGTCCGCCCGGGACAGCTGGTCCTCGTTCGCCCGGGCGAGCGCGTGCCCGTGGACGGCATCCTGTTCGACGGACAGACGAGCGTCGACGAATCGATGCTGACGGGCGAGAGCATTCCCGTCGAGCGCAGCCCGGGCGACGCGGTCCACGCCGGAACGATCAACGGCATGGGCTCGGTCTCGATCCAGGCCAAGGCGGTGGGCGAAGCGTCGCTCGTCGGACGGATCGCGGCGCTCGTGCACGCTGCGCAGGGCTCGCGTGCCCCGGTCCAGCGGCTCGCCGACCGCGTCAGCGCCGTCTTCGTCCCGATCGTGCTGACGCTCGCCGTCGCCACGGTCGTCGTTTGGACCCTGGCCGGTGCGGCCAGCGCCGACGTCCTGTCCCGGCTGGTCGCGGTCCTCGTCGTCGCCTGTCCCTGCGCGCTCGGTCTCGCGACGCCGACCGCGGTGATGGTCGCCGTCTCACGGGCGGCCCGGGCCGGCGTGCTGTTTCGGGAGGCGGGCGCGCTCGAACGCCTGGCCCTGGTCGACACGATCGTTCTGGACAAGACCGGGACGCTCTCCGAAGGCCGCCCGGAGCTCGTGTCGATCGACCTGCTCGGGAACACCGACGAGCTCGAGCTCCTGTCCTGGGCCGCCGCCGTCGAGCGACACAGCGAACAACCCCTCGCACGCGCGGTCCTCGACGCCGCCAAGGCGCGCGGACTCACCTTGCCGGCTGCGTCCGACTTCGAGGCCGTGGCCGGCGTCGGTGTGGCCGCGAACGTCGCCGGCAAGCACATTCGCATCGGCTCACCCCGCTCGCTCGCGAGCGCTGCGGACGCGCGCGTGACCGCAGCCGTCGCGGCCGTTTCCGAACGCGGGCAAACGCCCGTCGTCGTGAGCGTGGACGAGCGCCCCGCCGCCGTCTTCGCCTTTCACGATCCCTTGCGCCGGGGTTCACGGGCCTCGATCGAGGCTCTGCACGAGCTGGGTCTCTCCATCGCGATCTTCTCGGGCGACCACGACGGCCCCGTCCGCGCCGTCGCGCTCGAGCTCGGGATCGACGACGCGCGCAGCGCCCTGTCTCCCACCGAGAAGGCCACGGCACTCCGCGCGCTCGCCGCCGACGGACGTCGCGTGGCAATGGTCGGCGACGGCGTGAACGACGCCCTGGCCCTGGCCCTGGCCGACGTCGGCATCGCCATGGGTTCGGGCACCGACGTCGCGCTCGAGGCGGCCGACATCGCCCTGCTCGAGAACGAACCCGAGCGGCTCCCCTTCCTGGTCGAGCTCGCACGCCGCACGCGCTCGACCATCCGAACCAACCTGACCTGGGCCTTCGCCTACAACGCGCTCGCCCTTCCCCTCGCAGCCGGCGTCCTGGTCCCCTGGAACGACTGGTCCATCCCACCCCAATGGGCAGCCGCCGCGATGGCCGGCTCGAGCCTCTTCGTCGTCTTGAACAGCCTTCGACTCGCACGCGTGGGCCCGACGAAGGCGCGGGCCACCGCGGGACCGCAAACCCCGTGACGGCCGCACCTTCGCCCGTCGCCAAGGACTTCAAGGCCAGCGTCAATGGCACACGTTGCAGGCCCGCCGTAGGCGGACCGCAGCCTTCGCCACAGACCTTGACGACAGCCCCCCCGTCCCTCGCCAAAGTCTCCAAGGCCAACGTCAACGGCGCACGCTGCGGAGGACCGCCGAAGGCGGGCCGCAGCCTCGGAGCCGAAGGCTCCGTGCTGGTGCCGTTTCGCGGCGCAGCCGCGAAATCAGGCACAGGCGCACGACGGAATGTGCGCCGCGTCTTGAGGAGGTGCCGGCCCGCGGCTGTCGAATCGCGTGGCCCCCGGGCCGCGCTCCTCGCGGCCATGACAGTTTCGTCCTCGCGAAAGCCCGTGTCACCGCGCTCAGCGATTGCGAGCGAAGCGAGCGAGTCCGTTGGCTCCGTCGGAACCGACGCCCTCCGGCAAGTCGGGGATCTTCGTTGGGGCCATCTCGGTGGAAGGGACGGAGGAACTCTCCTAGACGCCTCGCTCGCCTTCGGCTCGCAGGCGCTGTGCGCGGTGCAGAGGCTTCGCCGAGGAAGCAACGGCTCGCCCGCGAGGGACGCAACCCGATGGCCGAGCGATCCGATAGCCGCGGGCCGACACCTCCTTCAGGACGCGGCGCACACTCCGTCGTGCGCCTGTGCCTGATTCCGCGGCTGCGCCGCGCAACGGCACCAGCACGGAGCCTTCGGCTCCGAGGCTACGGCCCGCCTACGGCGTGCCTCCGCAGCCTTCGTTGTCGACCATCGTCACGATTTCCCTGCATGCTCCCTCCGAGGCTACGACTCGGGTCGTCGATCCGTGGTCGATGGCCGTGGCCGCGGAGCGCAGGGCCGCCGGAGGCGGGCCGTAGCGCAGCCTCGGAGCCGAAGGCTCCGTGCTGGTGCCGTTTCGCGGCGCAGCCGCGAACTACGGCACAGGCGCACGACGCAGTGTGCGCCGCGTCCTGAGGAAGTGCCGGCCCGAAACTGTCGGACAGCTCGGCCCCCGGGTTGCGTCCCTCGCTGGAGCAATCGTTCGGTTGTCTGAACCCCGCTCACAGCGCGAGCCGATTGCGAGCGAAGCGAGCGAGGCGTCAACGCGAGTTCCACCCCCCCTCAGCCCTCGGGTTGCGCCCCTCGCGGCCGTGCCCGGCTCGCCTTCACGAAACCGTCTCGCCGCGCACAGCGATTCCGAGCCGAAGGCGAGCGAGGCGTCTGAGCTCGCCACCCAGGAGCAGCACGTCGATTGCACGAACCCCGCGGGGTACGCTGCCGTCGAGCTTTGCTCGGCGTCTTGATTCCGCTGACTGACCCCATCAAGAAGCTCCGGAAGTCGGCCAACTGGAGGCCGCGCGAGTTCGTAGGCTGTTGGCCCTCTCTTCCGCACCCATGCTCCGTCCCCCTCGATCCGCCCGTGTGCTCGCCCTGTTCGCGCCGTTGCTCGCCCTGGTCGCGAGCTGTAGCTCGGACGACGGCCGGAAGCCCCCGCGCCTCGTGGTCCTGTATGCCTCGTGCTCGTTGAACAAGGACTACCTCGCGCCCTACGACTCGTCGGTGCGCTTCACACCGAACTTCGCGCGCTTCGCCGAAGAGGCCGTGGTCTTCGAGCGGCATGTGACGGAAGCCGGTCAATCCGGGATCTCGTTCGCTTCGCTCTTCTCGGGCGTCCAGGCCTACTCGCACGGTGCCTACCGCCACCCGGTCCGTCTGGGAGAACACCTCCACATGGTGACCGAGGTCTTCGCCGGCGCCGGCTACGAGACCTTCTTCTGGAGCGGACAACGGATGGGCTCGGTCGAGCTGAACTACGGCCAGGGTGTTCCGCCCGGGAACGCCTGGCAACGCTCTCCGAAGGACAAGGACACGTACACGGCGAACGATGCACAGTTCCGCGCGATCCTCGACAAGCTCGAAGCGGATCCCGATTACCGCGCCTTCGTCCTCATCAACCTGACGCTCTCGCACAGCCCGTACCACCTGTACGCGACGAAGGACGTCATGGCGGACTTCATACGCCGCTTCCCGGACGAGATGACGGTCGACCTCGACACGTACGAGCGGATGATCGAGCTGTATGCGGACAACCGCCTGCCGCTGCAGTGGAACTTCCGCGAGACGGTGGAGACGCTCGGCCTGAGCGAGGACGAGGTCGACGTGTTGGCGGCTTGCCTCGACGTCACCTACCGGGCCTGCATCTGGAAGCTGGACGAGTACTTCGGGCGCTGGCTGGATTCGATCGAGGCCAGCGGCCAGCTCGACGACTCGTTGATCGCCTTCACGTCGGATCATGGCGAGATCCTGCGGCGAGAGAATGCCTGGTACCAATGGACCCACGGCCTCCAGCTGGCCCCCGAGGTCCTGGATGTCGCCTTCCTGCTGCGCGGGCCGGCGGCGGGTGTACGCCCACAGCGCTACGGCGAAGTCACACGCTCGGTCGACGTGCTTCCGACGATGGCCGGGTTGTGTGGCATCGGCCTGCCCGAAGACGCACCGATCGAAGGCACGAACCTGGCTCCGGCGTTGCGTGGAGCGGCCCCGCCGCCACGCCAGCTGGCCTACTCGCACACCACGACCCTCGGCCCCGACCTGCTCGCGACCTTTGCCGACTGGAAGCCCGTCATCGAGCGCAATCCGACCGAGGACGTCCTCTGGAACCAGGTCCGCGTGCGCGATCGAGACATGGTCTTCAAGTGGCTGCAGACCTCGCCCCAGGACTGGAATTTCGTCGCCTACGACCTGGCGAAGGACCCCGGTGAAACCCGCGACGTCTTCGATGCGAGCAACCCCGCCCACGTCCGGATGGGTGAGCTCCTGCGCGACTACAAGGAGCTCTTGACGCGCGGGTATCTCGACCCGATCACGAGCCCCCGGATGCCGACGCGCGAGGAAGAACTCGAGGTCCTCAAGGGCCTGGGCTACGTCGGCGACTGAAGCGCAGCGTCGGACGCGAAGACTTCTCTACGTGGCCGAGTCGTCCGCCGGGTCGTCTCCCGGGTCAACGAGCTTGCCCTTCACCTTGCGGAAGAGATCATCGAGGTCGTGGCCGCGGCGCTTCTCGCGGTCGAGCCCCTCGTCGAAGCGGTCCAAAGCGGTGTTCAAGCGCCCCTTCACCTTCTTGTGCGCCTCGCTCCAGTCCGCTTCCTTCAGCACGGGCTTGCCGGTCGGGTCCAGCTCGGCGCGCTTCCCGGAACGCAGTACCTTCCCCGTGCGGACGTCCACGACGAGCCGCGCGTCGCAGCAGGGACAGTCGACCTCGATCTCTCGCTGTTCCATGCCACAGAGGCTACCAGCTACCCTGGCGCCGTGAACATCCCATGAACTACCTCTCCTGGCTCCTGGTGATCAGCGGTGCCTTCCTCCTGGCCGAACGGCTGCGCCCGGCGCGGCCGCAGCCGCTCGTTCGGCCCCAGCTCGCCAACGACATTGTCTACCTGCTCTTCCACGGTCACGGCTGGGCCGTCCTGACCGGCGGCCTGGCCGGAGCCGTGGCGGCGATGTCCCGCGACGGCCTGTCGAGCCTCGGGGCGCTGCCGACCAGCGGCTGGCTCGACGGACGCTCCTTCGCCGTGCAGTTCGTCGTCTATCTCGTGCTGTCCGATTTCCTCCAGTGGTGCGTCCACAACTTGCTGCACCGCGTGCCCTGGCTCTGGGAGTTCCACAAGGTCCACCACTCGATCAAGCAGATGGACTGGGCCGGCAACTTCCGCTTCCACTGGATGGAGCTGATCGTCTATCGCTCGCTCCTTTACCTGCCCCTGCTCTTGCTCGGCGGTGACGCCGAGCCACTCTTCGCCGTGGCCCTGTTCGCGACCGCCTGGGGCCACTTCAACCACGCCAATCTGCGGGTCGACATCGGCCCGCTGGGCCGCGTCTTCAACAGTCCACGCATGCACCTCTGGCACCACGACACCTCCGACGAAGGTGGTCGCCACAAGAACTTCGGCATCGTCCTCAGCCTCTGGGACTGGCTCTTCCGCACGGCCTACTGGCCCCGCGAGCGCGCCCCGCACGAGCTCGGCTACCCCACCGACGACGAGATGCCCCGCGACCTCGCTCGCCAACTCGCTTTCCCCTTGTTCAAGCGCCGGCCGTAGAACGCGGGACCGCGGCAGGGGTCGGTGGCGGAGGAGCGCAGACTCGTCGCAGGCTTCGGTGACGACGTCGAGGTCGAGGTCGACGACGGTGGCCGCGGAGCGCAGGCCCGCCGTAGGCGGGCCGCAACGCAGCTTCGGAGCCTGCAGGCTCCGTGACGTGCCGTTTCGCGGCGCGAGCCGCGAAATCAGGCACAGGCGCACGACGAAGTGTGCGCCGCGTCCTGAGGAGGTGTCGGCCCGCAGCAATCGGATCGCCCGGCCCTCGGGTTGCGTCCCTCGCGGCCGTGCCCGAATCGTCCTTGCCGAACCCTGCTCACCGCGCGAGCCGAGGCGAGCGAAGCGAGCGAGGCGTCCAGGTGAGCTCCAGGGTCGATTCCGCCGACATGGGCCGAAGGGCGGTCGTTGCCTTGGACGGAGTCGACGGACTCGCTCGCTTCGCTCGCAATCGGCTCGCGCTGTGTAGCGGGGTCGACCAGTGCGAGACGGCTCGGCCGCGAGGGACGCAACCCGGGGGCCGGGCGATCCGATAGCCGCGGGCCGACACCTCCTCAGGACGCGGCGCACACTCCGTCGTGCGCCTGTGCCTGATTGCGCGGCTACGCCGCGAAACGGCACGTCACGGAGCCTGCGGCTCCGAGGCTGCGGCGTGCCTTCGCAACCTTCGTCTACGCCCTTCGTCTACGCCCACCGCCGACGTCCGGCGCCTGCGTCCTTTCGCTGTGGCGGTGACCGTAGGAAGGGATCCTGCTCCCTTACTTCGCCTGGGAGGTCATCAGGCGGGCGTGGTAGCGTTCGTAGAGGCGGGTTTGGCGGTTCTTGACGTCGACGAGTTGGCCGTCGATCAGGATGTGGCGGACCTGGGTCGCGGGCTCGAGCAGGTCGCCGTTCGTGACGACGACGTCGGCCAGCTTGCCGATTTCGAGGCTGCCCAGGCGATCGTCGAGGCCCAGGAGGCGGGCCGGCGAGAGGGTGACGGCGCGCAGGGCTTCCTCGTAGGGCAGGCCGAAGGTGACGGCCATGCCGGCTTGGATGCCGAGGTTGCGCTGGTTCGAGCTGTCGTCGGCCATGATCGCGATCGGGACTCCGGCGCGATGCAGAACGGCCGCGTTGGCGTAGGCCGAGTCGTAGGGATCGAAGCGCGAGCGCACGGTCGCGAGGATCGGGCCGACGACGACCGGGAGGCCGCTCGCCGCGATGCGATCGACCACCTTCCAGCCTTCGGCGGCGCCGAACAGGACCGCGTTCAACTCTTCCTCCTGAGCGAAGCGCAGAGCGAACAGGATCGACTGGGCGGAACGCACGTGCAGCGCGACCTGACGCTCGCCGGCGAGGTAGGGACCGAGGGCCTCGAGCCGCGGGTCGAAGGCCGGCGGGCGCGTGCCGTACTCCTTCGCGTCCTTGCCCAGACGCGCGTACTCGCGCGCCTCGTCGAAGAGCTCCGCCAGCTCCTTGATCTCCTCCGGCACCTCCTTCTTCTCGTCGTCGTTGCGCACCCGCGGAAACGCGATGTGCAGCATGTCGCGATCCTTGACCAGGAGCTCCTCCCAGGTGTCGCCTGCGAGGCGAATCACCGCGGACTGTCCCAGGAGCGGTCCGCCTTGCTGGGGCGCGGTCTGCGTGCGCGTCACGCCGCCGGTTCGTGTCACGTCGATGTGCGCGCTGTCGGCGTGGATCGAGGCGGTGACCCGCACGTCGGGCTGGTTGCCGCCGATCTCGGCGTCGTCGACGCTGCCGCGGACCGAACCGATCTCGCGCAGACCGACGTCGGTGTTCAGGGCGATCATCCCCGGCCAGACGTGGAGGCCGGCGGCGTCGATCACGCGCGCATCGGCGGGGATCGCGACGTCGGTGCCCATGTCGACGATCTTGCCGCCCTGGATGAGCAACGTACCGGCTTCGATCGCGTCCGAGGAGACCGGGTGCAAGGTACCTCCGGTGACCGCGATGGCCTCGCCGCCGTCCGGATCGTAGGAGGCCTCGACGAGCGGTTGGCGCGCGTGCTCGTGCGCGGGCACCGAGCCCTCGTCCAGGCCGAACACGTCGGCGCGCTGGAACTCGATCTCACCGTCGACGAACGTCAGCTCGACGCGGGCGTAGACGGACAGCGGTTGCGCCGTCAGGAGCGCCAGGTCGGCGTCCTTGCCGACCTCGATCGAACCGACGCGGTCGTCGATGCCGAGCTGGATGGCCGAGTTCAAGGTCGCGAGTCGCAGCGTCTCCACCGGGCCGAGGTCGGTGTAGCGCATCGACTTCGCGGCTTCGACGTAGAGGTGACGGACGAGCTCGCCCGAGTCCGAGTTGATTGTCGAAACCACGCCGGCTTCGTCGAGCAACGCCGCGTTCTGCGGGATCGCGTCGTAGGCCTCGAGCTTGTAGCCCCACCAGTCGCTGAAGGTGGACGTTCCGGCGCCGTGGGCGGCGATCTCGGCCGCCACCTTGTAGCCCTCGAGCACGTGCTGGAGCGTCTTGATGCGGAAGCCGAAGCGCTCGGCCGTCCGCAAGAGCATCAGGATCTCGTCGGCCCGGTAGCAGTGCGAGTGGACGCCGACGTTCCCTTCCAGGATGCCGACCAAGACGTCGAGCCGCACGTCGCGCCGCGGCGGTGCCGGATCCTCGCCAGCGGCCCGGCGGGCCTCGTACGCCTCCAGCTCGGCGCGGTACTCCTGCGCACGACGGAAGGCGCGCTGGAAGACGGACTCGACGCCCATCCGCGTCGCAGGAAAGCGCACTCCGCGATCCCCCCAGTTCGAACGCTTGGGGTTCTCGCCGAGCGCGAACTTGATGCCCTGGGGCGCGTCGGGGAAGCGCAGCGCGTCGGCCGTCTCCTTCCAGCGCAGCTTGAGGACCTCGCTGCGGCCACCGATCGCATTGGCGGAGCCGTGCAGACACTGGACCGTCGTGACCCCGCCGGCCAGGGCGCGGTAGATCGTCAGGTCGTCCGCGTTGATGACGTCGGAGATGTCGCAGTCGGCCGTGATCGAGAGCGTGCCCTCGTTGATCCCCCGCTCGATCGCCATGTGCGAGTGCGTGTCGATCACGCCCGGCGCCAGGTGCTTGTCGGTGCCGTCGATGACCGTGACGCCCTCGGGCGCCGTTAGTTCGACTCCGATCTCGGCGATGTCACCGTTGCGCACGAGCACGTCGCCGACGTAGGCCGGCTCGATCGCCGAATGAATCGTGACGTTGCGGATCAACACGTCGCCGCCGGTCGAGAGCCGCGGCTCGCGGGAAGCGTCGGTCTCGATCGGGTGACGGGCGCCTTCCTTGGGCTCGTCCGCGGCAAAGACAGCGACTCCGAGGAGGACCGCCAGGAAGCTTCGAAGGGCTTGGTTCTTCATGGTTCGGATCCTCTAGCGGCGGAAGATGGCGTGGTGCGGATGGTCGTGCTCGTCCTCGTCGTCCTCGGTCGCACTGCGCCCGGGCTCACGCGTGGCTTCCACCTTCGAGTTCATCGGCTCCTCGGAGAAGGGCACCTTGGCCTTGGCGTCGCCCCGCAGGGTGTCGCCGTCGATCTCGAGGTCCAGCTCGAGCTCGACCGTGATCGTGTCCATCGTGATCGAAGCCTCGAGGAAGAGTCGCGTGCCCTCGACGCGTCCCTCGACGTCGTAGGCGAGCGCCGAGCCGTCCATCGGATTCGTGCCCTCGACCGAGCCCGTGACGGTCCCGTCCTCGTCCATCTCGAGCTGGGTCGTCGACGCGTTCGCGCGGCCGTCCTCTCCGGTCGAGACGAAGTTCCAGGTGCCGGTGACGTCGACGCCTTCGGCGGGACCTTCGCCCGTCCCCTTGTCCTTGTCCTTGATCTCGAACTCGACCGGATAGCCGTCGATGACGATGCAGGCGGCCTGCGCCTTCTTGTCCGTCAAGGGATTCGCGGTCCACAGCGTGAAGGTGGCGTCGAAACCGGGCTCGAGCTTGCCGAGCCGGCGCACGCCGAGGATCGCGGCCGCGTTCTCGGTCAAGCCGGCCAGGGCCACGTCCTGGGGCAACCCGGCCTCGACCAGATCGCGCACGCGCTTCAGGAGGTCCTTCGGGCCGTCGGCGGCGGTTCCGAAGGCGAACGTGACGCCCGCCTCGTGCAGGCGGAGCGCACCGTCGCGCGTCTCCTCCCACAACCGACGCTTCTCGCGCCGCAGCTCGAGCGGCTCGAGGTACGTCCAGTCTTCCTCGGGCGCGTCGTCGGCGCTCTCGTCGCCTTCGACAGCGTCGTCCTCGGACGCGGATTCGTCGTCAGGCTCGCCCTCGGATTCGTCGTCGGGCTCGTCCGCTTGCTTCTTCCCGGGCTTGTCCTTGGCCTTGCCCTTGTCCTTCTTTTTGTCTTTCTTCTTCGCGTCGGGGTCGTCCGCTTCCTCGCCCCAGTCGAGCGTCAGGATCACGGGGATCTCGCGCTCCTTCAGCGTCTCGGCCACGCGCCAGGCATCGCGGCCGCCGCTGAAGGCCGGCTGGAAGCCGAACTGATCGGCCAGCTTCAGCCAGCGTTCGACGTCGCGCGACGTCTCGGCGTGGCAGAGGAGCCGCACGCTGCCGTCCAGGATCCCGAGTCCCGCCGCGAGGTCCGCGTCGAAGGGCGGCCGCGGTCCCGGCAAGCCTGCCTCGTAGCGCTCGTGCAGCTCGGCTTGATGGCGGACGTCGAGGAAGAACTGGCGCAGCTGGGCGATGTAGCCCATCAGCGTGCTCGGATAGCCCGGCCCGCTCGCGGCGAACTCGGCATGCGCGAAGACGTCGGGCACGAGCACGACGTCGCGCATGGCCGCTTCGCGCGCCGTCGCGAGCACGCTGGTTCCCGCCAGGAGCTGTCCACCCGGCGCCACGAGCGCGGCACCGAAGCCCGCCTCGCGCATGGCCTTGCCGGCCGCCTCGTCCAAGGCCAGCGCCTCGTTGGCCCGGAACGCCGGCTGCACTCCCTTGCGGTTCGCGAGACGCATGTCGACGCGCACGTCGGCGTTCTCCGGCACCGGAAGGTCCTGGTCCTTCACCGGCTCCGGCGCCTCGACACCGGCGCGGGTCAGCCCGTCGATGAAGGCGGGCAAGGCCAGGCGGCCCAGGCCTTCGATGATGCGCGCTCCGGGCGGGAGCTCGCTGTCGACGGGTCGCACGTCCACGATCTGGCCGTCGCGCAGGACGAGCTGGAAGCGGGCCTCGGAAGCACCGCTCGGATCGAGCGCGACGTCCGTCACGACGTGGAACTCGGGCCGCGCGGCGGCCTGCGCCAAGCTGGTGGAGGCGAACAGACACAGGGCGGCCAGGGAGGCCGCAGGGCGGATGGTCCGGGGGGTCATTCCCGCTCCTCGGGATCACGGGGTCGGGCCGAAACGGCCGGGGTGGCGACGAGAGCGCGTCATTGTGCCCGCTGCACCCTCATCCGGCCACCGCTTCGCCGCCCTCAGAAGGGCAGCGCGTCCCGGAACAGCCACAACCACAAGCCGTTCGCGAGCGTGGCGAGCGACAGTTTGAGGAGAAAGCTCTTCTTGCGCGTCTTGTGTCGAAAGGCGTAGACGCCGAGCCAGGCCCCGGGTGCGCCGAGGAAGGCCGCCGGCAGGGCCAGGGTCGACTCGGGGACCCTCCCGCGCTGGCGCTTCGCGCACCACTTGTCCCAACCGTAGAGACAAAAGACGGCGACGTTGACCGTGAGCAGGGCGATGTAGAAGGGAGGCATGGGAGCGGGCTCGTGACGCCGAGCGCGTCGCGCTACGTTAGGCCGCTGCCCGAGGAATGCCCCATGAAAGTCCTGATCCGTATCACCGTCGTTTTCGGGCTGATCGCCCTCCTCCTTGTGGGGGTCGCCTTCACCCTCCTCGACGCCGCCGTCATCGAAGCGGTCGAGCGCGGTGGCACGTACGTCCTGGGCACTCCGACGAATCTGGAGGAAGCCGACGTCGGCATCTTCTCCGGCGAGTTCGAGCTGGGGACCCTGGCCATCGCCAACCCTCCGGGCTTCTCGGACACACCGCTGGTCTCGGTGGGACACACGCGGCTCGTCGTCGACCTGGCCTCCGTGCGCTCGGACGTGTTCGACGTGCGCGAGTTCCTGAGCGAAGGCATCACGCTCGCGCTCGAACGCAGCTCGAAGGGCATGAACTACGAGCCCCTGCTCGAGCGCTTGAAGCGCTTCGAGTCCGATGCGACGAAGCCTCCGCCACCGGACGACGACAAGTCCGATCCTGCCTCGCAGAGGTTCCGCATCGAACGCATCGTGATCCGCGACGTCACCGTCAGCGTCGAGCTTCTGGGCGTCGCCCAGGGCCTGGCGAAGACGCGCGTGCAGCTCCCCGAGCTGATCGTCACCGAGCTCGGCAACCATGAGAACGGCGCCACCATTCCCCAGATCGCGTCGGCGATCTTCGAGGCCGTCCTGAAGGCCACCGTCGAGGTCGGTGGCACGACGCTCTCGGGCGACGTGCTCGGCAACCTGCGCGGAACGCTCGAGGAACGCTTCGACACGACCGTCGAGGACGCGACGAACAAGGTCCTCGACAAGGCCGGCAAGGTTCTCGACGAGCGCGTCGGCGACGACGGGGCGCGCGAGCTCTTGAAGAAGAAGCTCGGCGGCCTCCTGGACAAGAAGAAGGATTGAGAAGCAGCCCGCGGCGCACTCCGCCGCGGGCTGAACGAGAAGCGAGGCCCATCCGCCCCCCTCTCGACCCCCGCCAGCGGCAGGGGCAACCCGGAGTGCCGGCAGGACGGCGGCTCTCAGGGATTCAGGGGCTCGGGCCCGACACCGCTCGCGTTCATGACCAGGATACGTGCGCTCCCGTCGGGGAACTCGCGGTCGAACGCGATGCGCTTGCCGTCGGGGGACCAGCGCGGGTGGCGGTCCACGGCGGGGTCGTCCGTCAGCGGTCGGGGATCGGCACCGTCAGCCGCCATGACCCAGATCTCGCACTGCCCGCTGCGCCACGACGAGAACACGATCTGGTCGCCGTCGGGAGACAGGTCGGGATCCATGTCCCACGAGTTCTTCGGCGCGTTGGTGACGTTGACCTCGTCGGAGCCGTCGGGCGCGATGGCCCAGACGTCGCTGTCCCCGTTGCGGTTGGACATGAACAGGATCCGATCGCCGCGCCACGTCGGCTGCATGTCCGTCTTCGGCGTTTCCGCGGTCAGGATGCGCTTGCTCGAGCCGTCGCGCGCGACGACCGCGATCTCGGACTTGCCGTTCTCCGTCGTCGTGTACGCGAGCTCCTTGCCGTCCGGCGAGAAGCAGGGATCCGAAACCGCCCACGGGTTCACGCCCTCGAGCGGCAACAGGGCCCGTTCGTCCTTGCCGTTGGCCCGCACGACGTAGATGCCCGTGGTCTTGAAACGGTCGGAGTGGAAGGCGATCTCCTTGCCGTCCGGCGACCAAGCCCCCGACTGCTCGTTGCCCCGAAAGCGCGTCAGGCGCCGCTCCTTCTTCTTGCGGAACTCGTGAACGAACAGGTCTTCGTGCCCGAAGCGGTCCGACGTGAACAGGAGCGAGCGACCGTCCGGCGACCACACCGGGCGCGAGTCCCGGTACGGCGCCAGAACGCGATCGGGCTTGCGCTTGCCGTAGAGCTCGAGGCGCTGGGCGTAGACCGGGTTGTCGGGGTCCAGCTCGAGCATGCGCTCGAGCACGTCGATCGCCTCCTTGCGCGCGCCGTTCATGTAGGCGCAACGCGCGAGCACGTCGAGGCGCTGCGCCAACCAGCGGTCGTAGTCGTCGCCCGAGTAGCGATTGCCAAAGCCGTCGTCGCTGCCGGCCTTCATGAGCTCGGCCCGCGCGACCGCGCGCCGCGCCATGTCGAGCGCCAGCGCCTTGTCCTCCTTGCTCGCGAGCTCGCGCTCGGACCAGAAGTGCCGCGCCAGGAAGTCGCCCCAGTTCAGGACGCGCGCCTCGGGCACGTTCTCCCAGGCCTCACGGTAGACCGCCAGCGAAGCCTCGAAGTCGCCGCGCGCGTCCTCGAGACCCGCCAGGAACGTCAAGCCGTTGAAGCGCGGAGCCTCCGGCAGGATCGCCCGCACGTGGGTGCGCACGCGCTCGAGGTCGAGCTCGTCGGGGCGCTGCGCGGAACCGATGACCTCGGTCGTCAGCGCACCGAAGTGCAGCTGCGCACCGATCACCGTCTCGCCCTTCGGATCATCGTCCTGGATCGACTGCTGCAGCCGATCGTGTTCGGCCTGGTCCCCGAGGTCCAGGTGCTTGCCGGCCAACAGGTTGCGCAGGTCCAGGTCGTCCGGTTCGGCGGCGCTGCGCGCCAGGAGGTCGCGGAGCGTTCCCTCCTTGCGCTCGACCCGCGCCAGCTCGGCGACGAAGGTCGCGACGTCCGAAAAGCCGTCCAGCCCGTCGTCCAGATCTCCCGACGGCGTCGCGATCCGGATCGCGGGAACCGTGGTGATGCCGTAGCGCTCGAAGAGCTGCGCGCCCGCCGGATCGCCGGGGCTCGCGCTGTAGCAAACGAACGACTCGGTGGCCCGCGCCCCTTCCTCGCTCTGCAGCGTCTCTTCGTACATCCGCGTGCAATTGTCGCTCCCGGGCATCCAGAAGTAGATCAGGATCGACTTGGCCTCGCCCTGGGCCGCGCGGATCGTCTGCTGGAACGGACCGAAGCGCCAGGCGACGGCATCGTCCCCCGGTTGCGCCAACGGCACGGACACCCAACACGCCGCCAGAGCGGCCCCTGCCAAGATCATCGTCTTCATCCTGAGTCCTCGTCGTGGTGCTCTCGTCGGAGCTCGCGCCCCTCGAACGACGAGATGACGCGGCGAGCGCGGAGGACTCGCGCGGTCGTGGTTTTCCGGACCAGGCCTGGTGCAAGCGGCCTCCGCGCCCGTCCGAGCACCCCGAATGCAACTTGGGTTTCGGGACAGGGGCTGGACCCCTAACCTCTTCGACAGGGCTCACGCCCCCGGGGCCTCTCCGCCCTGCTCCCCCGTTCCCCCTCTCCACCGATCTCGAACGGAGCGTCATGAACTCGAAGCTTCACGCGTCCCTCCTCGCGTCGCTGTCCGCCCCCGTGCTCTGCGCCTTGGCCGGCACGGCCTCGGCCCAAGCGCTCGCGTCGCCCGTCGTCGCGCCCGCACCCTCCGGACGCGTCGTCTGGCGGGCGCCGATCGACTCGTCGTTGATCCTCCACCGCCCCGCGCTGGGGCCGGACGGCACGGTCTACGTCAACGACATCGACGGCATCCTGCACGCGCTCCGTCCGGACGGAACACAGCGCTGGACCTTCGACGGCCAAGGCCAAGGTGCCCAGGGACCGACGGCGGTCGGTGCCGACGGCACGGTCTACTTCGTCGCCGATCCGGTCGGCACCGACGCCACGCTCCACGCGGTGAACCCGGACGGTACCTCGAAGTGGACCTTCGTCGTCTCCGGTTCGCAGGGTGTGATCGCCGGCCCGAACATCGCACCGAGCGGCGAGATCTGCATCGTGACCGACTTCGGGGGCCCCGGTGTCGTGGCGGTCACTCCGGCGGGACGAGCGGCCTGGACCCAGACCGGCACGCCGGCGATCGTCGAGTTCGGACAGATCGGCGCCGAGATCGTCTTCGGCCCGTCGCTGCACGGCGGCCCGGTCGATTCGCTGTTCGTCGGCTTCAACTCGAAGCTCCTGTACGCCTTCCGGCTGGTCGATGGCGCGCAACGCTTCGCGGTCTCGGTCGGCAGCCAGACCGACCCGCTGCTCCAACCGCAGGCGCAACCGGCGGTCGCGGCCGACGGCTCGATCCTGCTCGCGTCCTTTCGCTCGACCGCGGGCTGGGGGCTCGAGTCGTTCGACCCGGACTCGGGCGCCTTGGAGTGGCGCTACGCGGGCTTCCCTGCGAACGGCATGAGCATGCCCACGACGAACCCGAACGGCACGAGCTACCTCGTGCGCAGCCTGAGCCGCCTCGTCGCAGTCGACGCCGTCGGCGACGAGATGTGGGAGTTCTTCGACGGCGGCATCCTGCACGGACCGATCCTGTCGCCGAACGCCGAGCTCCTGCTCGCCGGCGGCGCCCCGGGCTTCGGCCAGGCCGGCTTCTTCCGCGCCTTCTCGCCCGCCGGCACGCTGCTCTGGCAAGTCGACCTGCCCTCGGAAGACGGCGGCCACCTGGTCCCCAACTCACGCGCCCGCTTCAGCCTCGACGGCTCGCGCGCCTACCTCGCGGCCACGAATCCCTCCGGCAAGGAAGGAGCCCCGTCCTGGGTCTACGCCCTGCGAACGAATCCCTGAGGGAGCGTGGAGCCTCCGCAATACGCCGCCCCACGCAACCCACCGAGCCCGCCCTTCCCACGGGCCATCTTCCGTCCGAGGTCGCTACAATCCGCACCTCACTGCGGAAGTGGCGGAACTGGTAGACGCGCAGGATTTAGGTTCCTGTACCGCAAGGTGTAGGGGTTCGAGTCCCCTCTTCCGCACCAGCAGGTCTCACCTGAGTGAGCCAATCACGCATGTAAAGGGGCAACGCGGTTTCGAGCGGTCAGAAGGACTAGCCTCACCTGTTGTCCCCATCCATTGCCTCATTCACTACTTGTCTTATCGCGTCAAAGGAGGCCAGGTTTTCCTGAAGCTGAATCAGGTCAGGCAAGCTGGGCACCATGAAGTCTTCGGAGAAGCAGATGCTGCACTCCTGCCTCGAGGTCATCTGGGTCCCGCAATACAGGCACAAGAATATCCTCGATTGCGTCGTCCTGAGGGAAGAAGCGAGCGATCCGAGCGCCCTCTCGCGCACAAACAAGCGGTTCTTGAGTGAATGCATCAGCGTCGATCTTGCGATGGATCAGTCCAGTGCCGATGGGAGCATACCTCTCTTGATGGAAGGATATCAGCCCAGGGTTCATGCACTGAAATGAGACCTCGCGTGGCCCTAGTAACCCTATCCCGATTGCTGGGCACCGGTGCTAGTCGGTCTCCGATGTCCAGATCCGCCTCGAACGCGCCGCGAGCGAACACCCCAACTCGACCCGACAAGAGACCACTCTGGGCTTCGAGAGTGTCAGGGCCTGCGTTTGGGGAAACGCGCTTCCGTCGTGCAACGCCCTGCGGCGACGATCCGTGCTTGCCGGCGCTTCCTGCTACGTCAAGCGATGCGCAAGGGGCTCAGCGGAACGCCGCGGGTCCCGCGTTTTTGTGTACCGCGCGGGACGAGCGCCTCAGGGGGATTGGGGCGGCTCGTTG
>JAJDEW010000142.1 GCA_029259595.1 Planctomycetota bacterium | reverse complement strand
GCGCCGGCTCGAACCCGTGGTCCAGAGCCGCATCCAATCCGGCGGGCGTCAGGAGGATCTCCTGCGTCTTCAGCTCGAGATCGGTGAGCTCGAGAACGACCTCGCGAGCCTCGAGGACCTGCGGCCGGCGCTCGTCGCGCGACTGGCTGCGGCGATGAACCATCCGGCCGCGGCGCTCGACGTGCGCCCCGAGTTGTTCGAGCCCGAGGTCGCGCGGCTCGACGCGGACGAACTGCTCGCGACCGCGCGGATCCACAACCCCGCGCTACTCGTCCTGAACGAGGAGCTGGCGGGCTCGGACACGGCGCGCCGGCTGGCAAAGCTCGCGACCCGACCCGACCTCGCGCTCGGCGTCGACTGGATCCAGACGGGATCGGCCCTCGCGCCCGGGACCGACGGCAGCGGTGACGATCCGTTGGCGGTGAGCTTGTCCTTGAGCCTGCCGATCTGGGGGCAGAAGAACGGCGCGCGTCGACGCGGCGCCGACCACGCGCGTCGCGCCGCACGGGCGCGCCTCGACGACGCCGAAGCGGGTCTCGAAGCTCAGATCGCGGATCGGATCTTCGCCGTCGACGACGCCGCCCGACGCATCGCGCTGGTGCGCGATTCGCTCCTGCCGCGCGCGACGGAGGCCTTCGAGCTCTCCGTGGTGTCCTACCGCGCCGGCAAGGCGCCGCTGTACGAACTGGTCGACGCCGAGCGCAGGCGGCTCGAGCTGGAGAAGGCCTACTGGCGCGCCTGCCGCGACCACCACCAGAGCCGTGCCCGCCTGCGCACGGTCGTCGGAGGAGACCTCGAATGACGAACACGAAGCTCTTGCTCGGATTCCTCTTCGTCCTGGCGCTCGCCTTCCTGATCGGCCGCTGGTCGTCGGAACAGGGTCACGGCGCGCTGACGAACGGTGCGGCGAACGCGGCCATCGAGGCCGACGTCTGGACCTGCCCGATGCATCCCGAGATCCGTCTGCCCGATCCCGGCGATTGCCCGGTGTGCAGCATGGATCTGGTCCCGTCCAGCTCCGATGGCGAGGGCCAGCGCACGCTCACGTTGTCGGAGGATGCGCGGCGCCTGGCGCGCATCGAGACCGCGCCGGTCGAGCGTCGCTTCGTGGACCGCGCCGTGCGCATGAGTGGCAAGGTCGACTTCGACGAGACGACGATGCGCTCGATCTCGGCCTGGGTGCCCGGACGACTCGACCGGCTGTTCGTCGACTACACCGGCGTGCGCGTCGAGGCCGGCGACCACCTGGTGCGGCTCTACAGCCCCGAGCTCACGACCGCGCAGGAGGAGCTGTTGGCGGCGCATCGTCGCCTCGAGGAGACCGGGGCCGAGAGCGACTTCCTGACGGCCAGCGACGGGCGCGCCTACCGCTCGGCGCGCGAGAAGCTCGTGCTCTGGGGCCTGAGCGAGGCGCAGGTCGACGAGATCGTCGCGCGTGGAACGGCCGAGGACCACGTGACGTTGTCGTCGCCCGTGTCGGGCGTCGTCGTGCACAAGGACCTCGACGAGGGCGCCTACGTCCAGACCGGGACGCACATCTACAGCATCGCCGACCTGACGCACCTGTGGGTGCGGCTCGACGCCTACGAACAGGACCTGCCCTGGTTGCAGTACGGCCAGGAGGTGACGCTCGAGGCCGAGGGGCTGCCCGGCAGCGTTCTGCACGGCAAGATCTCCTTCATCGATCCGATCGTCGATGCGCGCACGCGGACCGTGAAGGTGCGCGTGAACGTCGACAACAGCGACGGACGCCTGAAGCCGGGCATGTTCGTGCGCGCGGTGGCGCGGGCCCGGATGGGAGCCCACGGACGCCTCCTGGATCGGCGCCTGGCCGGCAAGTGGGTCAGCCCGATGCATCCGGAGATCGTCAAGGACGGGCCGGGTCACTGCGACGTGTGCGGCATGGATCTGGTCCGGGCCGAAGCGCTCGGGCTGGTGGGGGCGGAAGCGGAGGAAATGCCGCTCGTCGTGCCGGCCTCGGCCGTGCTGCTGACCGGCAAGCGCGCGGTGTGCTACGTCGAGCTCGCGGACGCGGAGGAGCCGACCTACGAAGGTCGCGAGATCGTGGTCGGTGCGAAGGCGGAGGGTTTCTACGTCGTCGCGGCGGGGCTCGCCGTGGGCGAGCGCGTCGTCACGAACGGCGCCTTCCGCATCGACAGCGCCATGCAGATTCGCGCACAGCCCAGCATGATGTCGATCAAGGGTGAGACGTCGCATGTTCACGGCTATGAGGTCGAAGAGTTCCGGATGTCGATCCAACCGGCCTTCGACGACTATCTGCGCTTCCAGACGGCCTTGACCACGGACGACACCAAAACGGCGCGAACGGCGGTCGCCGGGCTCGCCGCCGCCTTCGCCCAAGTCGACGACGCGCTGTTGCACGGAGAGTCGCGCGAGGCCTGGACACGCTTGCACGCGCGGCTCGCGCCCGCGGTCGAAGCCGCCCGACGCGCCGACGACCTCGAAGCGCTGCGCGGCGCCTTCGAGCCGATCGCGCACGCCATGGTCGAGCTCGAACGGACGTTCGGACACGCAACCGACGTGCCGTACGCCGAGGGTACCTGCCCGATGGCCTTCGGCGATCGCGCCTCGACCTGGCTCCAGGCCGCCGGCGAGGTCGCGAACCCCTACATGGGCGCCGCGATGCCGCGCTGCGGCACCTTGACCCCGATCGGAGCGCGTTGACGTGAGTGCAGCCCGACCGCTCGGACCGGACGAAGGCTTGCTGGCACGCTCTCTGCGCTTCGTGCTCGAAAACAAGCTCGTCGTCTTTCTCCTGACCACCCTGCTCGCCGTGCAGGGCGTGCTCGTCGCGCCGTTCGACTGGGAGGTCGCGGGTCTGCCGCGCGATCCGATCCCGGTCGACGCGATCCCCGACACGGGCGACAACCAGCAGATCGTCTTCACGAACTGGCCCGGGCGCTCGCCCCAGGACGTCGAGGACCAGATCACCTATCCGTTGACGGTCGCGCTGCTCGGCGTGCCGAGCGTCAAGAGCATCCGCAGCTCGTCGATGTTCGGCTTCTCGATGGTCTACGTGATCTTCAACGAGGACGTCGAGTTCTACTGGTCGCGCAGTCGCCTGCTCGAGAAGCTCTCGAGCCTGCCGGACGGGACGTTGCCCGAAGGCGTGCAGCCCGCGCTCGGACCGGACGCGACCGCGCTCGGGCAGGTCTTCTGGTACACGCTCGAGGGACGCGCTCCCGACGGCCAGGCGGTCGGCGGTTGGGACCTGCACGAGCTGCGTTCGACCCAGGACTGGCACGTGCGCTATGCCCTCGCTGCTGTCGAGGGCGTGGCCGAGGTCGCCTCGATCGGCGGCCACGTGCAGGAGTACCAGATCGACGTCGACCCGGACGCGATGCGCGCGCACGGGGTGACCTTGGACCAGGTCTTCCGCGCCGTGAAGGCGTCGAACGTCGACGTCGGCGCCCGCACGATCGAGGTCAACCGCGTCGAGTACGTGGTGCGCGGGCTCGGTCTCCTGGAATCGATCGAGGACATCGAGGACACGGTCGTGGACGTGCGCGACAACGTGCCGATCACGATTCGCCAGATCGCGAGCGTCGCGACCGGACCCGCGCTGCGGCGCGGCGTCTTGGACAAGGGCGGGACCGAGGCGGTGGGCGGCGTCGTCGTCGTGCGCTACGGGGCCAACCCGCTGGCCGTGATCGAGCGCGTCAAGCAACGCCTCGCCGAGATCGCTCCCGGCCTGCCGACGAAGACGCTGGACGACGGAACGGTGTCGCGGATCACGGTCGTGCCTTTCTACGACCGCACGGACCTGATCTTCGAGACGCTCGGGACGCTGCGCGAGGCGCTCGAGCTCGAGATCCTGGTGACGGTCCTGGTCGTGCTCGTGATGCTCGCGAACGTGCGCAGCGCGGCGTTGATCGCGGGCCTGCTGCCGCTCGCCGTGCTGTTCTGCTTCGTCGCCATGAAGCACTTCGGCGTCGACGCGAACATCGTCGCGCTCTCCGGCATCGCGATCGCGATCGGCACGATGGTCGACGTCGGCATCGTCGTGACCGAGAGCATCGTGGCCAAGCTCGAGGCGCGTGACACGGCCAAGGAGCGCTTCCGGAAGGTCCTGAGGGCGACGACGGAGGTCGGCGGCGCGGTCATGACGGCCGTCGCGACGACGGTGATCTCGTTCCTGCCCGTCTTCACGATGGAGGGACCGGAGGGCAAGCTGTTCCGGCCGCTGGCGTTCACGAAGACCTACGCGCTCGTGGCCTCGATTCTGGTCGGACTCCTGGTCCTGCCGCCGGTGGCGGTCCTGCTGTTGCGCGGCAGCGCGCGGCGGCGGGACGAAGCGGAAGGGAGGGCGAGCAGAGCCGTCGACGCGTCCGGTTCGCGCCTGCGCGGCCGGATCAAGCGCGCCGGACGCTTCGCGCTCGTGCTGGCCCTGGCCTTCGGCCTCGCGCGCCTCTGGGAACCGCTGGGCGCCGAGCGCGTCTTCGCGAACCTGGCCTTCACCGCGTTGGCCGTCTTCGGCGCGCTGGCCTTCTTCCAGCTCCTGCTCTGGTTCTACGAGCCGATCCTGCGCTGGTGCCTGGCGCACAAGCTGGCCTTTCTGTCGCTGCCCGCGCTCACCATGGTGCTCGGACTGTGCTCGTGGTTGGGCTTCGAGCGCGTGGGCGCGCCGGTCGCCGACGCGGTGGGCTTCACCGGTTGGGACCTGCGCACGACCGCCGTGTGGAAGCGCGCCATGCACGTGTTCCCGGGCCTCGGCAAGGAGTTCATGCCGCCGCTGGACGAAGGCTCGTTCCTCTTGATGCCCGTGACGATGGCGCACGCTTCGATCGGCGAGTCGCTGGACATGTTGCAGCAGCAGGATCGTCGGATCCGCTCCATCCCGGAGGTCCAGGACGTCGTCGGCAAGATCGGTCGCGTCGAGAGCGCGCTCGATCCCGCGCCCGTTTCGATGGTCGAGACGATCATCACCTACGTGCCCGAGTACAAGTCGGACGCCAGCGGCCACCGCTTGCGCTTCGCGTACGACGAGGCGCGGGACGAGTTCGTGCGCGGCCCCGACGGCTTGCTGGTGCCCGACGACGACGGCCGCGTTTTCCGTCAGTGGCGCGACCGGATCGAGAGTCCGCTCGACATCTGGAAGGAGATCGAGCACGCGGGGCAAGTGCCCGGGATGACGACCGCCTCGATGCTGCAGCCGATCGAGACCCGCCGGATCATGCTGCAGACCGGCATGCGCGCGGCGATGGGCATCAAGGTCCAGGGCCCGGACCTGAAGACCATCGAAGGGGTCGCGCTCGAACTCGAGGGCCTCCTGCGCGAGGTGCCCTCGGTGCGGCCCGAGACCGTCCTGGCCGATCGCCTGATCGGCAAGCCCTACCTCGAGATCGACATCGACCGCAGCGCGATCGCGCGCCACGGGCTCAGCGTCATGAACGTCCAGGACGTCATCGAGGTCGCGATCGGCGGCCGTCGTCTGACGACCACGGTCGAGGGTCGCGAGCGCTATCCCGTGCGCGTGCGCTACCAGCGCGAACTGCGCAACGAGATCGACGAGCTCCAGCGCATCATCGTGCCGGCCGCCGATGGCTCCCAGATCCCGCTGGGACAGCTCACCGACATCCGCTACACGCCCGGGCCACAGAACCTGAAGAGCGAGGACACCTTCCTCGTCGCCCACGTCCTGTTCGACCGCCGTCCGGGCTTCGCGGAGGTCGACGTGGTCGAGGACTGCATCGCCCACGTCCAGAACGCGCTCGAGACCGGCCGCTTCCAGCTGCCCGCCGGCGTCTCCTACCGCTTTGCCGGCAACTGGGAGAACCAGGTTCGCGCCGAGCAGAAGCTGCGCCTGGTCCTGCCGCTCTCGCTCCTGTTGATCTTCATGATCCTCTGGCTGTGCTTCCGCTCGACGGCCCTGACGCTGATCGTCTTCTCGGCCGTCTTCGTGGCCTGGTCCGGCGGGTTCCTTTTGCTGTGGCTGTACGGCCAGGATTGGTTCCTGGACACGACGCTGCTCGGCGCCAACCTGCGCGACGTCTTCGCGGTCGGTCCCGTCAACCTGAGCGTCGCCGTCTGGGTCGGCTTCCTGGCGCTGTTCGGGATTGCCACCGACGACGGCGTCGTCCTCGCCACCTACATCAAGCAGACCCTCGAGCACGATCGTCCCACGACCAAGGCCGAGGTCCGCGAGGCCATCGTGCGCGCCGGCCTGCGCCGCATCCGCCCCTGCCTGATGACGACGGCCACGACCGCCCTGGCGCTCCTGCCCGTGCTCTCCTCGACCGGGCGCGGCTCCGACGTGATGGTCCCGATGGCGATCCCGTCCTTCGGCGGCATGCTGGTCGCGACCGTGACGATCTTCGTGGTCCCGACCCTGACGTCGTGGATCCAGGAACGACGCCTCTGAGCGAGACCGGCGGGCGGGAAACACGGCGCGAGGCCCTCCTCCGCCGAATTTCGTCGAGAATCCGGGGACGAGGCAGGGGACGTCTGCACCTCTGCGGCATGGAACACGCGGCACACGATCCGACGGCTTTGCTCGCGAACGCGGGGTGGTTGAAAGAGCTCGCGCGGCGGTTGGTGCGGGACGCGCACCTCGCCGAGGACGTCGCGCAGGACACCTGGTTGGCCGTGCTCGAGCGGCCGCCGCGGGGGCTCGAAGCGCCCCGTTCCTGGCTCGCGCGCGTGGCGGGGAACGCGGCCAGGGGCCGTCGGCGCAGCGACACGGCACGCGCGCGGCGGGAGGCGGCGCGCGCCGGAGACGGGGTCGAGGCCCCGGCCTCCGTCGTCGTCGAGCGCGCGCAACTGCACGCGCTGCTCGTCGAGGAGCTGCTGGCGATGCGCGAGCCGCGGCGTGCGACGATCCTGCGCCACTTCTTCGAGGGGGCGAGCACGGAGGACATCGCACGCGACGACGAGGTCAGCCCTTCGACGGTGCGCGGTCGCCTGCAGCGTGGGCTCGAAGAGCTGCGCGAGCGCTTCGACCGTCGCAGCGGTGGTGAAGGACGTGGGCTGGCGGCGCTGGCCGCGTGGGTCGACACGACGGACCCGGCGCCGGCGGGCAGCGCCGCGGCGCTCTCCCCGCTCGGGGGGCTGTCGGTGTTCGCGGGCCTCTCGCTGGGCAAGCTCGTGCTCGCGGGCCTCGCCATCGCCGCCGTGGGGTGGTGGTACGCGCGCGGCGACACGGGCGGTGTACGGCCGCCGGATGCTCCCGTCGTCGCCGCGACCGACGCCGTGCAACTCGTCGAGGGCGAGGCGCGCGGGAAGGCCGCGGTTGCAGCGCCCGCACCCGTCGAACGCGTCGCCGTCCAGAAGGACGGGGAGCTCGTGCTCGCCGTCGTCGAGCTGCCCTGCGCGCACGTTCTCGAGGCCCAGCGCGCGGCCGTGGGCGTGACCGTAGCCCTCGACGTCCGCAGCGTGGCGCCGGAGACGGAGCTTCACCCGGAGGCGGACAAGTGGGCGCTCGGGATGGTCTGGCGCAGGCAGAAGGAGACGGTCTTCGCGGACGAACTCGTGACGGGCGAGGCCGGCGAGGTCCGCGTCGTCCTGCCCGAGCTGCGTCCAGGGGAGCGCCGGGTTGCCCGGATCGAAGTGGCGCGCGATGCGACGTGGCGCACGACGACCGAGTTCCTCGAACTGCCACGCGCGGGGCCGCTACGCCTCGAGCGCGCGGCCCATGGTTACGTCGAAGGGCGCGTCTTCTTGGGGGAGAACGAGCCCCTCGGCGGCGCGCGCCTCGAGCTGGCGGGCGGCGGCTTCGAGCGCGCCGACCTGGTCGCGACGACCGACGTGGACGGACACTTCCGCATCGGCCCCGTCCTGGACATGCGCGGTAGCGCCCTGACCTCGCCCGGCTTCGCCGGCTACGACCAACGGGTCCCTGAGCGGCTCGCGACCGGTGGTTGGTCCGAGCTGACACTGTACGCCACGCGCGCAGGCCGGCTGCAGCTCTCCGTCGCGGACGAATCCGGTCCCGTACCGAACGCGATCGTGCGCGTGCAGCTCGACGCGAGCTCGGTCCGGACGTCGGCGGAGACGACGGTCCTCGGCACGGTCGGATTCTACGGCGGTCCGGTAGGCCACGGCGGGGTCGGAACGAAGATCGAAGGCGTCACGGATGCGCGCGGCGCGGTCGTCCTCGAGGGCCTGTGGCTCGAACGGCGCCTGTTCGTCGCCATCGAGGTCGACGGCGTCCAGCAG
>JAJDEW010000141.1 GCA_029259595.1 Planctomycetota bacterium | reverse complement strand
CTCGACCTGTCGAACGGTCTGCACTGGTACACCGACACGCTCGATCAGACCAAGAACATGGGCGTCATGCTCGACGACACCGCGCAGGTCGCGCTCATGAAGCGCTACTGGACCAATGCGCTCGTCTTCGCCCTCTTCGCGAGCCTCCTGTCGACCGGAGTCGGCAGCTTGATCGGCCGCAAGGTGGCGAACGACTTGTCCAGAGTGGCGGACGGCGCGCGTGCGATCCACACACCGACCCAGGACGCGATCCTGTCGGTGCAAGATGCTCCGGAGGAAATCCGCGACGTTGCGGACGCCTTGTCCGAGATGCTGCGGAACATCCGTGCGGAGCACGATCGCGTCCAGCTGATGACCGCCGGCCTGGCCCACGAGTTGCGCTCGCCGATTCAAAACCTCCTGGGCGAGACCGAGGTCATTCTCCTCAAGGAGCGCGACAGCTCCGAGTACCGCCAGGTTCTCGAAAGCCACCTCGAAGAGCTACGGGACTTCGGTCGAGTCGTCGACAACCTCGTCACCCTCTGTTCGAAGAGCGCACGACCCGCAGAGTTGGAGTCGTTCGACATCGGGGACGAGACGCGCTTTCGCCTCCAGCGCGAGCGGACGCGCGCCCAGCGCCACAACGTCAACGTGGACTTCGAGAGCCACGGCGACCTGATGTTCCACGGTGACCGAGAGGCGGTCCTGCTCGCCATCAGCAACCTCGTCGGCAACGCGGTCCAATGGTCACCCGACGGCGAGCACGTGACCGTCGTCATCGACGGCACGAACGGCCTGGTTCGGATCACGGTCGACGATGCCGGACCGGGGGTCGACCTGGACCTGCGCGAGAAGATCTTCGAGCCTTTCTTCCGCGGTCGCGCGGCCCGGCGAGGGAACCGCATCGGCTATGGACTGGGTCTCGCGCTGACGCGTCGCGCCGTCGAAGCCCACGGCGGTACGGTCACGGTCCTCGACTCTCCCGCGGGAGGAGCCCGCTTCCTGATCAGCCTGCCCCGGCGCGCCTCCGCCTGACGGCTCGTCGTCGGGATCGGACCGATGGCGGGGCCGCAGAGCTGCTCGCTCCGGACCTGCTCAGTCGTCTTCGGTCGAGGGCAGCCCGCTCGACGCGGCACCGGACAGGCGGTAGACATTGACCGCGCCGGCATAGCGCCCAAAGACGGGGGCGTCGTCCAGGCCGATGTTCACGTAGGCCAGGCTACCGATCATCGCGACCGAATAGCCGAAGCTGCCGGTGTTGGAGAGGTTCGTGTCGGGCACGATCTCTCCAACCAGGGTCCAAGCACCCGTCGGGTCCTGGCTGTAGACGGCTGCGCGGCCATCGCGTGTACGGCGTGCCGGCGCTCCCACGATGAGGTTGGCACCCTCGATGTCGAGCGCGTATCCGAACTCGGCGCGCACGAAGGACGGTGCCGGGATGGTCGCGACGTGCAGCCACTCGACTCCGACGCGCTCGTAGTAGTAGACGCAGCCGCCATTCGACTCGGGGGATCCGATCGCCATGCGGGGGCCGCTCACGGCGATCGCGTAACCGAAGTCGGGGTTCGCTACGGGCGCCTGGATCCGTTGAATGAGGGTCCAGCTCGGCTCTTGCGGCGAATAGGAGTACAGATAGACCGCCTCGTCATCGGGCGCACTGATCAGAGCCATCGTCCCATTGAAGTGCACGGAGTAGCCGAAGCCGCGCGCCTCCGGAAACGGGCACAGCGTCGTCGTCAGGAGCCAGTCTTGATCGACGTTGCCGTAGACGTAGACCTTGCCGCGCGCCGGCGCGCCGACCAGCAGCTGATCGTTCTTGAAGCGGATCGAACGGCCGAAGTCATATTCACCGAGGGACGCGAAGATCGAAGGTGGCGTCAGACGCACTTCCTGATTCCACACGCCCGCCGTTCTGCGAAAGACGTAGACGGCACCGCGGTTGCCGTCCGCCAGCGGAGCCCCGACGAACAGCAGGTCTCCGCTGAAGGCCACGGTGCGCCCGAAGTCCTCGCCCACGATCGGCCAATCCGGCTGGATCGACTCCGCGTGGAACCAGCGCCCCGAAGAAGCGGCCATGAAGTAGACCGACCCCGCCGTCGTTCCGTTTCCAGGGGCCCCGACGGCGAGCTCCTTGCCCGAGCGGGAGATGGCCCGGCCGAAGAGGTTGTCCACCTCGGCATACCCCTCGGCGGGGACGAGCTTGTCGGATTGGACCCAGGTTCCGCTCTGGGCCGCGGGTAGCGCGGCGAGGGCGAAAGTCAGGGCGACGGAGCGGATCGATCGGGTGTTGAACATGGTGAGAAATCCGGAAAGAGCTTCCATCTTCCCCTTGTCCCCCTCATCAGGGGGGAAGAAACTCGCATTTGTCCGAATCCCGGACGCCGCTGGCCCGCCTCAGCACGAAGTCCAGGACCGCTCGGCCCCATTCGCGGTCGGGGACGGCCCGCCAAGCGGCGAGAGAACGGGGAAACACGCGAGCTCGAGCCGGAGGCAGGTCAGCCCGACGTATCCTGGAGGCCGTCGTCCTCTTCGGTTTCGCCCTCGCCCTTGCTCGTCGTGTCGGGCCCGGGCGGCCGGCGGAAGACGTTCATGGCGCCGGCATAGGCTCCGAACACCGGGGCGTCGTCCAGGCCGATGTTGACGAAGAGCGATTCGCCATGGACGGCCACGTGCAGGCCGAAGCTCCCCTCGCCGGCGTCATGGATGTCCGGCAGGATCTCCGTCGCGACCTCCCAGTTGCCGTAGTGCTGCTCGAAGACGCAGGCGCTCCCCTCGCGGGTCTGGACTCCGGGGGCGCCGATCACGGCGATGCTCCCGTCGATCGCCACGGCGGTGCCGAATTTGCAGGAGTCCGGCAAGCCTTGCCGAGCGAACGTGGCCGTCTGGATCCAGTCGTTGCCGAACTGCTCGAAGGCGTAGGCACGCCCGTCGTTCTTGTCCGCCGGCGCGCC
>JAJDEW010000015.1 GCA_029259595.1 Planctomycetota bacterium | reverse complement strand
CAGGGACGTGATGGACAGGATCGCGGTCGCGACGAGGACTTCGATCATGGAAAGTCCTCTGGTCCGCGAAGGCCGCAGGGACGAGAGCGGGGGGGGACGCATGAATGGAGGGATCGGCCCGGGAGCGGCCCGGAGTTGAGCTGGAGTGCTGTTTGGTCCCGTTGTTGGGACTCCCCAACGGTGCCCCAGGACCGGGGCCGCACGACACCATCCTTGGCCGGTTCGCGCCTGGACCTCGAAGGCAGCGGCGGCCCGGTTTGACAGGTCAGCTCGTTCCCGTTGTGGTAGGGCTGTCGAGCGGGGCTCCCCCCGTTGGCCAAGCCGCACCATGGATCCCACCGAGCCCCCCGTTGGCGCCTTCGAGGACGCCTTCGAGAGCGAGTCGCTCGAGCTCGTCCGCCGGATCCGGGCGGGGGATCAGGAGGCCTGGAACGAGCTCTTCGACCGCTACCACGATGCCCTGCTCCTGGCCGTGCGAATGCGCCTGGGCGAGGGGCTCCGGCGACACCTGCAGAGCGAAGACGTCTTCCAGAGCGTCGCCCTGGACGCCTTCAAGGCCCTTCCTGGCTTCGAATACCGTGGAGAAGGCAGCCTCCAACGCTTCCTGCGCACCCTGGTCCTGAACAAGATCCGGGACCGGGCGGACACCTACGGAGCCCTGAAACGGGCAGGCGACGAGCCCCTGAGCGAGGCGCACCGCGAGGGCCTGGCGGCCCCCGGGTCCGAGCCTGGCTACCGCGACCCAGAGACCTACGAGCGGCTGGAACGGGCCCTGAAGAGCCTCCCCGAGGAGCTGCGCGAGGTCCTGCTCCTGCGCCAGGTCGAAGGGCTCTCCCACCGCGAGCTCGCCGCTCGGACCGGGCGAGGAGAGGACGCCGTGCGCAAGCTCTATTCGCGTGCTCTCGCGCGGCTGACCCTGGCCATGGGACCACGATCCTGAGGGCGAAACGGGCGTGCGACCCCCCGGCGTCCGGTCCACGGAATCAGCCCGATCTGGCCGTAGTGCGATTCTCGGATTGCGCGTACGCTGGGTGCGGCGTCTACCGGAATCCGGAGGCACCTAGGAGCCGGAGGGTGGCCTTGCCGGGCGAAAAATTTTCTCCCGTCCACCGTTCGCCTCCCCCGTTCGCAAGGGGCCGAAGGTGACGGAGAGGCTCTCCGACAGCGCCTTCGTTGCGGCGTTTTGTTGGATGTCGCATAATAGCCCACGGTCGTGTCCGGCCCCGCGTCGGCCCTCGTCTCCCATCCCCTCCATCCACCCCCCCCAAGACGCCGGTTTCGTCAGATCGGTGTAGAAGCCCCACAGAACCACGATCATGAACACCAGTTCTCAGATCCGATGGCGCTTGCGCCATCCCCTCATCAGCGCGGCCGCCGGCCTGACCTTGGGCGCAGCGCTCTCCGCTCAGGCCTCGTTCGGAACCCAGACGGTGATCGGGAGCTCGGCGAGTTTCGCCGAAGGCGCTTTCCTCGCCGACATCGACGGTGACGGCACCCTCGATGCGCTGACCGCCTCCTTCATCGACGACAAGATCGCTTGGTACTCGAACGACAACGGAGACGGCTCGGCCTGGACAGAGACGCTGGTCTCGAGCACGGCCGACGGTGCGACCTCGGTCGTTGCGATCGATCTGGACTGTGACGGAGACATGGACGTCGTGTCCGCCTCCTCACAGGACGACAAGATCGCTTGGTACCAGAACACGCTCGGGGACGGCACGGCGTGGGTCGAGATCCCGATCTCGATCACCGCGGACAACGCTCAGTCGGTATCGGTGGGTGACATCGATGGCGACGGCGACATCGACGTCATCTCGGCGGCTGCGGACACGGACACGATCACCTGGCACGAAAACGTCCTCGGCGACGGGACCGTCTTCACCTCGCACACGATCACGATCCTGGCGGACTTTGCCACGTCGGTGACCGTCGCGGACGTCGATGGCGACGGTGACCTCGATGTCCTGTCGGCATCCCAGGACGACGACACGATCGCCTGGTACTCGAACGACAACGGTGACGGCTCTGCCTGGACCGAGACGATCATCTCGACCACCGCCGACGGCGCCCAGGCCGTCGTTGCAATCGACTTCGATCGCGACGGGGACATCGATTGTGTCTCCGCTTCGGCCAACGACGACCGAATCGTCTGGTACGAGAGCACGGTCGGCAACGGCTCCGTCTGGGCAACGCACCAGATCGCCGCCACGGCGGACAGCGCCCGTGGCGTGGCCGTCGCGGACCTCGACGGAGACGGAGATCTCGACGTCGCATCGGCCTCGACGAACGACGACGAGATCGCGTGGTACGAGAACACGGACGGTGAAGGCCTGACCTGGTCGGCAACGAACGTCTCGACGACCGCCGACGGTGCCCGCGAAGTGGTCATCGGTGACGTGGACGGGGACGGGAAGCTCGACCTGGTCGGCGTTTCCGCCAACAACAACACGATCGGTTGGTACGCCAACGGTCTTTCGTTGCCCGAGCCGTCCTACAACCCCGAGGCCGTCATCACGTCCTCGGCGGTGGGTGCGAACGGTGTGCACGCGGTCGACCTCGACAGCGACGGTGACATGGACGCGATCTCCTCCTCCGCGACCGACGACAAGATCGCGTGGTACGAGAACACGAACGGTGACGGTAGTGCCTTCGTGGCCAGCACCATTACCACGTCCGCGGATGGCGCTCGTGACGTCACGGCGGGCGACATCGACGGCGACGGCGACATCGACGTGATCTCCGCCTCCAGCATCGATGACCGGATCGCCTGGTACGGCAACACGTTCGGCGACGGTTCCTCTTGGACCACCACGACGATCTCCGCCCTGGCCGACGGCGCCTCCGCCGTGGCCGTGGGGGACATCGACGGTGACGGTGACCTGGACGTCGCTTCGGCGTCTTCCGAGGACGACAGCCTCGACTGGTACTCGAACGACGCTGGCAACGGCACCGCTTGGACCGCGACCTCGGTCACGACCGGCGCGGACTTCGCGCTCGATGTGGTGCTCGCTGACATCGACGGGGACTGCGATCTGGACCTGGTGGCCGCCTCGCGCGACGACAACACGATCTCCTGGTTCGCCAACACCCTCGGCGACGGATCGGTCTGGACGGGAACGTCGATCTCCACGGCCGAGCTGGGCGCCAGCTCGGTGGCGGTCGCGGACGTGGATCGCGACGGAGACCTCGACGTCTTCAGTTCGTCCCAGTTCGACGACACCCTCGCCTGGCACGAGAACACGACCGGCGACGGCTCCACCTGGACCTCGACGACGATCTCGACCACGGCGGACGGTGCTCAGGCCATTCTGGCCGTCGACCTCAACCGGGACGGTGACGTCGATGTCGTGGCGGCCTCGGCCAACAACGACACGATCGCGTATCACACCAATGATCTCGGGGACGGCACCGTTTGGTCGGAAGTCGTCGCGAACTCCGCGGCGGACAACGCCATCGCGGTGGACGTGGCCGACATCGACGGTGACGGCGATCCGGACATCCTGTCCGCTTCGTCCAACAACAACACCGTGGGCTGGTACCAGAACGGCGTGGTCGTTCACTACGAGCAGATCAACGGTTGCGACGTCAACGATCCGAGCTCGCTCGTCGTCTTGAGCGGTGATTCCGTCATCGGAACCACCATCACCTTCGGTGCGGACAACCCCTTCGGGGCGCAGACCGCAGGGGCGACGATCCCGCTGCTCGCGATCACGACGGCGAAGTTCGACTTCGGTGGCTGTGGCGTTTCGATCAACGGCTTCGGCCTCGATGGAGGTGTCGGCGAACTGCTCGTCAACGTGGGCACGGGCATCAAGCCCTTCCCGATCGGTGCGATCTGGAACGACACCGGACCGGCCGCGGTCAGCATCGCGCTGCCCAACGATCCGCAGCTGATCGCCGATCCGCCGCTTCGCATCTATGTGCAGGCTGTCATGGTCGACCTGTCGGCCGGCGCCGCGCCGAAGTTCGGACTGACCTCGGGCTTCTTGCTCGATCTCGTTGCTCCGTGATTCGAAGCTGAGTTCGATTCGATCGGAGCGGGCCGGTTCGCGCGAGCGAGCCGGCCCGCTCCCGTTCACCGAAGCGCGAAGGCGTCGCGCACGAGGGTCGTGGCCCCGTTGCTCTCGAGGAGCAGCGGCCGCAGCGGCAGGACCAGGACGGAGTCGCGCTTCACGGTCCTGCCGGGGACCAGGACCGTGTCGTCGGCGAGGCGGATGAGCAGTCCGTCCGGGAACGGGCCTTGGATCTCCAGCTCGATCAGAGCGGCGGAGCGCGGTTCCTCCGGGACGGCGAGGGCTTGTACGAGACGGGCGTCGCCCCGCGGGGGCGCCAACTCGAGCGGGAGCTTCGCCGCGAACGGAGCGCGGAGCTCGACGGCATCGAGGGTGAATTCCGACGAGGCGCGAGACCTCACCAGGACGACGAGACGGCTGCCGTCCAGCCGTGCCGGTGCGACGATCGGCAGGAGGAGCTCCGTACGTCCGGCCTCCCAGGTGGCCACCTGGGCGTAGCTTGCACGCGTGAGCCGGGCGTCCTCCACGGGCGCGAGCTCGACTTCGAGTGGAGCTCCCACGACCGAGCCCGTGAGGCGAACGAACACGATGCCGTCTCCGGAATGGAAGGCCGCGCCCTCCGGCAGCCTCGCCAGCATGCGACGCTTGGTATCGAGCGGGGTCGCGGTTCCGGGGTCGAATGCGAGGTGGAAGGCCGCGGTCGAAAGGACGGGCACACTCGAGGCGAGTCCGATGTCGGACAAGACCTGGGCCAAGCGCGGCAACGGGCGGTGGTGAACGACGGCGCTGTTCGGGACCTCGAGGATGACGAGCTCGGGTAGGCCGACGTCACGGGCCTCCTCGAAGAGTCGGGCCAGGGAGGTCATGGCGAACGTCCCGGGCCGAGCCTCGACGCGCACGTCCTCGTCCGCGAAGTGGGCCACGAGCTCGCCGAACCCGAACGTCGCCGTGAAGCTCGTGCCGACGACGGCGATCCTACGACGCCCCTCGCGGGCTGCAGGCTCGACCGAGTTGCCGTCACGGTCGATCACGTCGATGCCGCGGGAGTCCTCGACTCGAACCGGAAGGAGAGCGGCGCCTTCCCGCGACAGCCCCATGTAATTGAGGAGCACCGTGTCCTGGCGGGCAGGAGGGATGGGGACCGCGCGTAGCCGCGTCGAGCGCTCCGCTTCGGGCACCAGGATGCCGGCGGCGCGCGCCGCCTCCCGTGCCGCGATCGCGACGGCGCGCTCGGTCCAGTGCGTGCCGCGGCGGAAGAACAGCTCCTCCGATCGTTCGTCCGCGAAGGCGGCGAGCAGGTCGACGGTGGTGACACCTCGCTCGCGCAGGGCCTGGAGGAGCTGCTCGTCGATTTCGGGGGCGGGGTCGACGCCGCGCGGGAGCAACTTGCGGCAGACCACGGACTTGCGTGGCACCGGGACGACCACCAGGCGGACGCCGTGGTTCGCGAGCCAGCGTTCGACCGTCGAAAGGAGCGCGGCACCCTGTTCCGCGATCGTCTCCGCAGATCGGTGCCCTGGATTGTCGAGCACGACGCGCTCGCGAAGGAAGAGCCAGCCGTCCTTGCCGACGACGAGCTTGTCGCCGCCTTCGGCCAGCGCTCGGTAGAGAAACAGGGACCAAGGGTCGCTGACCCAGCCGCGAACGCGGGAACGGACCTTCGTGTCGTCTTCGAAGAGCCGTGCGAGGCTTCCGTCGAAGAGCCGCGCTTCCTCTCGGCGACGACGATCGTTCGCCGCCTCGCGGCCCAGGAGCCGCGGGGGAGGGCGGCTCGCGAAGGTGTCGATGAGGCCGGTTGCGGCGATGAGCCCGAGAAAGAGAGCGCAGACGAGCCTGGGCGTCACGCCGTGCGCGCGTCCGTCCCCTTCGAGCTCGATCAGGCCTTCCTTCGTCATCGTCTCAGAACTGGAAGTAGAGGAAGGGGACGTGGTCGGTGAAGTGCAAGTGCACGATGGCCAGGAGGAAGAGCGGCTGCACGATCCATGCTCGATGAGCCTTCAGGCGGGCGACGATGGTTTGGGTCGTGGGTTGGGTCCACACGAGGAGCGCGGCCACGGCGAAGGCCACGAGATGGATCGTGCGCACGTCGAGCGGGGTCACGAGCGTCGGCCGCTGGACGATGCCGATCATCGCGGAGGCCATGTCGAGGGCCGAGCCGAGGTCCGGGGCTCGGAAGAGGACCCATCCGAAGACCACGAGAACGAACGTGAGCAGGATGCGGACCGCACGCGGGAAGGACGCGTACAGCGAGCGCTTCCCGGCCAGGCGCTCCATGATCAGGAAGAAGCCCTGATAGGCGCCCCAGGCGACGAAGGTCCAAGCAGCGCCGTGCCAGAGCCCTCCCAGGAGCATCGTGACGCCCAGATGGACATAGGTCCGGAACTCGCCGTGTCGATTGCCTCCGAGTGGGATGTAGAGGTAGTCACGCAGGAAGCGCGACAGCGAGATGTGCCAGCGTCTCCAGAACTCGGTGATCGAAGCCGAGACGTAGGGGCGGTCGAAGTTGATGGGAAAACGAAAGCCCATCATGAGCCCGAGCCCGATCGCCATGTCCGAATAGCCGGAGAAGTCGAAGTAGATCTGGAACGTGTAGGCGAGGCTCCCGAGCCAGGCGTCGCCGGTGTCCAAGGCCGGAGCCGCGAAAGCCCGATCCGCGACCTGCCCCAGGAGATCCGCGACCAAGACCTTCTTGGCCAGTCCGATCTGGAACGCGATGACTCCGCGATAGAACTTGTCGAGCGTGTGCGTGCGGGACGAGAGCTGGTCCGCGATCGTGTTGTAGCGGACGATCGGACCCGCCACGAGCTGGGGGAACATCGCCACATAGCACATGAAGTCCCGGAAGCGCTTCACCGGTTCGGCCGCACCTCGATAGACGTCGACCGTGTAGCTGATCGTCTGGAAGGTGTAGAAGGAGATGCCGACGGGAAGGACGACTTCGGTCCAGGACAGTGTCCCCGCGCTTTGTCCGAGGACCGCGTTCAGCGTCTCGATGCCGAAGTTCGCGTACTTGAAGTAGCCGAGCAGGCCCAGGTTGCACACGAGCGAGAGGACGACCCAGCGCTTGCCCGGTCGCGTGTCGTCCCCTTCTTTCCGCGCGGACCGCTCGCGCGCAATCGATCGTCCGCAGGCGTAGTCCACGACCGTCGAGACCAGCATGAGCAGGACGAAATCGGGCCGCCACCAGCCGTAGAAGACGTAGCTCGCCAGCGCCAACGTGAAGGCGCGCCCGCCCTTGGGCGTCAAGTAATACGCCGTCAGGAAGAGGGGCAGGAACAGGTAGAGGAAGACGGCGCTGGCAAAGACCATGCAGGGGACGCGCGTCGGCGCCAGGCGACCTTATCGACCGCTCCCTGCCGCGTCACGCACGAGCCGAGCGCGCCCGGCCGTCCAAGCCGCCGAAGCCTCGAAGCGAGGGCTCCCAGTCGGTCGATCGTGACGGCGCGCGGGCCGCTGTCCCGGGTGCCTTCCGGCCTACAGGATGCTCAGGTTGAAGAACGTCAGCGCGCCGACGTCGCGCGCGTTCTTCAGCCAAGGCCCGGTCGTCTCGTAGCCGGTGTAGGAGACCATCGTGGCCGTGCTGCTGGCCGAGAGGTGCAGGGTCACCGTATTCCCGACCACGCTGGCACTGAGGATCGAAACCGACGGATCGTCGAGGAGGAAGGCAGCCTCCCCTCCCGCTTCGAGGATCAGAGTATCAACGGCGCTGCGGTACTTGACGATGAGCTGGTCCTTGGCGGGATTCGCCCAGAAGGCGAAGTCCACGTTCGGGGGCTCGATGTCCAGCGTGTCCAGCGAGCCGTACAGGTCGCGCCGCATGACCCGCGCCAGGCGGTCGGCGAGCTCGGCATAGCTCGCAACCTCGAAGTGACAGCCGTCCGGCCGGTTGTCCGCGGCCGTGGTCGACATCACGGTGATGTCGGCATAGGAGTCCGGCAGCGTCCGCAGGACCTCGCGCAGGCCGTTGTTCGGGATGTCGCAGCCCTTGCGGATCTGGAACACGTAGATGCGCTCGAGGTTCGTGTAGTCCGCCTGGAAATCGGCATACAGGAACGGCCAGAAGAAGTTCCAGAGCACGGGGAAGGGGCCGTCCGACTCGCCCTGGTACCAGATGATCGAGCGCACCGCGTCCGCCAAGCCCGCTTCTTGCAAGCGGTACAGCATCCGGCCGTAGATCGTTTCGCGATCGGTGGGGTCTCCATCGTTGCGCTGGTGATCGGAGAGGCGAGAACCGCCGAGCGCCCCGTTGAAGAGTGCGACGGGCATCGAAGCATCGGTGACGAGGTTCTTGCCGAGCTTGAGCGCGAGCGCGCCGACCTCCGAGTGTTCGTAGATCCCCTCGCCCTTCGCCACGCCCCAGTGCTTGTCGAATTCGTGACGGTCCGCGTTCAGGTAGGACGTCCCGAAGGTCCGCACGAAGAAGTCCTGATACTGGTTGGCGGTGTCCTCGAAGAAGTAGTCGGCCGCGACGGCATTCGACTGGCCCTGGACGATGTAGACGTCACCGCACACGACGTCGGTGACCTCTTCCACGACCGTAGGGGTGGTTCCGATGAGCAACTGGACCGAGATGTCGTAGTCGTACAGGCCGGCGTCGATCGTCGTGCTGAGGTTGAACGAAGCTTCGTTGCCGACGTAGGTCAGGCGCTGGTTCACGACGGCGAAGGGCAGGCCGTCGCGGCGCACCTCGATCTCGGCCTTGTCGTATCCCAACGTATGAACGGTCCCGACGAAGTCGAGCTGGGCGTCGTCGGTGACCAGGTCACGAGCGACGAAGCCCGTGTTGGTGGGCTTCTGCGTGAACGTCACGATCGGGAACGTGGGGTCGATCCACTCGGCTGCGAGCTGGGCTTGGAGATCGTTGATCTCGTTCAGATCGAGCACCTCGTCGTAGATGCGAATCTCGGAGATGAGGCCGCGGAGGTTGTTCGTTCCGTCGAACGCGCCGATCTGGATGTCCCGGTCGTGGTTCGGGGACGAAGCCGTTCCGGTGCCGACGAGAATGCCGTCCTGGTACAGGGAACCGGCGCCCGTGTTGGAGTCGAACGTGGCGATCAGGATCGTGGGCTGGATCAGCGGCGTGGGGGTGTTGCTCGTGACGAACGTCGTCTGGTGCGAGATCTGGGCCAGATCGGTTCCGCCGTAGAAGAGCGCGTGTTCGAAGCTGCCGGAGATGATGTTGTTGACGGCTCCGAAGTCTTCGATCGCGACGACGGCCACCTTCGTGTAGTCGCCGGTGGGCATGCCGCTCAGGGCGTCCAGAAAGTCGTTGCCGTCGAACTGCAGCGCCGGACGTCCGGACATGCCATAGGGCCGGTAGAGCGGCTGCATGCTCCCGCTGGGCTGATTCACGTCGTTCTGCTTGTCCGAACGATCGTGCCAAGACTCGACGAGTCCCGTGGTGTCGCGCACGGTCGAGGTCTCGTCGGCCTTCAACCACAGCTGCAACGGGAAGCCGACGCGCGGACCCGCGTCGACCCGTCCTCCCTGGGACTGAATGGAACGACCGCGGACGACAGGGGTGAGCTGCGCCTCGGCGACGGGGGCAGCCCAGGCGAAGCTCGCGAGGAGGAGAAGGGGGGGCAGGACTCGCATGGTGGCTGATGACGAGAAATCAGAGGAGGAGCGCACGACCGGTTCCCGGGGTGGAACCGCATGATTGTAGGGCCGAACAGGGCGGGCTTGGGGCCCACGAAGCCGTTTTTGCACCGCCGCGGGGCAATCCGTGGGCGGTGCTCGGACGCGCTTCGCGGGCCCTCGTGAAAGCGATTCCCGCCAGACACGAGCTGCGCGAAGCACTCCCACCCTCCAGAGGGGCTCAAGGGGCCTCGCTGTTCCCTCGATTTCGGCTGCGTTTCCGTAGGATGTGCGGCCGCACGTCATGGCCCTGCTCGAAATCCAAGACCTCAAGAAGAGCTTCCCCCTGCCCGGAGGCAGCTCCCGCGCCGTTCTGGACGTGCCCGCGTTCCGGCTCGAGGCGGGCGAGGAGGTGGCCCTGGCGGGGGAGAGCGGCAGCGGCAAGACGACCTTTTTGCACCTCATCGCAGGGATCCTGCGGCCCGATTCGGGGGTGATCCGTCTGGCAGGGACCGACCTGGCCGGCCTCTCGGAAGCACGCCGGGACCGACTGCGGGCCGAGAACATCGGCTACGTCTTCCAGGGCTCGTACCTCCTGCCGGGCTTCAGCGCCCTCGAAAACGTGCTGCTCGGCATGGCCTTCGGGCCCGGAGCGCGCCCTGCCGAGGCCCGCGCGCGCCTCGAGCGGCTGGGATTGGGCGCCCGCCTCCACGACCGACCCGCCCGGCTCTCCTTCGGCCAACGCCAGCGCGTGGCCCTCGCGCGGGCACTCTCGAGCGGACCGCGGCTCGTGCTCGCGGACGAGCCGACCGGTAGCCTCGATGCCGCGCGCGCCGCCGAGGCCCTGGGACTCTTGCGCGAGACCTGTCGCGAGGAGGGGGCAGCGCTCCTGCTCGTGAGCCACGATCCCGCCATCCTGGAGGCCTTCGCCCGTCGGGAGAGCCTGCGCGATCTGAATCGGGCGGCCGCGCCCTCCTCCGAGCAGGAATCCGCTTGAGGACGCTCATCTGGATCGCCCTGCGGAGCCTGCGCAACTCCGCCCTGTCCAGCGTCGTCACGGTGGTCTCGATCGGGCTCGCCAGCGGGCTGGGCATCGCCGTGTTCGCCGTCGCGGCCCAGAGCGAACGCGCCTTCACGGGCGGGCACCCGTCCTTCGATGCCGTGCTCGGCGCCCGGGGCAGCGCTCTGCAGCTCGTCCTCAACGCGATCTTCCACCTCGAGACTTCGCCCGGAAACATCCCCTGGGAGCTCTACGAGAAGGTCGCGGGCGACCGGCGCGTGACCTTGGCCCTGCCGCTCGCGGTCGGGGACAACTATCGGGGCTTTCGGGTGGTCGGGACGACGGACGAAGTCTTCGAGATCGAGATGGCCGCGGGGCAGCGCTTCTCGCCGCGCCCGGGCGGTCGTGCCTTCGATCCGACCCTGCGCGAGGCGGTCGTCGGCGCGACCGTGGCGCGCGAGGCCGGGCTCGTGGAGGGGCAGCACTTCGCGCCGATCCACGGCGTCGTTCACCACGACGCGAACGAGCACGAGGAGGAGTACCTCGTCGTCGGCGTGCTCGAGCCGACCAATACGCCCTCCGACCGCGTGATCTGGATTCCGATCGAGGGTGTCTTCCGGATGGGAGGGCACGTGCTGCGCGGCGCGGAGGAAACCTTCGTCCCGAAGCCCGGCGAGGCGATTCCGGACGAGCATCTCGAGGTGAGCGCCGTCCTGCTCCGACTGAAGAGTCCCCAGGCGGGCTTCCAGCTCCACAACGAGTTCAACGTCCAGGGCAAGGAGGCGACGCTGGCTTGGCCGATCGCGCAGACGATGTCGGAGCTCTTCGACAAGCTCGGTTGGATGAGCCGCGTCCTGCACGTCGTGGCCTACCTCGTCATGGCGATCGCGGCTGGAACGATCTTGGCCGGGCTCTCGAACTCGATGAACGAGCGTCGACGCGAGTTCGCCGTGCTGCGGGCCCTGGGCGCCCCCCGGCGGTCCGTGTTCGGAGTCATCCTGATCCAGGCCGGGAGCTTGGCGTTCGCAGGTTGTCTCTTCGGTTATCTCGTCTATGCCGTGATCCTCGTTTCCGCCGCGCAGATCGTGCGGCGCCAGACGGGCGTCGCGCTCGAGGTGTTCGCCTTCCATCCGTCCCTGCTCTGGACGCCGGCGTGGATGACGGTGCTCGGAGTCGTGGCGGGCATCCTGCCGGGACGCAAGGCTTACTCCACGGACGTGGGGACCGAGCTCGTGTCGGAGGCCTGATGTGCGCGTCGCAGGTAGAATGAGCGCGATGGGGCGACGAACCGAAGTGACTTCAGCCACGGAGGCCGAACAGGCCGGGTTCCCGAACGGGTCCCGTGGCAAGGCGGGTTTCGGGTCCGAAGGTCGGACGCACTTGCTCAGGACGAGGGCCGCCGTCCTCGCAGGCTGTTGCTTGCTCGTGGTCGCGGCTTGTGCAGGGGAAGACCGGGCCGTCGTCTCCACCATCGCGTTGCGCGGTGCGCCGATCGATTCGGCCCCGGCCGCCCGTGTTTCCGAAACGAGCACCGCGTCCTCCGTCGCGGCTGCGGCCGAAAAGGGGATGACGTCGACCGCGCGGCCGAGCGAGTCCACCGGCGCAGCGCCCGAGGCGCGCCCCGGAGACGTCGCGGAAGTCCCGGTGGCAACGCAAACGCAGCCCCGCGCGGCGGAAGCCGCGCCGCAGGGGACGCTCGCAGGCGTCGAAGCCCCGGCCTCCAAAGCGAGCGCAGTGGACGGCGAAAAAGGGCGCAACGAGGCGAGCGCGTCCCGCGACACGGCGGAGGCGGCCGACGACGACTCGATCCAGTTCCTCGACTTCGCGGACCTCGACTGGCCGGAGTACGTTCCTTCCGAGGAGCGCGAGGTGGACGAGCCCGAAGTGCTCGACGCGGCGGCCTTTCCGGGCTCGATTCGCAAGCTCGATGGCCGCCGGATCTCCCTGGCCGGCTTCATGATCGCGATCGAGTTCGAGGACAAGGCCCTTCAGAGCTTCTTGTTGGCCCGCTTTCCACCGGGCTGCTGCTTCGGTGCCATCCCCGTGTTCTACGAGTGGATTCAGGTCGAGGTGCCGGCCGGCGTCGAGGCCAAGGACTACTCGCCCTACGTCATGATCACGGTCACGGGACGTCTGCACGTCGGCGAACGGCTGGACGAAGACGGCTACGCGACCGGCATTTACCGCATGACGTGCGAGAGCGTCGTCGACCAGTGGTAGCGGCCCCGCAAAAAACGTAGGGCTCGATCCCGCTCGCGGGCACGCGCGAGTCCGCTCACTGCAAGCAGGTCTGGAAAGTTCCGCAGGTCGTTTTCGAGCGGCCGTGCGAGGAATACGTTTCCGAGCCGGGCTGGCGCCCTTTTTGCTTCATTCGGCTCGATTCCCGGGACGAGAACGGACCCGGCGGGGCACGTGGGTCGGATGCGTGGGCTTCGCCCTTGTCGCTTCTTCACCTCGGTCGAGCATCATGAATTCGGATCGCGTTCTACTTCTCGCGTCCTCGGGCCTCCTCGCATTGACCGGCTGTTCCAGTAGCAGCAGCGGTGGGGGGTCGGGTTCGCGTTCCATCACGTTCGTGGACGGTGGTTCGACGATCACCGAGGGCGCGACGTCCTCGGTGCAGCTGCGGTTGAATACGAGCGCGAACCTGACGGCTCCGGCGACCGTGACCGTTTCGGACGCGGGCAGCGGCACGGCAGCGCTCGGTGACTACACCGCCTTCGCGCCGCAGGTCGTGACCTTTCCGAGCGGCTCGAGCAATGGCACGATCCTGACCGTCGATCTCGTGAGCACCGCAGATCTCTCGATCGAAGGCGGTGACGAAACCGTGGGGCTGGAGCTCTCGCTGCCCACCGGCGCGCAGCTCGGAGGGAAGTCCCTGCACTTTGTGACGATCGAAGATGCCGACCTCGCCACGATCGCGTTCACGACGCCGTCCTCGACGACTCCGAACGAAGGCGTGGGAACGATCTCGCTCAATGCACAGCTGGGCCTGTGGGGCGCGACCCTGGACCTGCCGGTCACGGTGCAGGTCGGGCTCAACTCGGGCGGCACAGCGACCCCGGGCGTCGACTTCACGATCCTGTCGGGAACGAGCATCACGTTCCCGGCCGGATCCGTGCACGGGGCCATGCAGACGGTCGAAGTCTCCGTCGTCGATGACACCGACCTCGAATCGACCGAGACCGTCATGATCGAGCTCTCGAGTCCCAGCGCGGGCCTCGTCATCGGCGTGAATGCGGTCCACTCGATCTCGATCACGGACGACGACGTCAGCACGGCGGCCTTCGTCGATGTCACGAGCGACGACAATCCGACCTCCAGCGGGCAGACGGTTCAGCTCGGTACGCAGACGGTCGACGCCGGTCCCAACGCGGGCGTGACGCTCGACATCAACAACCTGGGAACGACGGCGATGGAGGTCTCGACGCTCAATCTCACCGGCGACGTGACCGATTTTTCGCTCGAGACGAACCTCCTCCCGAGCGCGACGCCTCCGGTGCCGGAGCCCGCCGTCTTCCCGTTGGCGGCACTCGTGGAGGAACGACCGCTCGAAGGCTGTGTGCTCGAGATGGATGCGGCCTCGATCGCGGTCCTAGGCACCAGCGAAGCCCTCCACATGCAGAGCGTGCCGATGCCGGGCGGCGGCGAGCTGGAGTTGGTCCTGGAGCGACTGCGTTCGCCGTGGGCGCCGGATGCCATCCTCGCGATCGATGGCGTCGAGCACGCCGTGGACGAGGTCCTCGGTGATTTCTCCGCTTGGCGCGGTAGCGCCGTCGGCTTCCCGGACTCCGAAGCCTTTCTCTCCTTCTCGAGCCTGGGCTCCCGCGGCTGGATCCGTCTCGGCCCGGAGCAGGGGCTCCTGCACCTCATCAGCGAGAACCCGGAGCCCGGGGGCGGCGCACCGCCCGCGCGGCTCGTGTGGGACCAGCAGGTGATCGCCGCTTCCGAGTCCTTGCCGCAGGTCTGCGAAACCACGCTCTACCCGCCGCAGGAGACGCCGTCCGCCGGCACGACGCCGCCACTCGCGGGGCTGTCCGTCGGCTTCACCACGCCGGATTGCCGGCTCGCGATCGAGACCGACTTCCAGTACTTCCAGCTGTTCGCCTCGAGCGGCGCCGCCACGACCTATGCCACGCAGCTCGTGGCCGCGCTGAGCGATCGCTACGAGCAGGACGTGCAGACGACGCTCTCGATCGCCTACCTCGGACTGCACACGAACTCGAACGACGGCTGGGACGCGCCCGACTCGCCGACGGCGGGGACCGTCGACCTGATCAACGAATTTCGAGCCGCCTGGGCGCCGAGCAGCTGGCCCGCTTCGGCCGACCTGGCGCACTTCTTGTCCGGTGCTGAACTCGGTGGCGGGGTCGCCTACGTCAACGTCCTCTGCAGCCAGAGCTTCGGCTTCGGCGTCAGCGCCAACCTCGATGGCTTCATCGACTGGGGCTCCTTCGACGGCTCGCCGAGCCCCTTGAACTGGGACTTCGTCGTCACTTCGCACGAGATCGGACACAACTTCGGCTCGCTACACACGCACGAGTATTGCCCCCCGCTGGACGTGTGCTATTCGAACTGCAACGGCTCGACGGTCTGTTCGCTGGGCACGATCATGAGCTACTGCCACACCTGTGGCGGGCTCGGGAGCATCCAGCCTTCGTTCCACGCGCACACCTCGGCCGCGATGCGGGCGAACGTGATGAGCTCCTGCCTGGGGGACTCGACCCTGGCCGGAATGGGGACGGCGAGCTTCTCCCTGCGCTTCGAGCCCACGTCCTCGCCGGGAGCCAAGTCGGTGACGCTCTCGTTTACGCACGACGCCGGAAACGCCCCTTCGCCGTACCAGCTGACGGTGACGGGCAACGCGATTCCGTGACGAGCCGGACGGGTCGTTCGACACGACGCGTCGAGTCCGCGGCAGAGGGGATCCGACGTGACTCCCCTGCGCACAAGCCGTAGGTTGCGCGCGTGCGGATTCCCTTCCGGCGTATCGCGCGGCTCGCCGTGCTCCAGCTCGTTGCGGCCTTCGTGCTCTTCGAGCTCGGGCTGCGCTGGATCTACGACGGTGGGCACGGGCTCCAGAACGTGTTGTACATGCCGGGCGTCCGCTCGGCCTTCGAGGACGCCGACGACTTGCCCGAACTGCTTCGGCTAGCCGGGCTCGCCTACGCGCCCTTCGAGGTCGTGGGGGACTTCAAGCTGAACTCCCGGGGCCTGCGGACGCCCGAGTGCGGGCTCGAGCCCGCTCCGGGTGTCCGGCGGATCGTCGCGCTCGGCGACTCGTTCACCTGGGCCTCGGGTGGCGTGCCGTACGACACTCTCTGGCACCGCGTCGTGGGTCGCGAGTTGGCGCGCCGCGCAGAGGTCGAAGTCGAGGTCGTGAACCTCGGCATCCCGTCGGTCGGTCCGGACTTCGAGGAGCGGATGTGGGAGCTCGAGGGCGCACGGCTTTCCCCAGACCTCGTCTTGCACGCCCTCTTCATCGGTAACGACTTCATCGACCTGCGCGGCAGCCTCGCCGATCAAGACGCGCTCGACACCCTGGCGCGACACTCCTACGCCGTACGCCTCGTTCGCAACCTCCTGCTCTTGCGACGCGCACGCTGGTCCCAGGGCGAGGATGCGGCTGCGGAAGTGGACGAACCGGACGAGGGGCTCACGGGCGGCTACGTGTTGCCGGAACGTAGCAAGCGCTACCGGTCCGACCGTTCGAAGTTCTCGCGCGAGACCCACCGCAGAATCGTCTTTCGACGCCTCGTCGTGTGCGAGCGCGATCGAGCCGAGGCCTTCGACGCTGCTTGCGGGCGGATCGGGGAGATCCTGCGCGAGCTGCAACGCGCGGTGACCGCAGCAGGAGGACGCTACGTCGTCATCCTGATCCCCGACGAGTTCCAGACCGATCGCGAGCTGCGCGACGAGGTCCTGGATCTCTACGACCTCGAATCCGAAGACTACGACTGGGAGCGACCCCAGCGCGCGCTGGTCGAGATCCTGGAGCGCGAGGGCATCGAATACCTCGATCTCTTGCCCGTCTTGCGCGACTCCACGCCGGGAACGACGTTTCGCAAGCATGGCACCCACTGGAACATCCAGGGCAACGCGATCGCCGCGGAGGCCCTCCTCGAGGACCTCGCGCGGCGTGGTGTGATCGACGCCTGGAAGCGCGCCGGCGGCTGAGACGCGGAGGCGTCGTCTTTCGTCGTCAGAAGCCGATCGTGAGATCGATCGCGTTCGTCAAGAGGCGCAGCCCGCTGCCGCTGACCAGGCCCTGGGCGCGGAGGCCGAGACCGACGAGCCCGAGGTCGAGGGGGATCGCAACCGCGTGGGGCCCCAGCGCCACCTGGAGCCGGATGATCCCGCCGGGATCGATCAAGAGTTCGCCCATGGACGTGGAGAGTGGGGGCGTGCCGCCCGTCGAGAGCGCGAGCAGGCTCGCATCGGGAATCGGGTGGATCGCGAGGTCGATCACGGAGACCCAGTTGCGTCCGATCCGCGGCTCGGAAAAGGAATCCAAGGCGAGCGGGTTGGCGCCGGTCCCGTTCTCGATCTGCGTCGACGCCGCCACGCTGCCATCGTCCTCGTTGACCACGACCCACAGCGAGCCGAGCGACGCACCGATGAAGTTGAACGTGCCGATGTAGTTCCCCGCCGTCGCCGGTCCGGGACGGTGGACGTCCAGCGCGTCGATGGTTCCGAGCGATGCGTTCGGCGCGAACGTGATGCGTGGTCCCGTGAGCCCGTCGTCGTTCGTGATGCCCCAGCCGATCGGCCCGTCGGGCAGCAGCAAGGGCGCGTCGGACAGGTCGATCGTGAGGTCGACCACCGGCTCGGTTCCGGGCGGTTCGTTGCCGGTCGCACCTGGCAGTCCTGTCAGCGACAGGCGCAAGAGCTCGGTCCCGGTCTGCCCGAAGCCGGTCGTCCCGGCGTAGATCGCCACGGTGAGTGCCGCCCCCGGACCGCCGAGCGACGTGTCGACGGCCAGCGTGCGGTAGCTGACCGTGAAGCTGTCGACGACCCCGGACAGACCACAGGTCTTCACGCCCCAGTCGACGAGTTCGTCGTGCTGCGTGAAGAGCGACCACTGGCCGAAGTTCTGCGTGTTCTCGAAGCACGACGTCGAGACCGCGCTCGTGCCGAGGCCGGTCGGCGTGGCGGCGCGCGTCAGCGTCCCGCTCGCCACGTGGTAGGTCGCGCGGACCACGGCCACCGGGACGTCGGCGGCCGCGGCGAAGTGGGGTAGGGCGGCTTGGACAGCAGAGGCCGCTTCCTGGGAGGCGCTCGCGAGAGGCGTCGTGACCGCAGCGAAGGCGAGCGTCAGGGGCAGGAGGCGGGAAGTTCGGGAATCGAGCATGGGGTTCTCCTTCTCGGGCCGTTCGGGTCGTCCGAGCGTGCGCAATTCTCGTTCCGTACGGATCCGGCGCCTCGGGAGCGGTCGAACGACCGGCGTGGCGTTACGACGGCAGGACCGGATCGTCCCCCTGCGCCACGGCCTCGAACACCGCGTCGAAACGCCCGGCCAGTTGGCTCCACGCGAAGCGGTCGGTCCAGGCCAGGAGCCGTTCGCGGGCCGCGCGCTCGGCGCCGGACCGGACGGTCGCGAGGGCCCGGGCCAGGGCCGGGACGAGCTCCGCCTCCGTTCGATAGAGAAAGCGCGCATGTTCGCTCGGCGGCAGGAGCTCGGGGTAGGCCAGGTCGGCGGGCAGGACCGGCAAGAGTCCCGTGCGCAGGGCCTCGAGCGTCGCCAGTCCGAAGAACTCGTGACGAGCCGTGGAGACGAAGACGTGTCCGGCGGCCAAGCGCTCGAGGTAGGCCGCGCGACTTTCCTCCCAGCCGACGGCGACGACGCGGTCCCCGAACACGCGGATGAGCTCGTCGAGTTCGCGCGGCCGCTGTCGGAAGCGCTGCCCCAGGAGCGCGAGTCGGAAGCGCGGGTCGATCCGGTCGAGGGCGTGCACGGCGCGCGCGAGTCGGTCCGGACCCTTGTCGTATTCCCAACGGTGGTTCCAGACCAGAACGGGATCACCTGAGGGGGGCGGCGGCACGTGCCCGCGCGCCAGCTCGGTTCCGAGCGGCAGGACGCTGGTGCGCGCGTCGATGTTCGCGAGCAGCGCCGTCGCGTTCACGTCGGGGGCATGCCGGAGGTAGCTCGCGAGGGCCGCGCGGAAGGTCGAACGGTGGAACTCCGAGTTGAAGAGCACGCGCTCGGCCGCGAGCATCGCGTGCACGTGGACCAGCGTGAAGTGGTGGTCGCGAGTCTCGCCGTCCTGCAGCGGGTAGGTCAGCTGGTTCTCGTGGAAGTAGAGCACCGCCTTCAGGTCGCGCCGTCCGCGTGGCAAGAGGGCGATCAGCTCGGCCAGGTTCACGTAGTCCGAAGCCAGGACCAAGTCGAACGACGGACCCTCGGCGAGACGCTGCGCGAAGAGCAACGAAGCCGTCCGCATGCGCCACTTCCAGGCGCGCGCCGGCAGCGTGCAGAGCTCGTACTCGTGGCGCGAGGCCGAGCGCAGGCCCTCGAGGAAATTCAGGTGCGACGGCGCGGCGTAGGGCTCGAGGACGAGGATCGAGAGCGTCACGTGTCGAAGAGTCCCGGCTGGCGGACGGACGGGCCGGGCGCGGGGCGCGGACGAAGGACGGAAAGCTCGCCGGTCGCCAGGCCGAGGCGCCGGCACTGGATCGTGAAGAGGCGCTCGAGCGCTTCCCAGCGCGGACCGGCGCCGCTCATCCGGCGACCGAAGCCCGAGGTCGCGACGCGCCCTTGGCGCATCTCGCGCAGGGCATGGAACACCCGCTTCGCGCGGTCGGGGAAGGCGGCCTCGAGGCGCTCGCGGAAGACGACCTCGACCTCGTCCGCGAGGCGCAGCAGAACGGGGAAGGCGCTGCGAGCACCGGCTTCGTGGGCGCGTGTCAGGATCGTCGCGAGCTCATTGTCGTTCAGCCCGGGGATGATGGGGGCCACGGCGACGCCGGTCGGGATGCCGGCGGCGCTCAAGGCCCGTAGCGTCTCGAAGCGCCGCGCGGGGGAGGGGGCGCCGGGTTCGATCGCCCGTGCGGTGCGCGCGTCGGCGAAGGGGATGCTGACGAAGACCATCGCGCCTGCCTTGCGCTCGATCTCGACCAGCACATCGATATCGCGGCGAACCAGCGCGGCCTTCGTCACCACGGTGACGGGGTTGCGAAACTCGGCCGCGACCTCCAGGAGACCACGCGTCAAACCGTAGCTCGCTTCGAGCGGTTGGTAGGGGTCGGTGATGCCCGAGAAGTTGACCGTCTCGCCCTTCCAGGAGCGCCGCGCGAAGGCCTGGCGCAGGAGCTCGGGTGCGTTCCGCTTCACCACGATCTTCTTGTCGAAGTCGGTGCCGGCGCCGAACGAGAGGTGCTGGTGCGTGGGGCGCGCGTAGCAGTAGGCGCAGGCGTGTTGGCAGCCTCGGTAGGGGTTCACGCTCCAGCGGAACGGAATGTCCGGGCTCTCGTTCCGCGCCAGGATGCTCTTCGCATCCTCCTCGTAGACGGAGAGGCGCGCCGCGGGCGGCTCGTCCAGGAAGTCGACCCAGGTCGAGCTCCAGGGATTGGGGGGATTCGAAACGGGACGTGCCATGCGACGCGTTCCCCCCGCGCTGGCTCACGGGCGAGCGGCCGGCGGCCACTCGCCCGTTCGGTAGCCGTGCTTCAGCCCTTCTTGGCGGCCGCTTTCTTGGCGCCCTTCTGGGCCATCTTGACCTTGCTGACGAACTGGTTCGGGTCCTTCTCGAAGGCCTTGATGCAGCTCTTGCAGCAGAAGCGAACGAGCTGCGTGCCGTAGAGGTAGTCGATCGTCTCGTCGGCCTGCAGCTCCTCGCCACTGACGACGCAGGTCGACATGGGGTAGGACGCCTTCTGAGCTTCGATCAGTGCGGCGTCGACCTTCGCCATCATCGCGGCGGGGTCGGCCTTGAACTTCTTGACGCAGCCCTTGCAGCACAGGCGAGCGAGGCGCGTGCCGTAGACGACGTCGATCGGGTCGCCCATCGAGCCGAGCTCCTCGCCGCTGATGAGACACGTCGCGAGCGGATAGATCGGTGTCTGCTCGGCGATCACGGCGGCGTCGATCTTGGCGATCATCGCGGCAGGGTCGGCCTTGGCCTTCTTGACGCAGCCCTTGCAGCACAGGCGCATCAAGCGTCCTTCGGCGACGAGCTCGATGGGATCGCCCATCGAGTCGAGCTCCTCACCGCTGATGAGGCAGGTGTGAAGCGGATAGGACGGCAGCTGCGCCTTGACGACGGCCGCTTCGGCCTCGGTGGCGGGAGCGGAGGCCGAGACGGCCGCTTTGGTCTTGGTGTCCTGCTTCGCGTCTTGGGTGAGCGGAAGTGCGAGCGCGGTGCCCGCGAGAAGAGTCAGGGAAAGTGCGATCGAGGAGAGTTTCATGCGCTTGCCAATCTTGGTCGTCATGGATTCGTGGGGCAGGATCGGTTCCTGCAACCCGCCAGCATAGGCGAGGCCGTCGTTCGGAGCCAAAAGGAGCGGCCTTTTGCTTCTTCGATCCGACGCGACGTTTCGTGACGTTCGAAGTCCGTCAAGGCCAGGCCCCTGGGCAGGACCTGACAGGGGTGCAATCCCGTGGCGCCCGTGGCGGCTCGGACGAGTCGCGCTACGCCGGCGCGTCCAGGAACTCGATTTTGCCTTCGGGCAACAGGTACACGATCAACATCGTTCCGCCCGTCACCGTCGGGACGTGGACGGAATCGGGTGGAAAGACGACCCAGCCCGGCTCACGGCCGTCGAAGCGCGGTGCGCCGTCGAGGGCGATGCAGTAGTCGATCTCCCCGCCGGGGTGGCGGTGACGCGGTCCTGCGCCGTTCATGTGGACGACGTCGATCGAAAAGGACGACGTCTCTTGGCTGGGCTTCGCGGCGCGGCTCCAGCGAACGGGCAGCTCGCCGCGGTGGGCGATCTCCCCGGCGTCGAGCAGACGCCGCAGCTCGTCGTTCAGGAGACGGGCCTCTGCACCGGTCGGGTCGAGCCGCTCCGCGAGCGTGCGCTCGGCCTGGGTGGGGTCGTCGAGCGGGACGTCGACAGCGGCGCGGACGAGCGCTTGGAAGGGATCGGGGGTCATGGGGTGTTCCTGGAACCGGGACGGGGCCAGGGTATACTCGCGGGATTGTTCCTTGAAGGGTTCGACCTGACAGTCCCACGCTCCCCTCCTCTCCACGCGTGCCCTCCTGTCGTCGAGCCCATGCCCAATCACCTCTCCTGAGCCCCCTTCGCTCATCATGACCTCGGAACTCGCGACTCCGGCGCCGGAGGCGCCAAGCCCTCCCTTCACTCGTGAGCGGCTACTGACCGACTTCGGCGACGAATACCTCTCCATTCAGTCGCTCTTTCAGTTCTGCTTCGTTCCCGGTGGGCGCTTGAACCTGCTCAAAGAGCTCACGCTCGAAGAGGAGTGGGGCACGAACAACTTCGTGCTGCTCAAGTACCTGGCAGTTCACGTTCGGCTTGCGATCGAACAGGGTTGCTACGTTTGGAACGGCGATCAGATCGTCCTGACGGCGGGGCGACTCAGCACGGCGACGGGCGCTCCGATCTACATCGGTCTCGTCCAGAACAGCACCCCCGACGAGAACCCTTGGGTTCTCAACTGGGTCGGCGAGCGGCCCAGCTGCGCCGAGCTGCCGGCTCCTCCCGACCTGGGAGCCTGGCCGCCGCTCGAAGCCGGCTCCGAGATCGTGATCGCGTTCGACCTCTCCGGTGAGGATCGGCGCTTGCGTGTGCCCGGTCTGACCGACGCGCCCGTCGTGGCCCAGGCCAGCGCCCTCTCCGGCGCGATCTCCTGGTCGCTGCATCGTGGACTCGTCGTGCGGCAGATCCACGGCGGCGGCCGCGGCTTTTTCGCACCGCTCTTCCTCACGAGCCGCGAGGACGTGACCGAAGCGCCGGACCTTGTCGCCCCGCTCCTGCGCCAGGGGTCGCGCCTCGTGGTGCGCACTCTCCTGGAGCCGCACGTCGCCTACTCTCCGGCGCGCGCGGTCGTCGAGCGCTGGGAACAGATGCCGCCCTGGTTGGTCGAATCCTGGGACCGCGCCGTCGAAGGACAGGCGGCACCCCGGGACAGCGAAGACAGCGAATGACCCAGCCCGTGCGGAGCGCTGCGGACCTTGATCGATGAAGCTTCGTTCGCGGAGCGTGTTCTTCGCGTCGGGCTTCGTCGTTCTGGTCGTCTTCGCCTATTGGCCGGTCCTGCGCGCGGGCTTCTTGGGTGAAGACTTCGCGGTGCTGCGAACCGGGGCCTCGTCCGTGGTCCGAACTCCGAGCTCGCCGAGCGGCTCGGGCGCGGCCGGAGCGGGCCCCCTGGCGAGCGCATCGTTGTGGGTGACGCGCAGCCCGTTCGTTGCACGGGCCGTCAACCTGGGGTTGTTCTTGTTCGGAGCCTGGGCCTTCGGCAAGGCGACGCGGCGCACGCTCTTGCCATGGCTCGGGAGTCACGAGGCGCGCCTGGCCGGAATCGCCGGAAGCGCCTTGCTCGTCCTCCATCCGCTGGCCCCACCGATCGTTGCGAGCCTCGCGGCGCGCGGCGCGCTCCTGGCCTTCGCCTTCGGTGGCGCGGCCGCCGCGGTCTTTCTGAGCGGTCGCCAGGAACGTCGCTCCGCCCGGACCGTCCTCGCAGCTTTGTTCTGTGTCGCAGCCGGGTTCGCCGCGGACGTGGCGTTGGCCCTCGGGCCGCTCTTGGCCCTGCTCGAGTTCTTCTCCTCGCACCGCTACCGTCCGCTGCGCGTGCGCATTCGAACGGCGCTCACGACCTTGACGGTCTTCGGCAGCGCGAGCGCGCTCGATGCCCTACGGCGCGGGAGTCGATCGGGACGCGAAGGCTGGCCCGACTTCGTAGCCGCGACGGCTGACGTCTTCGCGGAGGGCCGCACGACCGAGGCCCTGGGTTGGGGCTTCGAAAAGCTCGGACTGCTGGTCCTTCCCGCCAATCCCATGGTGGCCGGCGCGATGGGAATGTCCGTCGCTGGCGCCCTGTTCTTGATCGGGATGCAGCCCGCCTTCTCCGCCGCGCGCACGGCGCCGCGTCTGTGGGGCTGGATCCTGTCGCTGTGGATGGGGCTCTTGCTCGCGAGCTTCGCGCTGCACGTGCCCTGGTCGGTAGGACCGACTTACCTCACGTACCTGCGCGTGCTCCTGCCGTCGATGGCTGTCGCCGCGGTCGGACTCGGCATCGCTTCGACGGCCGTGTCGGACTGGCGGCGCCCCGTGCTCCCCACGGTCATCGGGATCGGCTTCGCGCTGCTCGGTCACGCGAATGCGGCGCCCTGGCCCCACGCAGCCCGAGCACTGCGGGCCTTGCGAGGCGACCTCGAAGAGGCGCGCGAGCTACACGGCAACGAAGCCGCCTACTTCCTGCTCGATCCGCCCGCGTCCGAAGCCGGCATCGAGCCCCTCGGCACGTCGATCTCGTGGGTGCTCCCGCCCACGCCTGGAACCGCACGCGACCGTCCGGCGATCACCATCCGTTCGATGGATCGGTCCGTGTTCCTGGCCTGGCTGCGCGAGCCGGAGTCGTTCGAGTTGCGGTCCGAAAACACCGTCGTGCTCTACCGCGAGGGCGACGAGGCCAGTGGTTGGCGCAGCGTCGAGCTGGTGGCCGCCGTTGGAAGCGCGGACGGCAGCACGTGGAGCGGCGAACCGAGCTCGCCGACGCTCGACATCGACGCCCTGGCGGTGTCCGCCCTGCGCGTCACGGTGCCGAGTGGCATCGAGCTGACCGAGGACGACCGCGTCGGCTGGAGCGCGCCCCGGAGTACCGTGTCCGAGGGACAGCAGCGCGGGGTCTGGATCCCCGGCGAGCCGACGACCGGGATCTTCGATCTGGGAGCCTCCCTGGCATGGCGTCTCGGCGGACGCATCCGTTCGGTCCGCTTCGAGGCCGACCTGGTCCGCATCCAGCGCGCCGAGCTCCTGCGCGAGCTGCCCGGGCTGGGCCAGGGACTGGTTCCCGTGGTGGACGGGGACGGCTGGACCTTCGAGCGTCCGCGTCCGACCTGGCTCGAGCCGGTCGCGGCGAGCGGTCGCTTCCGCGTGTTCCTGTTCGACGTGGGCAGCCTGACTCGAATCCAGTTCCGCGTGCGCGAGGAAGCCAACCGACTCGTCGTACCGGACGCGGCCGCGTGGGAGCGCCGTATCCTGCGCGCCGGCGCACGCGCCGTGTCGTGGTCCTTGGAGTTCGAGGTCGACGGTTGCATCATCGCACGCAATTCCGGCCGCCGCGTCGGCAACGAAGCCACAACCCCGCCCGAGAGTCCACCCGAAGACCGATGAGCACGCAGCCGTCCAAGGAGCTCGAGACCTTCGAGAACCCCAAGCCCGATCGCGACTACGAGATCCGCTTCGAGGCCCCCGAGTTCACCTGCCTGTGCCCGAAGACCGGCCAACCGGACTTCGCGACCCTGCGGATCCGCTACGTCCCCGACGAACGCTGCGTCGAACTGAAGAGCCTGAAGCTCTACCTCTGGTCGTTCCGCGACGAAGGCCACTTCCACGAAGCGGTCGCGAACCGCATCCTCGACGACCTCGTGAAAGCGACCCGCCCCCGCAAGATGAGCCTCGAAGCCGACTTCTACGTCCGCGGAGGCATCCACACCGTGATCGAAGCGGCGTATCCCTGAGGCCGGAGTTGCGGCCGGTGGCCGTGACCGGGGGGGGGCGAAGGTCGGTGGCGAAGGGCTGTGGCGAAGGGCTGTGGCGAAGGTCGGTGGCGAAGGTCGGTGGCGAAGGTTGCGGAGGCCTGCCGCAAGGCGGGCCGTAGCCTCGGAGCCGAAGGCTCCGTGACGTGCCGTTTCGCGGCGCAGCCGCGAAATCAGGCACAGGCGCACGACGGAGTGTGCGCCGCGTCCTAGCGTAATTCGCAAGCGACTGCCCGACCCTCGGCCCTCGGGTTGCGTCCTCGCGGGCGTGACCGCGTCAACTTCGCGAGATCCCGGTCAGAGCGCGAAGCGATGCGCGCGAAGCGCGCGAGTCCGTTGTCCGTTGACTGTCGCGCGGAAGCGTCCAAGGAGCTCCACCGAACGCCTCGCTCGCTTCGCTCGCAATCGGCTCGCGCTCTGGACGGGGTTCGAGAAGCGGGCGCGGTCACGCCCGCGAGGACGCAACCCGAAGGCCGACACTCGGGCGGTCGCAGGCCCCAACCCCTCAGGACGCGGCGCGCACTGCGTCGCGCGCCTGTGCCTGATTTCGCGGCTGCGCCGCGAAACGGCACGTCACGGAGCCTTCGGCTCCGAGGCTACGGCCCGCCTACGGCGTCCCTCCGCAACCTACGCCTCGGACCTACGCCTCGGACCCTTGGTTCGGACCCTTGGTTCGGACCTTCTCCCCCCCTCAATCCGGAGTGCCGTACCTGCGGCGGGAGGGCAGGCCGAATTCCTTGCGAACGGTGGCGAAGCCGCGCTTGACGCGTTCGAAGATCATCTGGCAGCGGAATTCGTAGTCCGCGAAGGCGGACTTCATGCCGTTGATCGTGATCGTTTCGAGGTCGTCGAGCGTGCAGCCGAAGGTGTCGACGGCGATGCGGTATTCTTCGCTCATCGTCGTGCGGCTCATCAGGCGGTTGTCGGTGTTCAGGGTCACGCGGTAGCCGAGGTCGCGCAGGAGCGGGAAGGGGTGCTCGGCGAGGTTCGCGACCGCACCGGTGTGCAC
>JAJDEW010000140.1 GCA_029259595.1 Planctomycetota bacterium | reverse complement strand
GGGGCGCCCACGGACGGGCTCCCGTTCGGCCAGCGCTAGCTTTGTCTTGCCGCTTCGCCGAAGCGCGGAGCGAAGCGGCCAGCCCGCTGATGGCGTTCGCCGGAGGCCGCGGGCGTGCCCCTGGAGAACGGCTGTCTATTTAATTAGGCAGCGATAGCATAGTTGTTGGCATGTGATGCCTTTCCCGACCGGATTGACGGGGAAGTCGAGAACCCCGACACGCAGCTCGGAGAAGAACACGACCGGTCGAACCCAGTGCGCCCCCTCGAGAGCGTGGGAGGATACGCGAGTCGGGGCGGCGGCGGAAGGGCGTGAGGGCCGCGATTGGCCGTACCCGTGTCGCAGGGCTTGCGCTATCGTTCCGGGCCATGGGGCGGGGACGAGGGACGGATGTTCGTGGGCACGCGACGCCGTGTGCCACGCGGGGCTGAGGGCGGCGCATGCTGTTCACCGAGCTCCGCTTCCTGCCCTTCTTCCTGCTCGTCTTCGGGGTGCATTGGCTGCTTCGCAGCCACGGGGCGCGCAAGCTCTGGTTGCTGGCGGCGAGCTACGCCTTCTACGCCTTCTGCGGGTGGAAGCTGCTCGGGCTGATCCTGGCCTCCACGGTCGTCGACTACGTGGTCGGCCTGCGGTTGGTGCGGCCCGGAGCGCGGCGCCGGTTCTGGGTGACGGTGTCGGTCGGGTTCAACCTGGGGCTCCTGGCCGTCTTCAAGTACCTGGGCTTTTTCGTCGAGTCGGTGGCCGAGGTCCTGCGCTGGGGGGGCTTCGAGCTGCACCTGCCGACGCTTGCGATCGTCTTGCCGGTCGGGATCAGCTTCTACACGTTCCAGACGCTTTCGTACTCGCTCGACGTGTACGCGGGCCGGCTCGCGCCCACGCGCAAGCTCCTGGACCTGGCGCTGTTCGTGGCCTTCTTTCCGCAGCTGGTCGCGGGGCCGATCGTGCGTGCGGCGGACTTCTTGCCGCAGCTCTCCGTGCCACGCTTCTTCGCGCGCGTCGAGGTGCGGGCGGCCCTCACGCTGTTGTTCTTCGGGTTCGTCAAGAAGGCCTGCATTTCGGACAACCTGGCGCCCCTCGTCGACGCGGTTTACGCGGCCCCCGAGCGCTTCGATGCCCTGTCGGTCTGGCTCGCGACGCTGGCCTATGCGACGCAGATCTACTGCGACTTCTCGGGCTACTCCGACATGGCCATCGCCTGCGCGGCGCTGCTCGGCTATCGACTGCGGCTCAACTTCTACTTCCCCTACTTCGCGGGCGACATCACCGATTTCTGGCGGCGCTGGCACATCAGCCTCTCGAGCTGGTTGCGCGACTACCTCTACATCCCGCTCGGCGGCAGCCGCGGGACGGCCTTCGCGCGCTACCGCAACCTGCTCGTCACGATGCTCCTGGGCGGGCTCTGGCACGGGGCGGCCTGGACCTTCGTCGTCTGGGGTGGCCTGCACGGTCTGGCGCTGATCGTTCACCGGCTCTGGAGGTCGAGCTCGATCGCTCGCGGCATGCTCGGTCGCGCGGTCTCCGCGGCCGGTCCCCTGCTGACGTTCCTGTTCGTCTGTTTGTGCTGGATCTTCTTTCGCGCGCAGAGCTTCGAGGACGCCCTCACGCTGACGCGCGCCTTCGTGCTCTGGGATGCGGCCGGCGACGCGGTGCACGCGCGCGCGCTCCTGTGGGTCCTGCCGCTGCTGCTCGTCGGACACGTCCTGGCCCGGCGCCGGGTCTTTGCGCCGGCCTGGGAGCGCTTGCCCGCCTGGGGCTTCGGTGCCGGCTACGGCCTCCTGGTGGCCGTCGCGCTGGCCTTCGTGGCGACCGATCCGCAACCCTTCATCTACTTCCGGTTCTGAGCGATGGTCCGCGAACACCTCCCCCACGACGAGCGACGGCTCCCCACGCGTGAAGCCGCGGAGGAGCGCGTGCTCGCCCTCGTGGGCGAAGTGACCGTGGCGGCCGTCCAGACGAAGGGCGCGGGCGCAGCCTGGCTCGCGTTCCTGCTCGCGCTCGCGTGCGGCTTCTTCGCCGTCGACCGCCTGTGTGCCCTGGCGACGGGCAGCCGCTACGACCAGGGCGGCGTCGCGCGCAACAAGGCGCAGTACTTCCACCGGCACAAGGACGAGTTCGAGCTCGTCTTCGTCGGCTCGAGCCGCGTCCTGAATCAGGTCAGCCCGGCCGTGTTCACGCGTCGGCTCGCCGATCGCGGGCAGCCGCTCACGAGCTTCAACTTCGGCCTCCAGGGCATGTGGTATCCCGAGCTGCGGCTCACGATCGAGCACATCCTGGCCGAGCGCCCCGCGCGCTTGCGTTACCTCGTGATCGAGCTGCGCGACCTCGATCGCGAGCTCTCGTGGCGTCACTACTTCACGCGCCGGACGGTCGCCTGGCACACCCCCCAGCTGACGCTCTTGGTCCTGCGCCAGCTGTGGCGGACGCCGTCGTTGTCCCTGCTCGAAAAGACCAAGCGCTCGGCGGTGCACCTGCATCATCTGGCCTATCGCATCGCGAATCTCGGGCTGGCCCTGCCCGCGCTCGCGCAGGCGACCGGGCAACCGGGAACGTGCCTGCCGGAGAACGAGCGCTTCGACGGCTCGGTGGCCTTGAACCCGGTGCTCGCGACGATCGAGGCCGCGCGCCTGCCGGAGTTGTTCGCGGCCTTCGCGGACAGCCCGCAAGAGGTCGAGCCCGAGCCGGTTTGGACGGCGGATCTCGTCGATCTCGTCGCCCGGATCCGGGCGCACGACGTCGAGCCGATCTTCGTCCTGATTCCGCCCGTGTGGGAGCGCCGCCCGGACGTCCTGCTGTTGGCCGAACGCGGCGTCCTGCCGACGCTGTTCGCCTACCAGGACCCCGCCGCCTATCCCGAATTCCACCGCCTCGAAAACCTGTTCAACACCAAGCACCTGAACGCGAACGGGATGGTGCTCTTCACGCAGCGTCTGGCGGACGATTTCCTGCGCTGGGCGGCCGCGCGCGACTGATCAGCGCCCGGTCGCCGGCGAAACGGCCGGCAGGGTCGCGAGCGCCTCCTGCAAGAGCGCGCGCGCGGCCAGAACCTCGCTGTCCTCGTCCCCGCTGCTCACGACAGGCCGCGTCTCCTCCGGGTCGGCCGAGAGGTCGAAGAGCCGGCCGTCGCGGTACAGCTTCCAGCGCCGGTCGCGTGCGAAGACGTCGATCGGTGCGCCGCGCTCGGGGCGCTGGTCGGACCAGCACGTGATCCAGCGGCGCGGTGTCCCGGGGCGTCCGAGGACCTGCGGCAGGAAGCTCTGACCGTCGCGGCGCGGATCGTCGGGCTGCGTCAACCCACACAGCTCCGCCAGCGTCGGGAAGACGTCGCCCAGGTCGATCAAGTCCGGACACGTCGCACCGCGGGGTGTGTGTCCCGTCCAGCGCGCGAGCAACGGCACGTGCGTCCCGCGATCGAGCGTCGAGCCCTTCCCACCGGGCACGCCGCGTCCGTCGCGCACCGAGACGATGGCGGGGTCGGTCCCGTTGTCCCCGGTGAAGAGCACGAGCGTGTTCTCCGCCAACCCGAGCTCGTCCAGCCGATCGAGCAGCCGTCCGACGGCCGCGTCCAGGGCCGTGATCATCGCCCCGAAGCGTGCTTGGCGGTCGCCCTCGGCCGCCGGGCTCCCGGGCGGTGCCTCGAACGGGCGGTGCGGCAAGGCCATCGAGTAGTACGCCAGGAACGGCTCGTCGCGCGCCGCGCTCATGAAGTCCGCGAGGAATTCGACGAACAGGTCCGGTCCATAGGCGCCCGGGTGGACGCGCAGGTCGCCGTCCGTGTCCAGCAAGGGGTCCGCGTAGCGCGAGCCGTGCTGCGTGACCTGCCACAGGCGGAACGTGTCGAAGCCGGCCTCCGCAGGATCCTGCCCGCGACCCGCGAGCTCACCGTCCTGGTCGCGTCCGGAGAGCTGCCACTTGCCCGCGATCGCGGTCCGGTAGCCGGCCTCCTGGAAGGCGTGCGCGAACGTGCGTTCGCCCTTGCGCAGGATGCCGAAGGCGACGTGGTTGTAGGCGTTCGAGAGGCCGGTCAGGAGCTTGACGCGGCTCGGTGTGCACAGCGGTTGCGCGTGCGCCTCCTCGAAGCGCACGCCCTCGGCGGCCAGGGCGTCGAGGCGCGGCGTGCTCCAGCTGGTGCCGCCGTAGCTGCCGAGGCACTCGACGCCCAGGTCGTCGGCCAGGATCAAGAGCACGTTCGGCGGCCGTTTGTCCGTTTCCTTTCCCGGGTTGTCACGGGCGGGCGCGCAGGCGGCGACGCAGAGCACGAACGTCGCGCCGATCCGACCGGCGGGGATCCCGTGGAGCCGGTCGCGCGCCGTGGTTTCCTGGCCTCTATGCGCTTGCTTCATGCCGTTGGCCTCGAGCAGCCACCGGGAAAACCACCACCTGCGCCGCGTTCATCACTCACGAGGCCGAGCTGCGCGCCACCCACCGCCCATGAGCCGCTGCCCTTCATCGATCCTCTAGCGCCGGCGCGTCAGCGCGCGATCGATCTCGCGCTTGGCCGAGCGCTGCTTCTGGTCTTCGCGCTTGTCGTAGAGCTTCTTGCCGCGCACGAGCGCGATGCGGACCTTGACGAGGTGCTCCTTGAAGTAGATCTCGAGCGGGACGATCGTCGTGCCCTTCTCGCGCACCTTCTTCGTCCAGGCGCGGATCTCGCGCGCGTGGGCCAGGAGCTTGCGTTCACGCGTCTGCACGTGGTTGTTGATGTTGCCGTGGCTGTATTCGGCGATCGTGGCGCCCACGAGCCACAGCTCGTTGCGCTTGATGATGCCGTAGGCCTCCCGGATCGAGACGCGGTTCTCGCGCAGGCTCTTGACCTCGGTCCCCACCAGGACGATGCCGACCTCGAGCTCCTCCTCGATCAAGAAGTCGTGGCGGGCCTTCTTGTTGGTCGCGACGACGCGCGGGCCCTCATGCGGTTTTCTCGCCATGGTTCGGGGGTCAGGGTAGCGCAGCGCGCCACCCCGGTGTTCATTCGCCGTAGCCCAGGTCGCCCAGGTCGTCCCAGTTCGCGCCGGAGACGCTCGACGGATCGACCAAGAGCAGCATCAAGGAACGGATGCGCTCGTCGTGTTCGTCCAGGAGGCCCTCCGCCCAGGGCACGTTCGCGACCAGATTCTGGCGCTCGTCGGGATCGGTGGCGAGGTCGAAGGCCCGGCGCAGCTCGCGCGGAGCCTCGCCCTGCGGGTCGAGCGCGGCGAAGATCTTGCGGCCCCCGTCCACGAGCACCATCCGGCTCGCGTGGCTGCCGCGGCCGAAGCCGAAGACCGGGCGTTCGGTTCGCAAGGAGAGCAGCGGGTCGCCCTCCCAGGCCGCGAGCGGCGGCACACCGGCCAGAGCGGCGAAGGTCCGCGGCAGGTCGACCAGGGTCGCCGGCAGATCGACGTCGCGCGGCTCGAGCCACGAACCGAAGACGAGCAGCGGCACGCGCACGAGCTCCTCCCACAGGTCGCCGCCGTGCCACAGCTCACCGTGCTCGGCGAAGGCCTCGCCGTGATCGCTGGTCCAGACCAGGGCGGCGTTCGCGAGCAAGCCGTCGCGCTCCAAGCCGTCGAACCAGGTTCCGAAGGCGTCGTCGAGGTCGCGCACGCCGGCCTCGTAGAGCGCACGCAGTTCGCCCACGGCGTCGCGCTTGCGATCGAAGGCGTCGGCGCGGCTCTCCGCCTCGGAGTCCGAGCGCATGCGCAGGATCGGCAGGTCGAAGTCGTCGGCGTGACGGGCGAAGAAGGCGTCCCAGTCCGCCGTCTCCTCTTCCGGACCCGTGCGGTACGGGTGGTGCACCCGGTAGGTCTGCACGAACAGAAAGCTGGGCCGGCCGTCGCCGGCCTCGAGGAATTCACGCGCGGAACGCAGCGTCTTGCGCACGTCGCGGTCCTTGTGCTCTTCGAACCACTCGAAACCCTGCGCGAAGCCGCAGCGACTCGAGACGTAGGCCGCGTCCGTGATCCCGCCGGTGCGGTAGCCGAAGCTGGCGAGGTGTTCGGCGAGCGTGACCAGCTCGGCGGGGATCGCGCGACCGTGGCTGGTGGCGCCATGCTGCAAGGGAAAGACCCCCGTCATCATCGAGGCTTGCGACGGCAACGTCCACGAGGCGGGCGCCCAGGCGCGCTTGAAGCGAACGCTACGCTGTGCGAAGGCGTCGATCCGCGGGGTCGGACCAGAGCCCCCGTCGGGGCGGTAGGCCGCGAGGTTGTCGGCCCGGAACGTGTCTGCCAGGAAGAGCACGAGGTCGGGCCGACGCTTGGGGGCGGTCTGCGGCTCGGGTCGTGCTTCGACGATCGTGGGTGCGAGTACGGCGGCGAAGGCCGGCGGGCCGTCGAACGCCAGCCGCAGCCGGCGCTCGCCGGCACCGGGGAGCTCGACCGTGTGCCAGGCACCACGCACGCCCGGTTGCACCGCTTGCGCCACGTCGTGCACGAGCTCGCCGTCGAGCCACACCCGGAAGTGACCCAGCTGTTCGACGTCCTTGCGGCCGCCCGGCGCCCGCGCGGTCGCGAAGAAGCGCAGCTGCGCGCGCTCGGGCAGGGCCAGGGTGAAGCTGGGGCCGTCCGCGAGCAGCGGGAAGCCGGCCCCGCGCGTGTCCGCCACGGCGATGCGCCAGCGCTCGTCCTCGCGTCGACCGCCTTCGAGCCGGGTCGCGACGTGCAGGTCTGCGGGGGCAACGCCGTCCGACGCGCGCAGCCAGAGCGAGCTGCCCTCGAGTCCGAAGTCCGCCGGATCCGCGCCGGGAGCTTGCTGCACGAGCGTGGTCTCGCCCCGCCGCACGCGCAGCTCGTCGTTGCGGTACGGCAACGGATACTCCGTCCGCCACAGCTCGCCGTCGCGGCGCCAGGCGGCAGCAGGAAGCTCGACCTCGATCCAGCCGGAGCCCTCGGCGTCCGCGGCCAGGCTCAACGGCGGCGCTCCCGTGCGGCGCGCGTTCCATTCGGCCAGGAGCGCTTCGATCGGACGCGGCGCGTAGAGCTGGGCCAGATCGTGACGCTGCGGGCGGTCGACCACGCGCTTGCTGCACGCCCCGAGCACCGCCAGGAGCAGGACCGCCGCGGCACCCCGGAGCCGTCGTACCTTGGTTCGCTTCATTCGGTGTCCCCCTCGACGCCTTCGCCGAGGTAGCCCAGCGCCTTCAGATGGCTGCGCTTGTCGCGTCCCAGCTGGATCGCGGCCGGATCGATGGCCTCGCTCAGGATGCGTTCGAGCTCGTGGCGAAACTCGGCCAGGAGCTCGTTCACCCAGGGAGCCTCGTTCACCGTGTACTGCTCGCCGGGATCGGTCTCCAGCGCGTAGGCAGCCTCGACGCGGGTCGCGTCCCAGTCTTCGAGCGCGGGCGAGGTGAAGAGCTTGTGTCCGTCGTGGACGACGACCATGTGCTTTCCCAGGTCCTGCAGCTCGGCTCCGAAGGCGAAGACCGCTTCGCCTGCGGTGAGGTCGAAGAGGGACTTGCCGCGCCAGCCTGACGCCGGTGGGACGCGGCACAGGGCGGCGAGCGTGCGCGGGATGTCGACCAGACTCGCACCATGTTCGACGAGACCCGGCGCGAGGCGAGGATCGACGTCGGGCCCGTGCAGGAAGAGCGGCACGCGGATTTTCTCCTCCCACAGCTTGCCCCCGTGGCGGAGCTCACCGTGTTCGAGGAAGGCCTCGCCGTGGTCGCTCGTGAAGCACAGGGCGGTGTTGCGGCGTAGCCCGTCGTCCTCGAGCCCTTGCCAGAAGGCGGCGAAGCTCGCGTCGAGCGCGCGCACGGCGGCGCGGTACAGTTCCAGCTGCACGTCGACGAGCTCGCCCATGACCTCTTCGCGGAAGGCGTCGCGCGCTTGCTTCGAGGGCCAACCGGCCGGGCCCAGCCGCGCGGCCTGGGCGCGCACGCGTTGCTCGACTTCGGTCACGAGCTCGATCCAACGCGTGCCATCCTCGTCCGTGCCTTCGCGATAGGGAGCGTGCACGCGGTAGGTCTGGAAGAAGAGCAGGCTGGGACGCCCGTCGTCGTTGGCCAGGAACGCGCGCGCACGCTCGAGTCCGGCCTGCAGGTCGCGCTGCGTGTTCTCCTCGAACCACGCGAAGCCCTGGTCGAACCCGAACTCGCGCGAGACGAAGCCCGAATCCGTGATCGCGCCGGTGCGGTAGCCGTAGTGTGCCAGGTGCTCGGCCAGGGTCACGAGGTCGGGGTGGATCGGCGTGCGGACCCGTTCGGCGCCGTGGGTCGGCGGCCAGAGTCCGGTCAGCATCGTGGCCTGGGCCGGCAGCGTCCAGGCCGCGGGCGAGTACGCGTTGCGGAAGGCGAGGGAGTTCTCCGCCAGGGCGTTCAAAGTCGGTGCGTTGCCCGCTTCCCCGCCCCACGTCGCCAGGCCGTCGGCGCGCAACGTATCGGCCAAGAACAGCACGACGTTCGGGCGCGCTGCTGCGCCACGCGACCACGGGCGCGCGCCGGGCGCGCCGACGGCCCGCGGCCCGATGACCGGCGCGAGCACGGCCGCTTCGCAGGGATCACCTGTGAGCGAGAACGAGAGGCGCGCGCCATGTCGGCCCTTCGCCGGCAGGTCGAGCGTGTGCCACACACCGCGAACCAGCGGATGCGTCGGCTGTTCGTGCGCGAAGAGCTCGACGCCGTCGAGCTGCACACGGAAGGTCGCAACGGAGGCACGGCCGTCCTCGGCATCGAAGCGACGCCCGGCCGTGAAGAAGCGCAGGGCGGAGTCCGGTGGTACGTCGCAGACGAGTTCCTCGGGGACGCCGATGGCGAGCGGTAGCCCTTCTCCTACGTAGTCCCCCGCCTCGACGCGCCAGGTGCCGTCGACCTCGCGGCCACGGTCGAGGAACGTGCCGAGCCGCAGGCCATCGGCCGGCGTCTCGCCCATCGGGAGTCCGAGCCAGAGCCGCCCGTCGAACACGCAGTAGGTGTCTTCCTCGAGCGCGACGCCGGCACCGTCCGACTTCGGCGCGATCCGTCGGTACGAGCTCGCGCCCGAACGCAGACGAACGAGGGTCCCGCGCGCTTCCTTCGCGAGGTCGGTCACGAAGCACGCGACGTCGCCTGGAGTCGCGTCGGCCACGGGACTCCAACCGCTCGCCTCGAGCTCGCGTTCGAACCAGCTCCCGGTCGCGTCCGGTTCCTTGGCCGGTCGCAAGGTCACAGCACCAGCGTCGGTGCCCGCGCTCCAGGCCTCGACGAGCTCGGCCGGGCTGCGGGGCGTGAAGCCCTCCGCCAGCCGCAGCCAGCGGGGCGCCGCCGGTTCGGCGCAAGATGCCGCCAGCACCAGGCTGGCGCCGAAGACGGTCCACGGCGCAGGCCTCACTCCTCGTCGTCCTCGCCCGCGTAGCCGATGTCCTTCAGGGCCGCTTCCATCTCGGGCGAGATCGACACCCCGTCGGCGGATACGAGGCTCTGGCCGAAGATCCGAATCAGGGGAGCGACCTCGCGCGCGAGCGCAGACGGCCACTCGTCACCCGCGACCGGGTCGTGCTCGCCCGGATCCTGTGCGAGATCGAAGGCGCGCTCGTATTCGCCGCCCTCGAGCAGCGTCGGATCGGCGGGAGCGTGCAGCTTGCGCGTACCCTCGCGCACCGCGAAGTGCCGCCCGACGCTGGCCTTCTCGGAACCGTAGGCGAACACGGGCCGTCCGGTGTCGAGCTTGCGCAGGGAGCGTCCATACCACGTGCTCGGCGACTCGATGCCGGTCAGGTCCGCCACGGTCCGGGCGAAGTCGACCAGCGAAGCCTCGTGCGCGGAACGGCGCGCCTCGATCCCGGAGCCGTACAGGACGATCGGAACACGGATCTTCTCTTCCCACAGGATGCCGCCGTGCAGCATCTCGCCGTGCTCGCAGAAGGCCTCGCCGTGGTCGCTGGTCAGGAAGAAGTAGCCTTGCTCGAAGAGGCCCGAGGCCTTCAAGGCTTCGAACCAGGGGTCGAACTCACGATCGAGCGAACGCACTCCGTCCAGGTACAGCTCGCGGAAGGCCGGCGCGTGACGCGCGAGCAGCTTCTTGTTCTCTTCCTTGTCCCATTGGTTGGGACCGATCGCGAGCTCGCCGACGAGCTCCTTCCACCGTTCGAGGTCTTCGTCTTCGCCCTGGCGGTACGGAACGTGGGTGCGGTAGGTGTGGACGTACAAGAAGACCGGGCGCCCGTCGTCGCGCGCCAGGAAGTCGAGCGACTGCTCGAAGGTGCGCGTCAGGTCCCAGCGGGACACGTCGGTCTCGTCGAACCACTCCATGCCCTGGTCGAAGCCGTAGGTGCGCCCGATGAAGCCCGAGTCGGTGACGGCCCCGGTCCGATAGCCGTGTTCCGCCAGGACTTCGGCGATCGTCGTCAGGTCGCCCGAGAACAAGAGTCCCTTGTTCGTCGCGCCGTGTTGGGGCGGCAAGGCGCCGCACATCATCGAGGCATGCGAGGGCAGCGTCCACGAGGCGGTCGCGTAGCTCTCGGTGAAGCAGAGCGACTCGCGCTCGAAGCGATTGAGGGCCGGGGCGACGTCGGGCGCGCCGCCGTAGGCCGCGAGGTTGTCGGCCCGGAAGGTGTCGATCAGGAAGATGACGATATTCGGTCGCGCCGCACCCCACGGCCGCGCGGCGTAGGTCCCGACCTCGCGTGGTCCGAGCACCGGCCCGAAGAAGGCCGCGATCCCGGGTGGGCCGTCGACGCGAAACTCGAGCCGCGCACGTGCGGCGGCGGGTAGCGCGACCTCGTGATCGGCCCCCGGCTTCTCGCCTGCGGCGACCTCGAAGCTCCAGAGCTCGTCGTCGTCCACGAGCAGCGTGAAGCGTGTCGGAGCGGTGTCCGCGGCCGCAGGCTCGAACGGCGCGAAAGCGGTCCGAAAGCGCAGCAGCGTCGCGGGCGGGACTTGCGTCTCGACGTGTTCGGACCAACCGGGCCAGACCGAGAAACCCTCGCCACTCTCTCCGCCGATGGCCGTCCGCCAGGCGCCGGCTTCGGCGTGACCGCTCGCGACGAAGGTCGCGAACACAGCCGGCGGCGGGGTGGCTCCGGGCGCGACCCGCAGGTGGATCGCGTTCGGAGTCATGAAGAACCCGAGCCGCTCGATCTTCGTCTCGAGCTTGCGGGGCGGTTCGATCAAGGCGTAGGGACCGTCGGGACCGCTGAGCCGGACGGTCTCGTCGGTGAAGTTGGCGAAGCCCGTGTCCAACGGTCGCGCGTACGCCCACTGATCGTCCAGCATCTCGCGGTGCCAGGCGTCCGGGTCCAGCTCGACCTCGAGCCACACGCCACCGTCCCCTTCCACCATCCTGACCTTCGCTCCTCCGCCGCCGTTCTGCGGCTCGGCACGGCGCGTGAGCTGCGGAGTGTGACCTTGGGCCAGGTGAATCCAACGCGGTCCCGTGCGCTCCACCCGGCTGCAGGCGGACGTGCTCGCGAACAGGGCGAGGCACATCAGGGCCAGCAGGCCGGGACTTGCGGGCGGATGGCTCGGGCGCCGGGGCGGCGGCGAGGTGGCGGCGGACGGGGAGTGCATCGCTTGCGTGGAGGGAGGCGCGCTGAGGGTGCACTCCCGATCGACTTCGATGCGAGAGGTCCGACGCGGCCCGCGGCGGCTCTTAACCGTAGCTGTCCCGTGGCGGGCGAGCATCCTTTTCCCCGCATCCCGATCGTCGTCGGGTCCTCGCCCGGTCCTCGTCAGGCGTCGCGCTTGACCCCCCTCTCCTCCGGCCGTATTCTCCCGCCCCCTTCAGAGCCTGGGTGGCGGAATTGGTAGACGCGCATGGTTCAGGTCCATGTTCCCGATAAGGGAGTGGGGGTTCGACTCCCCCCTCAGGCACCACCCAGCGGCCCTCCGGCTCTCGGGAGCGGCTCGCTCGCGGGCTGCTAGAACGAGTTGTCGCGCGGATAGGCCCAGATCGAGGCCACGAACAGGATTGCGCCGACGACGGCGAGTCCGATCACGATCCAGAGCCAAAGGGGCATCGGGCGGAGCTCAAAGCCCCGCGCCACCGGGCGCGCGATAGACGAGCACCGCTCGCCCACCCATCTCGTCGGGCAGTTCGTGCTCCCAGACCGTGTCGAGCCGGAAGCCGAGGCGCTCGGCCTCGCGTTCCCCGGCGCGCACCTCGCGCGACCAGGACGGGCCCTTGAGCATGACGAGGTCGATGAACGAGTGGCGGACCTTGCGCAACAGCCGCACGTTCTCGCGCACCGAGCTGATCGCCCTGAGGATCACGACATCGCAGCGATTGCGTGCCAGGTATTCCTCGGCGCGATCCCAGACGGCCTCGCAGTTTTTCAGTTCGAGCGCATCGATCACGGTTTGGAGGAAGTCGACCTTCTTCTGGGTCGAGTCGATCACGATCACGCGCGTGTTCGGTTCGGCCAGGGCCAGCGGGATGCCGGGAAAGCCCGCGCCACTCCCGAGGTCCAGGACGGTCTTGCCGAGCAGCGGCATCAGGCGCGTCGCGCGCCAGCTGTCGAGGTAGTGCTTGGCGGCCACCTCGCGCGGCTCGACGATCTTCGTGAGGTTCATCCGCGTGTTGGCCTCGAGCAGCATGTGTGCGTGCTCGGTGCACTTCTGCAGATACTCTTCGGGCGCGTCCTCCCCTTCGAACGCCCAATCCAGCGCCGCGCGCAGATCCGCGCGCGTGGGAACCGGCTGGTCCGCGAAGAGAACTTCCTCGATCTCTTCTTCCGGCTCCTCTTCGCCAGGCTCCTTCTCCTCGGAGGGGTCCTCCTCGGCGGAGGCGTCCTCGTCATCGGACGTGTCGTCGTCGTCCTCGTCTTCCAGATCGTCCGCGTCCACCGGATCGTCGGCATCCTCGGTCGCGCCGGACGCGACCTCGTCCAGGTCGTCCTCCGGGTTCGTCGATTCGTGGTCTTTCATGCGGCGGGCGGGAAGCCTCTTGGCAGGGCAGCAGGGATTCGAACCCCGATCCTGCTGATTTGGAATCAGCCGCTCTAACCAATTCGAGCTACTGCCCTGAGGGGGCGCAGAGCCTACCCCCGCACCAGGACCCGGGCAAGCCGAGCCGGTAAGGATGTGCGTCGGAGGCGAAACCACGTTAGATTCTCGCAATCGATTCCGACCACTTCGACCGTATGAACCGCCCGGACGTGCCCCCTTCCCCCACCGACGACCAACGCGACGCAGCGATGGCCTATCGGGAACCGGAGGAGCGCTTCGACGCCGAGGACGCTTGTTCGACCGAAGGCTCGGGGATCTCTCACGACGACATCGACCAGAACGCCTTGCGCGTTCTGTCGCGCCTCCAACGCAACGGCTTCGAGGCCTACCTCGTCGGCGGCTGCGTGCGCGACCTGCTCCTCGGCCGCAAACCCAAGGACTTCGACGTCGCTACGGCGGCCCACCCGCGCCAGATCAAACGGCTCTTCCGCAACGGAAGGATCATCGGGCGGCGCTTCCGGCTCGTGCACGTCGTGTACGGGGACCAGGTCATCGAGACTGCGACCTTCCGGGGCGACCCGAACAGCGAGAACGACGCGGAGGACGACCTTCTGATCACCGAGGACAACGTCTTCGGTACGGCGGAAGAAGATGCCGTGCGGCGCGACTTCACGGTCAACGGCCTGCTGTACGACCCGTCGGTCGACGTGATCCACGACTACGTGGGTGGCCTGCAGGATCTCGAGGCTGGGGTGCTGCGAACGATCGGCGACCCCATCGTCCGCTTTGCCGAGGACCCCGTCCGGATCCTGCGCGCGATCAAGTTTGCGACCCGCCTCGGCTTCCGCATCGGGGATGAAACGTGGAAAGCGATGTGCGAGCTCTCCTCGGACCTGACCCGCTCCGCTCCGCCGCGGGTGCTCGAGGAGATCCTGCGACTGCTTCGTTCCGGAACGGCGCTGGGGGCCTTTCGCATGATGCGCGCCTCCGGAGCGCTCGAGACGCTCATGCCCGAAGTCGATCGCTTCCTGGGCAAGCGCGACGATCCCGATCCCGCTGCCCACGACCGGGCCGACAGCTACTGGCGCCTCCTGGAAGCCCTGGACGCGAACATCCACTCCGGGAAGGTTCCGCACTCGAGCGTGCTCTTGGCCGTCTGCTACCAGCGTCTCATCGAGCGCCAGGTTCAGGTCGAATTCGGTCCGCAAGCGACGCCCCAGCAATGGCTCGACGTCGCCAGCGAGCTGATCGAACCTTTTTCGACGCCGGCCCGGCTCTCGCGCCGCATCGTCGATCGAGCCAAGCGGATCATCGCGCATCAGGTTCGCTTCACGCAGAGTTCGAGCAAGAACCGCAGCACGGGTCGCTTCGTTCTCAGTGAAGACTTCAAGGACGCACTCCACCTCTTCGGTCTACGGCTCCAGGCCTGGGGTCAGGGCTGGGACGTGTACGAGGGTTGGGTCGCGCGTTACGAACGCATGCGGACCCTCCCCGACGAGGAACGCGACCAGGTCCTCGGGACGCGCCGGCGCCGTCGTCGCCACCGCTCGCGCCGCCGCCGGGGTGGAGGCAACGGGGACGATGAGAACAACAACGGATTTGCCCCGGCTTCCGAGGCCGGATAGCTTTGCTCCGTGCGTGACCACATGAAACGTGTGGTTGCTCATGCGGAGCCGAAGACCCGGGTGGCATCGGCGGCGGACTTCCGCCGCGACTGGAGCCGCCGCGCGGAAGGGATCGGAAGCGACGCGCTGACTCGGTCCGGCCTCCGGGAGTCCATTCCCTGGATCTTCTCGGCGGCTGGACGGGGTCCGAAGGCCCATGGCAGGATGGCCGGATGAGCCTGCTCGCGCCCCTGCTCCTGAGTCTCGCCTGCCAAGGAACCGATCCCGCTCCCCTCCGCGCCGCCTGGGAGCGCCTCGAACCCGGCGCGAAGCGCGAGGTCGTCGAGTGGTTTCGCTACGAGATCGGCCAGAAGGGCACCAGCCAGGGCGCGCTCGTCGCCCGCATCCTGGACGAGAGCGAGACCGATCCCGGCCTGGTCGTCACGGCCGCCGCCCACCCCTTCTTCGATCCCGAAGAGCACGCGCCCAAGCAGCCGATCGTCCGCCGTCCGCTGGATCTCGACGACCCGCGCGTCGAGCGCATGCGCGCCGAGCTGTTCCCGCCGGTCGCGAGCGGCGTCGGGCGGCTCACGTCAGCCTGGCGTTACGACTGGGGCGCGCGTGCGCTGGTACGGATCGGGCTCGAGGACGAAGCGCCGGAACCCGAGCCCGAGCCCGAACCGTCCAAGTCGCGCCGCTCTCGCTCCAAGAAGAAGGCGCCGAAGGAACCCGAGACTCCCCCGGCGCCCGAGCCCGATCCACAGGCGCTCGAGCGCGAGCTCGAACGGGAGAGCGACCGCCTCTTCGCCAACGCCCTGTCGGGCTACGTTCCCGACGTCGACCTCGCGCGGGCGCTCGTGCTGCAGCGCCTCGATCAGGGTGACGAGCAGGAAGCCTTGGCGGCCTTCGCACACGCCTACACCGACCGCTCCGGCAACGTGTACACGGGCATCACCTTGTACGACGCCTGGAGCTCGGGCAAGCGCATCGAGATGCCGGACGTGGATGCGCTCGGGATCGTGCACACCTTGCTCGACGAGTGGCGGCGCTGGAAGGCGCCCGTGCCCGAACGCAAGCACGACTCGCTCTACGAACGGATCGAGGAGCTGTTCGTCCCCGCTCATCGCTACCGCGAGCTGCGCGAAGCGGTGGCGGACGCCTACTTCATCGGCGTTCCTCCGCCGCGCGGCGGCTACGGACCGAACAACGAACGCTTCCACGCGCTCTGGGGCGAGCACGACTCCGACGTCGACGCGCTCGCCGAACTCCTGCCCGAAGCGAAGGACTGGGAGAAGTGGAACCGCGACCTCGTCAGCCGTTCGATCCGTGAGCCGGATCTCATGAACCGGGGCAAGCAGCGCTCCCAGCTCCTGCAACGCGACGCCGAGACCGTGCGCGCAACGCTCGCGTGGGTGCTGCAGGAATTCGGCGCGCTCGAAAAGTAGGCGCTCAGTGCGGGATCTCGAGCTCGGCCACGTCGGCCGGGAAGCGCGAGCGGTTCCTGCGCCACCAATCCGCCCAATAGGCACCGTCCATGCGCTTCTCGTCGAATTTGACGCCGGTCAATTTCGAGAGTCCGAAGTAGCCGACGAGCCCCTTGGCCTGCCCGGTCGGATCCTTCAGGACGACGCCGATCAGCCGCGGGATGGCGCGCTTCGCCCCGATCACCGCCAGGGCGTCGGCCGCCGATCCGATCCCGTCACCGAGGTACTCCGCCGTCTGCGGGTGCGCCACGCGGAACTCGAGGAAGTCCAGGATCGGTTCGACCGCCCAGTCGTTCTCGGGCTCGGAAAGGGCGACGAGGGCCTTGTTCAGGACCTTCGACGGCACGCCCTCGGGCTCCTCGATGTAGGTCAGGACGAAGACCCGCAACCAGGACTCGTTCGGGTCCAAGGAGCGCACCCAGGACAAGGCCACCTCGCGCACCCGCTCCGTCTCCGTCGCGAGCCAATGCTCGATCAACTGGAGCACGCCGTGTTCCTTCAGAATGGCGGCGAGATCGATCCCCGCGCCGTCGCCCAGCCGCAGGTCGAGGATGTCGAAGGGGAGCAAGTGCCGTTCGAGGTTCTCCCCGTGCAGCGCCGACATGTATTCCACGAAGCCCTCCGCATGCACGCGGAGCACCTCGCGGATCGGCATGTTCGTGTAGCGGCGCGACCAGGCGTCGTACTCCTCGTGGGTGTGAAACCAACGGAAGGCGTAGCGGGTCAGGTAGGCGTAGGCCCGTCCGCGCACGTCGTCGTCGGGATCGCGCGCGGCGATGTCGAGCAGCTTCAGACCCTCGGGATGACCCTCGCGGACACAGAACGGCTTCAGGATGTTCTGGCGCACGGGCTTCGAGAGATGCGGCCACAGCGAGCGCATGATGTCGACGCCGCGCATGGGCTCCAGCGAGGCGATCTCGGCGGCCACGAGCTGCGCGTTCACCCAGCTTTCCGGCTTGGCATCGATCCGCTCGAAGTAGGGCCGCGCGTCGTCGCTGAGAGCGGGGCCCGTCGGCGGAGGCGGCACGGGCTCGAAGGGAGACTCGGGCCGCGCGTCTGCCGTGTCGTCCGACCCCATCGCCTGGAGCTTGCGCTCCGCGCTGACGAGCCAGGCTCCGAGCGCGAGGAAGACCACCCCGAGCACGCCGATCAAGCTGAATTGAATGCGTCGTTCCATGTGCTGTTCGGACCCGCCTCGGGTCAGCGCGGTCCCTTCGCGTGCGGCCATCGTACGGGATCCGGTCGGCACCGGAGATCGCGAACACGACGGCCACGATTCCGAGCGTCCAAGAACCCCCGACGGAGCCTCACGGTCGGAAATCCCTTCCTGCTCCCTGAATCGAGGGAAGCGCGAGGGCCCGTGCCGCGAGCTCGGCCGTCGCGAAGGCCGCCTGGAAGTTTAGCCCACCAATCGGGCCCGTGAGGTCGAGCAGCTCCCCGAACACGAACAGGCCGGGTCGTTCCCGCACGCGCATCGTGCCCGGGTCGACTGCGGACAGGGCCAGGCCACCCGCCGTGACCTCGGCGACGTCGAAGCCGAGCGTCCCGTCGACGGGGACGCGCAGCCCCTTGAGCGACTCGACCAGACCATGGCGCTCGTCCTTGCGTACCGAGTGCGCCGGACGCTCGGGGTCGAGCCCCAGCCGTTCGAGGAGCGCGCGCAGGAGACGCTTGGGCACCGGCCGCGGCGCGTCGGCGGCTTCTTCGTCGGGTTGGAGCGCGCGCCCGAGCGCGCGCAGGATGCCCGGGGAGCCCTTGCGCGCGCACTCCTGCACGAGCGCCGCGCGCAGGGTCTCGCGCTCCAGGAACGGGACGAGGTCGAGCACGAGCCGCAGGGGTTTGCGCGCGCGGCCGGTGGTGAGCGGGGCGTTGCTTCGGGCCGCGGCGCGGGCCACGGGCTCGGCCAGGTCCATCGCACCGGGGCCCGAGACGCCCTTGTGCGTGAAGACGATCGGACGCTGGCGCCCACCGAGGCGCTTGCCCGCCGGATCCTCGAGGCGCACGTGCACTTCCTGCAGATCGATCCCGGCCAGCTCGCGGACCCAGGGCTCGGGACTCGTCAGCGGAACGAGGGCGGGCACCGGGGTCACGAGCTCGAGCCCGAGCTCTTCCAGCCAGGCGTAGCCATCGCCGGTCGTGCCCGTGCGCGGGACGCTGCGTCCGCCCGGACACACGAACAACTCCGCGGCCGTGACGCGTTCTCCGTCCGGACCCCACGCGCACCAACCCGACGGCACGGCTTCCAGGCTGCGGACCGGAAAGTCCGTGCGGATCCTGGCACCGGCGCCGCGCGCCCAGGACTCCAGCGCGTCGCGCACGTCGCGCGCGCGGCCGCTGGCGGGGAAGACCTTCTCGAGCGGAGCCTCGACGGTCGGCACGCCGAGCTCGGCGAAGCGCTCGCGTACGTCGGTCGGGCCGAGCTCGCGGAAGGCGCGGCGCAGGAAGCGTTCCCCGCGCGGGCCGAAGAGACGCGCGGCCTCGGCCGCCGGCAAGCTCGTCGTCAGGTTGCAGTGTGTTCCGCCCGACGCGAGCACCTTCGTTCCCGTCCGCGGGGTCTTCTCGAGCACCGTGACGGCGAGTCCACGCTCGGCCGCTCGCGCCGCCGCCCAGAGTCCCGCGGCTCCCGCGCCGATGACGACGAGGTCCGCGTTCGTCTCAGCCACCCGAGAGCGACCTCTCGAAAGCCGCCAGCTCGGCCGGCCCGTGCGGAGTCCGCGGCGGCGTGTCGTCGTCGCGCTGGTCGAGATAGCCGTGCGGGAGCGTCACCTTCTGCTTGCGTCCGCCCTTGCCGCGGTGGGCCCGCATGGCCGCGGCCGGAAACGGAAGGGCCGGATCCAAACGGCGGAGGATGGCCAGCATCTCGTCGATCGAATCGATCCGCACCAATTCGGCCCGCGCCTTGGCCGAACCGGGGAAGCCGATCGTGTACCAGGTGCACCACTTGCGCATCTGCCGGATCCCGAAGGTCGCGTCGAAGAAGCTCGTCAAGAGCCGGGCGTGACGCTCGATGATCGCGACGATCTCCCCGAAGTTCGGCGGCGGGTCCGGGGACTCGCCCCGGAAGGCCTGGGCCAGCTCACGGAAGAGCCACGGGCGGCCGAGACAGCCGCGCCCGACGATCACGCCGGCACAGCCGGTCGAGCGCATCATGCGCAGCGCGTCCCCCGCCTCCCAGATGTCACCGTTTCCGAGCACCGGCAACGAGACGTGCTCGACGAGCCGCGCGATCGCCCCCCAGTCCGCTGCTCCGGAATACAGCTCGGCGGCCGTCCGCGCGTGCAGACCGATCGCCCGCACGCCTTCGTCCTCGGCCACGCGCCCCGCGTCGAGGTAGGTCTCGATGCCTTCGTCGATCCCCTTGCGGACCTTGATCGTCACGGGCACGTCGCCCGCTCCGTGCACCGCGGCCCGCACGATGCGCGCGAGCAGACGCGGCTTGACGGGCACGGCGGCTCCCCCGCCGGTGCGCGTCACCTTCGGCACGGGGCAACCGAAGTTCATGTCGATGTGCTGGACGCCCTCGTCCACGAGCTGGCGCGCCATCTCGTGCACGTCGATCGGATCCGCGCCGTAGATCTGCACGGAGCGCGGACTCTCGTCGGGGCGCGAACTCGCCAGCAAGCGCGTGAGTCGATTGCCGTACAGATAGGCCCGGGCCGTGATCATCTCCGACACGTAGAGCCCGGCGCCGAACTCCCGGCAGAGCGTGCGGAAGGGGTAGTTCGTCACCCCCGCCATCGGCGCCAGGACGACGGGCGGATCGACCCGCAGCGAACCGATCAGGAGCGGGGCGAATTCCCCGGGCTGCGCCACGGGCTCCGGTGCGGGCGAGGGAGCAGCGAGCCCGGCAGGCTCGAATTCGTGGGTGGGATCGGTCATCGCCTCGCACACCACAGCGGTGGCGCGCCGGATTCTAGGGACTGATCCGCTTCCGTGGTGCACCCGAACTCCCAAGTGCTGGCACGGACGAGAGCTCGGAGTGCTCGCGGGCAGCGAGGGGCCCAGGCTTCGAGGACGAGCGCCGGAAAGGCCGGTTGCAGCCTTTCCGCTGGGATTTCGATCGGGCTCCCAACGCGGGATCCCCACTCATGCTTCTCAGTCCCGCTGGCAGGGGTGGTTCAGTGTTCGTAGCCGTCGTCCTCGGGGGCGTCGTCCTCGGGGGCGTCGGGCGGCTCTGCCTCGGCGGGGTCCGGGCCATCCACCGACGCGGCGGACTCGGCCGCACGGACGATCGCGCGCTTCCATTCGGGCAGGGGGTAGCCGGCTCCGCCGAAGGCCTCGGCGTTCGTGAGTTGGCTCTGGACCTGGCTCTGGCCGATCTGGAGGACCCACTGGCTGGGAGCGCCCTGGTCGTCGAAGTTGAAGGCCATGCGACCCATGTGCGTGCGGACCTGGTGGTTGCCGCGGTCGTCGAGTTCCATCGCCCAGTTGCCCATCTCGAAATCGAGCGACTCGTGGAACGAGAGCACGGGGAAGGGCCGCTCGAGCTTCTGCTGTCCCAGGACGAACAAGCTCGTCACGCTGCCGACGTCCAGGCAGACCGGTCGCTCGTTCGTGCTGTTGTTCGCGAGAAACAAGCCGTTCGTCTCGCGGTGCAGCTGCAGCTTGTTGGCGGTCCACAGGCCGTCGCAGCTGAGCGTGCCTCCGTCGGCGACGCGGACCTCGACCCGGAATTCGTCGAGACGGCCGTCCTTGACGGTCTGCGTGACGAGCAACTCGCCCTCCTTCGTGTCGCCGGTGGCGGGCGTCCGCTTGCGTCCGCAGTAGCTGACGCGACCGTCCGGCAGACGGACGACCTGAAAGCGTTCGCCGGCGACCTTCTGGCCGAGCGCGTACGTCTCGACCAGGCCTTCGAGCACGACCGTGCCTTCCGGCGCTTCGGGCGGCTCGATCTGGAGCGGTTCCAGCAGCACCTTGCGCGCGCGGGACTGCTCGCTGTCGACGGTCTGGTACAGGTCCTCGATACCGGCTTCGTCGAAGAGCCGGCCGCGTACGCCGACCCAGGCCGGCGTCAAGAGGTTCACGACGCCTTCGCGCGGATCGTTCTTCACGCAGAGGAAGTCGGCGTAGCAGCCGGCTCGCAGGCGGCCGTGATCTTCCGACACGCCGAGGATGTCCGCCGCGCCGGCGGTCGCCGCGCGCAGGGCTTCGATCGAAGGGATCCCAGCGTTCTCCCACTCGCCGAGCTCGCTGATCAGGGCTTGCCCCGGAAACAGCCACGGATTCGGAGCGGCCGAGCCCGGTAGCAGGCGGACGCCGGCGTCGAACATCGCCTTCACGAGCGCGCGCTGCTTGTCGACGACGAGCTTCCCGACGGTGCGCGAGCTCGGCTGTTGCTCCCAGACCGCGAGGCGCGTCTTCAGCTCGCCCATCCACCAGTTCTCGATGGAAGGGGACAGCAGCCGCAGAAGCACCGGCAAGTTGCTGTCAGCGCTCTGGTCCCGCAGGCGCACGGCGTTCGCGAACAGCGCCGGTACGAGCGCCGTCTCGTTGTTCGCCAGGAGCTGGATCGACGGGCGGAAGGCCGCGGGCTGCACGTTGCGCCAGTCGACGCCCTCGGCCGCCGGCAGCATGCGATCGAGATAGATGATGCCGTCCTGGCCGGCGCGGATCGCGCCCTGGAAGTCGACGGCATCGGGTACCGGTCCCCAGACCTCGAGCTTCCAGTCGTGGGCCAGCTTGATCACCCGCTGCCAGGTGGCCAGGTCGAGGTCCTTGAAGATCGAGAAGAAGTCGACTTCGTCGTCGACCAGGTAGGGCAGGAGCGCTTCGGCCGCGTCCGGGTTGCGCAGGACGATCGCTTCGGCCGTGCTCGGCGGATCCCCGCCGACGAGCGCGCCCGCCGTCAACAGCAGCGGTCCGGGAGCGCGGTCGCGCGCCTCCCGACGACGGGCGAGCAACAGCGGTGTCCGCTCCCCGCCCATGTCCCGCACCACCGTGATGCCATTGGCGATGAAGAGCTCGTCGTGGGCCTTCGTGAAGGAGACCATGCCGTCGATCAGCCCGGGCACGATGTGCAGGCCGCTGACGTCGTAGCGCTCGGTGCCGGCCGGGAGCTCGAGGTCGATCCCGACCGCCTCGATGCGGTCACCACGGATCAGGAGCGTGGCGCCGACGAGGGTCTCCACCGCGTCCGTCCCCGCACCGCTTCCCCCGGTCATGGTATGGATCGTGGCCCCCACGAAGGCCACCCGCGGCCCCTCCGCGGCGGGCGCCACGCGCGCGGCGGCCACTTCGGGCGAAGACGCCGAGGGGGTGGTTTGGGTCGGGGCTTCCTGGGTCACGGCGCCCGGGGTCGAGGCGACGAGGAGTCCGAGGGCGAGGACCGGTCCGCCGAAGCGGATCCCACGGGGCTTTCGCGTGCGCGCTTGCATCATGAGGGGGAGGATACGGAGCCAAGGGCCGAGTCGATAGCGCCGCTGGCGAGTGCCGTCACCTTTGCTCTGGGCGCCCTTCGTCCAAGCCGTAGGATGCGCCGCCCATGGCCCGCGCACGTCTCTATCCTTCCGTCCGCCTGATCACGAACGAGCCCACACGGGGGCCGTGGATCTACGCCCGCAACGTGGCCGCGCTCGAGGAGCGCGTCGAGGACGGCGCCCTGGTCGAGGTGCTCGACGCCTCGCGCCGCTTCCTCGGGCATGCCTTTTACAACGGTCGCTCGGACATCCGCCTGCGGCTCGTGGCGGAGGGGCGGCGCGGCGACCTCGACCGGCCGGAGCGCTTCTTCGAGGCCCGGCTGCGCGCCGCCGACAACCTGCGGCGCCGGGGGCTCGGGCTCGCGGCGGTCACCAACGCCTACCGGGTGGCCCATGCGGAGGGCGACGACCTCCCCGGCCTGGTGGTGGACCGCTTCGCCGACACGTTGGTCTGTGAATACCACGCCCTGGGCTTCTGGCGCGCGCGGGAGGTGCTCGAGACCGCCCTCGGCCGGATCTTCCCCGGGGCCGAGATCGTCGCGCGCGTGCCCCCCTCGGCCGCCCGTTCCGAGGGCTTCGAGGCCCCGCCGGCCGGACCTGCCCCGCGGGAGGTCTGGATCGAAGAGCACGGCCTGCGCTATCCCGTCGTGCCTGGAACCGGCCATAAAACGGGCTGGTTCTGCGACCAGCGCGACAACCGTCAGCGGATCGCGAGCTTCGCGGCCGGCAAGGACGTCCTCGACCTGTGCTGCAACGCGGGCGGCTTCGCCCTGTCCGCCGCGCGGGCCGGGGCTCGTCGCGTTCGAGCGGTCGATCTCGACGAAGTGGCCCTGGAGCGCGCCCGACGGGCCGGGGAGGAGAACGGGCTCGACGTCGAATGGCGCCACGCGGACGGCTTCGACGTGCTGCGCGAGGTCGCTTCCGAGCGCGGGCCGCGGCCGGAGCTGGTCGTTCTGGACCCACACAAACTGATTCCGAACCGCTCCTCGCTCGAGCTCGGGAAGAAAAAGTACGGCGACTGGAACGCCCTCGCCCTGGGGGCCCTGGCACCGGGAGGCCTGCTCGCGACCTTCTCCTGTTCGGGCGCCCTGGACCTGCCCGGATTCCTCGGCATCGTCTTCGGTGCGGCCCGTCGTGCCGGGCGTGAGGTGCGCTTGCTCGAGATCCTGGGGGCGGCCCCGGACCATCCCCAACGGCCCGATTGGCCGCGCTCCCGGTACCTCAAGGGAGCCCTGCTCGCCCTCGCCGATTGAGAGCTTCTGCAAGCCCTCGGTTGTGGGACGCCCGCGACCTTCGCATGATGTGGGGCCGCCTGCAGCCTATGACACTCGCCAAACACGTTCGCAAGGGCGATTGGGAAGCGCTCGAGGATGCTTGGTCGGAGCTCGTCGTCGGTGACGCTCCGCTCGAGCCGGCTCTTGAAGCCGTCGAAGCCGCTTTCCATCGCAAGGAAGTCCCCCGTTGCGTGCCTTTCGTCAAAGAGCACGCGCAAATGCTGAAGGACAGCGGGCAACCGCAGTCCGCAGCCGACCTGCTCGGCAGGACGATGCTGCTCGGAGGCTCGCCCGGAGAACTCGCTGCACCGCTCTTCGCGGCCGCGAGCCAGGCCTGGAGCACGGAGTCCTTCTGGGAAGCCTTCGTCGAGATCTCCGATCTGCGCGAGAACCAGCCGGACATGCGCGCCGCCTGGAAGGCCTTCAAGCGCCTGCTCGATCTCGAACCGGGGCGTGCCGTGTATCACGCCAAGGGTTGGGGCTTGGGGGTGATCGAATCGCTCGATCACGAGGCGCGCGAGGTGAAGATCCGCTTCGCGACGGAGCGGACGGATCGCTTTCCGTTCCAGACCACGATCGAGATCTTCGAGACGCTCGCGCCGGACGACCTGCGCGCCCTGGTCATCCTCGATCCCGACGAGCTGAAGCGACGCCTCAAGGAGGAGCCGCTCGACATCCTCACGTGGATCCTGCGCCGCAATCGCGGGCGCGCGAACCACGCCGGAATCAAGCTCGCCATGAAGATGCTGCACGTCGATGGCAGCCGCTTCACGACGTGGTGGAAGAAGGCGCGCAAGATGGCCGAGAACAGCGCCTGGTACGAGGTCAGCGGACCCGCTACGCGCGTGCAGGTGCGGCTCCTGGACAGCGCCGAGGATCCGGCCGAAGGCCTGCGCAAGCAGATGCGGCATGCGGCCAACCTGAACCAGGCGTTGATCCGCGCGAAGAACACCGTGTCGGGCAGCGACGCGGACGAGGACATGCGCAAGGCAGCGCTCGAGACGCTCGAGGAACTCGCGGTCCAGGACATCCACAGCTTGCCGCACCGACTCGGTACGTGGCTCTTCTTGCGCGAGGAGCGCGGCGCGACGCCCGAGCTCTTGACGGAACTCCTGCAAGAAGCCGCCGCCGCGCCGCCGCCGCCGGATCCCTCCAAGCCGCCCGCCTTGTGGGTCCTCTTCCAGAAGGTTCCCGGCGTCCGCGAGCAGGAGCGTTGCATCGAGATCCTGCGCGAGGTCGTCGGAGACAATTGGCTCGAGGAGGCGTTGCAGCACATGCAGCACGCCGCTCCGGGCATGGCGCGCTCGCTGGTCGATTCGCTCGTTGCAGCCGGCAAGCGCACCGAGCTCGAGGAGCACTACGTCGCCCTCCTGACGCGGACGACGCGCAACCCCAGCGTCCTGATCCGGCTGTCCGAGGTGATCGAAAAGGATCCGCCGGACTCGCTGCTGCCGCCGCTCCAGCGCGCGCAGTGCCTCCTGCAGCTGGCGGTCTATCTGGATCGCCAAGGCAGCGGGGACCCGCACATGACGCGGGCTCGTACGCGCTTGAGCTCGCTCCTGAAGAGCGGCAAGCCGCCGCTGCTCGAGCGCTTGCTCGAAGGCGCCAGCCTGGACGCCTTGCGCGGCCTGGCCTCGTTGATCGAGACCGGTGTCGAGCGCGACGTCGACCGGCTGTTCACGAAGATCGCGATCGCGAAGAGCCCCGACGTGTTCCGCGGTGACGAGCGCCCCTTCTGGGAGGCGGTCGGAACGTGGACGACGCGCGCCGGACTCGACAAGCGCGAAGAGGAATTGCGCATCCTGCGCGACATCAAGATCCCCGAGAACTCCGAAGCGATCGGACGGGCCGCCTCCTTCGGCGACCTGTCGGAAAACTCCGAGTGGGAGGCCGCGATCGAGGAGCAGCGCACGCTCACGACGCGCGCCATGGACATCGAGGCCGAGGTGCGCGATGCGCAGCTGATCGAGAACGCGCCGATCCCCGAGGGCCGCGTGGCACCGGGAACGATCGTGGCCTACCGCGAAGTCGGCTCCAAGGAAAAGAATCGGGTCCGGATCCTCGGCCCCTGGGACGACGACGACGACACGATCTCCTACCGCTCCCCCTTGGCCCAGGGCATCCTCGGCAAGCGTCCCGGCGATCGCGCCGTGGTCACGCTGCCGCAGGGCGAGCTCGAGGTCGAAGTTCTCGAGATCGAACTTCTTTCGCTCTGAAGCGGCTCCTGGCGTGACTCCGGGAGCGCTCCCGGTCACGGCCGGGCACGTTCCGGCGCGAACGAGGTCGACGGGGAACCTGGTCCCCACCACGATCGTCGGACCCGGGATAAGCTGGAAGCGGGAAGGACTGTGCCTTCTCGCCTTCCCCAAGGTTCGCTCCTCCCGCTCCGTACCCCTTCGTCCGCTCGCTGCGCCGCGGATCCGCGCGCGCACGCGGGCCAGCGCCCTTCCGCTCGGAGGGCACCCCCAGGATTCGTCGTGCGCCTCTCCTCCACCACGCTCTTCCTCGCCCTTCTCGCCCCGCTCTCCTGGGCGGAGGACCGCATCGTCCAGCCCGGCGAGAGCATCCAGGCCGCCATCGCTGCCTCGTTCGACGGGGATCGCGTCCTCGTTCGCCCTGGCACCTATCTCCAGACGATCGACTTCGCCGGTAAGGCCATCACCGTGCTCGCCACCGGCGGCCCGACTCGCACCACGATCGACGCGACGGGCCTCGGCGGTCCGGTGGTCCGCTTCCACGCGGCCGAAGGGCCCGGCTCGCTCCTGCGCGGCTTCAGCATCACGGGCGGCCGGAACCTGGCTCCCTTCCGACAGGGTGGTGGGATCTCCGGCCAGGATTTCTTGAACGAGCTCACGTCGACCGCGCGTATCGAGGACTGCCGCATCTACGGCAACGCGGGTCTCATCGGGGGCGGCGCGGCTGGCAACTTCACGATCCGGCGTACGTCGATCTACGACAACGAGGCGCTGACCGGTGACGGCGGCGGCCTCTGGGGCGGCTCTTCCCTGGAGCACTGCGTCGTGGCCGACAACCGCGCGGTCGAGGGGGAGGGCGGCGGCATCTTCGTGCGCGAGGCGGCGGCGGCCTTCGCGCACTGCGTGATCGTGGCCAACCGCTCGAACGCCGTCGGCCGCGGCGGAGGCATCTACGTCGACGGGTCGGCCACGCTCGATCTCTTTCGTTCGCTCGTCGTCGAGAACGAGGCCTGCAGCGATCTGCACGCCTCGAACGGCGGCGGCATCTACGTGGCCGGCGGATTGAGCCTGCGCTTCTCGACCGTGGCGGCCAACCGCACGTCCGGACTCGCACCGGGGACCGGCGGCATCCACGGCTTCGTGAACGCTTCGAATTCGATCATCTGGGAGAACACGAACGCCGAACTCTTCAACGCGCTGAGCGTCAGTTGGTGCGACGTTTCCGAACCCACCCCGGGCATTGGAAACTTCAACGACGATCCGCTCTTCACGGCTCCCGCTGCAGGCGACTACCACCCCGTCTCGACTTCGCCGACCACCGACGCGGGCGATCCCAGTCTCACCGATTCCGACGACGGCTCGCGGGCCGACATCGGTGCTTACCTCGCGCGGCCGCTCGGCGTGCGTGAGAACACGACCCCGGCCGAGTGGATGACGCCGGCTTTTCCCGAGATCCCGGTGCGCTTCGGCGGCGAGCAGCGCTGGAGCGTGCGCACCGACGCCGGCCTGGCGGGACTCGCGTGGGCGCTCTTGGGTTCCATCACCGGGACGTCACCGGGGACCTCCGTGCTCGGCGTCCAGATCCCGCTGAATCCGGACGGCTACTTCCGCTACTCGACCCTGCACCTGAACACGCTGCCCTTGGCCTCGTCACTCGGGACGCTGGATGGGCTCGGCGTCGGGCAGGCGCGCTTTCTCGTGCCGGGCGCGCTGCCCCCCGTGCTGGCCGGACTCACGCTGTGGCATGCGGCGATCATCTTCGATCCCGACACGTCCACGGGAATCGTCGTGAGCAATCCGGTCGAGCTCTTGCTCGTGCCCTGATCCGCGTCCGGAACCCGGTCAGTTCGGGCCGCCGCCCTTCTTCTTCTTGTCGAGCCAACCACCGAGCGCCTTCTTGGCCTCGTCGACGGCGGGCACCTCGCCGAGCTTGTCGCCGAGCTTCTCTTCGAGTCCTTCCGGCAGCTCTTCGCGAACGCGGTCCTTCAGGATCCCGAGGCCCTGACCAACCTCGTCGTTCAGGCGCTGCTTGACCTGGTTCGCGAACTCCTTCTTGCCGGCGGCCACCAGCGCATCGACGAGCTCGGAGCGCTCGAACCGAAAGCGCGGCGAGCCCAGCGAACCCTGGATTCCGATCCCGAGCTCGAGCTGATCGAGGGGCAGCTCGTCGTAGCCCTCGAGCGCCAGCACGGTGTCGTGCAGGCGAACGCGCAACGGTAGATCCAGGACGCCGATCTTGCCGTCGGCCCAGGCTCCGTCGAGCACGAGATCGAGCGTGCCACCCCGCAGCGGGGACGTCCCGCCCAGGTTCAGTTGCGCCATGCACGCGTCGACGGAGAGCCCCTTCCAGGCGAAGGCCAGCCCGCCCTCGCCACCGCCGCGCGAGATCGGCGCGAGGTCGAGCGAGAACGCGATCGAGCCATCGCGCGACGTGAGCGCCACCTTGGGCGCGGCGTCCACGAGCCCCGGCGCGGTCGAGAGCTCCTGGCCCTGGCCGTCGAAGACCTGACCGGGGAAGAGCTCGAACGAAAAGCCCTCGAGGACGAGCTCGGACAGGCGCAGCGCCGGCGCGTCCTCACGCACGCCCTCGGCTTCGATCGCGAGCCAACCGCGCTCGCGCGCCTCACGCTCGAGTCGCTCGGCGAGGGTCTCGTCGCGCGCGGCTCCATCTGCCGCTGCTTCGTCCCCGTCGCCCGACAGACGCTCGAGCCAGTCCTGGGCCGTAGCGAGGCGTCCTTTCCACGTCTCGTACTCCTTCACGATGCTTTCGAGATCGATCACGCTCGGATCGCTCGACTCGTCCTGCGGTGCGCTGACCTCGGGTTTCGGCGGCGTGTAGCGCTCACCAGGCGTCGCGCGTTGCGCGCCGCTCTTGGCCTCGCTGACGACCACGCGCGACAGGTGCATGCGACCGCGCAGGAGGTCCGCCTGATCCAGGTCCGCCTCGAGCCGCGCGGCCTCGAAGGCGTTCGTCTCCAGCGCCTTCGGATCCGCCAGCGCGAGCTCGGTCACCACGAAGCGTCCCGCGGCCAGGTCGAGTTCGACGGAACCGACGTCGGCGGTCGCACCGTTCGAGCTCTCGAGCGAGCCCTTGAGATAGTGCTTCGCCAGCGGACCGGCGATCGTGTTCTGTCCCAGGTACGCACCGACTCCCGCCAGCACGAGCACGACGGCGCCCGTCACGCGCACAGGGTTGCCGATCTTCTTCTGGAGCTTCTGGTCCCAGCCGATCTTGCCCTTGCCCCCGAAGAAGAGCCAGATCATGAAGCGCGCCCAGGGCTTGGCCAGGAGCTCCTTCCACTTCGCGGGGTGCGCTTCCGCGGCGAGCATCCGGCGGCGATAGCTCGCCACCGAAAAGGCCGCCAGGAGTCCGGTCCCGCACCCGAGCACGACCGCGATCAGTTCCCCACCGAGCACGGCGTAGTACTGCAAGCCACACCAGGCGAAGAAGGGCGCATTCGCGATCGTGTGTACGAGCCCACCGAGCGGACCCTCGATCAACAGGCGCCCCAGCTCGAACGAGATCGGCAAGAGCGCGAGCGAGAGCAGCCGACTGCCGGCTGCGACCAAGAGTGCGAGGCCCAGGTTCGCGTTCACGACCAGGAGCAGGCCCACGAGCAACACGCCGAGCGCGGGCGCTTGCGCGAACGGTGGCGCGAACCCGAGCGCCGCTCCCAGGACGCAGGCCGAGACGATTTGAAAGGGGGTCGCTTTGCCGCGCAGGATCGCGCCGATCTTCCGCTGAATCATCGCTCGTCGCTCCGAAGTGCTTGAAGGGGAAGCCTCGCTACGACGCCGCGCGCAAAGGGCCTCGAGTCCGGAGCGAGTGAACCGGATCCGCGCGTCGGCAACGAGACGAACAGGGCGGAGGTCGGAGTGCAATCCCTTTCCCAAGGCGAGGGGCCCGTCGGGGGACTCGCCGGAGCGCCCCGAGTTCCGCCGCAGCTGACGGGGGGCGCGCCTCCTCCGCCGCAAGGGCAGGGAAAGGGGTGGCTTGGCCGAGATGTGGCGCCCGGTCCCCCGTCAGAGCCCGGCAAGCGGCTGCAATCTTCTCCCTGGGGTCTTCCATCAGAGCGTCATGATGTTATGTTTCAGGCGTGCGCATCGACCTCGGCAACGCCCTGAAGCTCCTGGCAGACCCCACCCGGCTGCGGATCCTGGCCCTCGTGGAGGAGACGGAGCTGTCGGTGGGAGATCTGGCGCGCAGCCTCGGGCTCTCCCAGAGCCGGGTCTCGAACCACCTACGGCTCCTGCGCGAGGCCGAGCTCTTGGCGGAGCGTCATCGGGGCACGAAGACCTACCTGCGGCTCGCCCCGGCGGAGAACGGGACCCAGCTGGTCGGGCGCCTTTGGAGTCGCCTGGCACCGGAGATCGACGCCCTGCCCGAGCGCGGCGCGGATCGCTCCCGGCTCGCGGCCGTCCTGGCCGAGCGCGAAGGCGGCGACCTGTTCGATCGGCTGGCGGACGAGTGGGACAAGATCGCGCCGGCCTTCGAGACCGGTCAGGGTCGTGAGCGGACCGGGCTGCACCTGCTCCCGAGCGACTACACGGTGCTCGATCTCGGCTGCGGCACGGGCTACATGGCGCAGGCCCTGCTCGGCCAATGCGAACGGCTGATCCTGGTCGATCGCTCGGCCCGCATGCTGGAAGAGGCCGAGAAGCGCTTGGTCCCGCGCGCCGGCACGACTGCCCTCGATCTCCGTCGTGGCGAGGTCGACCGCCTGCCGCTCGAAGACGAGGAGGTCGACGGTGCACTCTGTGGCTTGGTCCTGCACCACCTCGAGAGCCGCGATGCCTGCCTGCGCGAAGTCTGGCGCGTGCTGCGGCCGGGTGGAGCCTTCGCGATCCTCGAGCTCGCGCCCCATCGCGAGGCCTGGATGCACTCCGCGCTCGGCGATCGTCACCTGGGGCTCGAGCCTACCGACGTCATGGCCGACCTCGAGCGCGCCGGCTTCGCCGACCTGGTTCTGGATCCCGTCCAGGATCGCTATCGTCCACGTCGCCCGGGTTCCGCGCCCGACGACGAGACCGTTTCCCTGACCCTCTACATCGTTCGCGGGCGCAAGCCCCCGTCCCCGAGACCGAATCCATGACGACATCCGCTACGCAAACCGCCGCCGACTTCAAGGTCAAGGACCTGGCCCTGGCCGAATGGGGCCGCAAGGAGATCGAGCTCGCCGAGGTCGAGATGCCCGGGCTGATGGCGCTGCGCACCGAGTACGCGGGCAAGAACCCGCTGAAGGGCGCGCGCATCACCGGCTCGCTCCACATGACGATCCAGACCGCGGTCTTGATCGAGACCTTGGTCGAGCTCGGCGCCGACGTCCGCTGGGCCTCGTGCAACATCTTCTCGACGCAGGACCACGCCGCGGCCGCGGTCGCCGTCGGTCCGAAAGGAACCGTCGCCAAGCCCGCCGGCGTGCCCGTCTATGCCTGGAAGGGCGAGACGCTCGAGGAGTACTGGTGGTGCACCGAGAAGGCGCTCGTGTGGCCCAACGGGACGCTGCCGAACATGGTCCTCGATGACGGCGGCGACGCCACGATGATGGTCACGAAGGGTCGTGCCTTCGAAGCCGCGGGCGCCGTTCCCGCGCCGACGGCCGACGACCCCGAGGACATGGCCGAGCTCCTGAAGCGCCTGCAGAAGTGCTTCGAAGGCGACAAGACGCTCTGGACCCGCACCTCGGACGCGATCCTCGGCGTGACCGAGGAAACGACGACCGGTGTCCACCGCCTGTACCAGATGCAGGAGAGCGGTGAGCTCCTGTTCCCGGCGATGAACGTCAACGACTCGGTCACGAAGAGCAAGTTCGACAACGTCTACGGCTGCCGGCATTCGCTCGTCGACGGCATCATGCGCGCGACCGACGTCATGATCTCGGGCAAGGTCGCGGTCATCTGCGGCTACGGCGACGTCGGCAAGGGCTGCGCCCAATCGCTGCGTGGCCAGGGCGCGCGCGTCATCGTGACCGAGATCGATCCGATCTGTGCGCTGCAGGCCCTGATGGAGGGCTACCAGGTCCGGACCATCGAGGACGTCCTCGAGGAAGCGGACATCTTCATCACGACGACCGGCAACTACGACGTCATCACGGCCGCGCATATGGCCAAGATGAAGAACAACGCCATCGTCGGCAACATCGGCCACTTCGACAACGAGATCGACATGGCCGGCCTCGCCAAGACCAAGGGCATCCGGCGCGACAACATCAAGCCGCAGGTCGATCGCTGGATCTTCCCGGACGGGCACGGCGTGCTCGTCCTGGCGGAAGGGCGGCTCTTGAACCTGGGCTGCGCGACCGGCCACCCGAGCTTCGTGATGTCGAACAGCTTCACGAACCAGGTCATGGCGCAGATCGAGCTGTTCCAGAACCATGCGAACTACGAAAAGGCCGTCTACGTGCTGCCGAAGGAGCTCGACGAGAAGGTCGCGCGCCTGCACCTCGGGAAGCTCGGTGCCAAGCTCACGAAGTTGACCGACGCCCAGGCGAAGTACATCGGCGTGCCCCAGGAAGGGCCCTACAAGCCGAAGCACTACCGCTACTAGCGTTAGCAGCCTCATGAAGAAGTCATCCGGTGCGCTGCATGCGTCCGGAAAGCCTGGCCGGCACACGAGAGCCTCGCCGAATCGACCGATTCGCCTGCGTTCTCGCGCACCTGCCGGGCCTCCCGGTCACATGCATCGCATCCGAAGCACTTCTTCATCAGGCTGCTAGGCCCCTCGACCGGAGAGGCGCGAAAGCGACGGGGCGGTTCGTTCACGGGAACGGACCGCCCCGCTTCCTCCCCGCGGGCAGGCTACCGCGGGTGTCGGCGCCATCCTCGGAACGTGGCGGTGCGCGGAGTCTTGCCTGCTCCGAACGGGCGCTCCGGGAATGCCCCCTGGCCGCTCACGCAAGCCGACCCCATGCACGTCTACCTCGCTCTCGTCTGTGCGTTCGTTCCCGCGCTCGCCTCCAACGGTCAGGAAGCGGAGACACCCGACCCGGCCTTGGCTTCGCTGCGCGCGCAGGCGCTCGCACTCGAACCCCTGCTCGCGACGAAGGCCGCGCGCGATCTGCTCGCGCTCGTGCCGCTCCTGCCGGCCGTGGAGACGCGCACCGTCTGGCGCGCGCGCACGGGCGGCTACCTGGCCGAGGCCTGGACGGCGAGCGAGCATGCGGCCTTGTCCGCGGACCAGCGCGCCGCCTGCGACCCGTTGCAGGTCGACACGCGACGCTGGTACGAGACCTTCTATGGCACGCCCTTGGCCGCACTGCACGCCTGGGACATCGCCGCGTCGGCGGCGGACTTCGCGAGCTTTCGAGGCAAGCGCGTGCTGGACTTCGGTTTCGGCAGCATCGGACAGCTCGAACTCCTGGCCCGCGCGGGCGCCGACGTGGTCGGCGTCGAGGTCATGCCGGCCTTGCGCGCGATCTACGCCGACGTCGCCGCGCCGACGCGCCTCGAGGGTTCGGAGGGCCGCGCCGGCTCGCGGCACCTGTTGTTCGGACGCTGGCCGGCGGAGGCGGACCTGCGCACGGCGGTCGGCGACGGTTTCGACCTGATCCTCGCCAAGAACACGATCAAGCGCGGCTTCCTGGCGCCTCCTCTCGAGATCGACGCGCGCTTCCAGGTGGACCTCGGCGTCCCCCACGACGTCTTTCTCGAGCGCTTGCACGACGCGCTCGCTCCGGGCGGCTTCGTCCTGTTCTACAACCTCGGCGGAGCGCCGGCACCGACGGGCGAGCCCTACCGGCCGTCGACCGACATCGCGAGCCCCTGGGACCGTGGGACCTATGCGGGCCACGGGTTCGACGTCTTGGCCCTGGACGCGAACGACGACGAAGCAGCGCGCGAGCTGGGCTTCGCCCTGGGCTGGGAGGCATCGATGGAACTCGAGACCGGCCTGTACGCCTCGTACACGCTGTTGCAGCGTCCGAAGGCGCCCCGCTGACGCGCGCTGCCGCGGTGACGGCTCACTCGCGGCGTCGTCGCGCTCGAGGACGCGTGTCCTAGCAAGCGTCGTCGACGCGCCGCGGCCAGCGACGGCCACGGGCCGGCTGCTCTGCGCACGTCCACATGGACGAAGTCGCTCGCGGCGGCATCTCGTCGCCGCGCCCGGGCCCGTTCTCGACAGACATCTCGCTCCCGTGGGTTCACGCTTTGAACGCTCGGCCCCGGATGGCAGGCTGCCCGACATGCCCACGAAGGACCCGATCCGCATCGTCGTCATCGGCAACAGCTTCGCCTCCTCGGTGCAGCTGCCGGCCCTGCGCTGGGTGGGCGGCAACGTCGTCACCGGACTCGCGGGCCACGACATCGCCAAGGCACGGCGGGTCGCGGGCGAGCACGGCATCGAGCGCGCCCCGTCGGACTGGCGCGAACTGCTCTCCCCCGCTCCCGATCTCGTGCTCGTGACGACGCCGGTCGACCTGCACTTCGAGATGGCGAAGTCGGCGCTCGCGGCCGGGGCCGCCGTGCTCTGCGAGAAGCCCTTCACCCTGGACGGCGGTCAGGCCCAGCAACTTGTCGAGGCGGCCCGCACGGCTGCCGAGTACGGACGCGGCGCATGGATCGACCACGAGCTGCGCTGGAGCCCCCACGTGCGCGAGATGAAGCGCCTCGTCGACGAGGGCTACCTCGGCCAGACGTGGCACGCCGAGACGAGCTTCTACCTGCCGACCGATTCCTACAAGGCACGGCCCTGGCGCTGGTGGTCCCAGCGCGAACGCGGCGGCGGCATCCTGGGTGCGCTCGGCTCGCACCTGATCGACCTGTTGCGCTTCCTGGTCGGAGACGTGCGCGAGGTGTCCTGCGAGCTCTCCACGTTTCTGAACGAACGCCCGGACTCCGCGGGCGTCCCGCGCACCGTCACCTCGGACGACCACGCCGAGCTGCGGCTCGCCTTCCAGAACGGAGCGCGCGGTGCGATCACGACGTCGATCGCCGTGCCGAGCGAGCGCATGTTCCACGTTCAGTTGGTCGGCAGCGACGCCGTCCTGCGACTGGACGAAGGCCTGGTGCTGTGGGCCGGCCGTTACGGAGAGCCCTTGCAGGTCGTCGACGTGAAGCCCGAGTTGCCGACTAACGCGCAATACGGCATGCCTGAGTACGGCATCTTCTCGCGCTGCTTGCCGCTCTTTCTGCGCGAGGTCGTCGCGGCCGTGTCCGAGGGCAAGAGCCACATCGACGGTGCGGCCACCTTCGAGGACGGGCTCGCCGTCCAGCGCGTGCTCGATGCGTCCCTGCGCTCGGCCGCCGCGGGTGGCGCAACCACCTCCTGCTGAGTTGAACGCGAGCGCGACCCCGCCGCCCCCCGACCGACCTGCAGCGCCTGCTCCGGTCGGCCGCCTGGCCCCGAGCCCCACGGGTCACCTGCACCTCGGCCACGCGCGCAGCTTCCTCCTCGCGTGGTGGAGCGTGCGCTCGCGTGGAGGCCGTCTCGTGCTGCGGATCGAGGACCTGGACGCGGCCCGTGCCAAGCCCGCATTCGTCGACGCGACCCTCGCCGACCTGGCCTGGCTGGGACTCGACTGGGACGGCGCGCCATGCTTGCAGTCGGCCGGACTCGCCGGCCTCGCGGACGCGGCGGCCACCCTCGAGCGCGCTGGCCTGGCCTACGCCTGCGTGTGCTCGCGCAAGACGATCGAAGCCGTTGCGAGCGCACCCCACGCCGACACCGGCGAGCTGCGCTACCCCGGCACGTGCCGCGCGCGCTTCGCGGACCGTCCCTCGGCCGAACGCGCCAGCGGTCGCCCCGCCGGCTTGCGGCTGCGCGTCGAGCCCGGCACGATCACCTTGACCGATCGCTTCGCAGGCCCTTTCGAGCACGACGTCGAGCGCGAGGTCGGCGACTTCCTGATCCAACGTCGCGACGGGGCCTTCGCCTACCAACTGGCCTGCGTGGTCGACGACGCCCGCCAAGGCGTCACCGAGGTCGTGCGTGGCGACGACCTGCTCGCGAGCACGCCCCGCCAATGGCTCCTGCAACGCGCGCTCGGCCTGCCCCATCCCGACTGGTACCACGTCCCGCTCGTCTTGGATGCGAGCGGCCGACGCCTCGCCAAGCGCCACGATGCCCTGGCCCTTGCGAAGCTGCGCGCCGACGGCGTCGACCCTCGCGCCCTCGTCGCCTGGGCCGCGCGCTCCGCCGGCCAGGCGTGTGGCGAGCGCATCCGTGCCGACGAGCTGGTCGACTCGTTCTCTTGGACCCAGGTCCCCCACACGGCAGTGGGCGTTCCCGCGCTGTAGTTCGGTGCCTCGACCCGGTGGTGCCGGCGAGGTTCGGCCGGAGTCGCCTTCCCCGTTCGCCTCGTTCGGCCTCGGTTCACCACGAGACGCACCGGTCCACCCTCGGGCCACAAAGGGACGCAGTGGATCGAAGCGCGCGACCCGCGAGCTGAGCGCGGACACAGGGCAGGTCCTGGATCCGTCGGGCCGACACCGTATCGTGCGCTCGGCATGGAGCCCTCCCCGCGCACGCCCGGCTCGTCCGAGACGTTGCCCTCCTTATGGGTGGCGGCGATCTTCGCGGTGACCTTCCTGGCGCACTCCTGGGTCCTGGCGCTGCCCTTCCAGCTGGACGACTACGATGTCCTGCGCGATCCGCTCGCGCTCTTCGGACGCGCGCACTTCCGCGAGCTGGATTTCCACGGCTTCATGATGCGCTGGCCGATGTGGATCGCCTTCTGGCTGGTCGAGCTGCTGCTGTCGAAGCCGTACAGCCCCGTGCCCTTCCACGTCGTGGGCTTGCTCCTACACGCGACGACGGCCGTCTGCCTCGCGCGCTTGGTCGTACGCGCCGAGCGACCGTTCGGGTTGCGCGGTGCGGGCGCCTTCGCGGGGCTGGCCTTCGCGCTGGCCGGCGGACACATGCAGGCGGTCAGCTGGACCGCGGCCTGGTCGAGCCTCCTGTACACCCTGTTCGGCCTCCTGGGACTCGAGGCCTTTCTGCGAGCGCGCGTTCGAAGCGGACTGCGGGCGACCCTGCTGCGCAGCGGCGGAGCCTTCGCGTTCTGGCTCGCGATCACGACCAAGGCACCCGCCATCGTGGGGCCCGCCGCGGCCGCGGTCGTCCTGTGCGCGGTGCACGTCGCCGGTCGCGCGAGCGGACGTCCCTGGCGGCGCGAGCTGGTACGCGATGCGCTGTTCGTCGCCGGCGGCGTCGGCGCGGGGCTCATCGCGCGACGGCTCTTTCTCGGCAGCGCCGAGTTGCGCTACTGGGAGCGTCCGGCGCCCGAATTCTTCGAGCTGCTGGCCGCCTTCCCGAACGGCCTGGCGGGCCTGGGGCAAGCGCTCGTACCCTGGAACCGTGACCCCCTGTTCGCGGGCGAGGGGCCCTTCATCGCACGCGCCCTCGGTGTCTTCGGTGCTCCGCGCATCGCGTTGTTCGTCTTCGCGCCGATCGTGGTGGCGAGCTTCGCTCTGATCGCGCGCTGGCGCGTGCTCGCCTCCGTGTTGTTCGTCGCCTTGGTGCCGACGCTCTTGCCGCCGGGCATGTTGTACGACGGTGCCGCGACGAACGTCGTGTCGCGCACGGTCTACCTGCCCATGGCCGTGACGTGCGCCCTGTTGGGTTGTGCCTTCGGCGCGGCCTGGAACACGCGCGCCCTGCGACGCGGCTCGATCGCCCTGGCGGCCGTCGCCATCGTCACCCTGGTCGACGGAACGCTGCACGTGGCGCACACGGAAACGGCGATGGCCAAGGACCAGGCCTCGATCCGGGCGGAGATCCAGGGGCTCGTCGACGAGCACGGGACCGTGGGCGAGCCCGCCGATCTGCTGATCCTGTGCCTGCTGCCGGACAGCGGCTTCGCGGGCATCCCGAACCTGGGCGACCTGCTGCCGGTCGCGCTCGAGCGTCCGTTCGTGCCGAGCAAGGGCCCCGAGCTGCGCACGTTCTTCGACACCGCGGCCTTGCAGGCGGCGCTGCTCGAGCACGGGATCGCGCGTCGCGACGTCGTCGTTCTGGGACCCGAAGTCGGAG
>JAJDEW010000139.1 GCA_029259595.1 Planctomycetota bacterium | reverse complement strand
GCGCGTGAGGCCTGGGATGCGGAGCGGCCGCGCTGGACCGAGCTGGTCATCGGGGTGAAGCGGGCGCTGCTCGAGCATCCGTTGCGCGCGGCGCTCGAAGCGAAGCTCGGCCGGCAGGCCTTCGCGTTGTGGGAGTCGGAGGTGCTCGCCTTCGACGCCGCCATCAAGGACGACCTGGTGACGGAGTCGAAGCTCGGCAACGAGTACACCGAGCTCTTGGCATCGGCCACGATCGAGTTCCGGGGCGAGACGCTGAACCTCTCGACGATCACGAAGTTTCGCCAGCACGCCGACCGCGACGTGCGCCACGAGGGCGAGGCGCGCTTGTGGGCTTGGTTCGCGGCCAACCAGGGTGAGCTCGATCGCATCTTCGACGACCTGGTGCACCTGCGCGACGGCATGGCGAAGAAGCTCGGCTTCGCGAACTTCGTCGAGCTGGGCTACAAGCGCATGTGCCGGGTCGACTACGACCAGAGCGCCGTCGAACGGCTGCGGGCGTCGATCGTGGCCGACGTCGTGCCGCTCGCCGCGGCGCTGGTCGAGCGTCAGGCCGAGGACCTGGGCCTCGAGCGCATCCTGGCCTGGGACGAGCACGTCCACGACACCCGCGGCAACCCCGTGCCCGGCGGCGACCGGGCCTGGATGGTCGAGCGCGCGCAGGGCATGTTCGACGAGTTGGGCGGCGGGCTCGGGGACTTCTTCCGGCGCATGAACGCGGGCGGCTTCCTCGACCTCGACGCGCGCACGGGCAAGGCCGGCGGCGGCTTCTGCACGGCCTTTCCGAGCGCGGGCATGCCCTTCGTCTTCGCCAACTTCAACGGCACGAAGGGCGACGTCGAGGTCCTGACCCACGAGATCGGCCACGCCTTCCAGTGCTATTCGAGCGCGTCGCTCTTTCCCACCGACTACCTCTGGCCGACCTACGAATCGGCCGAGGTGCACTCGATGAGTCTCGAGTTTCTGACCTGGCCCCACATGGAGGCCTTCTTCGGCGACGACGCCGAGCGCTTCCGCCGCGCGCACCTGACCGACGCGGTGCTCTTCCTGCCCTACGGCACCGCGGTCGACCACTTCCAGCACGAGCTGTACCTGCGTCCCGAGCTCACGCCGGACGAGCGCCACGCGCTCTGGCGCGAGATGGAGCAGACCTACCTGCCGTGGCGCGACTGGGGCGACCTCGAGTACCCGGGGCGGGGCGGCCGCTGGCAGCACCAGCGCCACATCTACCTCGCGCCCTTCTACTACATCGACTACGTGCTCGCGCAGACCTGCGCGCTGCAGATGTGGATGCGCTCCGAGAACGACCCCGAGGGAGCGCTCGCGGCCTACGTGGACCTGTGCAAGCGCGGCGGAAAGGCGCCCTTCCAGGAGCTCGTGCGCTCGGCCGACCTGACGAGCCCGTTCGACGTCGGCGCCCTCGCCGCGGTCACCGAGCACGCGCGGATCGTGCTCGACATCTGAGGAGCGCCGCGAAGAGCGGCCGGCGACCTTCGTGAGGTTCCCCGTGAAAGGACCTCGCCACGCGCGCTCGAGGAGTAGGATGAGACCGGCGGACCCGGCGCCAGGCCGCCTTCCCCTCGTTCCATCCAGACCCACAACGTGTCGATGCGCGCATTCCTCTCCACCACTCTCCTCGTGGCCGCGAGCGCGGCCTGCGCCGCCCCTCCGGACCGCCCGCCGCGCACCTTCGCGGACTGCGTTCAGGACGCCCACGGCGCCGGTCCGTACACGCGGCTGCCCCTGCACGCGGACCTCGCGGTCGAGCTCGGGGGACGCGAAGTCCTGACCGGCCGCATGGTGCTGGATCCCGGTTCGGGACGCACACGCATCGAGAGCGCCGAGGGGATCTGGGTCTTCGACGGCGTGTCGGCGTGGACCACCTCGGCCGACACCGACCGCGCCGTGGGCCCCTGCGTCGAGACCTGGTCGCGCTTTTTGACCGCGCCCTGGCGCCTTCACGACCCCAGCGCGATCGTCAACGAGGTCCGCTATCGCACGCTCGGGGACGGGCTGGTCCGCAGCGCCAAGCTGACGCTCGGGACCGACGAGGCCGACGAAGACCGCTTCGTCGTCTACACCGACCCGGTCTCCGGCCGCATCGGTGCCCTGGCCAGCCTGGACCGCGGGGACGTCGCCGCCCGGGAAGCGGCCAGCACCTGCGCGACCTACGACAGCGTCACGATCGTGGAGGACCTGGTCCTGCCCACGCGCCTCAGCTTCTGGAACTGGGAGATCGCCCGCGGCATGGTCGGGGAACCGGTCGGCTGTGCGGTCCTTTCGAACTACGGCTTTGCCGCCGTGCCCGACAGCACCTTCGACCGCCCGGCGGGCTCGGTCGCGGACGGCCCCGGCCGCTGATTCGGGCAGGGGGGGCGAGCCAGGAGCCGCGAGCCGGTCCGTGAGCCGCGGCACCGAGCCGAGCTCCGCTGTGTGCATGGAGCGCCGCGTTTCGCCCCTCTGGCTCGCGTCTTCGACGCCGGCCGCGGCGCTGGGCCACACGTGCGTTCCGTCGCATCAAGGCCCGCGCCCGTCCTGGCCGAAAGGGCCAGGATGACCCCCTTCGGAGAGCGGCTCTTGAACGGCTCGCGCTTTCTGTTCTGGAGCCTCGTGCCCTGTCTCCTGGCCGGCGCCGCGGTCGTCACGTTTCCGGTCGACTACGACGACGGCTTCCAGCTCGCCGCGGTCCTCGCCTGCGACGTCGTCGCGCTGCTCCTCGTTCTGTCGCTGTGGCCCTATCAGCGCATCGCCGGCGTCCGCCGACTTCTCATGGGCAGCGTCGCCGTGCTCTACACCTATTACCTTGCGACGGCCTGGCTGCCCGGCTGGGTCCCGGACAAGGGCGAACCGAGCTCGCGCTGGCTCGCGACGGCCGGCTTCTTCGTCATCGGCTGGCCCACTTGGGTCTACGCGTTTCTGGGACGCTTCCGCCTCGTGCCCGAGCCGCTGCTGATCGACGAGAACGAGCCACTCCTGCTCGCCGCCTACGAGGACGCGCGCACGGCCCTACCGCGTCTGCGCGAGGCCTTCGCCACCTGCCCCGAGACGACCCTCGTGCGCTTCCCGTTCCGCACCGACGCGGACACGCTCGAACACCTGTGGGGCGAGCTCCTCGAGCTGCGCGCAGCCGAGCTCCGCGTCCGGGTCGCAACCCAGCCGATCGAGCACGAAGCCGAGCTCACCGAGCACACCTTCCCGCTCTCCGACCTCGAGGACTGGGAGGTCGA
>JAJDEW010000138.1 GCA_029259595.1 Planctomycetota bacterium | reverse complement strand
GCGGCGCCCGTGGGGGGCGCCCCCCCCCGGGGGGGGGGCGGGGGGCGGCCCCCCCCCCCGCCGGGGTGGGGCTCGGTGGCGAAGGGGCCAGGTCCTCTTCGCGGCGGTTCGGGGGGCCAAATCCCGCCGGCGAGACGATTCTTTGGGGCCCCCCGCGCTCGGATTCTCGGGCCTCGGGACCACAACATCTGGTGCCTGGGGTCCAACTTGACGCCCGGGGTTGCGGTCTCGGGGGGAGGCTCGCGGAGCGCCCCGGGGGGGCCGGGCCAAATTTCCCTCCGGCACCCTCTTCCCGGGGGGAGGGTGGGGCATATGATCATCCGTGTGGCGCGTAGTGGCACAAAGTGGATCTCTGCTGCGGAGCAGTCAACCTGAGGGGGTCGGGTTGTGTTCTGTGGAGAATCGACACATAGCCTCGACGCGAAACACCGCGTCTTCATACCGAAGCGCTTCCAAGAGTTCCTCGGGCGGGACGACCAGGGCAACCACATGGTCGTCCTGACCCGGGGCTTTGAGCGCTGTCTCTTCCTCTTTAGCAAAGAGGAGTTCGATGCGGTACGGAGTCGCCTGCGTACGAAGGCCTTCGGAGGTGGTGCGGAGCTGCGCAAGATGCAACGGCTGTTCTTTTCGAACACCCACATGTGCGGCCTCGATGGTTCCGGAAGGCTCGTGATTCCCGAGAAGTTGCGCCGCTTCGCCGGGATCGAAAAGGAGGTCGTCATGGTCGGGATCGCGGATCGCGCGGAGATCTGGGATCGCTCGGCCTGGGAGACCTTCGAAGCAGAGAACGAGGGGGATTTCGATGCTCTGGACGGCGTTCTGGTGGAGGACGAGCCGGCCGGGATCCCCGAGAACTGACGACCAACTCGAGAAGCACAATCAAGAAGGGGGAGTAGGACGATGATCGCCCAGGGGGGAGACATGCGGAGCCAGGAGTCCGACCGGATTCACACGCCCGTGCTCGTGCCGGGAGTGTTGTCCCTGTTTCACGACGAGCCGCCGGCGGAAGACGCCTGGTTCGTCGACGGAACGGTGGGCGGCGGAGGGCACGCCCGAGCGTTGCTCGAGGCGAATGCGGGGCTGAGGCTCTTCGGTCTGGATCAGGATCCGGACGTGCTCGACGTCGCGAAGACCGAGCTGTTCGAATTCCGCGGGCGCGTACGGCTCGCGCGCGGGCGCTGGTCGGAGCTCTCCGATCGCCTCGCAGAAGCCGACATCAGCCGGGTCTCGGGCATGCTCTTCGATCTCGGCGCGAACTCGCTGCACTTCGACCGCGCCGAGCGCGGCTTCAGCTTCCAGTCCGATGGTCCGCTCGACATGCGGATGGACCCGGACCGGACCCGGACGGCGGCGGACATCGTCAACTCCTGGGACGAGTCGGACCTCGCGGACCTCTTCTACTATGAAGGTGGCGAGCACGGTTCGCGGCGCGTGGCCCAGGCCATCGTGCGCGCCCGTCGACGGGTCCCGTTCCTGCGTACGGCGGCCTTGGCCGATCTCATCGCGAACACGCTGGGGCGCCGCTCTTCGGCTCGAATCCATCCCGCGACGCGCTGCTTCCAGGCGCTGCGTCGCGCGGTCAACGAAGAGGGCGACGAGCTCCTTCACGCCCTGGCGATCGCCGAGGAAGTGCTGGTGGACGGTGCGCCGCTCGCGATCATCTCCTTCCACGAAGGAGAGGACCGGATCGTGAAGCGCTTCTTCAAGGCGGGAGCCAAGGAAGGGCGCTGGAAGCTGCGTACGAAGAAACCGATCGCCGCCGATTCGCACGAGAGTCGCATGAACCCGCGCGCTCGTTCGGCCAAGCTGCGCGTCGCCCAGCGGATCGCCGGGCAGGGTGTGGCGTCCACCGAGGTTCGGGGGGGCCGACGGGGGTGAAGCACAGCGCGCTCTCGCTCACGCTCTGCGTGGGGGCCTTCGGGGTCGGCATCGCGACGATTTGCGTGTCCGCCCACAACCGGGCCCGCGCCGCCGAGCTGGACGAAGTGCAGCGTTGGTGTGAGATCTTCACCCGTCAGAACGAATCCATGCGTTCCGAGCTTTCCGCGGTCGAGTATCGCCTCCTTTCCGGAGAGGCGGACGACGAGCTTCCGGTCTTCCAGAGCGAGCCCGGACAGTTCGAGGAGCTGGAATGGTGAACGTCAACGACTTCGCCTCCGCTTCTGGCCTGCGCCCGATGAGCGCCTTCGTCGTGATCGCCTCGGTGGTCGCGAGCGTCGCGCTCTGGGTCGGCGTGCTCTCGGCGACGCGCGTCGCCGCGCAACCGAATCGGGTCGTGCGCGAACTGGGCGAGGCGCCCTCCTACGCGCTGGAAGACACGCGCGGCAACCGGCTGGCCTCCTTCGTGCCGCGCTTCGACCTCGAAATGTCGCCGCGCAGCATGTGGCAGGCGCACACGCCCCAACGCATTGCGAGCGGCCTCGCGCAGTCGCTCGGCGGCGTCCTCCCGGCCGACGAGCTCCTGTCCCGCATGCTGCCCGACGCGAAGGACGGCGTCATTCGGGTCGAGGCTTGGCGCCTCTCCGTACGCCAAGCCCACGCGCTCAACGAGTGGATCGAGTGCGGTGCCGGCTCCGGCAGCGCGGTCCTCGAAGGCCTGTCCGTCGTTCGCGACGGGGCCACCAAGACCGGCGTTCCGCAGTACCGACTCGCGTGGGAGCCGGCGCGCCTCCTGTCGAAGCGCGTGCGTGCGCAGCACGGCTTCTCCAGCGCCTGGCGCTGGGCTCGACACCTCGCGGACGGGATCGACCTCGCGCTGCGTCGCCCCGGGCTGGCCGACTTGACCACGGCCGAGAAGGACCGCCGGCGAGCCGACGTCTGGAGCGCACTGATGCCGTCCGGCTTCTGCATGCCCGTTCGCGGCATCCCTTCGCACCGCGTGCTCGCCGTGCGTGAGCTCCTGGCGGAGGAAGGCGTGTCGCCCTGGCAGATGAAGATCTCCTACGCCCGCGACCGCGTCTATCCGTGCGGAGAGCACGAGCTCTACGGGAGCTGGGGCTTCGTCGACGAGAACCAGAGCGCCCCGGCCCCGCGCGGCGGCCTCGAGCTCCTCGGCGAGCGGCTCCTGCGGGAGGACGGCTGGGCTTGGCTCGCGCGCCAGGCACCGTCCTACACCTGGATCCAGGACCGTTCGGTGCGTGGGGAACGCGCGAACGGCTTCTTTTCGTTCAAGCCGGGCAGCGACGAGCCGGTCGTCCGCTCGACGATCGATCTTCGCTTGCAACGGCGTGTGCGCGACGTGCTCGAGGACTGCTTCGAGGAGCACCGTCCCGCCGTCGCTCAGGCGATCGTGATCGACCTCGCGAGCGGTGACGTCCTGGCGGTCGATGCGTTGGAAGCGACCGAGATCGCGCCGTTCGCGCCCGTGTTCCACGAGTTCACGCCCGGCTCGACGCTCAAGCTGGTGACGATGGCGATCGCGCTCGAGGAAGGCGTGGTCCGTCCGAACGAGACCTTCGACGTCGGCTATGGCGAGTACATCCTGCGCGACGGTCGCAGCGCCCGCGCGATCCACGAGGCCGAAGGCCACTTGAACGGGATCCAGACCGCCGAGCGCTGCCTGGCGTTCTCGATGAACGCCGGCCTCGTGCAGATCGGCCTGCGCGTCCCGGACGCGGCCTTCCACGGCTACCTCACCGCGCTCGGGTACGGCGCGCCGCCCGGGAGTGGACTCCCCGCCGAGAAGAGCGGACGCGTCCCGCCGTTGCCGTGGACGCGCATCTACACGCAGGCCTCGATCACGTTCGGGCACGAGTTCACGACGACGCTCTGGCAGCACGCGACGGGACTCGCCTCGATCTTGCGTGGTGGCGTCTACCGTCCCTTGCGTCTCATCCGCGGGGTCCGCCAGGCCGACGAATGGTTCGAGCTCCCCGTCGAGGACGGGCAGCGGGTGTTCAGCCCGAAGACCTGCGCCGCCATACGCGACATGATGCGGATGGGCGCGAAAGAGGGAACCGGCAAGGGCGTCTGGCGCGAAGGCCTCGACATGGGCACGAAGACCGGCACGGCCGAGAAGGTGCCGGCCGAGGTCTGCTTGCACGTCGAGATGATGGAGCGCGCGCGCCGGACGGCGGCGGGCCTGCCGTTGGACGGGGCCTGGTATCGGAGTCTGCGCTCGAAGCTCAAGCCCCATCGTTCGTGCTACACGTCGTCGATGTGCATCGTCGCGCCGACCGGTGGGCGGGACGAGCGCGAGGTCATGGTGCTCGTCGTCGTCGACGAACCGCGTGGCCCGGAGAAGTACGGGTCGAAGGTCGCGGGTCCCGCGGCCATGGCGATCCTGTCCGAAGCCCTGGACTTGACGCGCAACGGAGCGGAATACGAGCCCGAGGTCGTCGCTGGCTTCGCGCCGAGCCCGCTGGAGGCGGTTTTCGCCGCCGAATTCGGGGATCCCGGCGGGGAGCGCGACTGATGGTGCTCCTCTCCGAGCTGGTCCGCCGCTACGGCGGCGCCGCGGACCCGAGCGCCGACCCGGTGCTCACCGATGTTCACATCGACAGCCGTCGCGTCGGTGCGGGGGAGCTGTTCTGCGCCCTGCCGGGCCAGAGCGTGGACGGCGCGAGCTTCGCTTCCGCAGCCGTTCGGCGAGGCGCGGCCGCGGTGCTCTCGGCCGTTCCGCTCGGCCTCGACGCGACCAACTGGGTGCATCCGCAAGCGCGCCGCGTGACGGGGCTCGCGGCGGGAGCGGTGCACGGCGACCCGTCCCAGGCGCTGGACGTCGTCGGTATCACGGGCACGAACGGCAAGAGCACGGTCGCACATCTCACGGGGGCCCTGCTCGAAGGGCTCGGACGGACGCCGGCGGTCATCGGCACGATCGAATACCGCCTGGCGGGCGGCGAGGTGCACGAGGCGACCCACACGACGCCCGACGCGACCGAGCTGCAGCGCCTGTGCCGGCGCCATCTCGAGCTGGGTGGCGACGCCTTCGTGCTCGAAGCCAGCTCGCATGCCTTGGATCAGGAGCGCCTGAGCGGTCTGGCGCTCGACGTCGCGGTCTTCACCAACTTGGGCCACGACCATTTGGACTACCACCCGGACATCGAAGCCTATGCCGCCGCGAAAGCGCGGCTCTTCGCGCACCTCGCGCCGAAGAAAGGCAGTCCGCCCGCAGCCGTCGTCCACGCGGACGACGCCCATGCGGGTAGGATGATCGAAGCGGCCCGCGCGGCCGGTGCCGAGGTGGTCACGTACGGAATCGGATCCCGAGCGGATCTGAGGGCGTCTCGACTTGTTGTCGGTGATCGGGGGACTCACCTGTTCCTGGAAGGGATGGGGATCCCACAGACCGGGTACTTCCTTCCCCTGGTCGGCCGACACAACGTCGAGAACGCCCTCGCGGCCTTGGCCGTGGTTCTACAATTGGGGGCGAGTGCAACTCACGCGTTGGACGCACTCGCCTCCATTTCCCCTCCACCGGGGCGTCTCGAGCCCGTCCCCACGGGCTCGGCGGGCTTTCGTGTGTTCGTGGACTACGCACACACGCCCGACGCGCTGGAACGGGTGCTCGGCACCCTACGAGAACTCCTCGCTGCGCCTGGCGAGGAGCCGCGCGCAACGGCGCGCGCAGGGCGGCTTCTCTGCGTCTTCGGGTCGGGTGGCGACCGGGACGTCGAGAAGCGCCAACCCATGGGCGAAGCCGCGGGTCGGCTGGCGGACATCGTCTTCGTGACGAGCGACAACCCGCGCACGGAGGAGCCGCAAGCGATCGTGGACGAAGTTCTGCGCGGGGCCCAGCGGGGCAGCGCGGAGGTGATTGCGGAGGTCGATCGGCGCACCGCCATCCGGCGGGCGCTCAGGGAGGCGCGGTCGGGCGACGTCGTCTTGATCGCCGGAAAGGGGCACGAGTCATGGCAATGGCAGCACGGACGCAAGCTTCCCTTCGACGATCGACTCGTCGTGCGCGAGGAGCTTCCATGAGCCGGTTTTCCCTGCGTGATGTCCTGGCGTCGACCGGCGCCGAACTGATTCGCGGGGACCAAGACGTGGTCGTCACCGGGGTCAGCACCGATACGCGTACGATTCGCACCGGCGAGCTCTTTCTTGCCCTGCGCGGACCGAACTACGACGGCAATCGCTTTGCCGCCGCCGCGCTCGAAGGCGGTGCGGGAGCGCTGATTCTGGCGGCGGAGGGCGAGCTGCCCGAGCTGCCCGGTCACGTCCCCGTCGCCGTTCACTCCGATCCGCGCCGCGCCCTCGCGGACCTCGCGAGCTGGTATCGCTCGCGTCTTGGCGCGCCGGTCGTCGGCGTCACCGGTTCGTGCGGGAAGACCACGACGAAGAACATCGTGCAAGAGCTCCTGTCGACCGTGAAGCGCGTCGTCGCTTCTCCGAGCTCGTACAACAACGACATCGGCGTTCCGTTGACCCTGCTCCTGGCGGAGACCGGCACCGAGGTCTTCGCGATCGAGATGGGGACCAACAACCCCGGCGAGATCGCGGCGCTCTGCCGCATCGCGCAGCCCACGGCCGGCGTCATCACGAACGTGGGCGCGGCGCACCTCGAGGGGCTCGGATCGTTGATGGGCGTCGCGCGCGAGAAGGGCGATCTGGCGGCGGCCCTCCCGCGTGACGGCTTCCTGGTCCTGAACGCGGACTGTCACTTCACGACGGAGCTGCGGTCGCGTACGGCCGCCCGCGTGATCACGTTCAGCGTCGAAGGCGCGGAGGGCGAGCGCGGCGACCTCGACGCGCGCGATCTCTACTTCCACTCCGGCGGGACGACCTTCCGGCTGGGCGAGCACGAGATCACCTCGCCCTTGCTCGGAACGCACAACGTCCAGAATCTGCTCGCAGCCCTGTGCGTTTGCGTGGGGCTCGAAGTGCCGCTCGAAGCGGTGCTGCCGGCCGTCGCACGCCTGACCGGCGGGCGCCAGCGCATGGAGCGGATCGAGCTCGGCGGCCTCACCCTCCTCGACGACACGTACAACTCGAATCCCGATGCCCTGCGTGCTGCCGTGCGGGTGCTGTGCGGCATGCACGGCCACGGGCGGCGCGTGCTGGTGTTCGGGGACATGCTCGAGCTCGGGGACCTCGCGGCGGAGATGCACCATGGGCTCGGGCTCGAGGCGGCGCAGGCCGGCATCGACCTGATCGTGCCCGTGGGCGAGCTCGCGCAGGCCGCCGCGGCCGGCGCGCGCGAGGGCGGACTCACCAAGGAAGCCGTGCACCACTTCCTGGACACGAACGAAGCCGCGCAGACGATCGACGGCCTGCTCGCGGACGGGGACATCGTCCTCGTCAAGGGCAGCCGCGCCATGCGGCTCGAACGCATCGTCGAGGCCATCAAGCGCAAGCGAGGCGGCGCCGGCGCGTGATCCACGCGATCCTCAGCGACGGGTGGGGGATCCGCCTCTTCGGCTACATCTCCTTCCGCGCGGCCATGGCCGCGTTCACGGCCTTTCTCCTGGCGCTGTGGTGGGGCAAGCCCGTCATCGCCTGGCTGAAGTACAACCGCGTGAAGGAAGACGCGAGCAAGACCGATTCCGCCGCGCTGGCCCAGGCCGCGCACGAACAGGGCAAGGGCGAGACCCCGACCATGGGGGGGAGCTTTCTCGTCGCGGCGCTCCTCACGTCGGTGATCCTCTGGGCGCGCCTGGACAACCTGCACGTCGTCCTCGGCATCATCCTGATCGGTGGCCTGGCCGCGGTCGGTTTCGTCGACGACTACAAGAAGCTCACGATCCCCGGCTGCAAGGGGCTGACGTCGCGCGCGAAGATGATCGGGTTGACCTGTGTCGTCGTCGCGGTCCTCGCCATGCTCGTGTGGTACGCGAAGACGAGCGGTCGCTACACCCTACTGGCGCTCTTTCCGCCCTTTCTCAAGTCGTGGGAGATCCCGCTGGGGCACTGGGGTGTCCTCGGCATCGCGCTGTTCATCGCCTTCGAGTGGTTCGTCGTCGTCGGCTCGGCCAACGCGGTGAACATCACCGACGGCATGGACGGTCTCGCAGCGGGCTGCATGATCGTCTCGGGGCTCGCGCTGATCGTCTTCTGCTACGTGACCGGTCGTCCGGACTGGACGCGCTACCTCAACCTCCCGCACGTCGCGCAGGCTTCGGAGATGGCGGTCGTGGGGGGCGCGCTCTGCGGCGCGTGCATGGGTTTCCTCTGGTACAACGCCTATCCCGCCCAGGTGTTCATGGGCGACTCGGGCTCGCTTCCGCTCGGCGGTGTGATGGCCTGGCTGGCGCTCGTCTCGAAGCAAGAGCTGGTCCTCCCGCTCATCGCGAGCGTCTTCGTGGTCGACCTGGCGTCGAGCTTCCTGCAGACCTTCTGGTACCGCCGCTCCGGAGGCTCGCGCCTCTTCACGCTGGCGCCGATCCACCACGGCCTCGAGCGCTACGGCGGCGTCTTCGCGCGCCGCGAAGAGGGCTGGCACGAGGTCAAAGTCGTCGTTCGTTTCTGGATTCTCGCCGCCTGCGGCGCGATGGGGAGTCTGGCGCTCCTCAAGCTGCGGTGAGCCGTCGTCATGGCACGTTCGTCGACACAGGCCGCTGCAACCAAGCAGCTCACGATCACCGGGTTCCTGGACAACCTGGCGCGCCGCGCGGAGGTGCACGACCCGTTGCGTCCGGCGACGCGGCTGTTCTTGGTCGTGCTCATGCTCTCGAGCATCGGCTTCTTGGTCCAGGCGAGCCACGCCGCGACCACGCAGTCCCAGGAGAGCTTCCTCCACGAGCTGAAGCACCAGGCCGTGTTCCGGCTCCTCGGGGTGGGGATCATGCTGATCGCCTACCGTCTCGGGCCGTCGGGGCTGCGGCGCTTCCTGCCACACCTCGTCGTGGCCTCCTTCGCGCTCTTGGTCCTCGTGTTCTTCCCACCCTTCGGGGTCATCAAGAACGGGGCCCATCGCTGGGTCAGCGTCTTCGGCATCACCTTCCAGCCGTCCGAGCTGGCGCGGGTGCTCCTCGTCCTCTGGATCGCCGACCGCTGCGTCCGGCTGGGGCCGGCGGTCTACGACATCCGGCGCGGCGTGCTCCCGATGCTGACCGTCGCCTTCGCCTTCTTCCTCCTGATCCTGGTCGAGACGGACCTCGGCGGCGCCATGCTGCTCTTGATCTGCGCGCTGTCGACGATGTGGGTGGGGGGAGCGCGGCTCCTGCCGGTGACGGCCTCGCTCGTCACCGTGGGTGGCGGCGCCATCATCTCGGCGAGCATCTTCGTGCCCTACATGCGAGATCGTATCTCGATGTTCTTCGGGCAAGTCCAGAACGAGCAGGTGCGCCACACGCTCGACGCCCTCGCCAGCGGGGGCTTCGGTGGGGCAGGGCTCGCCGGTGGTTCCTACCGCAACGCGGGCGTCCCGTACCTCGAATCCGACTACGTGTTCGCGCTCGTCGGCGAGGAGCTGGGGCTCGTCGGAATGTGGCTCGTCCTCGGGCTCTTCGTCGTCTTCCTGTGGACGTCGCTGCGACTCGTTCTTTCCGTGCGAGAACGCTATGAAGCGTTGTCGTCGTTTGGTCTTCTGGTCTCCGTAGGGCTCCAAGCCATGGTGCACGTCCAGGTCGTCTCCGGCCTCGCGCCGCCGAAGGGCATGACTCTGCCGTTCCTCTCCGATGGAGGAACGTCCCTGATCGTGTCCTCCCTCGCGGTCGGACTGGCGCTCGGAGCCGCTCGCCGCACGCACGAGGAACTCTTTCCATGCAGTCCATCGAACGCTACGGCATCGTAGCCCTCCTCTTTCTCGTCGTGACCGTGGTCGCCGTCTTCCTCTGGGAGTCCGGCGATGCACAGAGTCCGTCCGTTCAGGCCCAGGAACGCGCCTCGAAGGCCGGGGCGCGACCCGGCGTCGAGCTCGCGAGCGGGGACGAGGACGAAGGCCGCGCGCGACCCGCGCCGACGACGAAGCTCGATGGGCAGCCCCTTCCGGCCCTGGACGACAGCCTCGTGAGCGTCTCCTCGCGTCCCAAGCCCCTGCGCCGCGACCTCGAGCGCGAACGCCGGGCGAACGCGACGGAGGACGCCGCGGCCCGCGGGCGCGGTCCCGTGGCCTTCCAGGCCCTGCAAGCTCGCCAGCCGGAGCCCCTGGAGGCTTCGCTGGGGGATTCCCTCCAGGCGTCCTCCGACACACGCACGCTCGAGCATGGGACCCGCTCCCTGAGCTCGTCCGAGCGTGACGGCAGGGCGACCGCGCCCGAGCGCGGGCTCGAGCGGCGCGAACCGCCCTTCTACGTGGTCCAGGCCAAGGACACCCTCAGCGAGATCGCCCTGCGCGAGCTCGGCAGCTCCAAGCGCTGGCAGGAGCTCGTCGAGCTCAATCCCGGGCTCGATCCGCGCAAGCTGCGCGAGGGCATGCGCCTGCGTCTGCCCGACGGCGAGACCGAGTCCGCGCGCCCGCTGGCGGCCAGCGCCGACCCGCGCACGACCACGAAGCCGAGCGAGGCTTCGAGCGCTCCCCCCCCGGACGAGAAGCCGAAGGCCTCGGCCTCCGGCGGCCGCGACGTCCGGGTGCAACCCGGCGACAGCCTGTGGAAGATCGCCGCGCGCGAGCTCGGCGACGGCAACCGCTGGCGTGAGATCGCAGAGCTCAATCCGAAGACCAACCCCGACAAGCTGTACGTCGGGGCGCTGCTCACCCTCCCGGGCGGCTCCCTCCCTACGCGACCCGTGACCGCGGACGCCTCTTCGCGCCAGACGAAGACGCCCGCCCCCGCCTCGAACTCGAACTCTTCTCGTCAGAAAAAGGGACGCGTGCATTGAAAAGGGAACTCTTGCTGACGCTCTGCGTCGGTTGTCTCGTCATTCTGGTCCTCGAGGCGCCTGCGGCCCTCTCGTCGGTGAGCGAGGGGTTGCGCGGACCCTACGAGGTTCACGCCGCCTCGCCCGAGCGCGAGGCGAGCTTCGGGCCGGAGGCCCCGAGCGAGCTCGAGACCGTGGCCGACCAACGCTGAGCCGCGGAAGGCTCGCGGAGCGTCGGGAAGGCGTGCCGAGCCTGGAGCGAGCGATGGACATGGGGGAAGCGCGCGGACTGCGGCTCGCCCTCGCGGGCGGGGGCACCGGCGGACACATCGTCCCCGGCCGCCATCTCGTCGCCGCCTTGCTCGCGCGTTCCGCCCTGGCCGAGCTCGTGTGGTTCACCGCCGGTCGTCCGATCGAAGAGCGCGTCCTGGCCGGCCTCGCGGACGAGCTGGGTGCGCTCCCCTTCGAGCGCCTGGCGCTCGCGCTCGAGCCGCCCGGTGGCGGGGCTCCGAGCCTCTTGCGACTCCTGCGCCGCAGCCTGCCGGAGACCCTCGCCGCACGTCGCGCCTTGCGCCGCCTGCGGCCGGATGTCGTGCTCGCGCTCGGCGGCTACACGGTCCTGCCGGTCGTCCTGGCCGCGGCCTGGGAGCGCCTGCCGATCGCGCTGCTCGAGATCAACGCGGTCGCCGGCCGCGCGACACGCACGCTCGCGCCCGTCGCCGACCGGATCTTCCACGCCTGGCGCGCCTCGCTGCCGGCGCCAGGCTCCTCGGGCGCCGCCCAACGTCACCTGCACACCGGAGCCCCGCTCGGACCGGCTTTTCAGGCCCCGGGGGAGCCCGCGGACCGCGCCGCAGCCCGCCTGGCGCTCGGCTTCGACCCCGCCCGCGCGCTGCTCGTCGTCCTGGGGGGCAGCCAGGGCGCGCTGGGACTCAACCGCTTCCTCGCCCGTCAGGCCGCTGCGCTGGTCGCGGGCGGGCTCACGGTCCTGCACCAGGTCGGCCCGGGCCGCCTGGCGGAAGCCGGCCCCGGGATCCCCGGCTATCGCCCCGTGGAGTACATCGACGACGTCGCGGGCGCTCTGCGTGCGGCCACCTTGGTCGTCTGCCGTGGTGGTGCTTCGACGCTGGCGGAGGTCGCCGCGCTCGGCACCCCGGCCATCGTCGTGCCCTATCCGCACCACGCCGACCACCATCAAGAGCGCAACGCACTCGAGCTCGGAGACGGGGTCTTGCTCCAGGCCGAGGACGGTCTGGACGCGACCACGGTCGTGGAGTGGCTCGAGCTGGCCGGCGAAGCGGGACGCGAACGACGAGCCGCGATGCGCAACGCACTCACGCAGGCGCTGCCCCGCGATGCGACCGAACGCATCACGAGCGAGCTGCTCGCGCTCGGCGGAATCGAAAACCGATGACGAGAAACCGAGCGCTCGCTTGAGTTGGCGGTCTCGATTCTCCCGAATGCAGAGATGACCACGTCGACCGCTCGAAAAGAAGCGACCACGCCCGTTCCGCCGGCTTCCGTGAGGGGTGTTCCGCGGCTGTTCGATCCCGAACCCGGTGCCGGTCCGACCCACGTGCACCTCCTGGGCGCGGCCGGAGCCGGTGTCTCGGGCGTGGGACTCGTGTTGCGCGCGCGCGGCGTCGTCGTCAGCGGACACGATGCGGCCGAGTCGCCCTTGTTGCGCCCGTTGCGCGAGCTGGACGTGCCGGTTTCGATCGGGACGTCGTTCGCGAGCCTGCTGCCCCCGACCGCGGACCTGGTCGTGCGCTCGGCGGCGGTCGATGCGAACGATCCCCAGGTCCTGGCGGCGCGCGAGCGCGGCGTGCCGGTCCTGAAGTACGCTGACGCCCTGGCGCAGCTCGCGCCGGCGCACCAGACGCTCGCCGTCGCCGGAACCCACGGCAAGACGACCGCTTCATGGATGCTGTGGCACGTGCTGGAGGGCATCGGGGAGGCGATCGGAGCGCCGCTCGGCGGGGCGCTCATCGGCGGGTTGTGCCAGCGCCTGGCGACGAACGCGCTGGCGGGCACGAAGGACGGCTGGTTTTGTGTGGAGGCCTGCGAGTACGACCGCACGTTCCTGCGGCTCGCGCCCCGCGCGGCGATCGTGACCAACGTCGAAGAGGACCACCTCGACTACTACGGCACCCGCGAGGCGATCCACACGGCCTTCGCGCGCTTCGTCGACGGCGTGGCCTCCGATGGCTTGGTCGTGCTCGGGCGCGAGGTGCCGGAAGAGGTCGAAGTCGCGGCGGGGCACACGACCGTCTGGCGCCTCGGGCGCGAGCTCGAGGTCGACCTCCTGAGCGAGGACCGGGGGCTCTTCACCTTCCGCCTGCGCGGGCCGGGCTGGGCGACGCCCGAGATCGATCTGGCCGTTCCGGGCAGCTTCAACGTCGAGAACGCGGCGCTCGTGCTCGCGCTTGCGATCGGGATCACGGCGCGCACCACCGGCCGTCCGCCCGAAGACCTGCTGCGCGGTGCGGCCGAGGGCCTCCAGCGCTTCCGCGGCGTCGCGCGGCGCTTCGAGTCCTGGGGCAAGGTGGGGGGGGTCGAGCTCGTGCACGACTACGCTCACCACCCGACGGAGGTGCGCGTGACGCTCGAGGCCGCCCGGCGGCGTTTCCCCGGGCGCAGCCTGCACGTGCTCTTCCAGCCGCACCAGCACAGCCGTACGGCCCGCTTCTTGTCCGAGTTCGCGGAGAGCCTGCGCTTTGCCGATCGGGTCGTCGTGGCCGACGTCTACGGCGCCCGCAAGCACATCGACGGCGAACGCCTGGCCGGCGCCCCCGAGCTTGTCCTCGAGCTGTCCCGCCGTGACGTTGCCGCCGTCGCGGGCGGTACGCTCGGCGAATCGGTGGATCGTTTCGTCTCCGGCTTGCCCGCGGACGCGGCGGCCCTCATCCTGGGCGCCGGTGATGTCGAACTCGTTCGTGAAGAGCTCGTCCGAAAGCTGGCCCTGCGCAGCGCTTCCGAACGCGGAGCTCGCGCCCAGGACCACGCTTAAGGTCGGTGGGCGGGCGCGCTGGCTGCTCGAGCCCGCGCGTCCGGAGGAGTTCGTGGAGGCCTACGAGGCCGCTCGCGAACGCGGCTTCGAGCCGCTCGTACTCGGCGGCGGTGCCAACGTCCTGATCGCGGACGGGGTGCTCGAGCGGGTCGTGATCGCGACCGACCGCATGGGGCGGGTCTTTCGACCGGAGCCCGGTGCCGAGGCGTCGGACGACGACGGCCGCCCCGCCGGGGACTTCGACCCCGTACTGCCGCGCGTCCGACACCACGACGACGACGGCGAGACGCGGCTCGTGGCCTGGGCCGGCGCGGGCCTGCCGGGGCTCGTACGGACGGCGCGCGACCTGGGCTGGTCGGGGCTCGAAGGCCTCGTCGGGGTTCCGGGCCAGCTCGGCGGCGGCGTCGCGATGAACGCCGGCGGTCGCTGGGGCGAGCTGTGGGACGTGATCGAGAGCGTGCGGCTGCTCCTGCCGGACGGCAGCCTGGTCCAGCGTGAACGGGCCGACTGCGAGCCGCGCTACCGCAACGGCAACCTGGGCGGGGCCTTCGTCCTCGGGGCCGTCCTGGCGCTCGAACGCGGCAACACCATCGCCATCCGCGAGACGATGCGCGGCTACCTGTCGGAGAAGAGCGCCGCCCAGCCGGTGACCGAGCGCTCGTGCGGCTGCATCTTCAAGAACCCCGACCCCGAGCTCTCCGGGGGACGCTCGGCCGGACGGCTGGTCGAAGAGGTCGGGGGCAAGGGCCTGGTCGAAGGCGACGCCATCGTCAGTCCCAAGCACGCCAACTTCATCGTCAACCGCGGGCGGGCGACGGCGGCGGACGTGCTGGGCCTGATCGAGCGCGTGACGGCGCTCGTCGCGGACCGCACGGGAATCGAGCTCGTGCGCGAAGTTCGACAGTGGCCGCCGGCCGAGCCGACCGGTGCCTGAAGCGGGCCGACCCCGGCCGACCCGGCAAGAATGTTCGGGTCGCGTCGGCGCTGCCGCCCGTGGCTTTCGGATTCCCAGGCCTCCCACCCCGATCCGACTCCCGGATTCCGAGCGCTTGCGTCATCATGGAAGCCCGGCACGCGGAGAGAACGAAGATCGCAGATGATGACCTTGATTCGGTTCGCAATCGTTTTGGGCCTTGCTTCCACAGCCTTCCCTCAAACGGGAAACGTGCTGCGCAACGGAGGCTTCGAGGTCGAGCCCGTCCTCGACGGTGACCTCTTCATCCGCTTCTCGGTCGTCGATGGCTGGGCGTCGGAGTCGCGGCTCGAGTTCTACGACTTCGACCTGGCGGTCGGCGAGGCCTTCGAGGGCACGCAGGCGCTGGAGGTGGACGAGTTCGATCTCGCGCGCCAGGTCGCGCGCGTCGTCGCGGGTCAGACGTACACGCTGAGCTTCGCCACCGCGCTGCGACCGAACGCGAGCGAGGACCGTACGCTCGCGATCCGCTTCGACGGTCAACCCGTCGACACGATCACGAAGCAGCTGAGCGCCGGCGGAGACTGGACCACGCACGTCTACGAGGTCCAGGCGACGAGCGGACGCGGGGTTCTCGAGTTCGAAGACCTGACCGGTGGACCGCGCGGGCTGCGGATCGACGGCTGCGCGTTAGTCGGGCCGGTCCCGGCGCCCGAGCGCCGCGGCGAGGTGCTCTACTTCACCGGCTTCGACGGGCGCGGACCCGAGAGCGAAGTGCTCACGATCGCTGGCGGCGACATGTTCGCGCGCTCGATCGCGAACCTCGGCGATTTCGACGGGGACGGCATCGTCGATCTGGCGATCGGCTCGATCGGCATCGATGGTCCGCACTTCAACCAGGGCGGACTCTGGCTCGTCTTCCCGAATGCGGACGGCGGCGTGAAGCAAGCCCGGAAGATCACCCAGGGCGTGGGCGGCTTCACCGGCGTCTTGTCGGACGAGGATGGCTTCGGTCGCGCGCTGACGCGTCTGCCGGATCTCGATGGCAACGGCGTGGACGACCTCGCGGTCGGTGCGAACTACGATGACGACGCGGGGGAGGACGCCGGTGCGGTCTGGATCCTGTTCATGAACGCGGACGGAACGGTCGGCGCGCACCACAAGATCACGGCGGTGTCCGGCGTGGACGCCTTCAGCGTGCCGCCGCTCGCAGGGCACGAACTCGGGAGCTCCGTGGCGGCGCTGGACGACCTCGACGGCGACGGGCTCTGCGAGCTCGCGGTCGGGCGGCGCGGGAACGACTCGGTCTCGATCTGCTTCTTGAACTCCGATGGCACCGTGCGCGCGTCACACTACGTGCGCGCCGGCCTCGGGAAGTTCGACGAGAGCCTCGCGCTCGGCAGCTTCTTCGGCATGTCGTGTGCGGCGCTCGGTGACGTGAACGGTGACGGTGTCGGCGAGCTTGCCGTGGGAGCCTACGGCCGCAAGGTCTGGGACGAGCCCTTCGTCGGAGCCGTGTACGTGCTCTCGCTCGCCGCCGACGGCAGCGTCGCCACGTGGTCGCGCATCGGGCCCGAAGAGCTCAATCCGCTGGGCTTCTATCTCGGTGCCTGGGACGAATTCGCGGTCTCGTGCGCCGGCCCTGGTGACGTCGACGGGGACGGGATCCCCGATCTCGCCGTCGGCGCCCACCGCGAGGGGCCGCGCTTCGGCCGTAACCTGAACGAGGGCAAGGAGCGCGGCGGCCTCTACATCGTGTTCCTGAATGCGGACGGCAGTCCGAAGGACGCCCGCAAGATCGGCGACACGGACGGCGAGCTGGACGTCGCCCTGGCGGATCACGATCGCCTCGGGGAAGGGCTCGCACCGCTCGGTGACTTCGACGGCGACGGTCAGGTCGATCTGGCCGTCGGCTCACGCTTCATGGGGACCGGGGGCGGCGCCTTCTTCCTGTACTTGAACGACGGCACGCGCGAGCCGGCCAGGGCAGCTTTCAGCGCCGCTCCCACGCGCGGGATCGGTCCGCTCAACGTCGTCTTCCAGGACCTCTCGAGCGGCGACTACGACCAGCTCGACTGGGACCTCGGCGACGGAACCCAGCTCGTCGGGGCCGGCCCGCACAGCCATTCCTACACGTCTCCCGGCTCGTACACCGTGCGGCTCACGGTGCGGGGCAGCGGCGGCATCGATCTCGTCGAGCGTCGCAACGTCATCCAGGTCGTCACCGACGCGCACGTCGAGCGCTACGGCTGCGGCGAGAATCCCGCCGGCAGCCTCACGATCCTGAACGGCACGCCGCGGCTCGGGTCGCTGTTGCGCTTCGGGCTCGACAATCCGCTCGGCACCATGGGGCCCATGTCTGCGACGCGGATCTTCGTGTCGCTCTTGCCCGACGCGGCCTTCCCGTGCGGATCGGCGGCCATGGGGCTCGGCCTGGATGGTGGCGACGGCGCCTACTTGATCAAGCTCGGCGGGGCGAATCCGATCCTGGAACGCTCGGGCACGTTCTGGAACGGACCGGGACAGCTGGGCGCCGTCATCGTCGGGATCCCGAACGTGGCCTTCCTCTCCGGACGCGAACTCTACGTGCAGGGCCTGCTCGTCAACGGCTCGAACACGGGTCCCGCGCTCGGCGTGACCGACGCCCTGAAGCTCACGCTCTACGAGTAGACGTGGCGCTCAGTTCCGATCCGCCGGCACGACGTAGGCGCGGATCGGATATTCCTTGATGTACGTCACGGCCGCCTTCTCGCCCGGCGGCGTTCCCGTGAGGCGCAGCTTGACGACCCCCGCCTGATTGCCCTCCGGGGCGTCGTCACGCAGGCGAATCTCGAGCGCCGCGAAGCCGGCTTCGCCGTCCGCCGGCTCCATCAGGGTCGCGACGAGGTTCGGATTCGTGAGCTCTTCGATCGCGACCGTGACCTCGGGATCGTCGCAGCTCAAGAGGACGCGCCGCACGGGCCCTTCGCCCAGGGCCACCTTGCCGAACGAGAGGCGCGGCGGATCGACGGACACGAAGGCGGCGACCTGCGCGTTCAGGATCACCGTCCGGGCGCGTGCTTCGGGGTCGTTCGAGAGGACCGTGATCGAACGGCGCGCCTGGCCGCTGGTCTTGAAGGTCCACTCGACCGAGAGCTCTCCGCGCTCCCCGGGGGCGTAGCGCTTCTGTTCGAGCTCGGCCACGGTGCAGCCGCAGCTGACGTTGATGTCCCCGATGACGAGCTCTTCGGTGCCGGCGTTGACAAAGCCCAGCTTGGCGTGGATCGGGAGCGCGTCGATGCGGTCGCCGAAATCGTTCTCCAGCGCATCGAAAACGAGTCGGGGACCGGCCGCGATCGGCGCCGCCGAGGGTGCCGTCTCCGGCGCGGAGGCCGGTTCGTGCGCGGGCCCCCGCGCGGTCACCGCGGGCTCGGTGGAAGTCGTCGAGTCGGCGCAGGCTCCGAGGGGAACGAGGAGCGCGAAGAGGAGCAGGGAGGGTGTCGAGAGCAGGATCCGCATCCGACCATGATGCGCGATGGTCGACGATCCGGGGAGCCTGCTCTGGCGCCAGGGGGCGCGAAACGACGGTGGGGGGCGGGCGGGGGAGGACCAAGGTCGATGCCGCGATGGAGGGAACGACGGTCGACGAGTTGGGCGGGAGGACTTGGGCTGCGACGTGGTCGACGGACTCGCGCGCCTTCGGCTCGCAAGCGCTGGGCGCGATGACCGGGCTCCGCGAGGACGAGGCGATCCCTCCCGCGCGGGACGCAACCCGAGGGCCGAGCTCTCCGACACTTGCGGGCCGGCACCTCCTCAGGACGCGGCGCGCACTGCGTCGCGCGCCTGTGCCTGATTGCGCGGCTCGCGCCGCGCAACGGCACCCGCACGGAGCCTGCGGCTCCGAGGCTGCGCTCCGGCCCGCCTGCGGCGGACCTGCGCTCCGCGGCCCGCGCCAGCGACCCTGGATCCGCGACCAGCGCCGAAGAGACGAAGAGCGCCCGTCGACCTGGCGAAGTGTCGCGCGCGGAGGTCCACGACGAAGGCTGCGCAGGCCCGCCGCAGGCGGGCCGTAGCACAGCCTCGGAGCCGAAGGCTCCGTGTTTGTGCCGTTGCGCGGCGCCAGCCGCGCAATCAGGCACAGGCGCGCGACGGAGTGCGCGCCGCGTCCTGAGGAGGTGCCGGCCAGCGGCTCTCGGACAGCGCGGCCCTCGGGTTGCGTCCCTCGCGGCCGGGATCGAATCGTCCTTGCGCGACCCCGGCTCATCGCGCACAGCGATTGCGAGCGAAGCGAGCGAGTCCGTCGACCGCGCCGGTGCGCGCATCCTTCGACCACCTCGTCGACCGTCATTCGCTCCACGGCGGCGGCATCGACCTTGGAATTCCCCTCGACGCCTCGCTCGCTTCGCTCGCAATCGCTG
>JAJDEW010000137.1 GCA_029259595.1 Planctomycetota bacterium | reverse complement strand
CCGAAGAGGCGGATCTTGTTGTAGAGGGTCTTGACCGCGATGCCGAGCTCGGCGGCCACCTTCTTGCGGTTCTTGCCGTGGCGTTCCATGGCGGCTTCGATCGCCAGGCGTTCGAGCACCTGGAGGTCGAGCGCGGGAAGGCTGGTGCTGTCGGCCGGTGGGGCCGTCGAGGCGAAGCGTTCGACGTCGGCGGGGCGGATCTCGTTCGCGTCGACCAGGGTCGCGAGGCGGGTCACGACGTTCTCGAGCTCGCGCACGTTGCCGGACCAGGACATGGACTCGAGCTTCTCGAGCGCTGCGGGCGAGAAGGTCTTCGTGTCCGCCGGATCGAGTTGTTCGTTGTGGCGGCCGAGGAAGACCTCCGCGAGCAGAGCCACGTCGCGCCCGCGCTCGCGCAGGGACGGAACGTGGATCACCAGCGTCGAGAGGCGGTGGTAAAGGTCTTCGCGGAAGGCGCGCTCGGCGATGTCCTGGGTCAGGTCGCGGTTCGTCGCCGAGAGGACGCGCACGTCGACCGTGCGGGTCGTCTCCGAACCCACCGGTCGGAGCTCGCCGAACTGAACGGCGCGCAGGAGCGCCGGCTGCACCTCGAGCGGCAGCTCGCCGATCTCGTCGAGGAACAGCGTCCCGCCCTCGGCCAGCTCGATCAGCCCGCGCTTCTTCGCGCTCGCGCCCGTGAAGGCGCCACGGCCGTGACCGAAGAGCTCGCTCTCGATCAGGTCGCGCGGAATGGCGCCGCAGTTGATGACGACGAAGGGCAGGTTCCCGCGCGGACTGGCGGCGTGAATCGCGCGGGCCACGAGTTCCTTGCCGGTGCCGTTCTCGCCGGTCACGAGGACGTTGGCGCCGCTGCGTGCGACCTTCTGGATCATGGAGCGCAGCGAAACCATCGCCTCGCTCTCGCCCAGGATGTCGCCGGCCGAGTTCCGGTCGAAGAGCTCGCGCAGACGTTCGTTCTCGCGGCCGAGCTGGCGTCGTTCAAGCGCGCGCAGGAGCGTCCGCTCGAGCTCGCCGAGCGTTACCGGCTTGCTCAGGAAGTCGTAGGCGCCGTTGCGCATCGCCTCGACCGCATCGGGCAGCGAGCCGTGACCGGTCAAGAGCACGACCGGCAGCGCGGGATCGCTCTTCGCGAGTCGCTTCAGGAGCGCATGACCGTCCATCCCGGGCATGCGCAGATCGATCAACGCCACGTCCGCCTCGTGCTCTTCCAGCCACTCGAGCGCGGCCTCGCCCGAGCTCTGGCTCGTGACCTCGAAGCCGAAGTCCACGATCTCACGCTCGAGCACGGACCGGAACGTGTCGTCGTCGTCGACGAACAGGATGCGCGCCTTCACGCGGCTGCGCTCCAGTCCCGCGGCAGCTGGACCCGGAACGTGCTGCCGATTCCGGGTTCGCTCTCGACTTGGATGCGGCCTCCGTGCGATTCGACCAACACGGCCACGAGCGCGAGCCCCAGCCCGGTGCCCTGGCCGGGGCGCTTCGTCGTGAAGAACGGATCGAACACACGATCGAGGTCTTCGGGCGGGATCCCGTGTCCGCCGTCGGCCACGCGCAGGTGGAAGTCGTCGCGTTCGACGCGGATCTCGAGTTCGATCCGCGCGCCGCGGGCACTCGAGTCCGCCGCGTTCTTGACGAGGTTCACGAGCACCTGGACGAGCTCGCCCGGCGTGATGTTTACGGACAAATCGTCGCCGATGACGCTTCGCACCAGCTCGATTCCGCGGTTCTGGAGGATCGAGGACAGGATGCCCTCGACTTGGTCGACGACGACGTGCAGGTCGACCGGCTCGTGCTTGCCGGGCTCCTGGCGCGCGAGCGCGAGCATGCGCGTCGTGATCTCGCTCGCGCGGCGCGCTTCCTTCTGGATGGTCCCGAGGTAATCGCGGATCACGCTTTCTTCCGCGTTGCCGCGCTCCACCCGGCGCTCGAGTCCCTCGGCGCTCGACAGGATCGACGCGAGCGGCGTGTTGATCTCGTGAGCGACGCCCGACGCGATCAGCCCCATGTCCGCGAGCCGCGCGGCGCGCAGGAACTCGGCCGTACGCTTTCGCACGCGGTCCTCGAGGTCCTTCTGTGTATTGGCCACGCGACTGGCCATCTCGTTGAACGAATCGGAGAGCTGCCCGACCTCGTCGCGACTGCGGACGTGGATCCGGTGCGCGACGTCGCCACGGCCGATGCGCTCGGCGCCTTGCTGCAGGGCCCGGATCGGACGCACGACGCCGAACAGCACGAGGAGGTACACGACCCCGAGCCCCGCACTCGCGAGGAACACCGTCTGGATCATCACGCTGCGCGCCGAGCGGGCCCGGTCCTCGAGGTCGTGGACGGCCAGGCTCGACTCGCGCTCGGTCTCCGCGCTCAGGACCTCCGAATAATGGTGCGCGTGCTCCACGAGCTCGAGCGCTCCGTCGAGAACCTCGCCTTCCTGCAGCGACGCGATCCGCTCGCTCAGCCCGAGGATGTCGTCCTTCATGGCCTGGTAGAGCTTGGCTTCCGTCAGCTCGTGCTCGTCGCGTGAGGGATCGTCCTGGTCGCCGAGCAGGTCGTCCATCACGACGAGCGCTTCGCGTACGCGCGCCTCGGCGTACTCACGGTCTCCGGCATCCAGCAACCTGTCCTTCTTCGCAACCGCGTTCCGCAGGCTCTCCAAAGAGGATCGCAAACGCACGGCGGTGATGCTCTCGCGCGTCTCCTCGAGCACCCGGTCGGCATCGGTCCGCATGCCTTCGAGGTGGAAGATGACCGTCGCGCAGAGACCGATGACGACGGCGATCCCCAGCGCGAACAGGACGCCGAAGCGGCGCGCAAGAGAGCGGAAGTGGAACATGGCGAGGTATTCTCCGGTGCGAGCCGAACTCGGGCAAGGCTGCGGATCTCAGCCGCTCCAGGCGCTGCGCCAAACGCTCGGCCGCACGAGTGCGGCCGGAGGCAGATAGTCGCCCGTCCACGCGAGCAAGAGGTCACAGAGCATCGGACGACGCGCCAAGAAGGCGAGCAACAAGTCCGCGGTACGCGACGTACGCAGACCGAGCTGAAGGAGGCGCGCCAAGGTGTAGCGGGGTCCGAACTCACGACGGCGCTGGCGGGCGTAGCGACGCAGGGCTCGAGTCTCGTGCGCGGGTTCGCGCAACGCCACCGCGATGGCTTCGGCGAGGAGCTTCGCGCCACGCATCGCGAAGAAGAGTCCCTCTCCCGTCAAGGGATCCACGAAGCCGCAGGCGTCCCCCACCAGGGCCGCCCCCGGTCCATGGCATCGCCGCACCTCGGAGCGCAGAGGACCGCAGACGACAGGCGCTTCGTCTCTGCGACCGCGCGCCAGCACCGTGGCCAGCCGCGGGGCGCGCTCCAGACGCTCGGCGAGCAGGCGCTCGAGACCCGCGCGCCCCTTTTGGAGATCGACGCGATCGACGACGAGGTTCAGCGACAGGAGCCCGTCGCCCAACGGGCAGACGGCAAAATAGTCGTGTCCGACGAAGTGCACTTGGGCGCGCGACTCGGGAAAGTCGCCGCGGTAGCGCATGACCAGCGCGAAGCGTTCCCGGGCCTTCGGCTTCTTCGTCCAGCCCAGGCTGCGCCCCACGCGACTGCGGAGACCGTCCGCGCCGACGACGAAACGACTCGACAACGCATGACGCGCGCCATCGGGGGCGGTGGCCTCGAGACCGATCGCACGACCGGAACGAGCGCGAAGCACCGTGCCGACGCTCCACCCTTCCAGCACGCGTACGCCTGCCTCCTGAGCACGCCGAACCGCCGCCGTGTCCAGGAGCTCGCGTCGAACCCCGCGCCCGCCGCCGTAGGGCACGTCGAACGGACCGAAGGCGCGAAAGACTCCATGGGCCGTGCTGGCCGAGCCCTCGAGATCCATGCCTCCGATCGACCGCGCATCGTCGTCGCCGAGGCCCGCGAGCAGGTCGAGCTCCTCCAGGAAGTGCAGGCATTCGGGGCTCAAGAACTCCCCGCACGGTTTCCTGCGTGGAAACGTCGCGCGATCGAGGAGCCCGACGCTGAAGCCCTCCGCCACGAGGCGCAGCGCGAGGTGCGCACCGGCGGGCCCGGCGCCGGCGATCAGGACGTCGGCCGAGTTCACGAAAGGGCCGCGCGCACCAAGGGTTTCTGGCGGCGCTCCACGAGGGTCAGGATCGCCGGCAACAGGAGCAGGTCCGAGAAGAGCGCCAGCACCAGGATGGCGATGGCGGACAACCCGAACTCGACCGTCGTCGACAGGGTGCCGAACGAGGTCGCGAGGAAGCCCGCGCACAGGACGACGGTCGTGAGAACGATCGGCCGGGCGACCTCGCACAGGGCGCTCGCGATCGGGCGTACTTCGCTCGCGCGGCGCCGACGGTAGGCGACGAGCATGTGAATCGTGTCGTCGACGACCAGCCCCAGCATGACCGTGCCGATCATCGACGTGGCCACCGTCATCGGCACGTGGGCCAAACCGAGGCTCCCGTGCAGCACGACGAGTGGAAGCACGTTCGGAACGAGCCCCAGCGTCGCGAGCTTCCAGGACGAGAGCCCGAACGCCATCACGGCCCACAGACACAGGATCGTGACGACGATGCTCCGGCGTTGCCCGAACAGCAAGGCCGACGAGTCGCGCGCCATGCGCACCGCGATCCCCGTGGCGTTGACCTTGTTCCACCCCGCGCCGCGTGCGATCTCCTCGGCCCGCTGGAAGAGGCGTTCGCGCTGGACCGCCGAGCCGCGCTCGATCAGGAACGTCACCAACACGGCGCCGGATTCCGACCAACGCGGCTCATCCGCGCTGCCCGCGACTCCTTCGAGCGCGGTCACCTTCTGGATCAGCGCAGCGACGGCCCAGGGCGAGGGAGCGGTCACCCCCGGCCCCAACCAGAGTTCGAAGACCTCCGTCCCGCCTAGGCGCCGGCCGATGCGACCGGACTGCAGACGCACCTCGTGGCGCGGGGGCAGGACTTCGAGCGGATCGTTGTCGACGCCGACGCGCCACCACCCCGAGGCCAAGACCAGACCGGCGACGCAGCTGATCCCCACGAGGATCCCCGCGCGCCGCGCGCTCCAGCGCGAGAGCAACAGCGCGCCGCGTCGGCCACCGGCCCCACCGAAGCGCAGCGCTCCACCAGCGAGGCGCAGCACGCTCGGGAGCACGAAGACCGTGACGAGGTAGGCGACGGCGACACCCAGCGAGGCGAAGAGCCCGAAACGACGCACGGCCGGCAGGGGGTTCAGAGTCAAACCCAAGAAGCCGGCGACGGTCGTGCCGACGGTCAAGACGAAGGGCAGGCGCAGGTCGCGGCCGGCGCTGCGACAGGCCTCGTGGACCGCTTGGCCCGACTCGCGGCGGCGGCGAAAGCCTTCCAGGTAGTGCACGCCGGCCGCCACGCCGACCGTGAGGATGGCCGGCCCCAGGAGACCCGAGACCGGATCGATCCGGTAGCCGAGCGCGGCCGCCAGACCCTCGACCAAGGCGATGCCCGCGAGCGGCGCCAGGAGGACGCCGAGTGCCACGCCGGGAACGCGGTAGATCGCGAGCAGAACGACGAAGAGGAGCGTGACGAGGATCGGGAGGATGCGCGCACGCTCGGACGCGAGCGCCCGAGAGATCGCGATCTCGATCACCGGCGTCCCCGTGATCGAGAGCCGGTAGGTCGCGGGCAAGGCCGCGCGCGCTTCGTTCGAGATGCGCTTGACCGCGTCGGCGTAATGGCCGTTGGCTTCGGCGTGGACGCGCAGGACGAGCGCGAGCTCGCCCGGCCCGGTCTCCTTCGTGTGCGCCGCCGAAACGTCCGGCAGGTTGCGCACGAGATCGGCCCAGGTCCCCAGCTCTTCGAGATCGATCTCGGACACGAACTCGGGCGCGCGCGGGAGCGCCAGGAGACCGATCGACGGATCCTTGCCGAAGTCGCGGTCTCGCAGCGCTTCCTCGCGGTCCACGAGGGTGCCCGTGGACTTCATCGCGAGGTTCTCGACGTCGACGGGCCGCAGCAGCCCGTAGCCGAGGCTCGCCAGCGACACGAGGGTCACGAACGCGATCCGAAGCAGGTCGTGCTTGCGCGCAGTCATCCCCATGAACGTGGTCCCCATGAACCTACACAAGGCAAACGACGTACCAGGCTCGCGTGTTCGTTCGGATCGGGCTCCTGGAAGAGTGCCGGCCTGTTCGCAAGCGGACGCGAGCGCGGATGGGACCGCAGGAACTCGAAGCCAGCGGTAACGCCAACCGACGAGCGGCAACTCTGACCGCTGACAGGAGCTGACGACGCCCCGCACGGCAGCGGATCGCTACGCGGCGTGTTGGCCCGGGCTTTGCATTCGGGGAGTGCATGAAGCGAACCCTCTCGACGATCGGCGGGCTGGCGCTCGGGCTCTGGACCGTGACCGGCCTCGTCGCGTGGACCGCGGCTTCCAAGCAGGTCCACGTGACATTCCAGCAAGGTGACGGGAGCGGGGTCCCCGACGGCTCCGCCTTGATCGCGGACGAGGTCGCGGCGCTCTCGCACGACCTCGACGCCCTCGTCGGCTCGCTCGACAAGAACTTCCGGCTCGTCGCCGCCGGACTGGCGGACGAAGGCGAGCGCAGCGCCGTCGAAGCGGCCCGCCTCGAAGAGCGCATCTCCGCCCTCGAGCGCGACCTGCCTGCCGCGCTGAGCGCGCGCGAAGTCCACGGAGCACTCCAGAGCGCACTGGGGCGTCTGGAGTTCCTTGCGGGGATCGGCGGGGAGGCCACGTCGTTCGACGAAGGTCTCCCCGTCACTCGCTCGCAGGACGCGGTGCACGCACCGGGACCGGAGCGTGCGCGCTCCACCGCCGCGCGCCCGGAGGCCACGACCAAGAAGCGGAGCTTCCTGGCCTTCGAGCTGCCGTCGCGGGACTTTCGCTTCGAGGGTTTCCAGGAGTTCGAGCTCCTCCCGGGACTGTCGCGCGTCGGCTTCGATGCGAAGAGCACCCTGCACGACTTCACGGGCGCCACGAACACGGTCTCCGGGACCTTCAGCGTGGACCTGTCACGACCCGAGGACGGCGTGCAAGGCCTCGTCGAGGCGCGCGCCGCGACGCTCACGACCGGTCTTGCCGGGCGCGACGAGGCCATGCTCGAGCACCTCGACGCCACGCACCACGAGCGCATCCGCTTCGCGCCGACCGCCTTCCATGCCGAGCGCATCGATCCCGAGGAGCGCGAGGTCCAAGGTCGGCTACACGGGGAGCTGAGCATCCGCGGCGTGACGAAGCCCGTCACCTTCCCGATCACGGCGGTGGTCGACGAGGGCCGGCGCCTGCTCATCGAAGGGGAAGCGGCGCTGCTCTTGAGCGACTACGACATTCCTGTTCCGAGCCAGCTCGGGATGATCAACATGCAGGACGAGATCCGCGTCTGGGTGAGCCTGCGGGCCCGCGCCAAGGCCGGAGGAGCCCAGTGAAGGGCCTCGCATCCCTCACCGTGCTCGTGCCGTTGGCCGTCGGCCTGGCCGGCTGCATTCCGTCGAGCGTGATCGCCCCGGAACACCGCTCGTTCTTGATCGAAGAACTCGAATGGCAACCGGCGCAGGCCGCGGACATCGACGGCGTGTTCATCTCCACGGAGCTGCGCGGACCTCTCGCGACTGCGCTGCGCAAGCTGGTCTACGACTTCGAGCCCGGTGGTGCCTACACGGGTGCGGCGCTGTTCGACGACGCGCCGCCGCACTTCGAGGTGCTGACCGGCAGCTGGGCGATCGAAGACGGCGCGCTCGTCCTCGACGGCGGGTCACCCGCCAGGATCGAGGTCGCCTACGACGGCAGCCTGCGGCTCGCCGGAGAAGAAGGCTCGGTCGTGCTGCGCAAGGAAGAGGCGCGCTGATGCCGCGCAATGACCTCGAGCTCTACGAGCGCGCGGCGGACGCCTGGTGGGATGGCGAGCGCAAGGAGTTCCGTTCGTTGCGTGCGGTCAACGCCTTCCATCTGGGGCTCCTCTGCGAACACCGACCGGAGGGCTTCGGGGGCCAGCGCGTCGCGGACCTCGGCTGCGGCGGTGGCCTGCTGTCGATCGCGCTCTCCCGGCTCGGCGCCGACGTCGTCGGTGTCGACCTGTCGCCTGCGAGCCTGCGCGCCGGCCGCGACGAGGCTCGCCGCCAGGAGCTCGCCTGTACGTTCCTGCACGGTGACCTGAACGCGACCCCCTTGCGCGACGCGAGCTTCGACCTGGTGCTCGCGAGCGATGTCCTCGAACACGTGAGCGAGCCTGCCTGCGCGGTCCGCGAGGCCGGACGGCTCTTGCGCGCAGGCGGCACGCTGTTCGTCAACACCTTCGATCGCGGCCTCCTGTCCGCGCTCGTCGTCGTCTTCCTGGCCGAGGGTCTGGGCTTCGTTCCGCGCGGAACCCACGACCCCCGGCTCTTCGTTCGGCCGCGCGACCTCGAGACCTGGGCGCGCGCCGCTGCGCTGCGACTCGAAGCACTCGTTCGCGAGCGGCCGCTCCTGCTCGCGAGCTGGAGACAGCGCGCCATTCAGCTTCGACCGAGCCGCTGGGGCTTCGGCTACAGCGCCTTCTTCCGCAAGGAGGCCGCGTGAGACGGTCCTTCGAGATCACGATCGGAATCGTCTACGGCCTCGTGTGCCACGGCGGCTTCGCAATCGCCATCGGCGCGCTGATCGCGGGCTTGTACAGCGGCATGCGCCTCGGCTGCGGGACGCTGCACGGCCCGGCCGCCGTCGTGGCCAACGGCCTCTTGTTGCTCCAGTTCCCGTTGCTGCATTCGGGGCTCTTGAGCACACGCGGTCGCCGCGTGCTCGTGCGTCTCGCGCCGCCCGGGCTCGGCATGACGCTCGCCCCGACGACCTTCGCGATCGTCGGGGCCGTGCAGATCGCGGCGACGTTCCTCCTGTGGAGTCCGACCGGACTCGACATCCTGGAGCCGTCGGGGGCCGTCCACGCCCTCCTCGTCGGCGCCTTCGCCGCCTCGTTCGTCTTCCTGATGAAGGCCCTGCTCGACGCGGGCCTCGGGCTGCAGACCGGCTGGATCGGATGGACCGCTCTCGTACGCGGAAGGCGCCCGGTCTACCCGGAGATGCCGACGAAGGGCCTCTTCCAGCGCTGCCGCCAACCCATCTATCTCGGCTTCGCGCTCGTGCTGTGGACCGCTCCGACGTGGACGGTCGACCACCTCGCCATCGCGGTGGTCTGGAGCATGTATTGCGTGCTCGGGCCGCTGCTCAAGGAAGAGCGCTTCCTCTCTCTCTATCGCCAGGAGTTCGCGGCCTACCGCCAGCGCGTTCCTTACCTCGTTCCGAAGTTCTGGAGCCATGAACATCGCATCCGTCGCTCGCGCTCTGCCTGATCACCGCTATTCCCAGGAGGAGATCCGCGTCCAGCTCGAACGCATCTGGGCGGATCGCCGCCCGGTGCTGTCCCGCCTTCCCCAGCTGCACGAGAACGTGCTGGTCGAGTCGCGCCATCTGGCGCTCCCGCTCGAGGCGTATGCCGAAGACCGCACGTTCGGCGAGCGCAACGACGTCTGGATCGAGGTTGCGCAGGAGCTCGGCGAGCGGGCCGTCCGTGGGGCGCTCGACAAGGTCGGCCTGGCGCCGTCCGACATCGACACCATGTTCACGGTCTCGATCACCGGTCTCGCCAGCCCGTCGCTCGAGGCACGCCTGTCCAACCGCATGGGCCTGCGCCCTGACCTGAAGCGCGTGCCGATCTTCGGCCTGGGCTGTGTCGCGGGCGTGGCCGGTCTCTCGCGTGCGATCGACTACGTCAAGGCCTACCCGGATGGCGTGGCCGTGCTCCTTTCGGTCGAGCTGTGTTCGCTGACCTTCCAGCCGCGCGACACCTCCGTCGCCAACCTGATCTCGTCCGGCCTGTTCGGCGACGGCGCGGCCGCGGTCGTCGTGCTCGGCGAACGGCGTGCGCAGCAGCTGGGCGTGAGTGGGCTCGAGGTGCTGGACACGCGCTCGGTCTTCTATCCGGACACCGAGGACCTCATGGGTTGGACGATCTCGGAGCGCGGCTTCGACATCGTGCTGTCGCCCGCCGTTCCGTCGGTGGCGCAAGAGCAACTGCCGCGGGACATGCACGCCTTCCTGGCGGACAACCAGCTCACGACCGACGACGTCGCGACCTGGGTCTGCCATCCCGGCGGCCCGAAGGTTCTCACCGCGCTACAGGCGGGCCTGCAACTCTCCGATCACGACGTCCGGCACTCATGGGAGGTCCTGCGAACGCAGGGCAACCTGTCGAGCACGTCCGCGCTGATGGTGCTCCACGCGACTCTGGAAGGCGAGCGCGAGGCCGCCGGAACCCGGGGCGTCTGCCTCGCGATGGGTCCGGGCTTCTGCTCCGAGCTGCTCTTGTTCCAATGGGCCTGACACCTTCTGATTCGACCCGCCACGAAGGTCGGCGCGGAACGCTCGCCCAGGCCTTGCGGCCGTTCGCGCTCTTCGTCCTCCTCGTCCTCGTCCTGCTCCAGGTCTCGCGCCTGGCGCTCGTCGCGTGGCAGTTCGAGCGCGTCGAGGACACCGGTGGGCTCGGCATCGTCCTCGGACAAGGTCTGCGGTTCGACCTGGTCGCGTTAGGGCTCGTTCTGCTCCTTCCCGGCCTCGTCGCACCCCTGCTGCTTGCCAGTCGCCGGACCCTGCGCTTCGGAGAGCTCGGGCTCCGCTTCGTGCTCTCGGCCGCGCTCGTGCTCTTCGTCTTCCTGGAGCTCGCGACCCCGTCCTTCATCGAAGAGTACGACACGCGTCCGAACTTCCTGCTCATCGAGTACCTGAAGCACCCGCGCGAGGTGTTCGCGACACTCCTGGGTGCGTACCCGTTCCAGCTCGTGCTGGCGGCGGTCATGGTCCCGCTCGTGTTCACGGGCGCCTGGAAACTGTTGCGGCGCAGCGGCTCGCTCGCGGGGCCGCTCGGGCCCGTGCGAGCCTCCTTGCTTGCACTGGGCCTGCCGGTGCTGTGCTTGGCTGCGGCCCGTTCCACGCTCGACCACCGCCCCGTCAACCCGAGCACGGTGTGCTTTTCCAACGACGCGCTGGTGAACACCTTGCCGCTGAACTCGCTGTACTCGACGGCCTACGCCATCTACGAGCTGGAGCGCCACGAAAGCGGCGATGGTGTCGCCTACGGCCGCCTGCCCGCCGACGAGGTGCTCGCGGTCGTCCGTCGCGCTTCGGGGATCCCGGCCGAGGCCTTCACGAGCTCTGCGATCCCGACGCTGCACGTCCAGAACCCGACCGTCCGACGCGAGCGCCCGTTGAATTTGATCATCGTGCTCGAGGAGAGCTTGGGGGCGGAGTTCGTCGGCGCGCTGGGCGGGTTGCCGTTGACGCCGCACCTGGACGCGCTCCTTGACCAGGGTCTGGCGTTCGATCGGCTCTACGCGACCGGGACGCGCTCGGTCCGCGGCATCGAAGCCGTCGTCACCGGCTTCTTTCCGACCCCGGCCCGCAGCGTGGTCAAACTGCCGCGTTCGCAGCACGGCTTCTTCACCATCGCCGAGCTCCTCGCGCGCACGGGCTACGCGACGTCCTTCCTCTACGGCGGCGAGTCCCACTTCGACAACATGCGCCGCTTCTTCACGGGCAACGGCTTCGAGCGCGTGATCGACGAGAACGACTTTCCCGATCCGGACTTCGTCGGCAGCTGGGGCGTCTCGGACCAGGACCTCTTTCGACGGGCGCACGCGGAGTTCGAGGCGCAGGGCGAGCGCCCGTTCTTCAGCCTCGTCTTCAGCAGCTCGAACCACTCTCCGTGGGACTTCCCCGCGGACGAGATCGAGCTCTACGAAGAGCCCGCGGACACGCGCAACAACGCGGTCAAGTACGCGGACCATGCGCTGGGTGAGTTCTTCGAGCTCGCGCGCGGTTCTTCGTATTGGCAGAACACGGTCTTTCTCGTCGTCGCCGACCACAACTCACGCGTCTACGGTCCCGCGCTGGTGCCCGTCGAGCGCTTCCACATACCCGCCGTCTTCCTCGGCGGCTCGATCGAGCCCGAGCACATCGGAACGCTCGCGAGTCAGGTCGACCTGCTTCCGACGGCACTCTCGCTCCTCGGCTTGCACTGCGAGCACCCGGCGCTGGGCCGCGACCTCTCGCGGGCGGACCTGCGCGCCGCACCCGGTCGCGCCATGTTGCAGTTCCACGACACGTTCCTCTTTCTCGAAGACGAACGCGCAGTGGTGCTTCGGCCCCGGCTCGAACCGTTGGTCGTCGAGGTGCGCGGGGAGCGGCTGATCCCCGACCGCCGCCCCTTCCCCGAGCTCGTACACCGCGCCATGGCCCATGCGCTCTGGCCGCAGCAGTCCTACCGACAAAGCGATTACACTCTGCCTCGATTCACGAGCTACGACTGAACGGCTTGCCCGGTGCGTGCCCTCCACGGAAGCCGACCGGGGCCCCCTGAGCCCTTTGGAGCCGATCCGGGTGCGATTCGCAGCTTTGTCAGCTAGGAGCCCCAGGCATCCTCGCTTAGCTTGGTTGGCCGCATTCGCGTCCCTCGCGGCAACTTCCCTCTCTCCTCGGCATTCTCAGCTCATGCACAACATGTCTCGCATCAGTGGTTGGATTCTATTCACGGGTCTCGTCGTCGCCTGTGGTGGCGGCGGCGGTGGAGGCTCCGGCGGGGGCGGAGGTGGTGGTGGCACGAGCGATCCGCCGGCCACGATCCCGGATCCGCCCTACCTGCCCGGCTTGACCGCGCTCGCGGCCGGTCCCGGCTCGGCGCGCGTCGACTGGTTCCTTCCGGGAGCCGGCTTCGAGGCGGCGCTGTTCCAGGGTACGACGCCGAACAACGTGTTCGCGGGCGGTCCCGTCGCGACCGGACTGACCGGAACCGGAACGGTTCGGACCGGACTCGCGAACGGTGCCGACGTCTTCTTCGGACTCGGCGTTCGGCCGACGGGTGGCGGCGCGTACACGCAGGCAGGCGAAATCCTCTTGGCTCGGCCCGGCGGACGCATCTATGTCGATGCTGCGGCGAGCGCGGGCGGAGCCGACGGAACGTCGCCCGGCACGGCCTTCCCGACCCTCGCGGAGGCCCTGGTCGCGGTCGGAGTGAGCGGCAACATCTGGGTGCGCGACGGCAACTACGCGGCACCCGCGCTACGCGTTCCGGGCGGCGTCCACATCTACGGTGGCTTCACCGCTGCCTTCGACCTCGCGACACGCGACGCCCAGAGCGGCGCGACCGTGCTGCAAGGGCAGGCCGGCCTGGCTGCGGTCGAGGTGCGCGACGAGGGTCCGTCCGCGATCCTGGACGGGCTGGTGCTCGACGGACGCGGCCTCGGCTTCATCGGGCTCGACGACAACGACACGGATCTCGAGCTGCGCAGCGTCACGGTCACGGACTTCCGCGACCGCGGACTGCGCATCCGCAGTATCCTCATCGACCAGGAGGTCGACGTGACGCTCGTCAGCTGCAGCGTGACCAACAACGGCGGCGACGGCGTCTCGATCGTCGGCGCCTTCGACCTGCGGATCGACGGCTCGAACTTCGACGCGAATCGGCAGGAGGGCGTCGACTGCGACGACCTCGTGGCGCTCGCGGGCGGACGCGCGTCCTTGATCGTGCGGGGCTCGCGCTTCTTCGGAAACGGCGCCCAGGGACTCGACGCCGACCTGGCGGCCCCGCTGGGCGGCGGCTCCGGCAGCGAGTTCGACATCGACATCCGGGGTTGCCGCTTCGAGCGCAACGACGGGGACGGGCTCTTGCTCGACATGGAGACCGACAACTTCCCGACCTGGGTGACGAGCATTCGCGTCCGCGAGTGCATCGCGCGGGCCAACGCAAACGCCGGCATCCACATCGACTTCGACGGCGTCGGCAACGCGCTGATCCACCGCGTGACGTCGAACGCGAACGGCACGGACGGCTTCCTGATCTCGTCCGAGGCGCGCGCCGGCATCGTGCCGATCTCCGCTTCGCTCGCGATGGGCAACCTGGGAGCGGGCCTGCGCGCCACGAACGGCAACCAGGCCATCCTCGCGACGCACTGCGTCCTGGCGGGCAACCTGGCAGGCGGCGTGATCAGCCCGGCGGCCGAGTCGATGGCCACCTCTTCGGTGGCCTGGCTGCAGCCCAACCCCTGGCAGAGCACCACGACGAACGCCGTCGTCGAGGTCACCGACCCGCTGACCGCCACCTTCAACGAGGTGCCCGAGGTCTTCCAGCGCGTGCAGAGCATGGCGGGCGCCGACCTCACGCTGCAAGGCGCCGCGGCCTTCGCGCCGGGCACGCCGGTCGAGCTGGCGGACGACGGCGTCGGCACGACGGCAGCGACCGTCTCGGGCACGAGCGTCTCGCTCGCCGCCGCACCGCTGGACTTCGTGCCACCGGGGATGTTGTTCGCCTTCGCACCCGGCGACGGACCGGTCGAGGACTTCGGTCTCGTGACCGGCTCCCCCGCCGAGGACGCGGGCATGACGCCGCCGGGCGGCGCGATCGTCGACGCGGGCATCCTCGGCGCTCCGAGCGCGGCGGCGCCGAGCCTCTTCGACACGGTGCCGGAAGGCCTGTTCTATCCGGAGTCCGCGACTCCGGCTCCGGATTCGGCGCTGGGCTCGAACCAATCGATCGCGATCGTGTTCTCGTCTCCGATCCAGGCCGGCTCGGTCGTCTCCGACCAGGTCCGGGCCGTCGTCGACGGCGGCGCGGTGCTCACGGTCGGACTCTCGACCGCGGGCAGCACCTTGACCGTCTCGCCTCCCGGCGGCGGTTGGGGCGGCACGCCGTTTCGCCTCGAGCTGCA
>JAJDEW010000136.1 GCA_029259595.1 Planctomycetota bacterium | reverse complement strand
GTCGTGCGCCAGTGCCTGATTGCGCGGCTCGCGCCGCGCAACGGCACCAGCACGGAGCCTGGCGGCTCCGAGGCTGCGCTACGGCCCGCCAGCGGCGGCCCATCGCTCCGCAACCACAGTCGTCGACCGTGGATTGAAGGCTGTGATGTGGAAGCGGCGCGAGAGGTCGTGACAACGGTCGATGACGAAGGCCGCGAAGGCCGGCCGCAGGCGGGCCGTAGCCTCGGAGCCGAAGGCTCCGTGCTGGTGCCGTTTCGCGGCGTTCAGCCGCGAAATCAGGCACAGGCGCGCGACGGTGTGCGCGCCGCGTCCTGAGGTGGTGTCGGCCCACGGCTCTCGGACCGCCCGGCCTTCGGGTTGCGACCCTCGCGGCCGTGTCGTCTCACCCTCCCAAGCCCCGTTCACAGCGCACAGCGCTGGCGAGCGAAGCGAGCGAGACGTCTCGCCGTGTCGCGCCGCGTCCCGAGGAGGTCTCGCCCGTCCCGTCCACAGCGCGTTCCGGACCCGAACGAATCTCCAACTCCCTCGACCTCAGAACAACGGCTGAACCATCCGCGACCTGCGCTCGACCCACTCTTCGTGCAGCCGCTGGGCATCCTCCGGGCGGTCGTTCGCGAGGTTGTTCGATTCGCTGATGTCGACGGAGAGGTCGTAGAGCTCGCGCTTGACCGGGGCCGCGAGGGGGCCGGTTTCGTACAGCTTGAGATCACCGTGGCGGAGGGCGCGTTGGTGCTTCATGTGCCAGTACAGGATCTCGTGCGGGTGGCCGGTCTTCGTGCCCGCGAGGTAGGGCAGGAGGTCGACGCCGTCGATCTCGCGCTCGCTGTCGGCGCGCGCGCCGGCGGCCGACAGGGTCGTCGTGAAGACGTCCATGGCGCTCGTGTTGCCGTCGAAGACGGTGCCTGCCGTGATGTGGCCGGGCCAGCGCATGGCGAAGGGGACGCGGATGCCGCCTTCGTGCAGGTCCCACTTGTCGCCGGTCAGGGGGGCGTTGCTCGAGACGCGATCGGCACCGCCGTTGTCGTTGACGAAGAAGACGAGCGTGTTCTCGTCGAGTCCCAGGGCCTGCACGCTGTCCATCACCCGTCCGATGGCGATGTCGAGGGCGTACAGCATGCCGAGCAGCGTTCTTCGATAGTCGTCCTCGACGTGAGCGAAGGGCTCTGTGTAGTGCTCGGGAACCTCGAACGGGGAGTGGACGGCGTTGAAGGCCAGGTAGAGGAAGAAGGGGCGGTCCGAGTTGCGCTCGACGAATGCGATCGCTTCGTCGGCGAAGGCTTCGGTCAGGTACCCATCGCCCTGGGCAGGCTCCTCGTTGCGAAGGATCGGTCCGCCCAGCTCGCCGTTCCAGTCGAAGTACTCGTGTCCGCCGCCCAGGTGCCCGAAGAACTCGTCGAAGCCGCGCCGCGTCGGTAGGTACTTCTCGTTCATGCCGAGGTGCCACTTGCCGATGGCCGCGGTACGGTAGCCCACCCGTCGGAGGGGCGTGGGGAGCAGGCGCTCGTCGATCGGGAGCCCCCGGTCCTCCTTCTCCATCAGCTGCGGAGGTCCGGTGCCGTTGACGAATCCGTAACGGTGGGGGTTGCGGCCCGTGAGGAGGCCGGCGCGGGAGGGGGCGCACGTCGGTTGGTTCACGTAGGCGTTCGTGAAGCGCACTCCGCCCGCGAAGAAGGCGTCGATGTTGGGGGTCAAGACCTCGTCGCTGCCGTGGACGCCCAGGTCGCCGTAGCCGAGGTCGTCGACCAGGATGACGATCACGTTGGGTGGGGGCGTGCGCGGGCCACAGCCGCCGAAGAAAAGGGGCAGGGCGAGGGTGGCGACGAACAGGAGCTGGATCGAGCGCGGGCGCACCGGCCCATCGTACACGAGGGAGGTGGACCTGGTCTCCGTCAGGCCGGCTCGAGTTCGCCCGGCAGGCGACCGGCGAGCTTGCCGAGGAACCAGCGAACGTGACGCTTCACGGCCACGGCGAAGTCGTCGATCAGCGTGTAGGCCAGGGGCACGACCCACAGCGTGAAGAACGTGCTCGAGACGAGTCCGCCGGCGACGATCGTGCCCAGCGTGCGGTAGTCGACGCCGTTGGAGGGCGGTTCCGCGAGGATCATCGGAAGCAGGCCGCAGACCGTGGTGAGCGCCGTCATGAGGACCGGTCGCACACGCTGGCTACAGCCCTCGAGGACCGCGCGACGGCGATCGCTCTCGATTGCGCGCAGGTTGTGGATGCGGTCGATGAGCACGATGCCGTTGTTCACGACGACGCCCGCCAGGATGATGATGCCGATGTAGCCCATCGAGTCCATCGGGGTGCGCGTCAGGAACAGCGTCCAGAACGAACCGAGGATGGCGAAGGGGACGGTGAAGAGGACCGAGAACGGCAGCACCACCGACTCGAACAGGATCCCCATCAAAAGGAAGACCAGGACGACGGACAGCCAGAAGGCCTTGCCGAGCTCGGAGAACTCCTCTTCCTGGCGGGCCATGGCCGAGTCGTCGCGCGCGAAGGTGTAACCGCGCGGCAGGTCCATGGCCGAGAGCGCGAGGTAGGCGCGCTCGGTCACCGGGATCACCTGCAACGGATCTTCGACCTTGGCCTCGAGCGTGAAGCTCGTCTGCCCGTCCTTGCGGTAGATGCCGCGCGAGCCTTTGCCGAAGGCCAGCTCGGCAAACGTCGACAGCGCCACGGTGCCGCTGCCCGTGCCGATTCCGAGGTCCCGCAGGGTCGGAACTCCGGCCACCTCGTCTTCGTCGTATTCGATCAAGAGCGGGATGTCGCGCCCTTCCTCCTGGAAGCGCGGCAACGAGAAGCCGCGCAGCGTGTAGGAGATGGTCTGCTGGACCCCTTCCGTCGTCACACCGTAGTCGTGGGCCAGCTCGCGGTCGATCATGACCTGGATCTGGTCGGGCGCCGATTCCATCGGGTTGTCGACTTCGGACAGCCCGGGCACGTCCTCGAGAAGCGCGGCGGCCTGGAGGCCGAGCCGCTCGAGTTCCTCGGAGTCGGGACCCCTGAGCGTGAATTGGACGACGGAGTTGGTCGTCTTGTTGGATTCGTTCTCGTCGTAGAAGCGCAGCTCGTGCCCGGGAACGCGTGGAACCTCTTCGACGAGCTGGCGCGAGAGCGCTTCGATGCGCGTCATCGGCTGCGCTTCCTCGAAGTACATGGCGAAGTAGGCCCGGCGCTCGTTGAAGCGGACGCTCAGGTGCTCGAAGCCGTACTCGTCGCGCTTGGCCTCCAGGAAGTCCTCGTAGAAGCCGACGTTGTCGGAGGCCTCCGCCAGGGTGAGATCGGCATCGAAGTTCACTCGAAAGCTGACGTCGTCCTCGCTCGAGTCCTGGCCGAAGGGAGTGACCTTCATGCCGGTGGCGGGGATGGCGATCGACAGCAGCGCGGCGACCGAGATCAGGCAGGCCGAGAAGCGGTGCTCGAGCGTCCAAGCCACGAGCCGCTGGTTGCCGTTGATGATCAGCTCGATGAGGGACGCGCCCTGCGGGACGAAATGGTCGGGACGCGCGGGAGGCAGGCTCCGCCGCTTCCAGAAGTACAGGGGCGACAAGAGCGCCAAGAGGAAGGCGGCCGTCGAGACCACGGCGATGCGCGCGCTGCCCGCGGAGTCGTTCGGCGTGAGTCCGAAGTCCGTGATGGCCTCGCGGTCGACCGTGCCGCCGCCGAGCCCCGCGAACTTCCAGGCGGCCAGGGCGATCACGAGGACGGCGAGGACGTAGCGCGACTTGCGCAGGGCATCCAGAACGGGCCCCTCGAGACGGTGCAAGCCGACGACGGTCGCGTGCGCCGCAAAGCGCAGTGCACCTACGAGCCAGGCGATCGTGCGCGCGGGCAGGGACAGGACCGGGGCCATGAACGTGCCGATGCGCGTCACGCTGCGTGGGCGCTCTCCGAGCAGCCGCGCGCTGATGACCGGCAAGAAGAACACGGCTACCAGAAGGCTCGCGAGCAGCGAGACGGCGAGGGGGATCCCGATGCCGCCGAACATCACGCGGACCATCTGGTTGTCCGAGATGAAGATCAGGGGCAGGAAGACGACCACGGTGGTCATCGTGGCGAGGGTCACCGCCAACGCGATCTGGCGCGTACCGGCGGCCGCCGCGTATTCGGGTGTTTCACCGCGCGCGCGGATGCGGGCGATGTTCTCGACGACGACGACCGCATTGTCGACCAACATGCCGATACCGAGCGTGATGCCCGTCATCGTCAGAAGGTTGAACGAGCCACCCGTCGAGTACTCCCAGACGATCGCCAGCATGGCGGAAACCGGAATCGAGAGCGCCACGCACAGGGTCAGGCGAACCCGGCGCAAGAAGACGAACAGAACCACGACGGCGAGCGCGCCGCCCCAGAGGGCCGTCTCGCGCAGCTGCGACAGCGCGGACTCGATGAGGCGTCCTTGCAGGAAGAAGTCGAGGATCGTGATGTCGCCGGCCAGGGCAGGGTCGTTGGCGAGCTCGTCGATCGTGCGTTCGAAGTTACGGCTGGTCTCGACAACATTCGACTGGCTGTCCTTCGTGGCCATGCCGTAGTAGGCGAACGAGCCGTCGATGCGCGACATCCACTCGCTGGCGCTCTTGACCTTGGCAACGCGGCCGACATCCTTCAGCTTCAGCCCGTTTCCGATCGGGAACTCCTCGATCTCCGCGGCGGACGTGAAGCGCATGTCCGAGCGCAGGATGATCTCGCGTCCGCCGTCGTTGACCTCGCCCAGCGGCAGCGCGAAGTTGTCGCCCATCAAGCGTCCGATCACGGCGCCCAGGTCGAGCTGGGCCGCGATGACCTTGTCCTCGTCCAGCATGATCCGGACGTTGTCCTGCAACACGCCCCAGACATCGACGCGGCCGATGCCATCGACCGCCTCGAGGCGGGGAACGACGACCTTCTCCATCAGGAAGTCGCGGCGTTCGGGGTCACCCTTCAGCAGGATGCCGAAGAACGTGATCGGGAGCGAATCCGCATCTTCCGACCACATTCCGATCGTCTTGATGGTGTCCGGCAACAGCGGACGGGCGCGCTCCAGCCGATCGCGCACCTCGGCCTTGGCCAAGTCCAGGTCGAGCGAGCCGTCGAACTCGACCGAGAGCTCGACGTCGTCCTCGTCCGACCAACTGCGGACGCTCTCGATGCCGCTCATCGTGCGCAGCTGCTCTTCGATGACGCGGGCGACCTGCTCCTCGTTCTCTTGCGCGCTGGCGCCGCTGTTCGGGACCCACAGGTTGATCCCGGGTTCGGCGAAGCCCGAAGGCAACAGCTGCAGCGGAATACGCTCGTACGCGATCAAGCCGACGACGACCAAGGTCGAGAAAATCGTGAGCAGCGCGACCGGGCGCCGGACCAGGGCCAGGAAGAAGGTGCCGGCGTGCTCGGTCTCGTTGCGTCCGTCGAGGTCGGTCGGGGGCGTGTTTTGTGGCGAAGAGCTCATGTGGTGGCTCCGGCGGTGAGGTGCTCGGCGGCCGCGTCGTCCGCGGCAGCGACGTTCGTGTTCGCTGGGGTCGCGTCGCCGATGCTTCCAGCGCGGTGGAAGCGTGCGACGAGCGAATAGACGGTCGGGATCACGATCAGAGTCAGGAGCGTGGAAGCGGCCAGTCCTGTAACGACCGCGATCGCCATGGGCGCGCGAATCTCGGCGCCCTCGCCGGCGCCGAAGGCGCCGAGCAGGGGTACGCCGCGCAGCCAACCCGTCATGGGCAGGAGTCCCAGCACGGTCGTCGCCGTCGTCATCAAGATCGGTCGCAGGCGTGCGGACGCCGCTTCCATGATCGCATCGTGCAAGGCGAGTCCTTGGGCGCGCTTTTGATTGATGCGATCCAGCAAAACGATCGCGTTGTTGACCACGATGCCTGCGAGCATGATCAATCCGATGAACACGACGACCGACAGCGGCACGGACAGGACGTCCAGGGCCAGGATCACGCCGACGGCGGCCAGCGGCACGGTCAAGAGGATCACGAGGGGCTGGACGAGCGACTCGAACTGGCTGGCCATGACGACGTAGACCAGGAAGACGGCCAGGATCAGCGCGAAGCGCATGCTGCTCTGGGCCTCGTCCATCTCCCGTTTCTGTCCACCGAGGGAGACCATCACGTCCTCGGGCGGTGCCATCGAAGCGAGCTCTTCTTCGATGCGCGTCGAGATGCCGCCGAGGTCGAGGCCCGATCCCGTGGCGCTGACCACGACCGCGCGCGAGTTCCCGATGCGGCGGATCTCGGCCGGCCCCTGCACCGTGCGGATGGATGCAACGGAACGCAGCGAAACCGGGTTCTCGGCGGAGGGGTTGACGGGCAGGTCCAGGACCGAATCGAGCGTGTTCAAGATCTTCTCGTCGCCGATCACGCGGATGGCGATGCGATCGTCGCCTTCCTTCAGGCGCGTGCTGACGTTGCCGAGCACCTGGTCGCGGACGAGGTTGGACACCTGCGCGAGATCCAGGCCGAACTCGAGCATCTTCTCGCGGTCGAACGTGACCTGCGCCTCGGGGAAGCCGGGTCGGACGGTCGTGCGGACGTCCGACAGCTCGGGCATTGCCATCAGGCGAGCCTGGACCTCGCGCCCGACGGACTCGAGGTCGTCGAGGTCGTAGCCACGAACCTCGATGGCGATGGGCGACTCGAGCGCGAAGGGTGTGGGACGCGTGATCTCGACCGAGCGCACGGCGGGGTGGGCCGCGATCCTCGAACGAACGGCTTCGACGAGCCGGTCCTCCTCGGCGGGCTCGCGTGCGTCCTCCTCGAGGCGCACGGTCAGGCGCGCCGTGTGCGGACCCTCGATCTCGCGCGTGAGCCGCTCCTTCTCGACGCCGACCGTCAAGGCGGTCGTCGCGACGCCCGGCATGGATCGGATCTCGTCGTCGAGAGCGCGCATGACCTCGTCGGTTCGCTCGAGCGGGCTGCCGACGAAGAGCTTCGCGTGGGCGGTGAACTCCCCCTGGTGGATCTCGGGCAGGAGCTCGACTCCGAGGTGGGGGATGCGTCCGAGCGCGAACCAGAACAGGAGCAGCGCGGCCCCGACGACGACGAGCGGCAGGCGCAGCGAGACGCGCAGGGCGCGCGGGTAGCTCCACTCGATCCACGACCAGACCTTCTGGAAGGCGAAGCCGATGGTGTGGCTGGCGACGAAGCGCCCGGCGGCAAAGAGGGAGATCAGGACGAAGCCGATGGCCCAAATCAGAAGGCCTCCGAGCACGAGCAGCGAGCGGCCGAGGATCAGGAAGAGGTTCGGAACGAACGAGGCCGCGCTCCAGCGCAGCTTCTCGATGGGGGTGGCCGGTCGCTCGGCCCGGGACAGCAGACCCTTGAGGTCGACGAGCCAGCGGCGCGAGGCCAGCATCGGGATGAAGAGTACGGCGACGATCAGGGAGACGAACAGCGCGCAGACAACGGTCAGCGCTTGGTCGCCGAAGATCTGACCGGCGACGCCGGTGACGAAGACGATCGGCGCGAAGACGGAGATCGTCGTGAGCGTCGACGCGATGACCGCCCCCGCCACCTCTCCCACGCCGCGCACCGCCGCTTGCTGCAGGTCGTCGCCCTCCTCACGACAGCGCGTGATGGACTCGAGCACCACGATCGCGTTGTCGACGAGCATTCCGACACCGAGCGCGAGTCCGCCCAGCGACATGATGTTCAAGCTGACGCCGCCGATGAACATCGGCGCGAAGGTGACCAGGATCGAGATGGGGATCGAGATCCCGATGATGAGCGTCGCCGAGAGTCGCCGCAGGAAGAGCAGGATCACCCCGATCGCGAAGATCCCGCCCAGGATGGCCGAGTTCGTGACGTCCTCGACGGCGTCACGGATGAAGACGGACTGGTCGGACAGAAGCTCCATCTTCAGGTCGTCCCGGAAGCGGTGGGCCAGGAAGTCGACGCGGTTGCGCTCGGCCAGAGTCGCACCACCGACCTCCTCGCCCGCGTCCTCGGCCTTCTGCAACTCGGCCGCCGAGGCTCGTTGTTCCTCCGAGCCGAAGACGCGCGCCTTGATCCGCTCCGCGATCTGCACGATGTTCGCACCGGCTTCGCGGTAGATCGCGAGCTCGACCGATTCGGACCCGCCGATCCGACTGACGACCTCGCGCTTCTCGAACGTGCGCTCGACTTGGCCCACGTCGCGCACGCGCAGGACCGCGTCGCCGCGGTTCGCGATCGGGAGGTTTTGGATCTCGCCGACGTTGCGGAACTGGTTGACCGTGCGAACCAAGTACTCGGACGAGCCCTCGAGCAGCGAACCGCCCGATGCATTGATGTTCTCCTGTGCCAGGCGCTGCGCCAGCTCCCCCGGATCGATTCGGTTCGCGGCCAGCTTGTAGGGGTCGACCCGGACCCGGATCTCCTCTTCCAGCCCTCCGCGGATCTGGACGGCCGCGACGCCTTCCATCGACTCCAGGTCGCGCTTGAGCCGATTCTCGGCCAGCCAGCGCAGCTGGATGAGCTGGTCGGTGCGCGCCTCGCTGCCCTGCGCGCGCAGGCCGTCCGGCGCGCGGATGCCGATGCGCAGGATCGGGTCGAGGTTGGGGTCGTAGCGCAGAATCAGCGGGCGGTCGACGTCGTTCGGCAGAAACACGCCGTCGAGTTGCTCGCGCACGTCTTGCACGGCGAAGGTCATCGGCGTGCCCCAGTCGAAGTCGAGCACGACGTCCGAGGCACCGGCGCGACTGATCGATGTCGAGCGCACCAGGTTGTCGAGCGTCGAGAGCGCCTCCTGGACCTTCTCGGAGATGCGTTCCTCGACGTCCTCCGGCGCAGCGCCTTCCCAGGTCGTGCGCACGGTGAGCGTCGGATAGCTGATCTCCGGCAGGAGGTCCATCTTCAGCTTCGTCCACGAGACGACGCCGAAGACGACCATCGCGACCATGAACATCGAGATCGCGACCGGACGGCGCGTCACGAAGGCGAAGAGGGAGCGTGTAGCGTCCCCGCTGGCGGAGGACACACGCGGTGCTCGAGTCTCGTTCACGTGGGGGTGCCTTATTCGGACTCGGCGGCTTGGGCGTCGCTCTCTCCGGCGGCGACACGCTCAGCGTCCTCGTCCCCGGTGCCCTCGCTGTCGTCCGAAACCGTCGACGTGGCAGAGGTGGAGGGGCGCTTGCCGATCGGATCCACGACCTGCACCGGGTCACCGTCCTTCAAGTCGTCCCGTCCCACGACGACGATCGAAGCGCCGGCCGCGAGCGCACCGGGCTCGAGCAGGACGAGCTCGACGGAAGTGTCGTCGGAGTAGCCTTCCTTGTAATCGACCAGATGAACCGTTCCCTGTCCGTCGCCGGTCGGTGTGAAGGCTCGGACGAAGTTGCGGTCGCCTTCGCGCTCCGTCGCGCGCTTGGGAACGACGAGCGCGTTCGGGTGACGATCCGTGACGATACGCATGCGAACGAGCATGCCGGGCAGGAGCCGGGCCAAGTCCGTATCGGTCGTGGCCTTCAAGCGCGCCGTGACGCGAAACTGGCCCGAGTCGGGGTCGATCGTCGGGCTGATGCGCTGGATCTCGCCCGAGAAGTTTCTCCCTGGATAGGCCTCGGCCACGGCCGTGAAGGTCAGCTTGTCCTGGCCGTCGCTGCGGCCGGTGAAGAGTCCGAGCTCCTCCTGCGGCCGGAAGAAGACCGCACGCAGGTTGTCGGGATCGGTCAGGACGAAGGCCGGTTCGCCGGTGCCGGCAGCATCTCCGACGCGGATCATGCGCTCGGCCACGATGCCGTCGAAGGGCGCGGTGATCGTCGTGTGCGAGAGCGCGAGCTGGGCGCGCTCCCAGGCCACCTTGGCGCGGGACGTGGCCGTTTCGGACGCGGTCGCCTCGAGCCGGCTGCGGCGCAGGGCGATCTCGGCCTGGCTGTAGTCCGCCAGCGCGTTGTCGCGCGCGAGCCGGCTCGCTTCCAGGGCCTTCATCGACAAGGCGCTGGCCGTCGCGCCGGTCTCGAACAGCTTGCGGTCGCGCTCGTAATCGCGCTCGGCTTGTTCGGAGGCGAGCTTCATGCGCTGCACGTTGGCGCTCGCATCCTCGATCGCGAGCTTCGCTTGTTCGGTCGCGTTCTTGGTCTCCTGCCAGGCGACGTGCGCGTCGCGCTCGGCCAGGACGGCGTCGCGATCGTCCAGACGCGCGAGGGGCGCGCCGGTCTGGACGGGATCGCCTTCCTCGGCCAGGATCTCCGTCACGACGCCAGCCTGGCGCGGGAAGACCCGGATCTCTGCCTCGGATTCGAGCTTGGACGTGGTTTCGAGCACTTGAACCATCTCGCGCTGCTCGACGATTCCGATCTGGACCCGAGGCACCTCGCGCTTGCGGGCCCCTCCCCGGGCGGCGGTCGTCTCGTCCGACGCGGCCGTCGTCTCCTGACGGCAGCTCGAGACGCAGGGCACGAAGAGGGCCAGGAAGGCCAGGAGGCTGGGAAAACGGAGCATGAAAGCTGGAGGCGGCGGTTCGGGCTTTTGGGGACGGTGGCGGCGCATGCGCAAGCACGGCCCGCCTATTGTGGGAATTCTATAGGAAGGAAGGGGGGAGCCGGCGCTGGAGCGGGGCTAGCAGCCTGATGAAGAAGTCATCCGGCGCGCTGTATGCGTCCGGAAAGCCCGGCCGGCACACGAGAGCCTCGCCGAATCGACCGATTCGCCTCCGTTCTCGCGCACCCGCCGGGCCTCCCAGTCACATGCATCGCATCCGAAGCACTTTTTCATCAGGCTGCTAGACGTGCGTGGCGGGGTTCGCGCGACCGCGAGCGGATCTCGACGCGGCAGGTCGTGCCGTTTTCGCGGCACCCCCTCGAAAGGAGCCGCGCTGGCTGCGTAGGAGGCCGACGCTTCCCGGCCGCTTAGCGGCCGCAGGTTACGACACGCCGGAGGTCTTCATGCGCTACGACCACGTCCAACGGGGCTCGTTCTACCTCGTGCTGCTGCTCTTCGCCCTGCTCGCCTTCGTCGGTGCCTACCTGGGCCGGGCTTCGACGGTGCCCGTCGCCGTGCTCGTCGCCTTGGGAGGCGTGATTCTGCTCCTGAGCTTCTGCTTCGCGCACTTGCGGGTCTCGGACGGGGGCGATCACCTCCGCGTTCGCTTCGGGCCCCTGCCGCTCTTCGGGACGAAGATCCCGTATGCGATCGTTCGCTCCGCGCGCGTGGCGCGCTCGCGGCTCGTCGATGGCTGGGGCATCCATTGGCTTCCCGGTCGCGGCCTGACTTACAACATCCACGGCAAGGACTGCGTCGAGCTCGAGACCGAGCGCGGCCGGTTGCGCATCGGGACCGACGACCCCGCGGGCCTCGCGGCCCACCTCTCTTCCGTCGTCGATGTCGAATGAGCCGGGTGACGCGGGGCGAGCCGCGCTCTGCACCGCGGTGAGCGCTACACTGCCCCCATGATCACGCCCGAAGCAGCTCTGGAGGAGATTCTCGGGAGGCTCCGCGCACCGACGGAGCCCGAGTCCGTTCCGCTGGCCGAGGCGCGCGGTCGCATCCTCGCGCGCGCCGCGGTCGCCGACGTCGACCTGCCGCCCTTCGAGAAGGCGATGATGGACGGCTTCGCGGTGTGCGCGGCCGACTTCCGACCCGCCGGCGGCGAGACCAGCCTGCCCTGCGTCGGCGAGTCCCGCGCGGGTGTCCCCAGCCCGGAGCCGCTCGTCCCGGGCACGTGCATCGAGATCTACACGGGCGCCGAGCTGCCGGTCGGAGCCGATGCCGTGCAGATGATCGAGCACACGCGCCGCGCAGCCGACGGCCAGGTCGTCTTCCAGCGCTCGGTCGAAGCCGGCCACAACGTCGGACATCGCGGCGAGATCCTGCGCGACGGCGCGCCGGTCCTCGAACCCCCGCGGCGGCTGTCGCCGGCGGATCTCTCGGTGCTTGCCGCGATCGGTATCGACCCGGTTCCTGTCTTTCCGCGCCCGCGCGTCTCCGTTCTGACGACCGGCGACGAGCTCGTTGCGCGTACGGAGCGTCCCGGCGTCGGCCAGATTCGCGAGGGCAACACGCTCTACCTCGCGGCGGCCTGCGCGGCGGCCGGGTGTGAGGTCGGGCGCGTCGGCATCGTGCGCGACGACCCCGACGAGCTCGAGGCGGCCTTCGCCGGTGCGCTGTCCGCGGGCCAGATCCTGATCACGACCGGTGGCGTCAGCATGGGCAAGTACGACCTCGTCGGTGCGACGTTCGAACGCCTCGGCGTCGTGCCCGTGCTGCACAAGGTGGCGATCAAGCCCGGCAAGCCGATCTGGTTCGGGCTGTACGAGGACCGCCCGGTCTTCGGCTTGCCCGGCAATCCGGTCTCGAGCCTGCTCGGCTTCGAGGCCTTCGTGCGGCCGGCGCTCGCGCGGCTCGCCGGCGCCGGCGAGGCCGAGACCCGACCGCGCCTCGCGCGCGGCATCTACCGGGGCAAGGAGCTCTCCTCGCGGGACCGCCAGCACAACGTGCCTGCACGCGTGCAGCGCCGCGCCGACGGCTCGACCGAACTCGTTCCCTTGCCCTGGCGCGGTTCGGCCGACATCGTGGCGGTCGCGCGCGCGGACGCGCTCGTCATCGTTCCGGCCGACGGCACGATCTCCGATGGCGAGCTGGTCGACTATCGCCCGCTCACCGACTGAGCCCCTCTTGGTCTACCTCTCCGCCTACCTGCCCGCGGGCCGCCGCTTCCTGGGCCTCGTCGCCGCGTTCACGTGCTACGTGCTCGCCAGTCCCGGTTTTGTCACCGCCGGAGGTTCGCCGGTCTTCGGCGTGCTCGCGGTGGCGCTCTGGGGGGCCGTCGTCGCGCGACCCGCGCCCGGACGGGGGATCGCGGGCGCGCTCGTCGAGGTTCTCGTCTGCGGCACGGGCCTCGGCGTCATGCTGCTTTGGATCGGCTACGTGTACGAGCCGCCGCTCGCGTGGGTCGCCCTGGGCTCGGGGCTCTACGCGTTGCTCGGTGGCTGGCTCGTGCGGCGGCTGGCGCCGCGCGTGGGCCTCGGGCTCGCGGTCGCGACCGGTTGGTTGGCCTTCGAGACCTTGCGCGAGCTCCTGCCGGCGCCGCTCGGCCTCGGCTGGATCCGGCTCGCCCACTTCGCCTCGGATTCGTTCGGCCTGGTCGAGTCGGTACGGTTGTTCGGACCGGAAGGGCTCGGCTTCGTGCTCGCCGCGGTGGCGGGGGGGCTGGCGTCGCTCGTCTTCGTCGCCGCCGAGCGCAAGAGCCTGCGTCTCAACCTCTTGCCGGGGGCCCTCGGGCTCGTCGTCGCCTTCGCCGCCGGGCCGCTCACGCGCCCCGCCCCGGCGCTCGCGGGGCCGCGCGTGCTCTGCGTGCAGCCGGGCTTCAGCCAGGAGCGCAAGCAGCACAACGACGCCCGCCAGAACCTGCTCGACTCGCTCGCGCTGACCGCCGAGGCTGTCGCCGCCGAGGCGCGCGCCGGCCATCCGCCGGCCGACCTCGTGTGCTGGGGCGAGACGATGATGGTCGTCCCGCTCTACCTCGAATCCGTTCGCGCGGCCTTCGCCGCCGATCCCGGCCTGACCCACCCGGGGCTGCGTGGGCTCTCGGATCTCGCCTTGGTCGACGACAACCTCGACTGGTTCACCGGCGCCCTGCTCGGACGCGGCGGGCTGGCCCCGATCCTGCCGCCCGGGGCCGCGTTCGTCTCGGGGGTCGAGGTCTTCGACGCCCTCGAGGGCGAGATCCGGCGCAAGAACGCGCTCGTACTGCTCGACGCCGAGGGCCGGCGCGCCGGGCTCGCCTACAAGCAGAACCTCGTGCCCGGGGCCGAGACGATGTACGGCCTGCAGCGGTTCGCGGCGGTGCGGGCGACGATTCTCGAGGTGGCCGGCTACCTGCCGGACCTCGTCGCCGGGGACGAGACGGGGATCTTCGAGTTCGAGACGCGCTCGGGAGCGCGCTACCGCTTCTCGGGCACGGTCTGCTTCGACAACGCCTTCCTGGGTGCCTATGTCGAGGCCGCCGCCGCCGGCCCGCTCGACTTCCACCTCATCGCGAGCAACGAGGCCTGGTACCAGGGCAGCTTCGAGCTGGACCAGATGATCGCCTTCTCGCGTGTGATCGCCCTCGCGACCGCCAAAGCCGTCGTGCGGGCCACGAATTCCGGCGTCACGATCGCCCTCGGTCCCGACGGGCGCGAGCTGGGTCGAGCCCGCGACGGGGGCCGCGATCGCTCCGTTTCGGCCTGGCTGGCGGTGGACCTGCCGGTGCCTCCTCTCGACGCAAAAGCGGCCCGTACGCCCTATGTGAGCCTGCTTTGGGTGTGGCGGGCCCTCGCTCTGGGGGGGGCCTGGGCGCTGCTGGGCGGACTTCGCATCCGATCCCGTAACCCGCGATCGACAAGGGGTTAGAGAGGACGCTCCACGGACCCGCGCGGTCTTCCACCGTGCTTGACCCCTCTCTGGAGCGTCCCTATAGTTTCGCCTCGCTCGGCGCCACCCGGGCCCCCTGCGCTACCCCCCAAGACCCCCGCTCCACGCCAGATCCATGAGCCCCATCGGACGGATCTTCATCGTTCTCAACCTACTCCTCTCCGCCGCCTTCCTGGGCTGGGCATCGAGCTCCCTTGCCCAGAGCCAGGACTACAAGGCGAAGTTCGAAGACAAGAAGGCCGAAATGGCCGAGGCGGTCGCCGACAAGGAGAACGAGATCTCCAAGCTCCAGGTCTCCAACAACCAGCTCTCGGATGAGAGCCGGACCTTCCGAAACGAGCGCGATCAGGCCGCGTCCGAAGCCGAGCGCCTGAAGACTGACCTCGCCGAGGCCAAGCGGGACAACGACAACCTGCGCAGCTCGATCGCCAAGATCGAGTCGACCCTCGGCGACTACAACGGCACGATCAACTCCCTCCTGGCCGAGAAGGACCGCGCGGTCCAACAGGCCCATGAAATGGAGTCGGAGCGCAACGACGCCAACGACCGTGCCAGCCAGGCCGAGCTCGCCCGCCGCGACGCGCAGGACGCCCTGCGGACGGCCAGCGAAGCGATCGCCGAGCTCGAAGTCGCTCGGACGACGCTCGAGGACCAGGTCTCGCAGCTCGAGACCGACCTCGCGGTGGTCGTCGACCTGACGGGTGTCAAGGTCAACGAGCTCACCTCCCAGCCGCTGATCAACGGCTCGGTCCTCGATGTCCGGCTCGACCTGCAGCCGGGCCTCGTCATGCTGAACGTCGGCAAGAATCAGAACGTGAAGCGCGGCTTCACCTTCGATATCTACCGCGGCAGCGTCTACAAGGGCCAGGTCCGCGTGTCCAACGTCCAAGACGACATCGCCTCGGCGACCATCGTCCGCAACGTCGACGGCCAGACCATCCAGCAGGGCGATCGCGCCACGACGCGCCTCTAAGGAGACCCGGACATGGCCAAACGAAGCTCACGTGGCGGGGGACGCGGCGCCGCCGCCAAACCCCGCGGCCGCCAACCCAAGGCGACCTCCAAGAAACGCTCGACGGCAGCGGCCGTCGAAGTGGTCGAAGAATCCGACGGCATGGGCGTCGACGCGGGAATCGCCATCGTGACGACGGTGCTCCTCGTAGCGGCCTTCCTGTTCGTGGACGCCCACCTGGGCCACTACGACGGCGGGATCTTCTTCAAGTAGGAGGCTTCAGCGCCTCCGACGGCAACGGGCCGCCCTCCACAGAAGTGGAGGGCGGCCCGTTGCCGTCGGGGAGGAGTGACTGATTCCTTCGCTGCGGGCTCGGAGGTGACGTCGAACGCCTCGAACGCCTCGAACGCCTCGAACGCCTCGAACGCTTCGAACGCGTCGGACGCTTCGGACGCCTCGGACGCCTCGGACGCTTCGGACGCCTCGGACGCCTCGGACGACTCGGACGCTTCGGACGCCTCGGACGCGTCGGACGCCTCGGACGCCTCGGACGCTTCGGACGCCTCGAACGCCTCGGACGCGTCGGACGCCTCGGACGCCTCGGACGCTTCGGACGCCTCGAACGCGTCGAACGCCTCGGACGCCTCGGACGCCTCGGACGCCTCGGACGCCTCGAACGCCTCGAACGCGTCGAACGCGTCGAACGCGTCGGACGCGTCGGACGCCTCGGACGCGTCGGACGACTCGGACGCCTCGGACGCCTCGCTCGCTTCGCTGCGCGCGATGACACGATTCTGCAAGGACGAGTCGTTCACGGCCGCAAGCGAGCAACCCGAGGGCCGGGCCGTCCGACACTTGCGGGCCGGCACCTCCTCAGGACGCGGCGCGCACGGGGTCGCGCGCCTGGGCCTTATTTCGCGGCTCACGCCGCGAAACGGCACCAGCACGGAGCCTTCGGCTCCGAGGCTACGGCCCACCTGCGGCGGGCCTCCGCGACACGGACCCTCGACCGTCGTCTGGGACCGAGCTGACGCCCTTGGTGCTGACCCTCGATCCCTGTCCGGTGACCGGATTTGATTCCAGGCGGCAGTGACAAGCGGCGGTGACGGGGGCTGCGGAGGCCCACCGCAGGTGGGCCGTAGCCTCGGAGCCGAAGGCTCCGTGCTTGTGCCGTTTCGCGGCGCGAGCCGCGAAATCAGGCACAGGCGCGCGACGCAGTGCGCGCCGCGTCCTGAGGAGGTGCCGGCCCGCGGATATCGGACCGCTGGGCCCCCGGGTTGCGCCCTCGCGGCCGTCCCATCGCAACCTCTCGAGTCGCGCCCAGCGCGCCCAGCGATGGCGAGCGAAGCGAGCGCGTCAGTAGAGGCGAGCGAGTCCGTAGAGGCGAGCGAGTCCGTAGAGGCGAGCGAGTCCGTAGAGGCGAGCGAGTCCGTAGAGGCGAGCCAGTCCGTGGAGGCGAGCGAGTCCGTGGAGGCCAGCCAGTCCGTGGAGGCCAGCCAGTCCGTGGAGGCGAGCGAGTCCGTGGAGGCGAGCCAGTCCGTGGAGGCGAGCGAGTCCGTGGAGGCCAGCCAGTCCGTGGAGGCCAGCCAGTCCGCGGAGGCCAGCCAGTTCGCGGAGGCCAGCCAGTCCGTAAACGACACCGACCGTCGCACCCGTCGCCCACCGTCGGATTCAGCGCGCGGATTCGAACGGGGAGCTCACCAGGACCCTCGCTCGCTTCGCTCGCCATCGGCTCGCCTCCGCGGCGCGGTTCGTGGCGCGCACGGCGTCGCGCGCCTGTGCCCGATCGCGTAGCTGGGCCGCGCAATGGCACGAGTGCGAACCCTCGGCTCCGAGGCCGCCGTCCGGCCGCGGTCCGCCTCCACATAAAGCGATGTCCTAGAAAGGGGCGATCTTGGGGAGGAACCCCGTGCTCGCGGCATCCGCGCGCTTGATCGGCCTTACGAGGGCGCTAAACTTCTTCCACGCTAGCGGGGCGCGACTCCGCCTGGCAGCAACGGACCGGTTCACCGAAGACGCGCAGCGTCCGGGACGGTTGTTGCGTCTCATTCGCCGAGACCCGAGGGGGGTCAGGGTCCCATTCGATGGCCAACGTCCTTAAACCGCTGGAGTGGTTCCTCGGCAACTTCTCCGTCGATATGGGGATCGACCTCGGGACCGCGAACACGCTGGTTTGTGTGCGCGGCCGCGGGATCATCTTGAACGAGCCCAGCGTGGTCGCGGTCAAGAAGGGCACGAACGAGGTCCTGCTCGACGGGATGGCGGTCGGCAACGCGGCCAAGTCGATGCTCGGGAAGACGCCGGGCTCGATCGAGGCGGTGCGGCCCCTGCGCCATGGCGTGATCGCGGACTTCGAGGTCACCGAGAAGATGCTGCGCTACTTCATCAGCAAGGTCCACGAGGGCCGCAGCTGGGTGAAGCCGCAGGTCGTGATCTCGGTGCCGACCGGCATCACGGACGTCGAGCGGCGCGCGGTCGTGCACTCGGCCGAACGCGCCGGGGCCCGGCGTGTCTACCTGATCGACGAGCCGATGGCCGCCGGGATCGGGGTCGACTTGCCGGTGACGGAGGCGCGTGGATCGCTGATCGTCGACATCGGCGGGGGCACGACCGAGACCGCCGTACTGGCCCTGGCAGGCTCCGTCGTCGCGACCTCGTTGCGCGTGGCCGGCGACGAGCTGGACGATGCCATCGTCAGCCACCTGCGGCGCTTCCACAACCTTCTGATCGGCGAGCAGACGGCCGAGCGCATCAAGCTCACGATCGGCTCCGCCTACCAGATGGAGCAAGAGCTCTCGATGGAGGTCAAGGGCCGCGACTCCATCACGGGCTTGCCGAGCCGCGCGACGGTCACCTCGATCGAGATCCGCGAGTCGCTGAGTGGGCCGATCCGCAAGATCTGCGAATCGATCCGCCAGGTGCTCGAGGAGTCGCCGCCCGAGATCGCGGCTGACCTGGTCGATACCGGTTGCACGATCGTCGGGGGAGGAGCCCTGCTCTACGGCATCGCTCCGGCCATCTCCGACGCCCTGGGCATCCCCGCGCGGGTCGCCGACGACCCGCTCACGGCCGTCGCGCGCGGTACGGGCGTCTTCCTGGAGAAGCTCGACATCTTCTCGCGCGTGCTCTCGGCCGACGACGACTGAGCCCGCCACGGTGTTCGACCGGCCGGCAGGTCGTCTCGCCTTCGTTCGACCTCGGTCGATTCCCGTCCGAGCGCTTCGCGCCGGCTTGTTCCGCCCCTCCCCGTCGGTAAGGTTCGAAGTGGCGGACCGCTGCCTGGGACCCCGGTCGTGGGGCCTTTAGCGCGGGTCGCTCGCGCACCATGTCCTCTCGGCTCCGCACCCTGGGTTTTCTCCTCTGGACCGGTCTCCTGTTCGCCTCGTTGCGACCGGTGCCCGGGTTCCAAGAGCTGGCGAGCCTCGCCACGGCGCCGGTTCGTTACCTGGCCGAGATCGCCAAGCCCCTTCGCATCCTCGGGCGTGGGCGCGTGCTCGCGGCCGAACGGGTGCGCGCGCGGACGGCCGAGGAAAGCGTGGGCGAGAGCCTGGAGCTGATCGAAGCGCTCTTCACGGCTGCGCTGCCGAGCGAGTCCAGGCTCGTGGAAGGGCGGCGCCTGCTCGCGGCCGAGGTGCGCGGCCGCGTCGTCACGAACAAGGACCGCCTGCGCATCCACCTGCCGGACGGTCGCGGCGTTGTCATCGGGCTGCCGGTCGTCTTCGGGGACTCCTACGTCGGTCGCGTCGTGCGCGTCTTCGAGCAGCGCAGGGACGGGACCACGGAGGCCGAGGTCGAGCTCGTGACCGCCGGCGGCTTCCTCGTCGGGGCGCGTGTCGCGGACGGACCGCACGGCATTCCGGTCTACTTGACGGTTGGCGGCGTCGACGCCGACAAGGGGACTTTGGGCGCGGGGGTGCGGTTGGCCGTGCACAACCCGAGCGACCGCGAACTCGCCGGGGGACTCGCGCGCGTGTACGAGCTGTTCTCGGATGCCGAACCATTCGCGGAGCTGGCGGAGGGCTTTCGGCTGGGCGACGTCTGGGGAGATCCGGACGGCAAGCGCTGGACGCTCTTGCCGGAGATCGATTATCAGGACGGCCTGAGTCACGTCATCGTGCTCGCCCCGGACGTGCCGCTCGAGCCGCTGCCCGCGCGCGTACCCGTGCTCCTGGACGAGAACTGGCTCGCCGTTCGGCCGCTGAACCTGGCCGATCCGAGCCCCTGGCGCGAGGCCGCCAAGCTGCCGGTCGGAACGTCACACGGCGTCATGCCCGGCGCCGCGGTCACGTCCGCCGGGGCGCGCTTGATCGGACGGGTGACGCGCGCCGGCCCCATCAGCTCCGACGTGAGCTACCTCGGCGATCCCGGCTTTCATGTCGTCTGCGTCGCACGCTTCGACGATGGAGGCGCGCCGCGCGTTCTGGGACGACTGCACGGGCTCGGCCGAAGCGCGTCGGGCGCCGTGCGGCTGCGTTGGGTACCGCGCATCGAGCTGGGGGCGGGCACGTCGGAGCGCTCGAAGGGCGCGCGGCTGTACACAGGCTCGGGTGACGCTGGCATCTCGACCGGCTTCTACCTCGGACACACCGAGCTGCCGTTGCACACCCAGCGCGACGAGCCCGTCGAGCTGGTGCTCGAGACGGACCTCACTCCGGTGGAACTCGGCGCGCTCTACGTGCGCACGCGGCCGGCGGAGGACGCGGGTCGGGTCACGTCCCACGGAGAAGACGAATGACGAAGGTCGGCTTCTTCTCCTGGCTGTGCCTGCTCTTGTGGTGCACGTGGCTCTTTGCCCTGCAGGGTGCCCTGGTCGCGCTCGATTCCTTCGGACCCTGGGTGCCCGACTTCGGTCTCCTGATCGTCCTGGCCCTCGGCGTGCGCGCGCGCGAGGACCGCGTGGCGTGGATCGCACTCGTCGTCGGCGTGGCACGCATGGCGTTCACGACGGACCCGGTCTCGAGCGTGCTGGTCGGCTACGTCGCCGTGGCGTGGACGATCCTGTTCTTGCGTGATGCGATCGAACTCGATCGCCCCGCACCACGGACCGCCTTCGCGGCCGTCGTCGCCCTGGCGCTGTTCTGGTTCCTGGCAGCGACGCGCCTCGTCGAGGTGCGACAAGCCGGCATCTTCGCGCCGAACGCGGCCGTGCCTTGGCACGCTGCGCTCGCGACCGCCGCCGGGGCGCTCTTTCTCGTGCCCGTCCTGCGCAACCTGCCGGGCCTGACCCCCTTCGTGAAGAGCAAGAAGGGGATGCTCGCATGATCAGCCGGAAGGTGCGTCCTCTGCTCGCCGTCGCCGGCCTCGGCTGCGTGGTCCTGATCGCGAACCTCTATCGCGTGCAAGTTCACCAGCACGTGGTCTGGGCCGGGGAGGCCAGCCGGCTCGTTCACTCCGGAAACATCCTGCCCTACCGTCGCGGCTCGATCCTGGACGCGAGCGGTCAAGTACTCGTGCGGGACAAGAGCACCTACTCGCTGTCCCTGTCGTATCGGACCTTCCGGCGCGGGCACCCGCTGGGGCAGGTGGCCCATGCGCGCTCGCTGCTCCTGCGGCGGGCCGTGTCGTTGCAGGAGGCACGCTACGACTTGCCGCGCTGGACGCTCGAGCTCTTGAGCCTGAGGCCGATCGACCTGGACGCCTTTGCAGAGGGAGCGCCGCTGGCCCTCGGCAGCGAACGCATCCCGGCGACGTCCAAGCCGCAGCTCGAGAACCGCAGCCGGCGCGCCGGGGACGTGCGCTACTACCTGCGAAGGATGCTCCTGCTCGACGCGCGCGAATGGAAGCGGCTCGAGAGCGCCGCGGCCGAGTCGCCGCAACGAAGCTTCTTGGAGCTGGCCGTGCGTTTGAAGGACACGGAGCTCTTCGGAGCGGGCTTGCGAGACGGGGAATCCGTTGCGGCCGCCGGGGATCCGGTGGAGCGCGGTTGGCGTCGGATCGAGCACCGGCTGGCACGCTCGATCGATTACCTCGCGCGCTTCGCCGCCTTGCTCGAGCGCGCGGAGACGCGCCAGCGAACGACGGGGACCGCGCTGGATGGTCTCGTCGAAGAGCTCGAGGAGACGCGCCGCGCGGTCGAGGACGCGACCGCATCGAAGCTGTTCGCCGAGGCGACCGGCTTCGCGCCGGGTCGCATCGCGCCGGATACCCTCGCGCACGCCTTCGACCTGGGTTGGATCGCCCGTACGCTGGCCTGGGACGAGCGCCGGCTCGAGGAGTGGACCGTGAGCGCGCGGACCGACTGGTTGTCGGGGTGGCGCGACGGCTACGCCTTGCCGCGCTTGTTCGCGCAGCTGCGCCTCGATCCCGCGCGGGACCCGCAGCCGGACGACGTGCTGGATCGGATCGCAGCGATCTTCGCGCCAGAGGGCGAGGACGGGGGAGACGTCGAACGCCTGCTCGACAACCGCCCCGCGCCCTGGCGTGCGAGCGATCGCCTGGCCGTCCTGCACGACCTGCAGACCTTCCTCGAGGTGCCGATGACCCCCGAGGTGCGCGCCCGCCGCGGTGAGGTGCTGGCGTCCCAGGATCCCGAGGTGCGCGCCTTCCAGGCCGGCCATCGTCATCCCTGGGCGCTGCTCGATCGCGTGCTCACGGTGCTGCCCGACGAACCCGAGCTCGGCGCCGCCTTCCGTCGTCACGTGGGGCGCGGCACGCGGCGCGACGCCGAGGCGCTCGACGCGCTCGCGCGCCGGCTGGCCGACGACTGGGAGGCGCGCTTCCAAGGCGAGCTCGCGGCCGTTCTGGCGCTGCTCTCGAAGGAGGCCTTGCCGGACACCGAGCGCACCGCCGACGGGCGACTGGTGTTCTCCTCGGGCGTGCGCGAGCGCGCGGTCGAGCGCGCGGACTTCTTCCTCAAGGACTTCGGGATGCGGCCGCGGCCGCTGCAGCAGCGCCCACCCGACTACGAGGTCGTCGGCTTGCTCACGCGCTTCGAGGCCTGGTATCCCGGGCTCCGCGCGCTCGAGGTGAACCAGCGCGTGGCAACCGTCTTCGAAGAGGACGACGGGCCGCTCTTCGAGGGCCTGATCGGTCACGTCGGAGCGGTCGACGTCGACGATCTCCTGCGTCAGCGGCCCGCGGCACAACGCCTCGAGCACTTGCGTGGACTGGCCGACCGCTCGAGCGGCGAGGAGCACGAGCTCGAGGGCCTGGTCTCGACCGTGTTGCGTTCGGACGAACAACAGGGAGTTTCGGGCATCGAGGGCTTCTGGGACGTCGAGCTGCGCGGAGAGAACGGCTACCGCGAGCGCTGGGGACTCCAGGACGTGTACGAGAGCCGTGGCCACGCGTCGGTCAACGAACCCGTCGATGGCCAGGACGTCGTCTTGACGATGGATCTCGACGTGCAGCGGGACGCGCGTGACACGCTGCGCCATCCCGAGCGCGTCAATGACCCCGACCTGGATCTGGAGTGGTTCGAGGAGCCTGTCGGCGCGATCGTCTTCCTGTCGGTCGAAGGTGACGTCGTGGCTGCGGCCTCCGAGCCGGGGCCGGGCTCGGTCATCGCGGCCGATGCGTCGGGACAGCGCGGGCTCGCGATCGAACGCACACTGCGTCAGCCGACCTTCCAGCCGCCGGGTTCAGTCTTCAAACCCTTCGTCGCCGCCTGGGCGCTCGAACATCTCGGCCTCGATCCCGAGCGGCGCGTGTTCTGCGGCGAGATCGCGCGCGGCGGCAGCGGCTACAAGGACGTGCGCTGCTGGAAGAAGTTCGGGCACGGCGAGGTCAACCTGAAGGAGGCGCTGATCGGTTCGTGCAACGCTTACTTCGCCGAGCTCGGCGAGCGCTATCCGGTCGCGAGCTTCTACGACCTGGCCTATGCCTTCGGCTTCGGCGAGCCGACGGGCGTGCGCACTCCGCCGCCGTGGAACCCGTCGACCGTGCGGCGCGGCGGCCTCATCGAGGCCGTGCCGGCAATCTTCGCGGTGAATCCGTTCGGCGACTTCGAACGGCGCTTGGCGGGCAACGGACTGGCGGTGATCGACGCGACGCCGATGCAGGTCGCGCGCGCGACGCTCGCGCTCGCGACGGGGGAGAAGCGCTCGTGTCGCCTCGTCAGCCGCATCGGCGAGCTCGACGTGCCCTATCCTGCGGCCGAGCCGATTCCCATCGCAGCCGGCCACCTCGAGCGCGTCTGCGACGCCTTGCGGCACGTGGCCGCGGACCGCGACGGGACGGCCTACAAGGCGCTCAACGAGGATCAGCTGGGCTTCGCGGTGGCGGCCAAGACGGGCAGCGCCGATTTGACCAGTCGGCGCGACGGAAAGGGAGACCTCGTCGTCCGCAAGCACACCTGGGTCGCCGGCTGGGTTCCGGCCGTGGATCCGGTGGCGGTCTTCGTCATCTTCGTGCACGACACGAGGACGACCTCGTCGCACGGGGCGGTCTACGTCGCGCGTCAGTTCCTGCTGCAGGACGCGGTGCGGTCCTGGCTGGGCCAGCGCGGCGTTTCCCTGCGGGAGCCGAGCCGATGACGGACGCCTTCTGGAGCTGGAAGGGGCATCGCCCGCCTTCGGGCTGGCGGTCGGTCTTCTCGTCGCGGATCGCGCTCACGAGCATCGACTGGCCGGTCCTTCTGCTCGCGGCCATCCTGGTCGGAGTCAGCCTCGTCCTCATCCAGACGATGGAGACGAGCGACCTGCTCTTCGGTCGCGACGAGATCTCTTTCCGCTCACACGCGAAGAAGCTCATCGTCGCGGTGCCGTTCTTCTTCCTGGGCTTCTTCCTGCGGCCGCGCTGGCTGCGTCGCAGCGCGTGGCTGGTGTACCTCTTGAGCCTTTTGCTCTTGACGCTGGTGCCCCTCTTGGGAGAAGAACGCAACAACGCGCGGCGCTGGATCCCGCTGCCGCTCGGCTTCGACCTGCAGCCGTCCGAACTCGCGAAGCTGGGTCTGATCGTGATCCTGGCCCACGTCCTGCACCGCATTCGCCTCGATCGACCGACGCAGTGGTTCCTGCCGGCGCTCCTCGCGATCGTGCCGATGGGGCTCGTGGTGGCGCAACCCGACCTCGGGACTGCGCTCACGATCGTGCCCGTGAGCCTCGGCATGGCGTACTTCGCGGGCGCGCGCGCCCGGGCGATCGGAACGCTGATCCTGGTCGGGGCGCTGAGCGCGCTCTTCGCCTATCAACTGGACTGGGTGCAGGGCTACCAGAAGAAGCGCATCGACACCTGGCTCGGCAGCTTCGACAACGAGGTCCTGATCGAGGGTCGCAACGGCTCGGCCTTCCACACCTACCAGGCGCGCGTCGCGATCGGCAACGGCGGCCTGTTCGGCACCGGCCTGGGGGAGGGGGTCGCGAACAGCGCCGGCCACCTGCCCGAGCGCGACTGCGACTCGATCTTCGCCGTCATCGCCGAGGAAGGCGGCTTCGTCGGGGCCGTGCTCTTCGTCCTGACCTATGTCGCCTTCGGCTGCTTGATCCTGGTCGTCGCGGGCGGTGTGCGCGAGCGCTTCAGTCGTCTGGTCGTGGGCGGCGTCGGGCTCTACTTCCTCTCCCACTTCTTCATCAACGCCTCCGTCAACCTGGGCCTGCTTCCGATGACCGGTCTGACCCTCCCGCTCGTCTCGACCGGCGGGAGCTCGCTCCTGGCGAGCTTCTTGGCCCTGGGCCTCGCGGTCGGCCTGGCCTCGCGCCACGAAGCGACGCTCGACTCGGACGCCTTCCGCGCCTGACCGCCCGTCAAAGCGGTCATCCGGCGTGGGCCCGGTCCGCCAACGTGAGTGAGGCGAGCTTGGTCCGGTTCTGCGCGCCGCAGGGCGGTAGCCGGGCCGGGTCTGGATCGGGTCGCGATCGACTCCTAGTCTCTGCCGGGAGAGAGCACGAACGCGTTGCGCAAAGTCACCTACCACGTCGCCGCCAGTCTGGACGGCTACATCGCCGGTCCCGGCGGGGAGGTCGATTGGCTGTTCTCCGATCAGGACTACGGGATGGACGCCTTCCTCGCGGATGTCGACGCGATCCTGATCGGACGCAAGACCTACGAGCTCATGCTCGCGCACGACCTCGACGCCTATCCGGAGGCCGAGAACTACGTCTTCTCGCGCACGCTTTCCGCGGCCTCCTATCCGGCCGTGACGATCGTCGCGGAGGATACCGCCACGTTCGTGCGCGGCCTGAAGCGCAAGCCGGGCAAGCGCATCTGGCTCGTGGGGGGCGGTGAGCTCTTCCGCAGCTTGCTCGAGGCCGACGTGGTCGACGAGGTCGTCGTATCGATCCATCCCGTTCTGCTCGGTCGCGGGATCGCGCTGCTCGCCGATCACGAGCTCGCCACGCGCCTGGCCCTCGTCCAGACCGCCGAATACGAAACGGGCCTCGTGAGCTTGCACTACGAAATCGTGCGCTAGCTGCCGGGCCCGGGATCGCCGGACGGATTCGGTCGGGGGACCGCCCAAGAGGAGCAGGGCGCGGCCCGCGAACACCCACAGCCCAAGTTCCCGTCAACGGAACCACATCCGGGTTGAACGAGCCTGCTCGATTGCGTTTTGCCGGGCGGCCGCTAGACTCCCTCGCCCGGTCAGGCGGAATGCTCTCGAAGGGGAGGATCCCAGGCCGTTGACCCCCCCCTTCGGGCCAAGCTCGGGCCCTACCTTCGGAGGACACAGACGTGGCCAAGCGCGCGCTCGGAATGATCGAAACGAAGGGCCTCGTGGGCGCCATCGAGGCTGCCGACGCGATGGTCAAGGCGGCCAAGGTGGAGCTGTTCGGCAAGGAGAAGGCCACCGCCGGTCTCGTCACCATGTTCGTGGCCGGTGAGGTCGGCGCGGTCAAGGCTTCGACCGACGCGGGTGCCGCTGCGGCACGACGCGTGGGCGAGCTCGTGAGCGTCCACGTCATCCCGCGTCCGCACGATCAGGTGATCGCGCGCATCCTTCCGCCGATGACGCCGCCCGGCAAGTCCGCCAAGGGCTGAGGCCTGAGCCTCCGCTCGTCCGGTGCGAGGACTCGATCCCGATCTGCGTGCGTTGCAGGACGTACGCGACTGCGTGGCGCGCGCGAAGGGCGCCCAGGCGCTCGTCGCGCGCTGGAACCAGGCGCAGGTCGACGCGCTGTGCGAGGCCGTCGTCGCCGCCGGTGCGCGCGCGGCCCACGAGCTCGCCAGGGCGGCGGTCGAGGAGACCGGCATCGGCCGCGTCCACTACAAGGTGCTCAAGAACCTCTTCGGAACGGAGGGGGTCTGGGCCTCGATCCGGGACGAGAAGACGGTCGGCATCGTCTCGCGCGACGAAGCGCGCGGCGTGATCGAGGTGGCGACGCCGGCCGGCGTCATCGCATGCATCGTGCCGACGACCAACCCGACCTCGACGGCGCTGCACAACGCGCTGGTCTCGATCAAGGGGCGCAACGCGGCCGTGCTCTCGCCGCATCCGCGCTCGAAGCGCTGCATCGCGCAGACGGTCGAAGTGATGCGTACGGCGATCGAGCGCGCCGGCGGGCCGCCGGACCTGGTTCAGTCGCTCGAGAGCCCGACGATCGAGTCGACGGGCGCTTTGATGAAGCACAAGGACGTCGCGATGATCCTCGCGACGGGCGGTTCGGGACTCGTGCACGCGGCCTACAGCTCGGGCAAGCCGGCGTACGGCGTCGGGCCGGGCAACGTGCCGTGCTACATCGACCGTTCCGCCGACGTCGAATCCGCGGCGCGCTGGATCACGGCGAGCCAGAGCTTCGACAACGGCACGTTGTGCTGCTCCGAACAGGCCTTGGTCGTGGACCGACCGATCGCCGAACGCCTCCTGGGCGAGCTGCAGAAGCGCGGTGCGCACGTCTGCAACGAAGAGGAGACCGCCAAGCTCGCCGCCCATTGCAACGTGCGCGGTCACATGAATCCCGACGTGGTCGGCCTCGATCCGGTGCGCGTCGCGGAGCGGGCGGGCTTCCACGTACCGCGCTCGACGACGATCCTCCTGGCCTACCAGGGCGGCGTCGGACGCGAATGGCCGCTCGCGATCGAGATCCTCTGCCCGGTGCTCTCCGTCCACCTCGTCGATGGCTGGGAGGAGGGTTGCGAGGTCTCGCTCGCGACGCTACACGCCGACGGGCTGGGCCACACGATCGGACTCTGGGCGCGGGACGAGCACGTGCTCGACGCCTGGTTCCTCGAGAAGCCGGCCAACCGCATCGTCGTCAACGGACCGACATCCGAGGGCGCCGTGGGCTATTCCACGAACCTCGATCCCTCGATGAGCCTCGGCTGCGGTCCGCAGGCCGGCAACATCACGTCCGACAACATCACCGCGCGCCACCTCGTCAACGTGAAGCGCGTGGGCTTTCCCAAGCGCGACTGGGAGGCGATCTACGTCGCGAACCACGCGCGCGCGGCGGGCTTCACCGGCGATGCGGCACCGCGCGGTTCGGGGCTCTCCGGCGATCCGGGCCTGCGCGGACACACCGCGGCGCCGACGCCGTCTCCCGCGAACTTGCCGGCCGTCGCGAGCATGCCCACGGCCTCCGCGCCGGCTGCGCCGCTCCAGAGCTGGTCCGGCAATCCACCTTCCGCGCAGGCGCCTTCCGCGCGCGCACCGCGCTTCACCGGGAGCTCCGCTTCCGGGTCGAAGAGCGCTGCGCCGCGCGAGACGCTGCGACCCGCTCCGCGAGCCGAGCCGCCCCGTGCCGCTGCGCAGCCTTCGGGGGGCCAGGCGGGCGCGAGCTCGAGCGTGCGCGCGACCGGACCCTACGTCGGCATGTCGCTCACGCCCCAAGAGATCCAAGGCATCCTGGCCCACGCGGGCAGCGGATGTCCGCTCGGCCCGTGCAAGGGCTGTCCCCACAACGACGTGAAGACCGGCGCCTGCACTGCCTGAGGCCCGGCTCGCGAACCCCTGACTCCGACGGAAAGACGACATGGCCGAAATCGACGATTCTCTGATCGCGCTGGGCTTGATCGAAACCAAGGGCATCGTCGGCGCGGTCGAAGCCGCCGATGCGATGTGCAAGGCCGCCAAGGTGACGCTGCTCGGCAAGGAGATCTCCGGCGGCGGCCTCGTGACCGTGATGGTGCGTGGCGAGGTCGGAGCGGTGAAGGCCGCCACCGATGCCGGAGCGGCCGCGGCGCGACGCGTCGGCGAGCTGGTCGCCGTGCACGTCATCCCGCGCCCGGCGGTGGATCTGGAAGGCTTCCTGCCCGACCTGCCCGCCTGAACCGATCGTCCATGGGCCTCGCCACCTATCCACTCGAGCTGCGGGGTGCGCTCGTCATCGACGAGATGCAGCCACAGTTCGCGGCCACCGTCGCCGCCAATTCGGAGGGCTACTTTCCCGTATCGGGGGAGAGCGCGTTTTGGCTGGAGGTACGGCCGGGCATCGTGGTGAACCGCCTCATGGACGTGGCGCTGAAGGCTTGCGACGTGAAGCCCGGTGCACTGATCACCGAGCGCTCCTACGGCACGCTCGAGGTGCATGGACCCGATCAGGGGCAGGTCCGCGACGCGGGCGAGCGCATGCTCCGCGCAGCCGAGGTGGCCGCGACGGACGGGCTCGCGCCGCACGTCCTGACCGACGAGACCATTCGCCAGATCGACGACCACCAGGCGATGCTGATCAACCGCACGCGCGCGGGCATGCTCGTGCTCGGGCGCGACACGCTCTACACGCTCGAGGTGAGCCCCGCCATCTGGGTCCTCCTGGCGGCCAACGAGGCCGAAAAGGCCGCCTCGGTGCGCCTCGTCGGACTCGGCAACAACGGGGCCGTCGGGCGCCTGCGGTTGGCCGGAACGGACGCGGCCATCGACGCCGCCACGGAAGCGGTGCATCGCGCTCTCGCGGGCGTCGTCGGCCGCGCACACCAAGGAGTCGACTGATGTTCCTCGGCAAGGTCATCGGCGAGGTCTGGTCCACGCGCAAGGTCGGGGATCTCGAGGGCAAGCGCCTGCTCGTCGTCGAGGCCATCGACCAGCGCGACGCTCCGCCGGCCAAGAAGGTGACGCCGGTCGTCGCCGCCGACCCCCTGGGCGCGGACGTCGGCGAGCGGGTCATCGTCGCCTTCGGCAAGGCAGCCCGGGTCGCCTGCGGCGGAGACGGCGACTTCGCCTTCGAGGCCGCCATCGTCGGCATCGTCGACGGCGTCCATCCCGCGGCGTTCCCGGAGGAGGCGAGCTGATGCTGGTCGCGACCGTCGTCGGACAAGTGTGGTCCACGAAGAAGGAGGCCTCGCTCGAGGGGCTGCGCTTCCTCGTCGTCCAGCCCTACGTGCGTGGTGCTCAGACGGCGGAGACGATGGTCGTCGTCGATCCGATCGGTGCCGACCTCGGCGAGCGCGTGCTCGTCGTTTTCGGCCGCGCCGCGCGACACGCGATCGGCCGCGGACACGACATCGGTTTCCAGACGGCGATCGTGGGCATCGTCGACGGGATGGACCTCGATGGAGAACGCGTCGGTCAGACGGTGGCCGACGACAAGGAGAGAGCCTGATGAACCGCAACGATTTCAATCCGGAGCTGGCCGAGGACGGTGCGCTGGGTCCGTGTATCGGCTTGCTCGAGCTGGGCTCGATCGCGCGCGGCATCGAGGCCGCGGACGCGATCCTCTGGGAAGCTCACGTCGACATGCTGTTTTCCTCGCCCGTGCAACCCGGCAAGTACGTGCTGCTCTTCACCGGTTCGGTGAAGGACGTCGAGTCGGGCCTGCGACGCGGAGCGGATGTCGCCTGCGACGACCTGCTGGATCAGGTCTACATCCCGCAGATCCACGAGCAGGTCGAGGTCGCGCTGCGGCGTCGCGGCGGACACATCAACGGCGAGCTGGACGCGATCGGCGTGGTCGAGACGAAGACGGTCGCCGCCTCCGTTCTCGCCGCAGATCTCGCGTTGAAGACCGCGACGGTCGACCTCTTCGACCTGCGGATCGCCAACGGGCTCGGCGGCAAGAGCTTCTTCGCCGTGACGGGCATCGAGAGCGACGTGCGCTCGGCCGTCGTCGCTGCGGCACGCCTCGCCGAGGAGAAGAACGCCCTCGCCCGCCAGGTCGTCATTCCGCGGCCGCACCCCGAACTCTCGCGCCACCTGTGACCGACGATGGCCGGACGGCTCTACACCGAGGACGACGTGCGCGCGCTGGCCGCGGGCTCCGAGCTCGTGCTCGAGAAGGGCGATCTGGCCACGCCGTCGGCCTTGGACCTCGCCTTCGTGCGCGGTGTGCGCATCCAACGCCGGACCGAACCGCGCGCGCCCGGTCGACCATCGTCCCCGCAGGACTCTCCCGACCTCTGGCGCCGCATGCTCGAGCAGGACGGCTCCTACGTCGTCCGTGTCGTGGCCGGGCGAGCCGAGGTCTACCGCCTGCGCAACGGCGTCCCCGAGCGCTTCCCGCAACACGGAACGAGTTGACATGTCCCGACGCTTCCTGACCGCCGAAGACGTCCGCCGCAGCGAGGGCGCCGAGATCATCGTCGAGCCGACGACGGTGGTGACGCCGCAGGCGCTCGATGCCGCACGCGAGCGTGGCATCTCGGTGCGCACCGAGAGCGGTGAGTGGCAACCGGGCCCGCCCGATCGAGGTCCCGACGCCGAGCGCGCTCTGCGCTCGCTCCCGCACTTGCCCGAGCCCGAGGACAATCCCTCGCTCGCCTCGTCCGCGATCGTGACCGCGGTCGGCAAGAACCGCGCGGGCGTCCTGGCGGAGATCACGGCGACGATCGCCGCGATGAAGGGCAACGTCCACGACGTGTCGCAGAAGGTCGTCGAAGGCTACTTCCACATGATCCTGACAGTCGAGCTGCCCGAGGGTGGTTCGTTTCACGAGCTCAAGACCGGGCTCGAGTGTCTCGGGAACCCCGAAGACTTCGCGGTGCGCGTGATGAACGAGCGCGTCTTCCGTTTCATGCATCGCGTTTGAGCCTGCCGTGACCTTCACCGATCGCGAAATCCTCGAAACGATCCGGATGGTCGAGCTGGAAACGCTCGACATTCGGACGACCACGCTCGGCATCAGCCTGTTCGACTGCGCCGACCCCGACCTCGAGAGCACCTGCGAAAAGGTCTACACGAAGGTCGTCCATCACGCCGCCGGCCTGGTCGACATCGTCGACACGATCCACGAGGACTACGGCATTCCGATCGTGAACAAACGCATCGCCGTGACCCCGATCTCGTGGATCGCCGCGGCGAGTGGCGCCGAGGACCTGGTTCCGCTCGCGCGCGCCCTCGATGCGGCGGCCGCGGAGGTCGGTGTCGACTTCATCGGTGGCTTCAGCGCCTACGTCGACAAGGGCTACACGTACGCGGATCGGGCCGTCTTCGATTCGATTCCCGAGGCGTTGGCGCAGACCGAGCGCGTCTGCAGCTCGATCGCGTTGGCCAGCACGCGTACGGGCATCAACATCGACGCGGTGAGCCACTTTGCCGACGTCGTGCTCGAGACCGCCCGGCGGACGGCCGACCGCGGCGCGCTCGGCTGCGCGAAGCTCGTGTGCTTCTGCAATCCGGTGCAGGACAATCCCTTCGTCGCCGGAGCACACATCGGAGTGGGGGAGCCGGAGACCGTGCTCAGCATCGGGGTTTCCGGGCCTGGCGTGGTGCGCTCGGCCCTCGCGCGGCTCGAACCGGATGCCGATCTCCTGGCGGTGGCCGAGACCATCAAGCGCACGGCCTTCAAGATCACGCGCATGGGCGAGCTGGTCGGCCGCGAAGCGGCGCGCCGGCTCGGTACCAGCTTCGGCATCGTCGACGTCAGTCTTGCGCCGACGCCGGCCGTGGGGGACTCCGTCGCCGACATTCTCGAGCTGATCGGCGTCGATCGAGTCGGCGGACCCGGCACGACGGCGGCCCTCGCGCTCTTGACCGATGCGGTGAAGAAGGGTGGCGTGATGGCGAGCTCGAGCGTCGGAGGGCTGTCCGGCGCCTTCATTCCGGTGTCCGAAGACCGCGGCATGATCCAGGCCGTGCTGGACGGCGCGCTCTCGCTCGACAAGCTCGAAGCGATGACGGCTGTGTGCAGCGTCGGTCTCGACATGGTCGCCGTGCCGGGCGACACTCCGCGCTCGACCCTGACCGGGATCATCGCCGACGAGATGGCGATCGGCATGGTCAACCTGAAGACGACCGCCGTTCGGATCATCCCTGTGCCGGGCAAGGGCCCCGGTGAACTGGTCGAATGGGGCGGTCTCTTGGGCACGGCCATCATCCAGGACCCCGGTCGCTTCGGTTGCCGTGCTCTGCACGCGCGGGGCGGGCGGATTCCGCCGCCGCTTCAGGGCTTCCGCAACTGACGGGCGTTCGAGCCCTCCGGCCGCGACGAACCTTCCGTTGCGACCTCCTTGCGATGGGCGTCCCTACGGGCGCTTCGGTTCCCACCGTGAGCCGCTCCCGAGAACTCCCGAGCCCGGGCCAGAACTCTCTCAAGGACCCGGCAGGTCCGGTCGACAGTGCGAATCGGACTCCAAATGGGATTCCGGTTCACCTCTACCCCCTCCCGCACCCATCGTGAATCGCAGAGTACTCATCGTCGACGACGTGCCCGAGGTCTTGGACGCGATCGAGGAGATCCTGTCGGACTCCTTCGAGATTCATCGTGCCGAGAGCGGGAAGGAGGCGTTGGACGTGAGTCAGCGCTGCGGACCATTCGCTCTCGTCCTGACGGACAACGACATGCCGGGCATGAGCGGGATCGAGTTCCTGCTCGTGATGCAGCGCCGGTGGCCGGACACGACGCGCATCATGCTCACGGGTCGGGCCGACTACGCGGCGGCGATCCAGGCACTGCACGAAGGAGCCGTCTTCCGCTTTCTCACGAAGCCGGCTGAAGCCAAGGCGGTGGTCGAGGCGATTCAGGACGGCGTCACACGCTACGAGAAGATCGCGGCCGAACGCCTCTTGACCGAACAACTGCAGTTCTCACGCGAGTCCCTTCTGGACATGAACAGCACGCTCGAGCGTCGGCTCGACGACCAGCTGGCGCGCATCCGCCGGATCCACGAGTTCTCGTTCGAGCTGAAGAACGCCCACACCCTCGACGCGGTCGCGAAGACGACGGCGGAGACCTGCGCGGGGCTCTTTCCGGGACGCGGGCTCACCATCTCCTTCGAGGACGAGATGTTCCGGCGCACGGTCGAGGAAAACCACGGCGAGATCTCCGACCACGTCGTCGATCTGGCGCTGAGCGGTCTCGAAGGCACGATCGGCTGCCTGAAGGTCGACACTTTCGACAACCGCGGAACAGTGCTCTCGGAAGGCGACCGTGAGATCCTGAACGCCCTCGCGAGCCTCGCCGGCGTGGCCGCCAACAGCCAGGTCCTGCGCCGCGAGCGCGAGCGCGCCCAGCATGCGACCATCTACGCGCTAGCGCGGCTGGCCGAGGAACGCGACGACGAGACCGCCCGCCACCTCGAGCGCGTCAGCGACTACTGCCGCCTCATCGCGATCGGCATGCGCGAGAACGGCCACGAGGTCGAGACCATCACGGACGCCTGGATCGAGGACATCGCACTCGCCGCGCCCCTGCACGACATCGGGAAGGTCGGTATCCCGGACGCGATCCTGCTGAAGCCGGCCAAGCTGACGGAGGTGGAGTGGGGGACGATGAAGGCCCACACGACGATCGGCGCCGAGACCCTGCGCAACGTCTTGGAGTCCGCCGGCGAACTCGGCTTCTTGCGGATGGCCTACGAGATCAGCTGGTGCCACCACGAACGCTGGGACGGAGCCGGCTACCCGCGCGGCATCCAGGGCGAGGAGATCCCGCTCGCCGCCCGCATCGTCGCCTTGGCCGATGTCTACGACGCCCTGACGACACGCCGCCCCTACAAGGAACCCTGGACCCACGAAGACTCCGTGGCGTACATCCGCGAACAACGCGGAGCCCAGTTCGACTCCCGCGTCGTCGACGCGTTCCTCCAGAACGAACGCCGCGCCGACGAGATCCGCGCCCTGAAAGCGGACATGCCGGAAGACTTCCGCGCAACGTCCGAACGCTCGGCCTGAGCGCAAAGGCCCTCGACGCAGCCACTGAGCGAAGGTCCGTGGCGAGGGCTCGCGGTGACGAAGGTCGGTGACGAAGGTCGGTGACGAAGGTCGGTGGCGAAGGCCAGTGGCGAAGGCCAGTGGCGAAGGTCTGCGCAGGCCCACCGTAGGTGGGCCGTAGCCTTGGAGCCGAAGGCTCCGTGCTTGTGCCGTTTCGCGGCGTAGCCGCGAAATCAGGCACAGGCGCACGACGGAGTGTGCGCCGCGTCCTAAGGAAGAGCCGGCCCGCACCCATCGGACGGCTCGGCCCTCGGGTTGCTTCCCTCGCGGGCGTGACCGTTTCGCCTGGCGGAATCCCGTTCATGGCGCGAGCCGATTGCGAGCGAAGCGAGCGAGGCGTTCAGCGGAGCTCCAGCGTCACCTCGATGGACTTCGGACTTCGGGCGACGTCAACGGACTCGCTCGCTTCGCTCGCAATCGCTGCGCGCTCCGAACGGGGTTCCGCCAGGCGAAACGGTCACGCCCGCGAGGGACGCGACCCGAAGGCCGAACGCTAGGTCAGTCGCCAGCCGCATCGTCCTCAGGACGCGGCGCACACACCGTCGTGCGCCTGTGCCTGATTTCGCGGCTCGCGCCGCGAAACGGCACAAGCACGGAGCCTTCGGCTCCGAGGCTACGGCCCACCTACGGTGGGCCTGCGCAGCCTTCGCCCTCGACCCTCGTCCATCGCCACCGCCCCAAGTCCTTGGTCACGATCGATGATCATCGCGAAGAACGTCGCCCCGGTCCCCGGCGCTGAACGACGGTCCCTGCAGCGTAGGAGCGCCGTAGGCGCTCCGTAGCCTCGGAGCCGAAGGCTCCGTGACGTGCCGTTGCGAGCCAGGCGTCCGAGCGCCGTCCCACCGCCTTGCACTCCGTCCACCGCGGCGCCACACTGCGAAGTTGAGCCCCTCCGCCTGGAACCGCACCTTTTGGGTCGTCTTCGTCGCCAATCTCGTCACGGCGATCGGGATGATGAGCTTCCTGCCCTTCTTCCCGTCCTTCCTGGAGGAGCTCGGGATCGAGGATCGGGACGAGCTGGCGGCCTGGACCGGGGTCGTGTTCGGGGCGGCGCCGCTCGCGGCGGCGGTGATGGGGCCGATCTGGGGTTCGATCGGGGACCGCTTCGGGCGCAAGCTGATGGTGTTGCGTTCGTTGCTCGCGATCACGTTCTTCGTGGGGGCGATGGGCTTCGCGCGGACGCCTTGGGAGCTTCTGATCCTGCGCTTCGGGCAGGGGATCTTCTCCGGCTTCGTTCCGCCTTCGATCACGCTCGTGTCGATCGCGGCGCCCAAGGATCGGCAAGGCCGGGTCGCGGGGTCGCTGCAATCGGCGCTCGCGATCGGAAGCATCGTCGGGCCGTTGGTCGGAGCCTTCCTGCAGGGCGAGTTCGGGATCCGCTCCGTGTTCACCTTCGTGGCGGTGGCTTCCGGGTTGTCCGCGCTGTCGATCGGCCTGTTCGCGGAGGAGGAGCCCGGGCTGCGGACCACGCTCGAGCGCTTCTCGCCGACCACGGTGCTGGGCAGCACGTGGCGTGACCTCGCGATCATCTTTCGCGCGCAGGGTCTGCGCACGGCCGTCCTGGTCCTGTTCCTGGTGCAGTTCGGCCTCGGCGCGACGAATCCGCTGATGGAGCTCTTGGTCCGCGATCTCTGGAAGGGCGACCCGGCGCGTATCCCGCATCTGACGTCGCTGCTCTTCACCGCGCCCGCGATCGCGATCGTCGTCGCCACGCCCTTGTGGGGCCGCTTCGGCGATCGTGTCGGGCACCGACGCGCGCTGCTGCGCTCGGCGCTGGGGAGCGCCGTGGCCTTCGTGTTGCATGGTTTGGCGCCGGCCTACGCCCTGCTCTTCGGGGCGCGGCTCGCGATCGGCGCGACCAGCGCGGGCAGCAACGCGGCCGCGTTTGGCGTGGCTGCAGTCGAAACGCGCCCCGAGAACCGTGGCAGCGCCTTCGGGGCGGTCTTCAGTGCGCGCGCCCTGGCCGTGTCGCTGGGGGCCATGGTCGGGGGGACGCTCGCGGCCTGGATCGGAATCCGCGGCCTCTTCTGGGTGGCGGGAGGGACGGTCGGTGTGGCGCTTCTGATCGGGCGCTACAGCTCTGCGAAGTCGTCCGCGTCCGAATCAGGGCCCGCAGACGCCGGCCGCGGGCCGCGCGCTCCCTCCGAGGACCCCGGGGCTGGCGAGCTGTCGTCCGCTGCGACGGGGGCCCGCGACGAAGCGGCCCGCAACACGCTCGAGGGAGAAGAGCGGACCCCGTCCCGCCGCACGCCCGCGCCGTAGACGGACGCGACGTCCTCCCGAAAGCGCTCGAGTTGCTCGCGATAGAAGGTCACGTCGTCCCGATCGGGTTCGATGGTGTCTGGCGCGACGCGCACGATCGAGCGCGCGAGCTCGTCTGCCGTCACGTTGTCCTGCGCCAAGCGCCGCGCGGTCCAGAGTCCCTGGATGGCGGCTCCCAGCGCCGCGGATTCCTGCTCCTCGAGCCGCACGAGCGGGGTGTCGAAGCACGCGGCCAGGATCGACGTCAAGAGCCCGTTCCTGGCGGCACCACCGACGACGCGCAGCTCGTCGGCCTCGATGCCGAGCGCGCGCAGACGCGCGCAGCCCCAGGCCAGGTTGAGGCTCGTGCCCTCGAGCGCCGCGCGGTAGACCGCGGCGGGGTGAAAGTTGTCCGTGCGCAGGCCGAGGAGCGCGCCGCGTGCGGCGGGCAGGTCCGGGACGCGCTCGCCCGCGAGGTAGGGCAAGAAGCGCAGGCCGTCCGCTCCGCGTGGAACGCGTGCGGCGCGCTTCGTCCACTCCTCGTGCGTCGCGGCAGCGTCGCCGGCAAAGGCGGCGCGCACGACCTCGAACACGCCGGTCACGTTCATGACGCAGAGCAGCGGCAGCCATCCCCCCGTCGAGTCGCAGAAGGGAGCGATCAGACCCTCGGGATCGAGGATCGGGCGCTCGGCGTACGCGAAGATCGTCCCCGACGTTCCGAGGCTCAGGACGACGGTCCCCGGGCGCGTCGCGCCTGCGCCGATCGCGCTCATCATGTTGTCCCCGCCGCCGCTGGAGACGGGCAGGCCGTCGGGCAGGCCGAGCGCGCGCGTGAACTCGGTACCGGTCCTTCCGGCGGGGGCTCCGGGCGCGATCAGGGGGGGCAGCTTGGCGGCGAGACCCGGTGCGATCGCGTCGATCTCAGCGACGACGAAGCGGCGCTCGAGCGGGTCGAAGAAGCCTGTGCCCGATGCGTCCCCCGCTTCGGTCGTTTTCGTTCCCGTCAGCCGAAAGTTCACGTAGTCGTGGGGCAAGAGCACGCTTTCGATCCGCGCGAAATTCTCGGGCTCGTGCCGTGCGATCCAAAGCAGCTTGGACGCGGTGAATCCGGTCGGCACCGGATGTCCGTAGCGCTGCGCGAGCTCGTCGGCTTCGCGCGCGGTCGACGTGTCGCACCACAGTTTGGCCGCGCGCACGACGTTGTCTTGCGCGTCGAGCACGACGCAGCCGTGTTGCTGGCCGGAAACTCCGATCGAACCGAGCGCCTCGGCACGCACGCCGTCGGTCGACAGGAGCGCGCGCACGACGGCGGTGACGGCTTCGATCCACGTGCTCGGGTGCTGTTCGGCGGCGCCGTCGGGGAGCCCGGGCAGCAGATCGTAGGCGGCCTGGGCGCGGGCGACGACGCACCCGGTCTCGACGTCCAAGAGGAGACCCTTCGTCCCCTGCGTGCCGACGTCGAGGCCCAGAGCGAGGGCGCTCACGCGCCGCGCGCTCCCAGCAGGTATTCGAGCGCGAGTTGGTCGAGCCGCTCGTAGCCCAGGCCTCGCCGAGCAAGCGTGTCGGGCGCGAAATCGCGCTCGCGGAGGGCGGTCGCGTTGTCCTTCGAGTAATGCGCGATGCGGTGCTCCAGGTCGTCGTCCGCCACTCCCGCCAGGAGCGCGCGCACGTCGGGGTCGGCGTCGAAGGCGCGCGCGCGGGCCGCGAGGAGCTTGTACGTGCGCATGCAACCGCGCGCGAACTCCCACACGCCGTCTTCGTCCTCGGTGCGGTAGGCGTGCGCATCGAAGTGGCGTGGCCCCTCGTAGCGCGGGCCGCCGGCGGTTCCCTCGAGCAAGCGCACCAGGAAGAAGGCCTGCTTCACGTCCTCGGAGCCGAAGCGCAGATCCTGGTCGTAGCGTCCGATTTTCTGGGCGTTCAGGTCGATGTGGAAGAGCTTCCCGGCCTCCATGGCCTGGGCCACGCCGTGCACGAAGGAGAGCCCCGCCATGTTCTCGTGGGCGACTTCCGGGTTCACGCCGACCATCGCCTCGTGCTCGAGCGTCGAGATGAAGTGGAGCATGTGCCCGGTCGTGGGGAAGTAGTTGTCCCCGCGCGGCTCGTTGGGCTTGGCCTCGAGCGCGAAGCGCAGGTCGTAGCCCTGGTCCTGCACGTAAGCCGCGAGGAAGTCGATCGCCGCGCGCATGCGCTTGACGGCGTCGCGCGGGTCGCGGCAGGCCTCGGCTTCCGCGCCCTCTCGCCCGCCCCAGAAGACGTACGTCGACGCACCCAGCTCGACGCCGAGGTCGATCGCGTTCATCGTCTTCTGCAGCGCGAAGCCGCGGACGCGCGGATCGTTGGACGTGAAGGCACCGTCCTTGAAGACGGGGTGCGTGAAGAGGTTCGTCGTCGCCATCGGAACGACCAGGCCGTGATCCTCGAGCGCGGCCTTGAAGTCGGCCACGAGCGCGTCGCGCTTCGCGGCACTCGAGCCGTACGGCACCAGGTCGTCGTCGTGCAGGTTGACGCCCCACGCTCCGCATTCCGCGAGCTTTTGCACGATGTACGTCGGCGCGAGCGCCGCGCGGACGGGCTCGCCGAAGGGGTCGCGACCGACGTTGCCGACGGTCCAGAGGCCGAAGGTGAAGCGGTCGGCGGGGACGGGGGTGAAGGGATCCATGGGCGACTCGGGAGGGGGAGGTGGACGGCGCCCGGATAGCCTAGCAGTCCGGCGTCGAAGCGCTTCGGATCGCTGCGGGCGGATGGCGTGTGCTTGCCGCTCGGACACGGCGCGCCGTGCCGGCGGGCGCCCATCCGCTCAGCAGATCGAGGCGCCGGCCTGGGGCGTGCTGGCGAAGAGCTCGGCCAGCGTCCGCGAGCCGCGTTCGACGGCAGCGCGCTCGAGGGGTGTGGCGAGGCTGACGCGGACCGTGTGCGGCGCCGGCGCGCGCCCGACGACGAAGACCTCGGAAGGGGTCACCGCCAATCCGCGCTGGCTGGCCGCGGCCACGAAGTCCTGGCAACGCCAAGGGGCCGGCAGCGGCAACCAGACCGTACCGGAGCAGGGATGCGAGATCGTGCGGGGCTGCCCCAGCAGCTCGTCGAAGCGTCGCCGGCGCCAGAGCGATTCGGCGCGCTTCCAGGCCACGACGCGCTCGGCCGTCCCGTCTTCGATCCAGCGTGTCGCCAGCTCGGCGGTGAGTGGCGAGCCCATCCAGGAAAGCGCGGCGAGGTGCGTCGAGAAGCGTTCGGTCAAGGCCGGATCGTCCGCGGGAGCCAGCAGGTAGCCGATGCGTAGGCCGCCGCACAGGCTCTTCGAGAGGCTCGTGACGAACACGACACGCTGCGGTGCGAACGAAGCGATCGCGGGCGGCGGATCGGCCAGGATGAAGCCGGTCGTGTCGTCCTCGATGATCGTGACGCCGTAGCGCTCGGCGGTCGCCGCGAGCGCCCGACGGCGCTCCACGGGCAGCACGGTGCACGTCGGATTCTGAAGGTTGGGCATCGTGTACAGCGCCCGCGGCTTGCCCTTGCGACAGGCCTCTTCGAAGGCCTCGGGGAGGATGCCGTCGTCATCGACCGGCAAGGGCTGGATGCGCAACCGAAGGACCTTCGCGAGCGACTTCATGCCCGAGTACGTGAGCTCTTCCGTCAGGAGCACTTCGCCCGGCTCGACCAGGGCCGTCAGAGCGACGGACAAGGCTTGCTGGGCTCCGTTGCAGACGAACGTGCGCTCGGAATCGGTCGCGACACCGCTGCGCTGCATCCAACGCGCCCCGGCCGCGCGGTGCGAAGGGTGGCCGGACGGGAAGTAACCGTCGAGCAGGCGCGCCTCGTGCGGATTTCGCGCGAGCTCGGTGAAGAGCGTCTCCAGGCCGAGCAAGTCGGGCGGCGTCGCCGGCAAGTGGAAGTGGAAGTCGACGACATCGGTGCGACGCGGATCCACGAGCGGCAGGAAGGGCGCTTCGCCGACGCGTCCCGACTTCACGAACGTGCCGCGTCCGACCTCGGCCTCGACCAGTCCGCGACGCGCGGCCTCGGCGTAGGCACGCGTCACCGTCATCACGTTGAGGCCGAGCTCGCGCGCGAGCTCGCGGTGGGTGGGCAAGCGTTCGCCGGGTGTGAGCTGGCCCGCCTCGATGTCGCGGGCCAGGGCGTCGGCGATCGCCCGGTACACGGGACCGCGGGGGGAGACGTCGCGCGGCAGGTAGCCTGTCATACATACAACCGTAGCGCCTTGTCCGGATTGTCCGTAGGGGCTACATCTGGATTCTTCCCGCTGGTCGGCCGTCTACGGGGCTGGAGGCCCTGATTGTATGCATACAAACCCGCCGAGCTTGGACCCCGCGGACTGGAACGTCTTCCGGTCCCAGGCGCACACGATCCTCGACGATGCCCTCGACGGGCTGGAGCACGTTCGCGGGCGTGCCGTCTGGCAGGGCGTGCCGGCCGAGGTGCGCGCGCGCTTCGACGGACCGGTCCCGCGCGCGGGCGCCCCGCTCGCGAAGGTGTATGCGGAGTACCGCCGCGCCATCGAGCCCTATCCGTACGGCACGACGCATCCGCGCTTCTGGGGCTGGGTCAACGGCTCGGGGATCCCGACCGCGCTGCTCGCCGATCTCCTGGCAACGGCGCGCAACGACAACGTCGGCGCCTTCGATCAGGCCGGAACGTTCGTCGAACGTCAGGTGCTCGCGTGGCTGAAGCAACTCTTGGGCTTTCCGGAAGGGACCGGCGGAGTGCTGACGAGCGGAGCATCGCTCGCGAACTTGACGGCGCTCGGCGCGATGCGCAACGAGCAGGCCGGCTTCGATGTGCGCGGCGCCGGCGTGCGGAGCGCGGAGCGGGTCTGGACCGTCTACGGGTCGCGCGACACGCACTTCTCGGTCGACAAGGCGCTGGAAGTGCTCGGTTTCGGTGCGCGGAACTTCCGGCGCATCGGTCGTGACGTACAGCGGAGGATCGATCTCGTCGAGCTCGAGGCTCGAATCGCCGAGGACCGCGCGGCCGGGTTCCAGCCGGTCTGCGTCGTGGGGACGGCGGGCAGCGTACAGACGGGGGCGGTGGACGATCTCGAGGCGCTGGCCGATCTTTGCGAGCGCGAAGGCCTGTGGCTGCACGTCGACGGAGCGATCGGCGCGATCGCACGGATCGCACCGTCGGGAGCGGCCTTGCTGGGAGGGTTGGAGCGCGCCGACTCCGTCGCCTTCGACCTGCACAAGTGGCTCTTCTTGCCCAACGACGTCGGCTGCGTCTTCGTGCGCGACGGGGACGCGCTGACTCGTTCCTACTCGCAGAAGGCGGACTACCTGGCCGAGCTCGAAGCGGGCCCCACGGCCTTGCCCGGACCGCACTTCATGGACCAGGGACTCGAGCTGACGCGCCGCTTCCGGGCTCTGAAGGTCTGGTTCGTGCTGCGCAACCACGGGGTCGACGCCCTGGCCGCGGCGATCGAGCGCAACTTCGAACAGGCCCGGGAGCTCGCACGGCTCGTCGACGAGCACGGACGCCTCGAGCTGCTCGCGCCGGTCGCGACGTGCGTGGTGTGCTTCCGCTATGCGAGCGCTCTCGACCGGGACGGGCGCAACGCGCTGAATCGCGCCATCCTCGCGCGCATCCAGGAAAGCGGACTGGCGATGCCGTCGCATACCGAGATCGACGGGGAGTTCGCGCTCCGCGTCGCCATCACGAACCATCGGAGCGAGCTCTCCGACTTCGAATTCCTCGTCGCCGAGGCGGTTCGTCATGGTGACGAACTCAGCGGCGAGACCACCACGATCGGAGGTATCCAGCGATGCTCCTAGGAATCGATGAGCGACGCGAACGCGTGCGCGCCTGCCGGAGAGGCTTCGAGGTCAAGGTCGGCCTCGCGAAGATGTTGAAGCGTGGCGTGATCCTCGACGTCACGACCGCCGAGCAGGCGAAGATCGCCGAAGACGCCGGAGCCGTCGCGGTGATGGCGCTCGAGCGCGTTCCAGCCGACATCCGACGCGAGGGCGGCGTGGCGCGCATGGCCTCGATCGATCGCATCCGCGCGATCCGAGCGGCGGTGACGATCCCGGTGATGGCCAAGGCCCGGATCGGCCATACGGCCGAGGCGCGCGTGCTCGAAGCGCTCGAAGTGGACTTCATCGACGAGAGCGAAGTCCTGACGCCCGCGGATCACGAGCATCACATCGCGAAGTTCAACTTCCGCGTGCCGTTCGTATGCGGTGCACGCAACCTCGGCGAAGCCCTGCGGCGGATCGCCGAGGGGGCCGCGCTGATCCGTACGAAGGGCGAGGCCGGAACCGGCGACGTGTCGGAGGCGGTGCGCCACCTGCGTCGCATCCGACGCGAGCTGCGCGAACTCTTCACCGCCTCGCAGGACGAGCTGGTCCAGCGTGCACGCGAACTCGAGGCGCCGCTCGAGCTGGTTCAAGAGGTCTGGCAGGAGGGTGCCTTGCCCGTTCCGAACTTCGCCGCGGGCGGCATTGCGACGCCGGCTGACGCGGCCCTCGCGATCGAGCTCGGGGCCGAGGCCGTCTTCGTCGGATCGGGTGTCTTCCACTCGGACGACCCCGAGAAAACGGCGGCCGCGATCGTGAAAGCGGTCGCGCGCCCGTCGGATGCGGCCAACCTGCTGGCCGCGAGCGGCGAGTCAGGAACCCCGATGGCGGGTTCTGCGGTGCACACGCTCGAGGAGCGCGAGCTCTTGGCTGTGCGCGGATCGTGACGGCTGCCGGGCACCCGCGACCGGGCGTCCTGGCCCTCCAAGGAGCGGTCGAACCGCATGTCGCGTGCTTTCGAGCGCTCGGCGCGGACTGTGTGGAAGTGCGCGACGCCGGGGCCCTACGCGACGTCACACACCTCGTCCTCCCCGGTGGGGAGTCCACGACGATCGCCCGCCTGTCCGCGCTGTTCGGCCTGGATGCAGCCATTCTCGAGGGCTACCGGGCCGGTCGTCTGGCGCTGTTCGGTGTCTGCGCCGGGGCGATCCTCACGGGCGTGGACGACGGCGTGCGACCGCGCCGCTGGGGCCTGCTCGACGCACGGTTCGAGCGCAACGCCTATGGCACCCAGCTCTCGTCCACAAGGCGCCGGGTGGAGCTCACCCCGAGCGCTCGGGCCGGGGGCAGCGCCTCGTTCGTGGGGGCCTTCATCCGGGCGCCGCGCATCGTTGCGTTCGGCGCGGACGTGCGTGTCCTCGGCTCCTCGAACGGCGAGCCGGTGCTGGTCGAGGGGCCGCGCATCCTGGCGGCGACCTTCCACCCCGAGCTCTCGGGGGAGCTGCGTGTGCATCGGCGGTTGCTCGCGCTCTGAGCCCGCCGACCGCGCAGGAACGGGCTGAAACCCGACTTTCAGGCGCGGTTCACGGGGTCTCTCGAATGGGACACGCTGGCCCGAGGACGAGAGCGAGGTCCCTTTCCGAGCCCTGAGGAGGCTTCGGTCCCGGAAGAAGTGTCCTGGACGCCGGACGAAGGAGCCATCGCGACCGGGGCCGATTGCCCCTCTCTTAAAGAAGCGTCCCGGAACGGACCGATACATCGGGCGAGAGCCCTCCAGGCTCCAAAAAACCATGGGGTCCGGTGCCACGTTGTCTCGAGCGAGCCTGCAACGCCAACTTCCGCTGAAGCTGGAGGCGTTGCCGGTCTTGCCGGCCATTGTTTCCAGGCTCCTGCGCGTGGATCACGCGGCCCCCGATGCGTTCGAGATCACCGAGCTGATCGTCGGGGGCGATCCGCCCTTGGCCGCCCGGCTCCTGCGTCACGCCAACTCGTCGGCCTTTTCCGGGGTCGTTCCGACCTCCACGCTCCAGGGCGCGCTGTCGCGGGTCGGGATCGGGCAGGTGCTCGGCATGGTCGATGCTCTGGGAACGTCCCAATACTTGACGGAGCCGACGGAAGGGCAGATTCGGCTGTGGGCCCACAGTCTCCAGACCGCCTACGGAGCTCGGCTCATCGCACAGGAGGCCCACGTGGACGTCGATCCCGAGCTGGCCTACCTCTGCGGCCTCTTGCACGACCTCGGGCGCTTCGTCCTCTTCGGGAAGAACCCCGAGGAGACCCTCTCCATTCCGGGGCGAGGAGCGGCACCGGCCGCGATCGTCCAGGCCGAGCGTAGCGACCACGGCCTCGACCATGCGGACGTGGGTTGGCTCGCCTGCCAGTACTGGAAGCTCCCGGATCCCGTGGCCTTTGCGTGCCGCGACCACCATGCCGCCGACACGGCCAGGTGCCAGTCGCCGACTTCGGTTCCGGATGGGCTCATGCAGGTGATTCAGCTCGCGGATCGGCTGAGCCTCGTCATCCAACACGTCAATGGCTTCCTGCAAGCCAGCCCGCGCGTGCAGATCGCGACCCTGGAGCGCCGTTGTCTCCATGGCGTGACCACCTTCGACTTCCTCACGACCGAGACGCTCGTCGGCGTGGCGGGAACGGTGGCCCTGCGCACGGAAGAGGCCCTCTCGATGCTCGGGCTCCGCTGAACAGGCGTTCCGGAACGCCTGCGCCTCAGAACCAGGCGCCGATGAGCCGGTCGGCGAACGCGCGTTCGGTGGGGGAGAGAACGCCGTCTCCGTCGCGGTCGAAGGCCCGCAAGACGCGCGCGGGGTGGTTGTCGAGGTCCTTGACCCAGGCGGTTGCTTCGCGTTCCTCGTCCGGATCGAGCGTGTGGTCGCCGTCGACATCGAAGGTCTCGATGATCGAGCGCCACAAGGTCAGCGGGCGTACGGAAGCGAGACCGATCTCCTTCCAGCGTTCGGACACGAGCTCCTTCAGCTCGTCCTGCTCGTCCTCGGATTCGACCGACGTGTAGAGCCAGGTGATCGCCATCTCGTCGGTCGTACGGATACCCGTGATCACGCGCCGCGGCGGGTCGAAGGGATTGCGCTCGTTCGACTCGGAGTTGTCGTAGACGTAGTCCAGTTCGATCCGTGTTCCGGCCGGCACTTCGAGCGGGTTCTCGTAGCGGTAGGTGTCCTGCCACTCGAAGTCCCAGTCCTCGATGCGCAAGAGCTCGACTGTCGAGCCATCGGGCAGGACAGCGCGACCGTGGATCTCACGGCAAACGTAGTGTGCATGGGCGCTGATCGCCTCGAGGCGCACGTCGACCGGCAGCTCGATCTCCTGGCGGATGGTGTAGTCGGAGACTCCGGGCGGGATGTTCATGCCTTCGCCCGCGAGATAGACGATGACCGGCAAGCGGTCGGCGCGATCCTCGGCGAAGTGGATGCCGAACTCGAGCTGGCAAGTTTCCTCCTTGCCCGTCGTCCGGAAGTGGGAGTCGAGCACGAGCTCGGCGCCGGCTGGAACGCGCCAGGCCGTGTCGGCGGGCAGGGGCTTGGGCGTCGCGCCGGGCAGCCAGCTCATCAGGGACTCGCTCATCAGCTCCTCGCCGAACAGGTCGCCTCCCGTGGCCATGCCCTCGTCGCCGATCACGAGCTTGCCCGTCGCGCGCTCGTGCGACAGTCCCTGACGGTCGACGAACATCATGAAGTGGTGGAGGACCTGCGGATTGCTCGGACGGCATTCGATCGCGCGCACGAAGCGATCCTCGGTGAGACCCAGCGGGACCACGAGCGTGGTCCAGACGTCGCGCCCCTCGGCCGGTAACGCGACCGGCTCGGACAAGCGGACGACGAGGTCGGGTTCACCCAGCTGCCAGCGGTCGTCGAATACCGGGGGCGGCGGCTCGGCGCGCGGGTCGCCCAGCGGTGCGCCCGCGTCGGCCCAGCGTGCGAAGAGCTCGATCTCCGCGTCCGTGAGCCTGCGGGAGTCGGCGAAGGTGCCGAAGCCGGGCAGCGGCTTCCAGGGCGGCATGAAGCGGTCCTCTGTCACGATCGCGAGCTGGTTTGCGCGCTTGCGGACGGAGTCGAAGTCGGACAAGACGAACGGCGCCGAACCGTTCGCGTGGTGACAGGGAGTGCAATTCGCGTGGACGAGCGGGGCGATGTCGCGCACGAAGGTCGGCGCTCCCGGGACCTCGTCGAAGAGGCCTGCTTCGTCCAGTTCATCGGCCGCGCCGGCCAGCGCGACGTTCGAACGCGGACCGTCGTCGTCCGGCACGAACAGGAGCGCCAATCCGCAGGCGAAGACGACAAGCAGCACGTAGGGGCGGAATCCCACGGACTTCACGCGTCCGGGATGAAGCACCCGACGGCCTGCGTACGTGTCACGGCGGGCCGCTCGCCCGCGCGGATGACGTCGAGCGCCGCGCGCAGGTCACGCTGGTCCGGCTCCTCGCGGCGCTTGCCGAAGTCGACGTAGAGGTCGTCGATGCGGCCGCGGTACAAGAGCTTGCCGGCGAGGTCGAGCACGGCCGCCTCGGGCGTGATGGTGGCCTCGCACAGCGAGACCAGCTGGTGCTCGGGATCGAGGAGACCCGTGAACCCGAGCGAGAACTCACGCAGGTGGTCGGCGGCGACCTTCGCGCGGATCCGCGGGTCGGCGAAGACGGCGTAGAACTCGAACTCGTCGGCGTACTCGGTGCGGATGCGTTCGAGCTCGGGCGAGTAGGCGTTCGAGATCGGGCAGTCCACGGCGGTGAAGAGGAAGACGACACCCTTGACGCCGGGCCGCACCTGCGTGAACGGGCGAACCAGGTCGCCGTCGAGGTCCTGGACCACGACGTCCTCGGTGGCATGCACCGGGCTCGCCTCGGCACAGCCAGAAACGACGAACCAGATCAGACCGCCGTGTGCGAACAGGCACAGGGAGGCGAAGGCGACCAGCTCGCAAACGTAGCGGAAGCGGATCCGACGCAGATCGCGGGGGGAGGGGAGACCGTGCAGGCGACTGTTCACGAGGTCGATTCTACGCCTCGTCTGCTGACTTGGCTACCGAACCCGGGAGGCTCGTATCGCAGTCGTCGTTCGAACGTGGAGGCGTTCGGCAAAGATTTCCATGTGCGCCGCTTCAGAGTGCCGCTGTCATCGGCAAGACTCGGATCGCGATGACGAAGCAACGAGCCGAACCGAAGCAGCGATCCGGACGCGGGGTCCGCGCACACCGCGCCTTTGTCGTGTCGGTGTTCGCGAGCGTGGCCCTGCTCGCCGTTCTCTGCGTCAGCTACCTCGTCTTCGGGCACGGCTTCGTCGAGCGCGCCTGGAGTGGTGAGTCGGCGCCATGGTTGCGCGAGTTCGTTGGCGACGAGGCGCGCGTTCCGTTGCCCCACGCCTTGCGCACCGCGGACGAACGAGCGGCGCTCGTCCTCCTCGCTGCCGTCCTCGCCCTGGGCGTGGCGGTCTTCGTCTACGTGCTCGTGCGTCGGCGCCGGGGGCGCGGGCTGCTCGTCGGTGCGGCGGTCGCCCTGTGGCTGGCGGCGGAGTTCCTGCTCGCGCCGATCCTGGCCGTGCCCTTGCGCCTCGAGCACTTCGTGGACGCGCACGACCCGGATCACTGGCCGGCGGGGCGCCGCGGAGGGCGAGGCTGGAACGCGGACGGTCTGCGCCAGATCCGCGAGCCGGAAGAGTACGTGGAGGCCGAGTTCAACATCGTGTTCCTGGGCGACTCCTTCACGATGGGACTCGGCCTGGATCGTCCGCACGAGGAAGCCTTCCCGCACCTCGCCGAAGCAGGGCTGCGCGCTCTGCGACCCGCAGCGAAGGTGCGCACCGCCAACTTCGCCTGGGTCGATGCGTCGCCGCTCTTGAGCCTGCGTCGGCTCCGCGCGCTGGGTGCGACCTACCATCCCGACCTGGTCGTGCTCTGCGTGGACATGAGCGATCCGTACGACGACATCGAGTGGCGCAACCTGATCGAGCGACGCGGGCTGTGCGCGTGGTACGACCGCCTCCCGCTCGCCATCGGACTCCTGCGGCTGTACCTCCCGGCGCTCCACCGCCGGCTCTACGACCTGACGACCGACGGCAACCTGCCGCTGCACCGGACCTTCCACAGCGAGATGCCATTCGCGGAGAGCGAGCCGTTCCTGGCAGAGCTGCGCTCGAATATCGAAGCGCTGGCAACGGCGGCCGGAGACCTGGACGCGGGCTTCTGCGTGCTCGTACTCCCGCGCTGGTACCAGTTCGACGAACGCGAGTGTCCCGAGGATCCCGACATGCTCTTCCCGCACAGCCGCCACACGGTGCTCGGTCCGTACTCGGTCGAGCTGTTCGGGTGGTTCGAGGCCTGGTCGGAGTCGGCGAACTTCCCGATCGGCTCCCTGCTCACGGACTTCCGGGCAACGGAGGTCTTTCCGACCTGCTTTCCGGACGACCCGCACTGGAACGCCGCCGGCCACCGCGTCGCGGCCGACGCGATCGTGCGCAAGTTGCTTCCGATCGTGGACGCGGGCTTGTCACGCCGGCGGTGAACCGCAGGTTCGCGTCACCGTCCGGTCGTGGAGGCGAACGGAGTCCCCCCAGCGTGGCGGTGCCGCGAAGGAGTGGTCGGCCGGGACGGATGCGGTGTCACTCGTCCTCGCCGAGGTAGCCCATGGCGCGCAACTCTGCGAGCACTTCGGGCGAGAGCTCGCCGGCCAGCGTCGCTTTTTCCGCGACGCGCGGGTGTGCGAGCCGGAAGCGTTCCAAGAGCTCGAGCAGCTCGTTGCGACGCTGAACCTCGTGCTCGGAGCGGTCGTCGCGCTCGTCGGGATCCGCGGCCACGTGGTAGAGCGCCGGAAGCTCACCAGCGGTGTACGTGTCGCTCTTGCCATGCACGAGCTTCCACCCGTCGAGCAGCAGCGCCGACGTCGTGGGCCCGTGTTCCGAGACGATCGGTCGTGGCCCGGCCAGGCCGGCGCGTAGCGAACGGCCGGGCAGGTGCTCGGGCGAGGGGAGTCCGACCACGTCCAGGATCGTCGGAACGATGTCGAGGTTCGAAGCCGGACTTTCCACGCGCCCCGCCTTCCCGCCGGGGAAGCGAACGATGAGCGGCACGCGGACGACTTCGTCGTAGAGCGAATGCCCGTGTCCGAAGTCTCCGCGCTCGGAGATCTCCTCGCCGTGGTCGGAGGTGAAGAACACGAGGTAGGGCTCGTCCCCGAAGGCGCCCGCCAAGCCCTCCAGAAACGCGCCCACGACGTCGTCCATGCGTCGTACGGCCGCGTCGTAGACGTCGGAGACGTAGCGCCAGTCGTTCGCGTTCAGCTGATAGCCGTGGCCGTCGGGACCCTGAGGGCGCACGCGCACGATGTCCTGGGACGCGAAGTGGCCGTCGTACGGGGCGTCGGGGTCGTCGAAGCGGAGATCGTGTTCGTGCGGATCGTGGACCTGGAAGGTCTGGAGAAAGAAGAAGACGGGCTTCTCGCTCCGTCGTGTTCGCAGTCGCTCGAGCTCGGGCTTCCAGCCCACGCGCTGGTGCTCGTCGTGGCTTCGGCGACGCGTGTCGAAGGAGTCGAAGCCCTGATCGAAGCCGTACTCCGGCGAGAGCCAACCGCCGTCCGTCCGCGCGAGCGTCTCGTAGCCCGCGCGCTTCAGGCGTACGGCGATCGGTTCGGTGGCCGGGGGGATGCGGGAGGTCTTCTCGTGGACCGTGTGCTGGGATACGAGCAAGCCGGTCAGGATCGAAGCGGTCGAGGGCAGCGTCCAGTCGCTCGCCGAGGACGTGTGCGTGTAGACGACGCCTTCGGAGCGGGCCCAGGCGTCGATCCGGGGGGAGGTCTCGCGCTCGTAGCCGTAGCAGCCGAGCCGGTCGGCCCGCAGCGTGTCGACGTCCACCAGCACGACGTGCGGCCGTGCGGGAGGCCGCAGTACGTCACCGGTGAGTCGCAGATCGCCCCAGACCGCGAGGTCGGAGTGCACGTCGCCGGCCGGGCCGGCCGAGGTCGAAAGGAGGAGCGTGACGGTCCGTCCCGTGAACTCCGCGAGGTCGAGCTGCGCCTCGAAAAAGCCCTCCTGCGGCACGACGTGCTGCTCGAAGGCGCGCGTGCGTCGACCCTCGGACTCGACGTCCACCGCGAAAGTGACGCCATCTCCGGGACTGTCGCTGCGGATCAGGCGACCGTCCTCGAGCGCCAGACCGAGGTCGAGGACGCCGAGCGCGAGCGACAAGGCATCGCCGAGCAGGGGCTCGACGTCGAGGGCGAGGGTCGTGGGTGCCGGCGCGAGGAGCGCGGGCAACGTCCAGCGCTCGAGCGTGATGGAGCGAACCAGCTCGTCGCCATGCGTCGGCACGCGCGCGCCGGGAGCGAGCCGCGCCGCGACCGCGTCCAGCACGCCGTCGGATCCCGGGCGATAGTGAAAGAGGAAGGGCCCGGGTGGCTGGGCGGCGTAGGCGGTGAGCGTGCCGTCGTGGGCATTCCACCGGAAGAGGGCCGGGCGGACGTCGTCCTGCCACGCGGTCAGGTGCTCGACGACGCTCACCTGGGCCAGGCTGCTGGCCGTGCGGATCAGCGCGCGACCCTCGTGTTCGACCTGCGGCGGCCCGAGATCCAGGTCGAGTCGTACCGCAGGGCGCGTCTTCCAGGCCGCGAGCTCGGGTCGGGACTTCAGCCGGTGCGTTTCCGGCGTCCAGGCCGTGGGGTCGATCGCGATCACGCGACGCGTGAGGATGTCGCCCAGGGGACCCGCCAGGTCGGATGGAACGATGGATTGCGGTGTCTGCACGACGCGGATCGCGCGCGCATGGTCGAGCAGCGAGTCGCCAGGCCGGAGCTCGACGCCGCGCGGGGCGGAAGACCCGCCGCCACAGTCGAGGGAGACGAGGGCCAGAGCCAGAACGGCCGTTCCGGCCAACGGTGCGAGCAAGCGACGCATGGCGCGATTCTATGCGTTGTTGCGCGCCGGATCCGCCCTTGTCAGCGAACGAGGAAGAAGGGCTTCTCGCGCCGCCACGTGCCATGTGCGCGCAAGAGATCGACGAGCACGCCGGGGTGCTCGTCGGACACATCCTCCGTCTCCCCCGGATCCCGGACGACGTCGAACAGCTCGTAGCGCCATTCCCGGATCGTGCAGACGAGCTTCCAGTCCCCCTTGCGGACGGCCCAGTAGCGGTTGTCCTCCCAGAAGAGCGTCCGTTCGGGCAACGCACCGCCGGCGAGGACCGGCGCGAGGTCGACGCCGTCGAGCTCGAGCGTTCCTGGCAGCGTGGCGCCGGCGACGTCCGCGAAGGTCGGGAAGAGGTCGAAGGCCATGACGGTTTCCGCCGTGGTCGTGCCCGGCGCGATCCTCCCGGGCCAGGACACGATCATGGGCACGCGGACTCCGCCTTCGAAGAGCTCGTTCTTGCGTCCACGCAGCGGGGCGTTCGACGCGAAGTTCTCGGGGGCCGCTCCGTTGTCGGAGAGGAAGACGACGAGCGGCGCGACTTCGACCTCGTCCAAAGCGTCCAGGATGCGACCGACGCCCTCGTCCAGTGCGCGCAGCAAGGCGAAGTGACGCTCGCGGCCCAGCTCTTCGTCCGAGAGCCCGTCTGCGCCGGCGATGGCCTCACGCGGTTCCATCGGCGTATGGACTGCGCTGTAGGACACGTACAGGAAGTACGGCTCGCCCGCCTTGCGCTCGATGAAGTCGATCGCGACGTCCGTGATGCGGTCGGTCAGATACCCGGACTCGTCGACGGGTTCGAAGCCGGACAGGATCGGCTGGTTCGCGCCGGCGGCCGGGCCGAGCCGGTACGAGCGCGAGCCCGACAGAAAGCCCCAGAACTCGTCGAATCCCCGCGACAGAGGGTGGTGCGCGCGGTCCGTCCCGAGGTGCCACTTGCCGACAGCCGCCGTCGCGTAGTCGGCGTCGCGCAGGACGTCGGCCAGCGTCGTCTCGCGCAGGGGCAGTCCGAACTTCGCGTCGGCGTTGTTGTAGTAGCCCCAGCGTTGCTGATAGCGCCCGGTCAGAAGGCCGGCCCGCGACGGGCTGCAGACCGAGGACGTGACGTAGGCCTGCGTGAAGCGCAACCCGCGCGCAGCGATCCGGTCGATCGAAGGCGTCGCGATCCGAGCGTTCCCGTAGCAGGCGAGGTCGCCGTAGCCGAGGTCGTCCGCGACGATCAGCACGATCGGAGAGCGCGAGGGCGGAGCGGCGCCGGCCTCTGTCTGACCCACGGCTCGCCCTCCAGGGCACGGCAGGACGAGCAGCGTCACGAGGACGCTGCGTACGCTCCGCCCGAGGCGCACGTTCCGGATCCCTGAGGCTGCTCCCGACATGGGCGCAGCCTACCCCGCTTCGCGGGCCACGGAGTGCCGGCGGCGTGGTTTTGCTCGCGTCGGCGGACCTTGACGGATGACGGCGGCGACCGGCATGGTGGGGCCATGCAAGACGAGCTCGAAGATCCCGCCTTTCTCGCGGTCGGACCGTTTTCCGTCCTGCGCGAGATGAAGCAGACCCTCGCCGCCGCCGGCGTCAGCTCCGAGATCGTGCAGCCGCCCGACGGCAACGTGAATGCCTGAGGCACCCGCTTCCTGCTCGCGGTCGCGGGCAAAGACACGAACGGCGCCAAGGCGGCCCTCGACGGAGCCTGGCTGGCGACCCTCGATGACGAGGCCCGCGCCATCGCGGAACGAATGGACGTCGCGTCCGAGGAACCCGCCTGCCCCGCCTGCGGAGCCACGCTTGGGACCGAAGCGCCCCGCTGCCCGGACTGCGGACTGCGGCTGGGGTAGGGGAGGGCCCTTCGGACGCGGTTGGGGCCCGCGACTGCCCGATCCGGGGCCTTCGGGTTGCGACCTCGCGGCGGGTTGCGTCCCGTGCTGGCGGAAGCCCGTTCACAGCGCACAGCGATTGCGAGCGAAGCGAGCGAGGCGTCGAGGGGAGTTCCAAGGTCGATGCCGCGGACATGGACCGAACGATGGGCGATGAGGTGGTCGATGGATGCGCGCTCCGGCGCGGTCGACGGACTCGCTCGCTTCGCTCGCAATCGCTGTGCGTGATGAGGCGGGGTCGTGCAAGGACGATTCGATCCTCGCAGCGAGGGACGCAACCCGAGGGCCGCGCTGTCCGAGAGCCGCGGGCCGGCACCTCCTTAGGACGCGGCGCGCACTCCGTCGCGCGCCTGTGCCTGATTGCGCGGCTGGCGCCGCGCAACGGCACCAGCACGGAGCCTTCGGCTCCGAGGCTGCGCTACGGCCCGCCTGCGGCGGGCCTGCGCTCCGCGGCCCCCGTCACCGACCTCGGATCCAGGACCAGCGACGAAGGAGACGACGCGTCCGTCGCCTTGGCGAGCGGCCGTGGTCGCAGGTCCACG